>JAPOHG010000010.1 GCA_029979565.1 bacterium
GGGACATCGACGTGGATGATGTAGACGCCACCGGCGATCGGCACGTTGCGTTCGTTCTTGAGGTCCCAATCAAGCGAGGTTAGTGGGTCGGCCTTCGAGAAGGAGCGCACGAGCGTTCCCTGCAGGTTGTAGATGCGGATGGTGCACACTTCCGGCAGGTTGGTGATCTTGACGCGGTTGTCGAGCTTGCTCGTCTCGTACTGGCTAAAGGCGTAGTACGGGTTCGGCACGACGTTGATGACATCGAGGATGCTCGTGAGGACGGTGTCCTGCTGGGTGAGCGTCGCTACGTTCTTCGTGGAGAAGGTGTAGAGCGGGTTCCAGAAGTTGTCCGCACCGTCGTAGTTGTCCTCGGCGTCGATTTGCGTGGGGCTCCACTTCTCGTAAGCCTTGGCAACGCGGAGTCGGATGCGCACGTCGTTCGGGATGAGGCCGTCTTCTACTGGCAGCATCTCGTAGTCGTCGTTGAGGAGCGAAGAACCTACCCACGTGCATGCACGGAAGACGCGGCGAACGTTGGTCGTTGAGGGGTTGTCTTCGAGGTTTGTCCAGAGGTAGTTACCCCCGTCGTAGGCCGGCATGCGGTTCTCGGTGCCTTCCTCGAACTGCGAGTTCTTGAAGACGTAGATCCAGTGCTGGCCACCAGCGTAGATGGCACCGCCGCCACCTCCGCCGAAGCCGCCGCCACCGCGTATGTTCGGCGATGGATTCCACAGCATGTCCTTGCCGTTGTCAGCGCTGAGCCATGAGTCTTCACCGAACGCCATGTTGAGGCGCTCGCCTGTGCCGAGGTCGATGGCGTAACCGGGGAACCAGCCCATGCCGGTGGGTTGGCTGCCGTTGGGGTTCGCCTCACCGGCGTTGTAACCGTCCTGACCCGAGTAGCGGCCGTTCTTGTCCACCGACGGGTGGCGGCGCAGGCTGAGCTTCTCGCCGCCGTTCTGTGCGAGTTCTTCCACCGACTGCATCTCCAGTACCGGGCAACGTGTCCACTTGGACTTGTCGCTCGTGATGACGACGTCGACGTTGTTGAGGCCGCTGATGCCCGAGAACGGAGAGAGGTCGCCCTCAAAGCCGTCAATCGTCGGTGCGATGTTCGGGAGCTTGACGACTTCGCCGTTGGGCAGTTCCACATCGCCCGTGTAGCTCACGAGGCAGTACGGTGCCCAGGTGCCGCCCAAGATGCCTTCGTACACTTCGTCCTCATCGAGCGGGTTGCCCGTCTTGAGGTCGTTGAAGATGACTTCCGAAGGCACGTCGCTGGCGCCCTCTTGGTTGCCGGCGCGGATCCAGTTGAGCTGGTTGAAGCCCTCTGCATCGGGGATGCCGAGGAGCCACGGACGGGCCGGGTCGTCGAAGGTGATGGACGCGTGCACCGGCTCGGTGAACTTGCCGTCCTGTGGGTACGCGTATTGGTGCACCGTCACGGAGATGCCCCAGTTGAGGAGGAGCTCTTCGTTGAGGAGCGCAATCGACGAAGAAGACTCGTGAACGGCCTTGAAGTCGTTGTCCGGGTCGTCGTCGTTGAGCATGGTGACGTTGGTGAGCGTCCAGTAGGCGTCCACGGCGTCCTCAAGGTCGGCGTCGTCGCCGGCTACGCGGAGTTCGAAATTAGCGTCGGGGACGCGGAGCGGGTCCACCACGCGGATGTCGACCGGGCCGTGGCCGGCCGCATACGTGACCGTCGAGGCGATGTTGTTCTCGAGGATGGCCGCCTCGGAGGCCGCCGTCAGCTCGAGGTCCATCATCCCGTTGCCCTTGCCTTCCTTCTTCGTCATCTCCACGCCGCTGCCGTAGTCGGCGTACTGAATCGTACCGCCGGCTTCAGGAGCCGGGTTGTGGGGAACGCCGGAGTAGGAACGAATGGAACCCACAGCCGCCTTTCGAGAAGCCTTGAATTGAACGTCTTGTCCTGTACCCAATACCGGGTCATACGGACGGTAGTTGTTGTAGCCGTAGGCAAGCGCCATGAAGTAGTAGGTCTTGTGGTTCACCAAGCGGTTGTCGCCTTGGGCGAAAGCGTCGTTGGTGACGCGCAGGCTGTGGAAAATACCTTCATCGGTGCCGTCTGCCTGCAACGTGGGAACGGGCAATTCGAGGACGGGATCAAATTCATTGTTGATCACCTGTGTAATGCCATTCCGGATGTCGCACTGGGCAATGAGGCGAGCCGCATCGATATCGCCGAGGTCGGAAGGACTCACAGTGTTATCGCGCAATTGGTAAATGAGGTAGCCTTCAAAAACATAACTGCGTTCTTCATCGGTGAGTACGGTTCCGTCTTCCAATTCGGTCGGGATGGAAGGATCCATCGCCATGTACTCTTCTTTGTAGTTATTCGAGATTGGGTTGTCGTTGGTCAAATAGAGGATCAGCTCGTTTTCCAACTCCTGGATGGTGATGTCCGGTGCGTCGGGACCTGAGACAATCTCGAAGCAGTTGTCAAACAACGCCTGGGCCTTGTCGTCGGCCAATCGCAACAATTCCACGCTCTCGAAAGGCTCGCCGCCCGTAGCTCTCGCCCAGACCATGCCCACGGTGATGTTGTTGTAATCCCCGGGTTCCAAGGTGAAGGGTCCAGCCGATTGCAAGAACAAACGATCTCCAGGCGGGTTGCCTGCGCCCACTTCAGTCCATGGCTCAACGGAGATACCGATGGTCCCCCATTGATAGGGGTCGGTGTCTCCTGGGAACATGTAATCTGCGGGAATGTCCAAGTCCGCACCGGTTGCAGCGGTCAAACCGTCGCCGCCGTACGCCATGCGTTGCCCGTTTTTCCAAAAACCGCGCATGTAGTTGTAATACTGGGCAGCCAACGTCGGCTGGCCGTTGATGCCGAAGTTCCAGTTGTAGTAAATGAACTTCCGCATGCCGTAACGCTCGTTGTCGATGACGCCGTCGCCGTAACCGATGCCGATACCTTTGTAGGGAATCCCCAGCGAGTCAATGGCGTCAGAGAAAACCGTTGTCAGGGGATTATCGATGGAATCGGCGTCTTGATAAGGGCCTTCGAAAAAGTCCACCCCCATCGCAGGTGGGTTTTCCCCGTATCCGATGGAGTAACTCGTCGGTTCATCAAACGCATCCCCGTTGTAGCTGTAGCCGAGGCCGCGCTCGACGTCCACTCCTACGTAGTCATCCACGTGGCCGCCCAAGTCGCAGTCGACCCACTGGGCAAAGTAGGTGTCGGTTAACGTTTGCGTTCCTTGGTTGATCAAGACGTAGTTGTAAAACTGCATGTTGTTCACCTCATCGTTCGTCGAGAAAGCGAAGGCCTGGGCGCGAATCTCCATACCGATCGGCTCACCCTGCGATTCGGAGTGAATATTGCCTTTGTCGTTGAATATCCAGTAGTACGTCTGGTCACCGTACAACGGGACCTGGTCTTCGCGGCGGCGCTCCGCACAATCAATTTCTTGGAGGAAGTCGTACCAGGGGTAGTCGCCCGCGGCCGGGTCGTAGAATCCGTTGCCGTCGTAATCCTTAAACGGGGCGAGGTAGTAGTCTTGATTGAGGCCGACGTTTCCGTGCGCGGGGTATTCGAAGAAATACGAGGGAATGGTGTACCCGTTCGGGAACTGCTCTTCGAGGTCACACTCCGGATCGGCCACGCAGTCGAAGTACTGGCGGTGGCGCATGGCATCAGCACGCTGGGTAATGGTGAACCGGTCGTACTGTTCGCACGTTGTCGGGTCCACTTCAGCGGCACCGGTATTGGTCAACGGGCCGGGCCAGAAATCATTCCCAACATTGCGGTACCGGACGGCCGCAAGTTTCAGCTGTTGGTCAGGGCTGATTCCCCCCAACCAAAGCGCACCGCCGTACACCACGGACACGCCTTCTTCTTTAGGGACCATAAAGGCCCCCTTATCAATGGCGCGATCGTACCAGAGTGCACCGGCGTTTTCAATTAGAGCCCTCACGTTATTCCATTCCAAGTCCCGAAGAGCCGTTGCCGGGGCACAGGCTTCTGCGCGTATTTCCAACGAAGCATCAGGTTGAGCTTGGGGCACGGGGAAACCTTTTTGGAACAATGGCGCATTCGGCGTGGAATGCTGAGCCAACAACACACCGCTCAACACGGCACAGCACGCAAACAGGCAGGCTTTTTTCATGGAATCAGGCTTGGACGAGCAAGTTAGGAAACCCACTGCGAAAATGCCGGGTTAGGGAGCGCCAAACAGCACAGGCACTTCCACAAGTTGCATGGTCTCTGTGTAAATCAACCAGCCTTGAACAGCATCGCCCGGATGCATGGCACTGAGCACCTCGCAATACCCTGCAACCTGGGCCTTGTCTTTGTCTCGCTCTTTTCCGGTTTTGAAATCCACCACATGCCAAACTCCATCGAGGTGTACGACCCGATCGGGTCGTCCCAACTCGCCGTTTCCAATGTGCACGGTGCGCTCTGCAAACACTTCGGTGGCGCGGGCTTCGAAAAACCGTTTTGTCTCCGCTCCATTCAGCATGGATTCGACCAGTGCAATGACCGAACCACGCTGTTCAACGGACCAGAGGTTGGCGTTTTCCATCTGCTCCTTCATTCCCGGCCAATCCCCAGCATCCTGCAGTTCGCCCAGCAAGCCGTGTACAGCATTCCCGTGCTCAATGGGGGTCCACTCGCCTTCCGAGGCCAGCGCCGCCCAGTGCAATTTGGGCCGCGCAATGCGCTGGTCATAGGCTTGACCCAATTCGAGCGATTGTGCCTGGTCAAGACCGATGGTGCCCTCGGGCTCAGCGTTCGTCGCCTTGCGGTCCATGGCACCATAATCGTCATACCTGGTCTCTTCATTCACACGCTCTGGAAAAGCCTCCTGCCACCCCTTCCAAAGCAACTGCGGGAGTGTCTGAACCGCCATGTCCTTCGCAGGATTTTTGTCAAATTCCAAGCCGATGTCCAGTCGGTCTACCGCCCGCGTTGCAGCCACATAGGCCACATTCAAGGCATCCAACACGGTGCGGTCAATCTCCGCTTCACGCTCGTGCTCCATAACCGTGTCTTTCAAGTCGCTGTCCCGCAGCAAAGCTGCCGGCAACCCGAACTGAGCGGCATCCAATTGAACCGGTATTTCGTCCTTGAACCGGTCGATTTTTTCCGGATGAACCGGGGCGATGACCACTTTGAAATCCAGCCCCTTTGCCTTGTGGGGCGTCATGATCTGAACCGCATCCTGCGCCCCGCTGACGCGGATGCTGCGCTTGTGTCCTCTGCGGTCCCAGTGGGATAAAAAGTCCTTCAATGTACCCCGGCGTTGGGTGACCACTTCATGCACCAACTCCAACATGCCCTCCGTGTAGGCCGGATAGCGGTTGGACCAATCCAGCGCTTCGAAACAGTGGCCCACCAGCAAAGTCAAAGGTGCCGTCACGAATTCCCACGGGTGCAGCCCGGGCGCAACCGCTTGGTAAAGGGAACGCGCATCCATGGCGCTGCGTGTTCGTTCTTTTTCGTCCGATCCGCGGTACGTCGTCACGGTGCGGTGTTTGCTGAGCAATTCAGCTTCAGATGCCGTTGGGTTTATGGCGCAGTAGTTTTGAACGAACGTCAAGACGTGGGCTGGGTTCTCAGGATCTAGCACCGATCGCAGCAAGGCCACTACAGCGAGGGAAACCGGATGCCTGCCCAAATGGAGACTCTCCGAAGTCCATGGGGTGATCCCACAGTCCATGAGGTATTGAGCAAGGGCCGCACCGTCTTTGTTGCGGCGCAGCAGCACCGCAATATCGGACAAGGAGAAGTGACCCGAAGGATCTGGGGGCGGAACGAAGCGCCGGGTTTCCCCCTCCTGCACCATGGATCCACCCGTGTGGGCAAGGATGCGTTCCACCACCCAGCCGTTGCGCTGGTCTTGCTTTTCGACCCCTTCTTCCTGAACCAAACACGCCAAGTGCACATGGCCTTGGTGCTTTGCCGTCGCCGTCTGCTGTACGTCATCGTATACACCTTGCAAAGATTCTGGGAGGTAGCGTTGGACGCTGGCGAACCACCGGTTGTTCCAATCCACAATCGAGGACCCGGATCGGCGATTGAATTCCAACGTCGCTGGGAAGTGCGCACGTTTCAGCGCTTGCGCCGCATCGATGAGGGCAGGCCCTGGACGACCAATAAGACCTGGCAAGGCCTCCAGCTGCTCGTAGTTGCCATTGCGCCACCGGTAGATGGCTTGTTTGCCGTCGCCCACCACCATGCCCATTTCGTCCAACGACACCAGGTGTTCAAAAAGCTGTACCAAGTTGTGCCACTGGGTAATCGACGTATCCTGAAACTCATCAATGAACAAGTTGCGGTACCGGTTGCCGATGCGTTCGTAGATGAAGGGCGCCGGATTGTCTCTCACAATGGCCGCAATCTCCCGGTTGAGGGTGGAGAGAAGCCGCACGTTTTTGTCGCGCTCTACTGCTGCGAGTTCGTCCCGAATCAGGCCCAGGGTGCCGATCAGGCTCACGCGCTGTTGAAGGTGTTCTTCCAATTTGAAAATCCGCCCCGATTCCCCTTCATACAGGTCGCGCCAAGCGAGGACGGCCTGGTCAATCGTCGGAATTGCTTCCTGAATTTGAGCAATGGTGGAGTCCGTCGCCTTTGACGACCAGAATGTGCCATCGTCCAATTGACCCGCGAGGCGTTTGCCAATGGTGGCCTTCCGTCCCATTCCATTGGCCACGCGACGAAGCCATTTGGGCAGATCGCCGTAGCTGAAATGGGCATCTTCCAATCCAAGTACCTTGAACCGGTCAAGTGCTGCTTTGGCAGCATCCACGGGCAACCTGCGTCGCTTTCCCAGAGCCACTCGTTGGGATTGGCGGAACTGTTCGAGGGCTTCCGGCGTCCATACTAAAGGGTCCAATGCCTGCAATGCCGATTGCATGTTTTCCTTTGTGACCTGCTTGCTAAACGACCGCAGTTGGTGGCGGATGAGTGCGTTTTTCTCCTCCTCCACTTGCTGCCGCACAAAGCCTTCAAGCATCGCGGTCAAGGCCTTTTCTTCCGGACGGCCTACGCGGCTGAGCAGCCGTGAGATGGCTTCATCCAACAGTGCCTCTTCATCCAGTTCAATCTGAAAGTCCTCTTCCCATTGCAGGTCTTTGCTGAAGCTTCGCACCAACCGATTGACAAAAGAATCAATCGTCATGACACTAAAATCCTCGTAGCGATGCATCATGGCTTCGCCCAGAGCTCGAGCCCTTCGTTCCAATTCTTCCGCTGCGATGGGGACGATCTCGAGCAACGAACCGTGCATGGATCCCCTTCCTTCAGCCACTTCCCGGACATCGCTCAAGATGCGTTCTTTCATCTCCTGTGCCGCGAGGTTGGTGAACGTGATGGCGAGGATGTGCCTGAAGTAATGCGGGTTGTTCTCCCAAAGGCAGCAAGCGAGGTAATCGCGCACCAACCGGTATGTTTTGCCCGATCCAGCACTCGCTTTCACCACGTGAAACCCCTTCTTCGCAAACTTGACCTCCATTTCTAGCTTATTGTGAGCGCTGTGCAACGTCTGCACAAATTAGACGTTCTATCTTTGAGAAACAACGCGCCAACGATATGCAATCCCCCTCTTCCTTATTCGTTTTTGGCTTGCTCGTTCTCGTCCTCACTGGATGCGACCGATGCAATCCCGAGCCGCCGGAGACGTTGCTAGGGACGGCTAGGATGAATCTGGAATTGGCGTGGGGCGACGAGCCGTACGCGCTGGAGCAAGTCGTGACCGACCACAACGGCTATCCGGTTCGCCTCGACAACTTGCAACTCTACTTGGCACCTGTCGCGTTTCGCATCGACGGCGAATGGTTCGAGGGCGCAGACGTGAGCCTCATTGATTTCAGTGTGCATGCCCAGCACATCGAAAGTACGCTGAACGCCGGAACCTATGACGCTGTGCGATTTGGCATGGGCCTCCCCCCAGAAATCAACACGGATATTGATCCGGCATCCTACCCCAATAGCCACCCCCTCAGCGTCATCGGTTCAGCGGGCATGTTCTGGACGTGGGCATCGGGGTACATCTTCGTCAAGTACGAAGGGAAATTTGCCCTTGAATCCGGCACGCAATTGCTCGACCCCGTGTCTTATCACTGCGGGACCGATGCCAGCTATCGAACGGTGACATTGGAATTTCCCGAACCGCTGGTCATCGCCTCAGAAACGACCTCAACCCTGACGCTCACCTTGGATGCAGCCAAAGCACTCAACGGCACCGATGATGCCATCGACTTGGCGGTAGATCCAGTGACCCACAACGCGCAGGGTGACAGCTTGGGCGGCCGCATGATGGACCTGCTCGTTGACGCTTGGCAAATCAACGTGCAATGACCAAAGGAATGCGCACGCGAATCGGCTTGTACACGCTGGCCTTGTTTGTTCTGACAGGCTGTGAACGCTGCCAGGGTGACTTGCCTTGTGACACGCCGGATTGCGCGCCCGCTGCCACGCCGTACACCCTCGAAATTCCGCCGTTTTTTCCCCCGATGGACATTCCCGAAGACAATCCCCTGACGGTGGAAGGCATCGAATTGGGACGAATGCTGTTCTGGGAAAAAGAACTCTCGGCAGATGGGTCCATGAGCTGCGGTTCCTGCCACCTGCCATCTGCGGGATTTTCAGACCCCAATCCTTACAGCACTGGTATTACCGGTGCCCAAGGTTTCCGCAATGCAATGGCCATCATCAACATCGGCTGGTCGCCCTCTTTTTTCTGGGACGGACGGGCTTTAACCCTTGAAGAACAAATCCTCGAGCCGGTCTCCCACCCCGATGAAATGGCCTTGCCGTGGAGTGAGGCAGTTGAACGCTTGCAAAATTCGGAGGATTACGCCGCCCGGTTTGCGGTGGCCTTCGGCGATGAAACCATAACGCCAGAGCGCACCACAAAAGCCATTGCCCAGTTTGTGCGAACCCTGGTCTCGGCGGACTCCAAATTCGATCGTTGGAGGCGCGGCGAGACATTCTTGACCGATGCGGAGTTTGCCGGGTACGAGATTTTCCTTCGTGAAGGCGGGGATCCAGAAACCACCCCGGGCGGTGAATTTGGAGGGGATTGTTTCCATTGCCACGGGGAAGCCGGGCTTCAGTTCAGTGATTATTTGTTCCGCAACAACGGCCTGGACAGTACGTTCGCTGCGGATGCTGGACATGCGGGGGTGACGGGCAATCCACTGGATTCCGGTAAATTCAAAACCCCCACCCTGCGCAACATCGCGCTCTCCGGGCCCTACATGCACGACGGCCGTTTCCAGACATTGGAGGAGGTGGTCGAACACTACAACTCAGGTGGTGTCCCCAGCACCACAGTCGATCCGTTCATGAAATACACCACAGGTGGGTTGCAACTGAGCGCAGTACAGCAGGCGCAGTTAATCGCCTTTTTGCACACCCTCACCGATACGTCCTTCACGTCGAACCCGGCATTTCAAGACCCGCATTGAAGGACGAATACAAACGGCAATTGCTCTGGTCGGCGCGCAACCGCAAGGCCATTCAACGCCTTTTCGCAGGCTGGCGGCGCAAGGCCCCGAAGGACTTGGATGATCAATTTCACACAGGACACGACGCAGCGTTCAACCGAATCGATTGCCTCGCCTGCGCGAACTGCTGCAAAACAACCAGTCCCATTTTCAAGGAGCGCGACATCCTTCGCGTCGCAAAGCACTTGGGAATGAAAGTCGGCGACTTTTCGAGCCGATACTTGCAACGAGACGCAGACGGCGACTGGATTTTGCAAACCGCTCCTTGTCCATTCCTTGAAGTGGAGACAAATGCATGCGGGATTTACAGCGAACGTCCGCAAGCCTGTCGGGAATTTCCACACACCGATCGCAAAAACATGCGGGAGATTTTGGGCATCACCGAGCAGAATGCGCACTTGTGTCCTGCCGTTTCTTCGGTTGTTCAATCCATCCTCGACGAGGTAAAGGACTGATAAATAAGCAACCAGAGTGCAACCTCTGCGGAAAATTCCCGTAAAAGCCGGGTATGATCCGCTTATACATCATATCCATTGCATTGTTTTTGGGCGCCATGGGGCCCCAATCACTCTTCGCTCAATGTCAGGAAGTCCTTGACAACGAAGGAATTGCAACATCCAATCCCACGTGGTACAACTGCAGTGCCGCCGACGCTCCGTTGAGCATCGAAACGTCCACATCCTGGACGGATTTGGTGATCGATTGGGGTGACGGCAGCGCCACCGAAGCCATCGGTGCGTTCAATCCCGGCGATGCGCCGGTGTCGCACACGTACACCGGTGGCGCTTCGAGCTACACGGTAACGTTGGCAGAAGCCGACGGTTCGTGCACCATCGAAGGACACTATTACGCCAGCGCTCCGGTCAGTGACTTTTGGAGCAGCGAAACGAGCGTATGCGAGGGTACATCGGTTCAATTTCACCAAGAAGCCACCGGCGTGCAATACGCTTGGAATTTTGGTGTGAACCCCAACTTCTTGAACACCTCAACGGGGCACGTAAGCTTTACGTTTTCCAATCCTGGAGACTACACGGTTCAAAGCGTGATCCAATTCCCTGGCACCAACGGGGCGTGTGCAGATACATCGAGCATTGACATCACGGTGTTACCACGTCCAGAAGTGCACATGACACTCTCAGCCACCGAAGGATGCGGTGAACTCACCGTATCCGGCGATGTAAGTGCGGCCGATTCGTACTTGTACGTTTGGTCCTTCATGCCCGAGCCATCCTTCCAAGTGGGCACACAACTTGACCCGATCACGTTCACGACGCCAGGCAATCACCCGATTGCTGTTGCTGTAACCGGGGTCAACGGCTGTCAGTCAACGGCCCAAGAATTCGTCACCGTGCATCCGCAGCCGGAGGCGGACTTTTCATTCGAAGGCATTTGCTTCGGAAATACCACCTCTTTCTCGGATGAATCCACAGCCAGCTACACCACCAACATCACCGGTTGGTACTGGCAGTTTGGCGACGGCGGCGTGAGCTACGAATCCAACCCGAGTCACGACTACGCCTTCACAGGCGACTACAACGTGAGCTTGACCGTGACCACACCCGACTGCTCGGCCTCTACATCACAATTTGTTGGCATCAACCCCAACCCAACCGTGGAGGCCCAGGCCGACATTTTAAGCGGTTGTTCTCCCCTTGAAGTGGCCTTCAATGCAGATGCTTCACTCGCTTCCACCTTCGCGTGGGAAATTGATGGCAATGCCTTGAGTGGAGAATCCGTGGATGCCACCTTGGAAACCGCTATCGGTGACGGCAGTGGACACACGGCCACGGTTACTGTCACCTCATCTGTGGGCTGCACAGCAACGGATAACATCACGGTAGACGCATTCCCACGCGCCATTGCGCAAATGGATCCTGTGGCCAACGCCGGATGTGCCCCTTACGCTCCGTCCATTGCAAACCTCTCCGAAGGCGCCATCGCCTACGAATGGTACGCCAACGGAAATTTCGTGACCTCCAGCGCTGTCTGGGACGGCACCTTGGAGAACATCAACAACGCCATTGAAAGCCAGACGATTGAGTTGGTCGCACACTCCCTGCAGGGATGCAATGACACCACGTCAACGACCATCCAAGTCTACCCAGAAGCCGACTTCACGTTTGACCTGCCGAACGATACGGCATGCTCGCCATTGGAGCTGACCATGCCATTCATGGACGGCGTGAATTCGTTCACCTGGAACTTTGGCGGTGGCAACACGTCAACGGAGCAGGCTCCGAGCATCGTGTTGGAAAACACCAATGGCGGCCTCATGGGGACTTCCATCACCTTCACGGGTATTTCGGTGTTTGGTTGCATCGACTCGCACACCGAGACTGTATACGTTCGACCTCAACCTGTTGCACAATTCACTTCGGATGCAACCGAGGGATGTGAACCTTTGGCCGCGAACTTCGAAAACATCTCAAGCGACGCAGACTCCTACGTATGGGACTTCGGAAACGGCATCACCGACGACGGTCCGACGGCGTCACAAGCCTTCTACACCGAAGGCTCCATCCAGACGTACGACATCACGTTAACGGCCTACGACGACTTGGGCTGTACCGATACCGATACGTTGACCGTTACCGTTTACCCTGCTGCTGATATCACTTTGGACCTCGGTGTGGATGCAGCGTGTTCTCCGCTTGAAATGACCTTGCCCGTCATCGAAGGCATCCAGAACATTGCATGGGATTTCGGTGATGGAACCACTTCCAACGAAGCCACTCCCGATCACGCTTGGGAAAACACGTCCGGTGGCCTCGACAACTACATCGTCAGTGTTACCGGTGAAACCGAGCACGGATGTGGCGGGTTAGCGGTGGATTTGATCACTGTGAAGCCCATGCCTACAGCGGCTTTCACAGCTGACGCCTTGAGCGGATGTGAGCCTCTGTCTTCCGCATTCACCAGCAACAGCACCGAAGGCACCACCCTTAATTGGGATTTTGGTGATGGCACAAATGCAACCGGATCAGCCGTTAACCACACGTTTGAAGGCATCGATGCGAACACCGATTTTGAAGTGGCTTTGACGGCAACACACGAATTGGGCTGTGCTGATATTGCCACGGCTACGGTAGAGGTCTTCGCCGCAGCTGAATATGCACTGAATTTGGACGCCGACTCGGTATGCTCCCCCTTGGAATTGACCATGCCCGTATTGGACGGCGCTCATAACTTCACGTGGAATTTCGGTGACGGGACCACGTCGAATGAAGCCACTCCAACCCACACGTGGTTCAATGCATCAACAGGATTGATGACCGCAATCGTTACACTGGAGGCGGAGACGGCCGAAGGCTGCCCGGGCACTTCCGAAGCGACCGTGAACATCAAGCCCCAGCCCATTGCCAACTTCATGGTGGCAAACGACGAAGGATGTGATCCCTTGGTTAGCCAGTTCAACAACTACAGCATGTTGGCCGATTCGTACGATTGGGATTTCGGGGACGGTACCACCGGCCACGAAGAGCACCCTGCACACACATTCACGGCTGAGGGGTCGACGACAACATTCGAGGTAACCTTGACGGCGCACGACGATTTGGGTTGTTCAGATGCAACAACCCGCGAAGTAACCGTGCACCCGGCCGCAGCGTTTACCTTGAGCCTGGCATCTGACACGGTGTGCTCGCCTCTGCAACTGACCCTGCCTGAGATTCCCGGTGCTGAGAACTTGATTTGGGACTTCGGCGATGGCACCACCGCTGCAGGCCAGAGCCCCACCCACACGTGGGTAAACACGGGAGAAGACCTGATGGAAGCTACGGTTTCTTTCGAAGCCGCTACGACCAACGGTTGTGTGGGTTCAGGATCGGCAACCGTCTACATCAAGCCCCAACCGACAGCAGACTTCACAGTCACTTTTGAAAGCGGATGCTCACCTTTGAGCGTTGCTTTCTACAACACGAGTACTCAAGCAGACGCTTTTTTCTGGGATTTTGGCAACGGCTCCACTGCTTCCACGCCTACCGCCATTGCCGCCTTTGAAGCGGAAGACATTGCAACGACGTACACGGTGACGTTAAACGCCATGGACGACTTGGGCTGCACCAGCACGGCTACACAAGAAATCACTGCATTTCCTTCGGCTAACTTTACACTGGAGTTGCCCGCGGATAGCGTGTGCTCTCCGCTCGAATTGACCATGCCGGTTTTGGATGGTGCTCAAGCCATCACGTGGAACTTTGGCGATGGAACGACAGCTACCGGCCAAGCGCCTGCGCACACGTGGGAAAACACGACCGGCGAATTGATGACAGCGACCGTATCGTTCTCTGCTGAAACCGAAAACGGCTGCATCGGCTCGGCGACCGCTGAAGTGAATATCAAGCCGCAACCTGAAGCCAACTTTACCGTTGACGCCGCGGCCGGATGTGCACCTTTGGTGAGCACCTTTACCAATGCAAGCACCAACGGGGACTTGTACATCTGGAACTTTGGCGACGACATGCTGCCCGGTTTGGTGGACAACAACCCAACCGTCCAGCACACCTTCATCGCAGAAGCGAACGATGCTCCATCCTTCTACAACGTAACCTTGCTCGCCATTGACGATTTGGGTTGCACGGACGAACGCTCAATGGCCATTGAGGTGAATCCAACGCCGGCTTTCGAATTGAACCTGGAAGCCAACGAAGCGTGCTCGCCATTGGCTTTGACCATGCCCAATATGGTTGACGCGACTGCGACATACTGGGATTTTGGTGATGGTTCGTTCTCCAATGAAGCGACTCCAACGCACTTCTGGACCAACGATACAGACGAGCTGATGAGCCATACGATTTCATTCCAAGGATTCAATGCCTTCGGATGCGAGGGGTCAGCCACGGCTAACGTGAGCATCAAGCCCCAGCCGCAAGCGATCTTCAGCATCGATGAAGAAGTGGGATGCGCTCCTTTCAACATTGCCATTTCAAATGAAAGCCAGTTGGCAGATGCCTTCGACTGGAACTACGGCAACGGCGACGCCTTGCAGATGGATACCCAAGCTGCACATGCCTACACGTACGCAGGTGCTGATGAGCCGACGGACTACACATTAACACTCACCGCAACGCACGCGCTGGGTTGTGTGGATACCACCACAAAAACCATAACGGTCCTGCCAGAAGTCATTGCTGCCTGGTCAGGTGAAACCGTTGGATGTGCTCCTTTTGAGACCGTGATCGAATACACCGGCACAGCGGCGTCAACCGTCGCGTGGACGATCGACGGTGCAGCCGCCGCTTCTGGCAACGCAGCGACCTTTGAACTGGAGGGTGCAGCGGGCAGCGCCACGGCGCACACCATCGAAATCGAAGCCGTATCTGAATACGGATGCGCTGGAAGCGCAGCGTTTGAGGTAACGGTCAACCCCACTCCTGTCGTGAACTTGAGTGCATCATCCGATGCGACGTGCTCGGGTGACGCGTGGAATGTTGTTTACGACGCCCAATACGCAGACGACATCAACCTCACCATGAACGGCATGGGACTGGACTTGGCGTCTGAATTGGAATTTACTTCCGAGAACCCGGGTTCAGTGGATGCCATCTCAACCCTGGTGTTGACAGCTTCAACCGACCAAGGCTGCGCAGCTGCCATGGCCATCGAGCACACCGTTCACCCGCAAGTGACGGCAAACTTCGATCTGCCAATGAGCACCTGCTCTCCAATGGAGGTAGCCTTCAACAACACGTCGGTTCAGGCAACGGCTTCGACCACCTGGAACTTTGGCGACGGAACCACATCTGAAGCCTTGAACCCTGCGCACACGTTCGAAGCATTGGGCACGGAAGATGCACAATACAACGTGACCCTCGTGGCTGTGAATGCGGCGGGTTGTGCTGACACGGCGGTTCACGTGATTGAGGTCTGGGGACAACCCGAAGCCGCTTTGAACGTGGTGGAAGCCGTGGGTTGCTACCCCGTTGATGTCACCTTTGAAAATGCCAGTGCAGGACACGCGTCTACGGCGTGGGCCTATGGCAACGGTGAATACAGTGCGATTGGTGATTCCATTCACACGAAGACGTTCTTCAACCCTACCGATGACTTGGTGGTGTACACCACTCAAATCACAGTCAGCAACACACACGGTTGCGCCACTACCGATGCCGTGGAAGTAGAAGTTGGTCCTTACCTGAACGCTCAGTTTGACGTGGTTGCACAAGGTTGCACCCCTGTTGAAGCCAACATCATCAACCAATCGGAAGGAGCCGCTGCTTACATCTGGAACTTCAGCGACGGCACGGCATCTTCGAACGACGAGAACCCAACGCACACGTTTGTCAACGCCACGGGCGAAGACGTAACGTACGAGGTGGAATTGATCGCCATGAGTGCGTACGGTTGCTCCGATACATTGGCTGTGGGCGTTGAAGTATACGCAACTCCTGCCGCTGAATTCACCGTCAGCCCAGCCATCCAGACCTACCCCAACACCACGGTGGGCATCAACAACTTGAGCACCGCTTCATCCAACGCCATCCAGCACTGGAGCTTTGGCGATGGCGCTGAGGTGGCAACGGACCAGCCCATCTTCCACACCTACAATTCGTGGGGATCCTACAACGTCACGTTGTTGGTGGACAATGGATTCTGTGCCGACGCGCACACAGAAGTGATCACCATCCTGTCTCCCCACCCTGTAGCGAGCTTCACAGGCAGTGGCAGCGGTTGTGCGCCATTGGCAGTGGACTTCGAAAACCACTCCAGTCATGGAGCCCAGTACATCTGGGACTTTGACGACGACGTCATGACCTCGGAGGAGTCACCGACGCACGTCTTCACACGCCCCGGTGTGTACAATGTCTCCTTGACTGTGATCGGCTACGAAGGCCAACAAGAGCAGGTTATCCAGTACGGTGCTGTAGAAGTGTTCCCGTCGGCCTCTGCCGCCTTCGTGAATAGCCCAACACAGGTCATTGTACCCGATCAGCCGGTCGACTTTGTCAACCTGTCTGAAATGGACGCTACTGAATTCTTCTGGGACTTCGGGGATGGCCAATTCAGCACCGAAAAAGACCCCGTCCATTACTACACGGAGCCCGGCATCTACACCGTGAGCTTGACCGCCAACAACAGTTTCAACTGCCCCACCACGTACACGTTGGAGCATGCTGTTGAGGCTACAGTGGGTGGATTCATGGAATTCCCAACGGCGTTCACCCCGAACACCGGAGGTTCGAACGGCGGCTACTACGACCCCAACGCGTTGGACAACGACGTTTTCCACCCTCACCACATGGGCATCGTGGACTACGAATTGGTCATCTTCAACAAGTGGGGAGAATTGATCTTCCGCTCGACCGACCCCTACATCGGATGGGACGGCTACTTCCAAGGCCGCATCGTTCGTCAGGACGTCTATGCCTGGAAGGCCATCGCAACATTCAGCAGTGGATACCGTACCACCCAAGCTGGGGATGTAACCCTCATCAAATAAACCGAAATGAAGCACTTGAATATCACATCAGCTATGAAAGCGATTTGCACCCTTATCCTCGTCTTGGGCTTGTCCTTTGGGCAGGCATGGAGCCAGGATCTGCGTTACACGCAGTACAATGCGATTCCAACAAGCGTCAACCCTGCCTTCGCCGGTTCCCTCGATGAGGCGCGCTTGGCAACGGTGTACCGCAACCAGTGGGCCGCCATGCCCGGAGCCTATGTCGGGTGGCATGTGGCAGCCGACTGGTACAACCGCAACTTAAACAGCGGGTTCGGAATCTTGATGAGCCAAGAAGAAGCAGGTGCGGGTGGATTGAACACCACGCGCATCGCCGGACAGTACGCCTACGAAATACCATTGGGCAATGGTTGGCGCTTGCGCCCGGCCCTTCAGGCTGCCTTGGCCAACCGCTCAATCGACATATCCCAATTGACGTTCGGGGACCAGCTCATTCGCGGTCCTCTGGTGAGCACCATCGAAGACCGCCCCAGCGTTTCACGTCATTACTTCGACTTTGCCACGGGTTTCTTGCTGACCGGAAAGTACACCTGGCTCGGCTGTTCATTCGATCATTTGAACAACCCAAACGAAAGTTTGAACGCCACCTACATTGATCCGATGGACATCAAAACTTCGGTGCACGGGGGATGGCGTATGCCGATCATGGACTACATGCGCAACAAGCACCACGGGGATCTGATTGTGGCCTTCAATTACATGGCACAGGGGGAATTCGACCAACTCGATCTGGGCCTCTACTACGATACCAAACCCTTGAGCTTCGGCTTGTGGTACCAAGGTCTGCCTTTCGGTCATACAATTGAAGGCGGCGCAGACGTCGACGCGGTAAGCGCCATTGTCGGCTACGGCCAGGACAATTGGAAAGTCGGTTACAGTTATGACATCACCTTGAGCACGTTGGGCTTATCCACTACCGGTGGCAGCCACGAATTGGTGCTCTCTTACACGTGGCAAACGCAGCAGCGCAAGCGACCCCAGGCGCCTCGCTACCTGCCTTGCCCCATATTCTGATAGTTAAGCGGATCGGAATAGCAAATGCCCACCCAACTCCTACCCAGGGGTTGGGTGCGTGCGTTTACAGCCCGACCTGGTTGACCTCCGGTTCCAATCGGACGCCGTACTTGGCCTCGACGTCTTCCATGATATCAAGCGCCAATGCCCATACCTCAGCGCCTGTTGCGCCTCCGTAATTCACGAGCACGAGGGCTTGCCGGTCGTGCACACCACACGTCCCTCGGCGGTACCCCTTCCAGCCGGCCCGATCAATGAGCCAGCCCGCTGCGAGTTTAACCTTGCCCCCCGGCGCCGGGTAGTGTGCCACCTCAGGATGATCGCTTTGGATGCGCTCGAATACCGCTTGAGAGACCACTGGATTCTTAAAGAAACTGCCGGCATTGCCCACTTCACTGGGGTCAGGCAGCTTGGATTGGCGAATGGCCATCACCGCTTCAGCAACTTGGCGGTGGGTGGTGCCGCGGTCCCATCCTCGGGATTCGAGTTCCGTTTGGATCGCACCGTATTGGGTGTTCAAGGGAGCTGACCGGTCCAAACGGAAGGCCACCCGAACGATGACCCACTTGTCCTTTTCAGCTTGTTTGAATACGCTGTCGCGGTAGCCAAATGCACAGCGCTCGGCATCGAAGCGCTCAAGTGCACCGGTTTCGCGGTGGATGGCCTCCAACCATGCAAACCGGTCTTTCACTTCGACCCCGTACGCTCCGATGTTTTGCATGGGCGAGGCACCGACGGAGCCTGGAATCAACGCCAGATTTTCCAAGCCATTCCAACCTTCATCCAGCGCATGCATAACCCAATCGTGCCAAGAATCGCCCGCACCAACCACCACTTCAATGGCATTGCCGTCGTCCGCAATTTTTTGCACGCCGCGGATGTTCATGTGGAGCATCCGTCCTTTCCAATCCCGGTGCATCAGCACGTTGGAACCTCCCCCGAGCACCATCAGCGGCAACGCCGCTCGGTCTTGAAGCGCCCAGCGGACCTCCGCATCGGTGGCCACTTCTGCCAGGCAATGGGCATGTGCTGTCGCGCCAAAGGTCGTCAGGGGACCCACCGCCGCTTCATCCTTCCAGCTCGCCTGTACCGGGGCCCCCGGTATTCGTCCTGGAGCCGTTTCTTCGGACACCACTTCCCGTTCATTGAGGAGGCGATGCCAACCTTCAACGGTCAAAGTGCACACGGGTTCATCGCCCTGCAGCAATTCAGTGACCCATTGGTAGCGCGGATAATCCGATGCATAATGCTGGTGCACCACCCATTTGCCTGTCCCTAGCGGCTGCCACTCGGTCACATGCTTCGGCCCCTCGATTGCGTAGAGGTTCGGGGCACCTTCCAACTTCCGGAATTGGGGGTAATCCATGCTCATCTTTCCCTTGCAATTTCGGAGGACGCGGGAAACAAAGCGGACCCTTGGGCGTTGTATTTTTGAACAGTTTCACCTGCATCGTCCATGTCGAATACCCCAAGCAACCCCGCTTCTCCCAAAGGCCATTTGCTGGTGCAGCAGGCCCGAGCTTCGGCAGAGGCCGGCCAATGGCAAAGCGCATTGGTCGGTTATGATCAGGCGGAACGCGAGAATCCCGATTGGGGGCACGATCCGGACTTTTTGAATGATCGGGCCGTTGCCCTCTTCCACAACGACCGGGCTCACGAGAGTGTGGCGCTACTCGACAAGGCCGTCAACTTGCAGCCTGGTTACGGCTATCGGTACGCAGCACGTGGCTGGATGAAACAAGCCTTGCGGGATATCAATGGGGCCATCGCGGACTACGAAAAAGCAGTCGAACTCGATCCAGAAGACGCCATCACCCTGAACAATCTCGGGTTACTCGAGGAGCAGTTGGGCCGAATGGAATCGGCCAAAGAGCGGTTTGCTGCAGCCGATGCCATGGACCGCATTTTGGACGAATCGGCCATCACCAAAGCATCCTCCAGAGAAATCAACCGCACGGCAACGTCTCAACCACCTGTGCATCCAGACACCCTTGCACCTGCAACGAGGACCCCATGGAAGGAGGTCTCACGGGCTTTGTTCACGCCACACGGGCGAAAAGAATTCCTTGAATTCATCCGCAACGGGTTTAAATTGAAGGGCTGAAACACCCCGCTGTTTGACAACTACGCCCTCCTTTCTTACGCAACTTGCTCAACAAGTCATCGAACGGGCGCACCCTGAACGGTGCCTGGTCATCCTGCCCAGTCAGCGGGCGGTGCGCAAATTTGAGCGAAGCTATGCAGCCCTCATGAAAGGACCCGGCTGGCTGCCTACGGTGCACACCCTGGGCATGGCGATTCAACACCAAACCACCTGGATTCCACTTGATGGAATGGAGGGGTTGGCGTTGCTTTACAGCCTTTGGAAAGAATTGCCCGCTGCTGCGGACAGCGGACCGCGCACGTTCGAGGCCTTCATGCCATGGGGCCGGATTGCGCTGCGCGATTTCAATGAAATTGACCAGCACTTGCTCGACGCCCAATCCGTGTTCCAGAACCTCTGCGACATCGAAGGCATCGAGGACTGGAGCTTTGGCGACCCGGATGCCCTGAAACCCGGACAAAAGGCCTTTTTGCGGCAATACTTGCAATTGGGCCCTTTGTATGCGGCCTTTACGTCAGCTTTGGAGGACCGGAAGCAAGGGTATGCCGGCTTGTTGGCACGCCAAGCGGCTTCCCACGCTTTCACCCCCGATTACGATCATGTTTTTGTCGGCGGCATGAGTGCGCTGACCCCGGCCGAATTGCAGTTTCTCAAAGGGTTCGAGCGGGCCAATCAGTTGACGTGGGCGTGGGACGGAGACGCGAGCTATGTTCAGAACGAAGGCATCGAAGCGGGTATGTTCATCCGGGAACAGATGCGCGAACGGGGAGCTCCGGCATCGGCATTGCCCCAGCGCCTGTCCCAACAACCTCCCGCCCTGCACCGGGTCAATTGCAGCAGCGTCGTCACCGAATGCCAATACATTCGAGAAGCTGTTGCGGCCTTGAGCAAGGAAGAATTGGCACGAACGGCTATTGTCCTGCCCGATGCAAGCCAGCTGCCCCTCCTGCTCCAGTCCCTTCCAGAGGGCCTTCAAAAAAACTACAACGTTACCATGGGATTGGCGTGGTCCGAATCCCCAGCGTGCAGTTTCCTCCGCACAGTCCACCGGTTGGTCCAGCGCAAACGCACCTCATGGCACCACGATGACATCCGCCAGGTATTGAGCGAGCCGCTGCTCCATGCGTGCTTCCCTGAGGACCGGTTTCACGACGATGCCACCCAAGTATTGAATCGAATGGCAGCCAAAAAGTGGGCCTGGGTGTCCTTGGATCAAATGGCCCAAACATCCAGCGGTCCGGTGCATGCCTTTTTTGAAGGGCTTACGCCGATGTTGACGAGTGAGGTGTCCCCATTCCTCTCAGCCATGGCAAACTGGGTAAAAGCGTTGAGTTCCGAGATGGAATCGAACGAGAACGGAGACCCTTGGACGCAAATCGGCTGGGAGAAAGTCGCAAAGTGCACTGGCCTTGTGCGACGCTTTCAAGCAAATCACGGCATTCTATCAACGCCAGAGGAAGCGTGGAACATGTTGTTCAACAGCTTGCAATCCGAACGCATTGACTTGCTCGGAGAGCCTGAGGAAGGGCTGCAGATCATGGGGCTCATTGAATCGCGCGCTCTGGACTACGAACGCATTTTCCTGATGGACTGCAATGAAGGAACCCTGCCCAAGTCCTCATTGCCCGAAAGCTTCATTCCCTTCGACCTTCGGCACATGTGGGGCCTCCCGGGACGGCACCAACGTGAGGCGATTTACGCCTACTACACCTACCGGCTCATGAACCGGTGCAAGGAAATCCATTTCCTGTACCGTGGGCAAGACGAAGCGGCAGAACCCAGTCGGTACTTGCTTCAATTTGAACGCTCCTTCCGGCCCAATGGCAGGGACTTGCTCTCCGTGAACCGAATCAATGTGCACAGCGCACTCCCCGGCAAGCGACCGGAAATCCAGCCTTTGGAATGGACCCCTTGGGCACAAAGCGAGCTCGTCAATTGGGCCAAACGCGGCATCAGTCCTTCGGCGTGGAACACCTTCATGGCATGCAAGCGGGACTTCTACTACAAGTACATATTGCGCTTGCACGAACAGGACGAATTTGAGGACGAAATGACGGCCAGTACTTTCGGAACCATCGTGCACAAAGTCCTTGAAGACGGCTTCAAAACGCTGAAAAGCCGGGTGCTCAAGCCCGAAGACCTCGAAGCGTTGCGTGAGAACATTCGGCCGTTGCTGCATGCTTCCGTCGAAAAGGAATACAGCTTGGCATTAACGGAGAGCGGAGAGAATTACTTGCATTTTGCCATTGCTGAGGCCACGCTACGCAAGCTCATCAACGTGGAGCTCATGGAGTTGCAAGGCGAACCGGTCCGGACCGTTACGGCGGTTGAAGCCGAATTGGACCATGCGTTTGGGATCAACGGCAGTCCCTTCGCAACAGTCCGGCTGCACGGCAAAGCCGACCGCATTGATTTGGAAGGTGGTGAGGTCGTGGTCACCGACTACAAAACGGGATCGGTCAAAGAATCGGAATTGGCTCTCAAAGGCGATTGGCTCGATCGGCTTGGCCAAGGCAAATCATCCAAAGCGCTGCAACTTCTCATCTACTCGGCCATCGCCTTGGAAACCCTCGGAGCCGACGGAGGGCCGCTGGCATCTGTGCAATCGGGTATCCGCTCTGGCAAAAATGCTCGCGAAGGATTGCTGAAATTGAAAATCGACGGCCGAGACCGTGTTACGCAGGAGGACGCACGCCAATTGCTGGGTTGGCTGGTGGAGCAGCTCGAAGCCTTGCACGACTCGACGCACGGGTTGGAGCACGAAACCGAAGCCCGTTTTTGTGCGTATTGCACGGTATTGGACCCCTTACCCACTTATTTCAACTGATCGATGGGCGTCATAGCGAAACAATCAGGATATGCAGCCATCGCGCTCGGCGCGGGAATGGTCGTCGGTGCCTTGAACAACATGGTGGTGCTCCCCCGCGCATTTGAAGGCAACGAAGCGATTTGGGGATTGGTGCGCATCATGACCTCGTGGGGCATGATTTGTGCTTCGATCTCAACCCTTGGTGCCCCGGGCGCAATCGTCCGATTTCTGCACCGCTACGAAGAAGGCGAACGCGTTAAAAGCCTGAATTCCATCCTAGGCATCGGCGCTGTAGGAGTACTCACCTCATTGGCCATCCTTTGGAAATGGGGTGAGGGTTGGATCTTGTGGCTGGACCCAGACAAAGGTGAATTGTTGTCGCAAAATGTCCACTGGTTCTTGGTCATTGTCGCCATCATGAGCCTGCTGCACATCTTCCGATCGTTGCTCACGTGGAAGCTTCGAACGGCCTTCATTGCTTGGGTGGATGAGCTGTGGCAAAAAATCAGCTACCTCACCCTCGGCGCCTTCTTGCTTTTTGATTGGATCTCCCTTGAAGCATTTGTCCCTCTTTACGTGGCCTCCTACGGCGTCTCCTTCCTCCTGATGGGCGGTGCGAGTTTCGGTCTATTCAAGGGCCTCACCAAAGGATTCAATCGTTCTGACCTGCCGCAATTCGCTGAATTCAGCGCATTCAGTTTATTCGCCGGTAGCGCTGTAATTGTCGCCACCCAGTTGGATTACATCATGGTCGGAAAATTCCTCGGTCTCGAAGAAGTGCCGGTCTATACATTGGGCTTTTTCATGGGTTCTGTGGTGGCTTTGCCCCGGCGTGCCACCACCAACATCGTTCGCGGAGTCGTAGCGGCAAAAATCAACCAAGATGACAATGCCAGCATCGGTCAACTCAGCAAGAATACCGCGCGGGTCAATTTCTTACTCATGGGTGCTGTCATGGCAGGAATCTGGGCAGGGTTTGATCCGCTGCAGCAATTGCTGCCCCCGAAGTACAGAGGACTGGAACTGGTGTTTCTGTGCATTGCCAGTGCTCAGCTCATCACCGGCCTAAACGTGAGCAACAACAGCCACCTCGGATTCAGTGAACACTACCGTTTGGTCCTCCCCGTCAACTTGGCCTTGGTCGTGGTCACCGTCGCCATGAATTACCTGTTTCTGGTGGTTTTTGAATGGGGGCTTGCCGGAGCGGCACTGGCCACATTGGGAACCTTCGTTTGGAACAACGGGTGGCGCCTGCTCATCGTCTACCGAAAGTTTGGTGTGCACCCATTCACGTGGTCCATTCCCGTCATGTCGGCAATCGCTACAGCGTGCGCAATGCTTTTCCATTGGGACGCTGGCAGCATGGGATTGCACCCGCTTGCGGAAGCGGTTGCCCAAGGTACACTAGCCACCGGCACGTGCTTTGCAGCATGCTATGCACTCGGGTACTTTCCGGAAATGCGGGAAGGCCTCAAACAGCGGCTCCCCTGGTGGCCTTGATGGGCCTACTTCTGGCGGAGCCAGGTCTGCGTGCGGAACAAGAAGAAAATGTACCCACGGACTTTCAATTCGTCCATGTTGTCCGCTTCCAACCACATCTCGCAGTCGTAAATCTTTCCGTTTTTAGGATCGCAAATCGTTCCGTCTTCCCATTCCATTTCGCCCGCTACCGGAACCATGTCCCGGACAATCTCCATGCCCAACGCAGGCTGGTCTTTGCGGTCGTCTTCACACAAATCGCAAATGGGATTTTGGTCCTCTTCCGGCAAGCGGAACAACTCGATGACCTGTCCGTAAATCTTCCCATCGCGTTCGGTGATTTCCACGACGCTTTTGATGCGACCTGTCTCGTCGTCGATGGTCTTCCATTTTCCCAAAACAGGATTTTGAGCGACAGCAGCAGCGGCAAACAGGGTCAGGGCGAAGGTCAAGAGGTGTTTCATGATGAAGGGGTTTCCAGTTGTTTTTCAGCATCCATCCGCGCGCGGTTAATGGCTGCATTGAGTTCGAAGCCCAATAATAAAATGGAACTGTTGGAATTCAACCACAAAAGGGTAATCAATAACGTTCCCAGCGAACCGTACAAGGAGTTGTAGGAGGCAAATTGGTCAATGAACCACGAAAACGTGAACGTCAACACCACGAACAGCGCCGTGGTTCCCGTAGCCCCAATCGACAACCACTCCCACGGGTGCGTCGACCGGTCCCCCACGTTGTAGAGAATGGTAACCGCCACGTAAATCAATCCAAACGACAGCGCCCACCGCGCTCCGGTCACAAGTGGAATGTTGATGCCTTCCAGCCAGCCTTGTGCTTCGGCCCAATGCAACGCATCACCCGCAAAACCGATCATAAAGACCGCCAACACCAACAAGACTGAGAGCACCAACAAAAGGCCAATGGACAGCAGGCGGAACACCATCCAATTCTGCTGCGGGCCTGCCGAGTGCGCACTTTGCCCAAATCCGAGCAGGATGGCATTCACGCTGTTCGAAGCGTAAAAGAGCAGCAGCACAACCCCCACCGAAAGAAGCGTCCCTTGCCGTTGGCCAATGAGGTCGGAGACCGTCGACTCAAAGAGTTCGATGGCCTGCTTGGGAAAAAACTGCTCCAAGCTGATCAGGACTTCTTCGGTCTCCAACGGGGTATATGGAATGATGCTCAAGAGGAGAATCATGGCCGGAAAAAAGGCCACGAACAAGCGAAAACTGATGGCCGCTGCACGGGTAGATACCGAGCCATTGACCAAGCCGAGAAAGAAAAACCGGCCGACATCGTAGACGTTCATCGACTTGTCTTTCCAAGGACGCACACCCCGCAGCATGCGGCGCATCCGGTCGAACACCTTGTTCTGTTGAACCCACCGGAAAAATGGGCGGTCCGGGACGACAGGCGGTTCAAGCTCAGCCATTGAAGTACGTTGCCGATTTCAAACTAAAATCCATGCCCTTGACGCTGTGCGTGATCCACCCCATGCTCACGTAATCCACACCGGCGTCCGCATAGGCCCGAGCGTTGTCCGGAGTGATGCCCCCTGACGCCTCGAGCGGGATGGTTTCGCCCCACTGTTCCACCATGGCCGCCGCCTGTTCCGGGGTGTGGTTGTCCAGCAGCAGCCGGTCCACCAGTGGCGAACCGTCGGGCTTTTGCCACGCCTTGCGCGCCGCCATGGCGGCGGCGGCTTCTGCGGCATCGCGCACTTCGACCACGACCGGTACGTTCGATTGCTCGGCCTTCATGTACGCGGCGACATTCTCCAACGCCTGCGCCATGGAACCCGCGTAATCCACGTGGTTGTCTTTGACCAATATCATGTCGTACAATCCCATGCGGTGGTTGGTTCCCCCGCCCAGGCGCACGGCCATTTTCTCGAATTCGCGCAAGCCGGGTGTGGTCTTGCGGGTGTCGAGCACGGCGCATTTCGTGCCTGCGAACGAGGCCATGATCGCCGCCGTCCGGGACGCAATTCCGCTCATGCGTTGGATGAAATTCAGCGCCAACCGCTCCCCAATCAAAATGCTCTTGGCAAGTCCTGCGACCCGAAGGACGCGCTGGCCGGCCGTCACGGCATCGCCATCAGTTGCAAGCAATTCAATGGTCAACGACGCGTCGACCACCCCAAAGACAAACTCGGCCACCTCCAAACCGGCGACCACGCCGTCTTCCTTGGCCATGATGAACCCCTCTTGCAACATGCCCTCCGGCAACGAAGATTCCGATGTGCAATCCCCCGTTCCCAAGTCCTCTTCCAAAGCGAAACGGATCAACCGCTCCATTGATTGTGAAACCATGCAGCGAAGATAGAATACCTTTGCTTCGTGCAAATCACGCTATTGGCCATCGGAAAAACACAGTCCAGCTGGATCGCTGAAGGCACGCGGATTTACGTGGACCGCATGCGCCACTACGGAAAGTTCGAGTTCATCGAAACCACCGATGCCAAGCTCAAGCAAAGCAAAAAAGACCCCGAAGCCGTCAAAGAAGCGGAAGCCACCATTCTCGACAAATTCATCAGCGGGGTGGACCACCTCATTCTCTTGGACGAAAAGGGGAAAGCCATGGGGTCACTGGCGTTCTCGAAGCACCTCCAAAACCTTCAGAACCGCGGGTTGCGCCACGTAATGTTCGTCATCGGCGGGCCATATGGATTTGCCCCGCGCATCCGTTCGAAGGCCCACGCGTTCATGAGCCTTGGCCCCATGACGTTTTCGCACCAGATGATCCGGCCGTTTGCTGCAGAGCAGATCTACCGCGCCCACACCATCCTCAAAGGTGAGCCCTACCACCACGAATAAAAAAGGCCCGACCGGGAGCGGTCGAGCCTTTTGCATTTCATTTGTTCGGGCTACGCAGCGAGCACCGTCACCACGTTGTTCAGCACCTCAACCGTTCCGCCTTTCACCGCGAATCGCTCTTCTTTTCCGCCCGTCCGCACCAGTACTTCGCCGTTCTGCAATGTGGTAATCAAGGCTGCGTGGCGGTCCATGATGCCCATGCTGCCGTCGGAACCAGGCAAGCCAACGTACTCAGCTTCTCCGCTGAACAAGGTGGCATCGGGGGTGAGGATGTGTACCGTCATGGTCGTGCTGTGATCAGGCTTCAGCCATCATTTTCTCACCGGCCTCGATGACTTCTTCGATGGTGCCCTTCAAGTTGAAGGCCGCCTCTGGAAGGTGATCCAATTCGCCGCTCAAGATGCGGTTGAAGCCTTTGATGGTGTCTTCGATGCTCACCAACGCGCCCTGCAATCCGGTGAACTGCTCAGCTACGTGGAACGGCTGAGACAAGAATCGGCTGATGCGGCGAGCGCGGTATACCGTCTGCTTGTCTTCTTCAGACAATTCGTCCATACCCAAAATAGCGATGATGTCCTGCAACTCCTTGTAGCGCTGCAAAGTCTCCTTCACATCCTGCGCACACTTGTAGTGCTCTTCACCGACTACTTCAGGGGTCAAGATTCGAGACGTTGAATCCAACGGGTCCACCGCGGGGTAGATGCCCAAAGAGGCAATCTTACGGGACAATACTGTGGTTGCATCCAAGTGAGCAAACGTCGTTGCTGGTGCCGGGTCGGTCAAGTCATCCGCAGGTACGTAGACCGCCTGAACCGATGTGATGGAGCCACGCTTCGTTGAAGTGATCCGTTCCTGCATCGCGCCCATTTCCGTGGCGAGGGTGGGCTGGTAACCTACCGCCGATGGCATTCGGCCGAGCAGGGCTGATACCTCAGATCCCGCTTGTGTGAAACGGAAGATGTTATCGATGAAAAACAGGATGTCACGGCCTCCGGACTCCTCGTCTCCATCGCGGAAGTATTCCGCGACCGTCAAACCGGACAACGCAACACGTGCACGGGCTCCGGGAGGTTCGTTCATCTGGCCGAACACCAACGTCGCCTGCGACTGAGCCAATTCGTTGGTATCAACTTTGGTCAAGTCCCAACCGCCGGCTTCCATACTCTCTTCAAATTCCTTACCATACTTGATAACGCCCGATTCGATCATCTCACGCAACAAGTCGTTTCCTTCACGGGTACGCTCACCCACACCCGCAAACACAGAGATCCCTTCGTATCCCTTCGCGATGTTGTTGATCAATTCCATGATCAATACCGTCTTGCCTACACCAGCACCGCCGAACAACCCAATCTTTCCACCCTTGGCGTAAGGCTCAATCAAATCGATGACCTTAATCCCTGTGAACAAGACTTCCGTGGCCGTACTCAAGTCCTCAAACTTGGGCGCCTCTTGGTGAATCTCACGTCCGTTGGTCTTGTCTGTGGCTCCGATGCCGTCGATGGCATCACCAACCACGTTAAACAAGCGGCCCTTGATTTGCTCACCGGTTGGCATCGTGATTCCCCGGCCGGTGGCTGTTACCTTCATGCCGCGTGAAAGGCCCTCTGTAGAGTCCATGGAGACGGCACGCACGGTGTCTTCACCGATGTGCTTCTGGGTTTCGAGGATGAGGTCCCCTCCTTCCCGCTCGATGGTGAGAGCGTCCAAAATTTTGGGGAGGGCAACTCCCTGCGGAAAACTTACATCGACAACCGGTCCGATGACCTGAGCTATAGTTCCTTGTTGAGACATGTGCGAATGGGCGAATTGGCCTTTTAATTTCGGCGCAAAAGTACAAGGAAATCCGTGATATTACTAACCTATCTTTGAAAAAGTGAAAGTCCATTTCAACGCACGCGATTTTTCGACGGAAGTCCCGGTGGTATTGACCATTGGAACCTTTGATGGGGTTCATGTTGGGCACCGCGCAGTGCTTGATTTGTTGAAAACTCGTGCGGCCGAATTGAAAGGCGAATCCGTACTCTTGACCTTCCACCCGCACCCCCGAATGGTACTCCATCCCGAGCACCACCAACTCCAACTCCTGAACACCCTTGATGAGCGAAAAACACTGCTTGAACGTGCTGGACTTGACCACCTCATCGTACATCCGTTTACCGAGGAGCTTTCACGCATGTCACCGCTCGAATACGTCCGGGAGCTCTTCGCGGAAGGAATCCGACCAGCCGTTGTCATCGTCGGATACGATCACCGATTTGGCCGCAATCGGGAAGGTTCGTTCGAGAGTTTGATCAACCTGGGCAAGGTGTTCGGGTTTGACGTTGAAGAACTTCCCGCACATACCGTGGAGGACACCCGCATCAGCTCCACCAAGGTCCGCGAAGCAGTGGCCAGCGGTGATGTATCCCGGGCCCGGCAGTGGTTGGGTCACCCGTATCCTTTTACCGGTCGCGTAGTGCGTGGAGAACAACTGGGACGCAAATTGGGCTTTCCAACGGCCAACCTCAAATGCGAGGAACCGCTGAAACGCATGCCAGGGCGCGGGGTGTACGCCGTTTGGGCACGCATTGCCGGGGCGGGTGATTGGCAACCGGCCATGGTCAACTTGGGCACCCGACCGACCGTACAGGACGATGGCATCACCGAAACCATGGAAGTCCACCTCCTTGAAGGCGGGCGGCAGTGTTACGACGAGACCATGGAGCTCTTGTTCATGGCGCGCTTGCGAGACGAAATGATGTTCGAAGGCTTGAAGGCGCTCCAAGATCAGCTGCAACAAGATGCCCAGAAGGCACGTTCTATCTTAGCCACTGAGCCTTCCCCGGTGCCATGATTCGATGCTTGCCTTTTTCAGTTGTGATGTTTGCGCTTTCCTTCGGGGGGCCGAATGCAGCTGCGCAATCCGTGGATTGGCAATCCGCTCCGGTGTACACGAGCATCGAAAGTGCGCGAACCGCCCGTGCAGCCGGCCAACCTGTTTACCGCATTGACCTCACCAAAAAACGCCTCCGCTCCTTTCCATCGGAACTGGCCGAATGGACCGAGTTGCGGGAGGTGATCATCGATCGAAACAAACTCACACACATCGATGAAGATTTGAGCGGCTGGGCTTTCCTCGAACGCTTCTCAGCGGTCTCCAACGCGCTTGTGGCCTTCCCTGCTTCAGCCATATCATGGACTGAGCTGCGCGAGCTGGACCTGGGAGACAATGCCATCGACTCCATCCCATTGGACATTGACCAACTCGGAGAATTGCGCTCGCTGAACTTGTGGTCCAACCTCATCGCCTATTACCCTGCGAGCTTAGGAGACTTGCCCCACCTCGAATCCCTTGATTTGGAGTACAACGACATGACGTTGGAAGAGCAAGAGCTATTGAAGTCGTGGCTGCCGCTTTCGGTTTCCGTAAACTTATCGGCGCCTTGCCGATGTGATTTCGATGAGTGAATCGCACCACACATGGCACCGATGGGGAGAACCCGCAGCCGTGGCCTTCAACATCGCCTACACACTGGGTTATCAAGCCGGTGAAGCGTGGGCCTTCCCGGCCGGGGGTGTCGGATCCGCTTTGTTTTTGGTCATCTGCTGGCAACGGCAGCTGAAACTGGAGGCCTGCCTTTGGCTGTATTACATCGGAATGGCCGCTTACGGCGCATGGGCGGTGCAGTCCGTTTGGCCGGATCCTCTTCCCACAGCTTCGCTTGAAGCGCATGCGCTCTCCATTGGAGCGGGCCTCATCGCATGGTGGGCGCTCGGTCAGTTTTTTCAAGGCAAAAGTTGGAGGCCCCGCCTCGATGCTTTCACCACGGTCGGGAGTCTGGTCGCGACGTATTGGATGTTGCAATTCGTGCATGCCAACTGGCTCTATTGGATTGTGGTCAATGCCGTCTCCGTGGTCCTTTACGCAAGTCGCGGACTCAAATGGGGCACCGGGTTGTTTATTCTCTACACCCTACTGGCACTTGAAGGGTGGTTCAATTTCATTCCGCAGCTGTGAGCGAATCGGCCGTCATCCGCATCGCCGTCACCGGCGTCGAGTCCACCGGGAAGACGACCCTCACCGAAGCATTGAGTGCACAATTGGGCGGATTGGTCGTTCGGGAATGTGCCCGGTACGACGCAGAGGTTATTGCCGGACAAGCGACATTGGCGACGTTGGAGCGGCTGGCTCAAGCGCAAGCAGAGGCCTGCGAGGTGGCGGTGCAGCAAGCAGCCGCAACAGGTGCGGTATGCGTGGTTTCCGATACGGATGCGCTTGTGCTGAGATTGTGGGGCGAACATGCCTTCGACCGGGCGCCTGAAGGACTTGAACGGCTGGAGGCCTGGCCCAATTTGACCCTGCTCTGTGCACCGACGATTCCTTGGGAGGCCGACCCGCTCCGGTCGATGCCTCGCCTTGAGGATCGCATGGCCCTGCACGGCGCCTATACGGATGCGATTGCCGCCTTGCCCAACCACGCCATCATTGACGCTGGAACGCATGAAAAAAGGCTCGACCAAGCGGTACGAGCCTTACAGAATATTGCAATCAACCGCGGTTAGCGGATGATGAACTTCACGGGGATGGTGTACTGAACACTCACGGCCTTGCCGCGTTGCTCCCCCGGTTCGAAGGTGGGTAAGCTCTCCACTACCCGGATCGCCTCGGCGTCCAAACGGGAATCCACTTCGCGCAACACACGCACGTCCTTCACCTTGCCGTCCTTTCCGACGACGAAGTAGACGAAAACGGTGCCTTGAATCCCAGCGTCTTTGGCAATCGGCGGGTACTTGGTATTCTTGGACACGTACTTGATGATTTCCAACTGCGTGCATTGGTGGCGTTCGTCGCCGCGCAACTTTTTGCAGTCGCCCATTGCTGGCATGTTCTCGACAATCATGAACGGAACGTCCTCCTCCTCTTCTTCATAATCCTCGATGATCTCGATCTCCGTATCCTCGTCAAGCTCGATGTCCTCAATCTCCAATTCCTCCTCAATTTCCTCCTCATCATCAACGATTTCAATCACCGTGGTCTGTTGCGGTGGCGGTGGTGGCGGTGGCGGCTGAACGACATTCACCGGGATTTCCTCGTCTTCGAGAAGATCGGCTTCAAAGTCGATGCCGCGTGTGATGGCTACGTCGTAGGACGTCCACGCCAATGCACTGAGCAACAGCGAAAGCGAGGCCACAAAGCCGATGGCTTTCCACGCGCCGCGCTTGTTTTCCAAGTTCGCTTCAGGAGTTTTTCTGCTGAGCATGAGTCGAGTAATTGGGCCCCGAAATTACATCAAGAAACGCATACCGAGGAAGTTTTATCGTGTTAACCTTCGGTCCGTCAGTTCCAACAGCCATAGATGCCGCGAAAAGCCAATCGTCCGACGAGTACACCCGTGCCATCGGCAAGGATATCGCCCCAACTGGCCTCTCGGCCAACGAACCACACGTCCTGTGCAAATTCCAGGCCAATTCCATACATCACCAACGCCAATCCAGCATACCACTTGTACTTGCGAATCGTCCCTGTTTTGCCCAACGCCACGAAGACGCTCGATGACAACACAGCGAACATCACCAGGTGAATGGCTTTGTCCACATGGAATAGGTCCATCAATATGGCTTGCGGGAGGTCGGTGCCCGGGATGGCGTGCAACCCGAAAATGAGCAGTGCCCATGTCAAGGGCATCGCAACATGCCGAAGCTGCACCTCTCGGCTGATGCCGGTATCGTTGAGGTCGCCTCGCATATTGCGTTAGCCTATCAATTCGGCGTACCCCTCGTGGGAGAGCAATGCTTCCACGTCGGCGGAATTTGCGACGCGCATTTTGATGATCCATCCTTCGCCATACGGATCGCTGTTCACAGCTTCCGGATTGTCTTCGAGGGCCTCATTGAATTCGATGACTTCACCGGCTACAGGGGCGAACATATCGCTCACTGTTTTTACCGCTTCAATGGTGCCGAACACCTCATCTGCCGCCACCGCTTCATCGACGGTATCCACTTCGATAAACACAATGTCACCGAGTTCGCCTTGCGCGTAGTCGGTGATTCCAATGGTGGCAACGTCGCCTTCCAAGCGCACCCACTCGTGCTCCTTGGTGTAACGAAGATCGTTTGGGATGTTCATGGCTTATTGATTCAAGTTGAAGCGCAAAGCTACTCCAGAACGGATATTCGACGTCGCAAAAGAAGTCGAGATGTACGGGTTGGTAATCTGATGATCATAGAAGGCACGCATCGTCAATTTATCCGACACTTCGAGGTCCGCAGACATCTTGATCGACACGAGTTTTTGACCGGCTGTAACCTGGTTCTGGCGCTCGACCATCTTTCGAATGATGGTGCGGTTGTCGCGGACGTTCACATCGGCGCGCAGCACGAGATCCGTCTCTTTCAGCATTTTGACCGGTAACTTCCCGTAAGTCTTGATGAACGGGTTGGGTACGTCCTTGAATTTGTATCCAAATCCAATCACGAGGCCTTCGCTTTTCGTCTCCGTGATTTGGTAATTCGTCAGTCCAAATGCCACGTTGCGGTCGCGCTTCAATTCCACCTTGAGCTGCGGTTCGTTCTCCCCTTCGGTCTTAATCGTCATGTCAACACCAATGAGCGGTGAGAGTTGCTCGCTCAAGCTCACGACGTTGAACTGCCGCTCGGAGATGTAGTTGCCAAATTCGCTCTGGTCGATGGCCGTTGGCAACCCATTTGCATCCTCTGCGTAATTGAGGTTCGTCACATAGTTGGTGGTCAACGTTGAACGGTAGCTGTGGTTCAGGTTGAACCGCTTGAAATACTGCTTGAAGAATTCGTTTTTCGTCAATCCATCATAGCTCACGCGCCAGTTGGGAGCAACGGGCGTGTTGAAGACGTCGAGCGGAACTTCTTGCGGATCGTAGCCGAGGTATGCGGCGACAAACGCCGGAATGGTTACGTCTTGGCTGGTGCCTCCAAAGCCCGTGTAGTAGCCGGTGTTTTCCGGTTCATCCAATTGGTAATTCGATTCGTTCAAGCGTTGCGAAACGATGATGCGGTGCGTCTTCAAGAAACTATCCCACAGTTCCGAATTGAATTCATCTTCTACGTCGTCCTCCACGAAGGCGGTATTCCAGCTCATCACGGTAGCGGAGAATTGCCCTGTTTCGTTGGGTGAATCGTATACAAATTCATTTTGCTCCTCGTCAAAACGGAAGAAGCTCGTGTAGTTCTGGTTGATGCTGCGGTTGGCCGTCAACTCAATTTTCAAGTATTTGATGGGTTCGAGATTCGCTCGAACGTTGAAGGTCTCTTGGTACGTTTGATTGTACTGTTGGTTTTGCAATGGCAACTCGACCAACCAACCGTTCTCTGCGGCGTCAATGGCAAAGTCACGCACCTGTACGCCCTGCCAGTTGGTGTTTTGATGACCCAACACAAACAAGGGCCCAGGCGCCAACAACTGCTCATCCATCCCAACGAAACGGGCGCGTTGCGCATAACCCGGAAGGAGCATGCCTTCGTTTCGGGTAAACGTTCCCGATACGTTCTGAACACTCGCTATCAATCGCACCAATGTCGCGAGCGGGTTGAGTTCAAACTTCACCTTTTCTTCTTCCTCTGCGTTGCCAAAACCGTCCCGATCTTCGTTTCGAATTTCATTGCGTGTTGGGGCGCGGCGCGGTGGATTCAGCAAGTCCTTGACCCCGGGAATTTTCTTGTACAGGTTGGCAAAATTGGCCTGGGCATTCAAGCTCAGGTTGCGCGAATTCTGGATGGTATTCCCCAAACTGTCCTGGGAGAATGGCGCCCGATCCCATCGGTAGGACCCCTGGTACCGAATGTCACTGGAGATGAAATTGACAATGGGCAGCTTGTCAAACGGCAACTTGTACGTTCCGGTAACGTTGTGGTTGTACGTCGTGATTTCACCGGCGTTTTGCAGATTCACCAATACGGAGTCCTTGTACGACTGGTATGCCTCGGCATCCTCGCGGTTGATCTCGCCTGCCGGCTCACCCACAAGCGCTTGAGCCTGACCGGTGTAATCAAACTTCAAGGCCTTCGTCAAATCGTACTTCAGCGCATAATTGCGCGCCCACTGCCACGTCTTCATGACCTGGGTGTTGATCAGCAGGTCCGTTTCGATTCCCAATAACTCCTCCGTGTTGTTGCGAACGCGACTGGTTTCGTAAACACGGTTCATCTGCGTTCCCACCGTGAGCTGCTTTGGAAGCAGGTAGAAATTGAAGTCGGACAGCCACTTCAGCGCTTCGTATTTCCGGATGAATCCAATCTTCTTGAACGGCGAGAAATTCTTCGGTGAATGCGAGAAATTGTAATTCAAGCCCCCTCGGAATTCTCGATTGATCTGGTACTCCGTGTTGACGTCACGGTTGAATGCCTCGATGTAACTGAAGTTGGCCGTGAAATTCCCCGGGTCAAAGAGTTTGAGCAAACCCAAGTTTGCACTGCCTCCGCCACCGCCACGGGCTGAACCGCCTCCGCGCGCTGAACCTCCACCTCGAGCACCACCCATGTCAACGTTGGTGTCCGGGATGCCGGCGTCTTTGCCACCGCCCTTATCGCCTTTGCCATCTCCCCGTCCGCCGGCTGCAGCGCCACCGCGGTCGCGGTTGCGGTCACGCGAACCGCTTCCGCCCGATCCGAATTGAGGATCGATTTTAATGTTCGAGAAGTTGATGGACTTCAATTGGTTAACCGTTTGGGCGTTGTTTTGTCGCTCTTCGGAGAGGCCCTGTTGCTCGGCCATTTCGATGTCCGGCGAGAGCGGATCAAATTGGGGTGTGGACACTTCCTGCGAATAACCCAAATACATCGGCAACGTCACTCCCAGCTTCTTGGGAAGCAACTTCCCGAGTTGCAACGTGCCCGATGCGTCGATGGCTTGGATGGTCTCCCGCTGGCGTTCTTGAATGCGCTGCTCCAACCCTCCAAAACCAGGCGTGGACATGTTGGCAGCAACGCTCACGTTTCCGAGGTCGGCGAGCTTGGCATTCATCTGGGCCGTCACGGCCCATCCGCCTTTCTGATTGAAATCGGCCAGACGCATCTCATTCACCCACACGACGCTGCACTTGTCCAGTCCATCGTCGTCGGAATCAAATACATTGTCGTCCTTGTCCGGGTTGCGCACGCCCACCATGACCATGACGACATTGGCCAGGTTTGGATTTCCCTTCACAGCGAGGCGTGCATTGTACTCGGAATCCAGCCCTTCAAATTCTTCAAACAAAGGATAGCCAACGGGCCGCTCAATTTTCAAATTCTGCAGCTTGCGGAATTCAATGTCGATGTTGTTCTCTGCCGGCCAAATCAAGTCCTCGTCCCCTGTGTTCCAAGGGGTAACCTTCATCGGAATCTCGTACTCGTAATAGTTGTTTTCAAAATCGTTACCCAATCGGATGAAGCACGTCAAATCATCGTCGTTGAGCGGCGTCCCATCCGGTCCGGCTTCAGCGTGCACGTACATCCGAAGGCGCTTGTACATCCGCATGTCAAAATTGATGTTGCGGTATGCTCCGCGCGCATCTCCATCCTTCAGGCCGCAAATGGCCATTTCAAGCGATTGCTCGTTCAACCTTCGTTGGTTGGCTGTTCCCACGTCAATTTCTCGAATGATGCCCGGAGGCGTCACATACGGGACCGGCTCGCGGTTTCCATTCTCTTCGATGTTTACGGCGCTGATGGCAAACGACGTCGAGGAGGGGTCATCCGGCTCCACTTCTTGCGGTCCGGCCAATGACTCCAGGTAGCGACGCCATTCACCGCGGATCAACTCCAATCGCGCAAAACGCAAGGTCACAGGTTCTGACCACCCTTTCACGAACATGCGGATGAAGCGGATGGAGCGGAAGTCGGTGATGCCGCCCACGCGGTTGTCGAATTCGCGCACCGGGATTTTGAACTGGTACCAACGGATGGTGCGGTCTTGATCGTCAGCGGTCGTTACGACCTGCTCAAACGTATCCGTGATGTAGTTGCTTCCGATGTTGAATTCGCCCAAATCTTGGGGCCGAAGCGATACCTTGTACTGGAAGTAACTCTCAATGGTCGAGAGGGTAATGTCCTGGTTGATGTCCTCCGTATTGGGGATGGTCGTGGACGTGATGGGGTACCCGTTCGGAGACCCCGTGTTTGAATTGTTCTCGTACCCATTGAACCGCTCGTACCGCTGAAGGATGGTCTCTTCGTTGGCCTGCGCCTCAGGGTCACGGAAATAGCGGAAGTTATCCGCAGACGGATCGCTGACGATGTTTGCGTAGGCATCGGGCGAAACCCAATCGGCAATGTCCGAGAGCCATTCCGAGAAGAATCCTTGCTCATCAGCATCGGGCATGCCGTCGAGGCCCACATCTTGCAATTCATAGTCGCCCGACGTGTTATCAAAGGCATTGACGACGTTGAATGTCGTGGGATCTGGATAGACCCCCCAAACACCTTCCAACGTTGGCAAGTCCGGGTTATTGGCCGACGGCAATCCGTTCTCGTAGGACAATTGGCTGTCGTTGAGGACGTCCTCGGAAACGTTTCCGAGGTTGATGTAGAAATCCCCGCCGGTGAAGTTCTCCGAATCCTCGTTGAAGGGATCCATCAACCAGAACTGGAGGTATTCGATGTTGGCCATCTCAAAGTCCGTGGTGGTCAACGCGCGCTGGATCCCGCCCCAGCGGCTGCTCGGATCGGCCAACGCCCCCTCCACGGTGAGGCCCGCGGAAATGCCGTCCGCACCCTCGGGCACTTCGTAGTTGTACTGCCCCCGCTCTTCTGGACGGAAGGTCAGATCAAGGGTCGGAATGTTCGGCGGGGTGCCCGTCGGCAATTCCCGATTTGGGAAAACCTCACCTTCGAGGACCTCACGCGTGCGGTGGTCGCTCTTGATTTCAGCACTGACCTGCCCATCCTGCAAACCCGAACCGCGGAAGAACTGGGGATCTACCGTGTACCAACTCAACGCTGCACGGTTGTAATTGTAGATTAAGCTGTCTTCCAAATTGCCCTCGGGGAAGAGGTTGGGCTGCAGTTTGGGTGTCGAAGCGAGGAACCAACGGTTCACCGAACGAATGTCGATGGCCGATTGGCTGCCTTCAAAATCATCGATGTAGGCATTTCCGTCTTGACCAATGGCGCGGCTGTGGCCGGGAATCAAATACGCGGCTTCCGCAGCGATGTCGATGCTGGAAGCCGCACTTGTTTCATAAAAGGGCAAGGCGTCGACCAATTCCGTTAAAAATTGGCTCTCGGATTGGTAACTGAAATCGGCTCCGACAATGGAGTTGTTGACCGGTTCATTGCCGATATTGACTTTTTGGGTCAACGGTCGTTCCCGCAGGTTGAGCATGGTCGCGCCCATGTTGAACCGGTCGCCAATGGCATAATCAAACCGGGTTCCCATCATCGTTTTCGTCTGGATGCTGAACAGCGAATTGCTTTCGAGTGAGACCTTGATGTTTCGACCCGATTCAAGCAGTCCATCGTTGATGATCCGTACGCGTCCCAATTGGTAATCGACGGTGTAATCTTGGTTTTCAATCAGGCGAACCCCGCCGGCCGTGACCGTGACCGATCCTTCAGGAATGTTCATGGCCTGCAAGGCAATCTCGCTGCTCGTCTGGCTCTGGAATTCTCCTTTGATACTGAAGCGGTTGAGCGACGGAATCTGTTGCGCAGCCGTTTTGGTGCTGTCGTACAGGGGTTGGAATACGATGCTCTCTATGAGGTTCGCGGCGAGATCGGGATCTTCGACACGCTCCTCAATCTCCCGGGCCAAATTGGAACCGAACGGTTCGGTTGACGGGAAAAAGATGCGCCCGTTCTGGCTGTGGATGGTACCGCCCATTGTCGCGGCATTGTCCACGAAGTCGAAGACCCCATCGGGCTGCGTCATGCCGTTGATGTCCAACCGGTCCATGCCCAACAGCTGGATGAGCAAGGTGCCATCAAGCGGATTTCGTGGAATGTAGTTGAGGTCCACCCCGGTCGCAGGGTCGTTGTACCATATGTTCAATCGGAAATTCTCCTCACTGAGTCCAAACGCCTGCATGGAATAGACGTTTTTCATCATGATCTTCCAGAGCGGTGCTTGGTCCCCGTTGCTCAATCGAAGCTGGGTAATGCTCGACTTGAGCATCTTCAGCATCAGCGCATTCGGAGCGGCATAGCCATCCTGGGAAATCGTACCCACTTGGTAGGTCTCACCGCCCAAGGTGTATTCGTAAGCCACTGCCAGCACTTCCGCGTTGTTCAGTGCTTGGCGCAACGAGATGAAGCCCAAACGCGCGTTGAACGTGAATTCGGTCGGTGCGAGTTTTCGGGCATTCCCCACCCGTTCGTAGTGAATGCCTTGCGTCAATCCCAATCCCATGCTTGCGATGGCCCCGTTGGCTCCGGTGAAACCGAGCACGTTTGGGTCATTGACCATCATATCGAACAGCTGGTTGTTGGCATTCGTGGGGTTGCGCTGTGCGGTGACGGAATCGCCTACAAGGGTTTCGACCGGGAGGTTGGAAGAAACGTAGTCCGGATGCTCACCGAGATCCGTGAATCCAATAACATTCCGCACGTCCTGCGTATTCGCTTGGGTGTTGACGACCCACACTTCAATCCGCGTGATGTTCACCCCTGAATTGGGCACCGGCAAACTTTGCATGGCCTCGTCGTACTGGTCGAGGAAGTACTGGGAAAGAAAGTAGTGACGGTTGGCTTCGTAGTCGTCGGCGCGGATGTTGAACTCCTGCGTCTGTGCGCCACCCTCAACCTCAATTTCCTTTCGTTCACCCTTTTGCTGGGAGAACACCGTCGTGTTGTAAAGCCGTCCCCACTGCGTCTCAAGCTTAACCCCGAATAAACTCTGGCTGCCCGTGATGAGGGTTCCTGGGAGGGGCATGGAAATGTGCCCCGCTTCAAAGTTTTTCAAGATGTCGTCCTCTTCCCCTTGGAAGCCGATGTTCATTTGGTTCTCGAAGTCGAACAGCGCTTCGGTGTTGTAGTTGGTTCCAAGGTCGATTTTATCGCCAATCTTTCCGCCGATGTTCAGCTGAATGCGTTGGTCAAAATCGAACGTTGTGATGCGGCGTTGGCGTTCTGGAATCCGGGGGTTTTCGGTATCGGAAATGTTGATCCCAAAGGTCAGTTCAGCCGATCCTTGCGGTTTGATCTCGATCTCGTTGCTGCCGAAGATGGTCTCGAACAGTTCGCTGTCGACCGTCAGTTTCGGGGCGAACGCACGCTCCGCTTCATCGTCTTCGGCTTGGAGGTCGTTCCAGTACTCCGAAAGGTTGCCGGTGATGTCGTAATCGAGGTATTCATCGAGTGTTAAAAATGTCGACGGCCGGTACAACAACGTGTCACCGATGCGTTGCTGAATGCTGTACAACCCCGTAGTCTCATCGAAGACAATCTCGTACGTGAAGTTCTCCGGCCAAGCAAAGTCGAATCCCGCTGGGCTTTCAATTGGATTGTATGGGTCCTCTCCTCCGAAAGGAAAGGGCAGGATGATGGGAAGGGAATCGCTGTTCGTCTCTTCGGTGGTTTGTGCCCAAACCCCTGAAAACAAAGAAAGCCCCAAAAACAGGGCAAAAATCTGCGCAAAACGAGCCTTCTTGATCTTCATCACAACCGTTTCAACGCGTGTTTGATCAAGTCCTCTACCGCAGTCATGTCGGGCGAATCCTTCATTATTTGGTCCAGTGTCTTCTCACAACGGGCCCGGTCAAAACCGAGGGTCGTGAGGGCAATTAACGCCTCTTGCCGCGAATTATTGTGTCCGGCTTGCGCTCCGCTCGCAGCTGGCAGCGCCGGCGCATCAATTGCGCCCAACTTATCCTGCAAATCAATGATGATGCGTTGGGCCGTTTTGGCGCCAATCCCCTTGACGCTTTTCATGGCGTTCACATCACCCGCTTGAATCGCCTGGGCAGCCTGGTCCACATTCATCGCGCTCAAGATCATCCGCGCCGTGCTAGCGCCCACGCCACTGACCCCGAGCAAAAGCAAGAACATGGTGCGTTCTTCCGGTTGACTGAACCCGTACAAGAGCTGTGCATCTTCCCGAACAACCAGGTGCGTATGCAACATGACACTTTCCTCGTTCCCCAGCTGCTCAAATGTATTCAAACTGATGTGCACCTGGTAACCCACCCCACCGCATTCGACAACGGCGTACGTGGGCGTCTTCTCTACTAGCCTTCCCCTCAAATGATGAATCATGCGTTGCTCTTGATTTGTGCATCGACAACGGCCAACCTGACCATGTCGTGTATTTCACGAACGGAAGACCCCATTTGGAGTACGTGGAAGGATTGGCGCATGCCCAAAAGCACCGGCCCTTGGACTTCCACGCCTGCCATCTCCTGAAGCAATTTGTAGGCAATGTTGCCTGCAGCCAGGTTGGGGAAAATCAACGTGTTCACACGTTTATTGTGCAAAGTTGAGAATGGGAAGGACTCCGAAAGCAACTCATCGTTCAACGCAAAGTTGGCCTGGATTTCGCCGTCGACAATCAGGTCCGGATGGCGGTCCTTTAAGATCCGCGCGGCATCCGCCATTTTCTCGGCGTCCACGCCGCCTGCAGAACCAAAATTGGAATAGCTCAACAATGCAATGCGTGGGACAATGCGGAGGTTTCGGACGGCCTGTGCCGTCAACGCAGCAATGGACGCAATCTCCTCCGCGGTCGGATTGAGGTTCACGGTGGTGTCTGCGAAGAACATGGGGCCGCGTTTGGTCTCAAGGATGTACATCCCTGCCACCTTGTCCACATCGTCCGACTTGCCGATGACCTGCAATGCAGGGCGGATGACACTTGGATAGGTACGGGTCATTCCGCTGATCAACGCATCAGCGCGTCCTGTTCGGACCATCATTGCCCCGTAATAATTTCGCTGGCGCATCAAGCGTTCTCCCTCGCGGGAGGTCAATCCGTGGCGCATGCGAAGCTGGAAGAACTCTTCTCCAAAGGCCTTTCTCCGTTCAAATTCTTCATCGGAGCGGGGGTTGATGACCTCGACACCTTTCAATTCGAGGCTGTGCTCCTCAATCAGCCCTTCGATGACGGAACGACGACCCAACAAGATGGGCTGCGCAATGCCTTCTTCAAGGGCCTGTTCAGCGGCTTTCAAAACACGGTAATGGTCCGCTTCGGCAAAAACCACGCGTTTCGGGGATTTCTTGGCGCGGTCGGCAATGGTTCGAGCAAAACCCGTGTCGTATCCAATGCGGTCGAGCAGGGCCTTGCGGTAAGCGTCCCAGTCCTTGATTTCGTGCTGGGCAACCCCAGACTCCATGGCAGCTTGGGCCACCGCGGGAGCAACGTGGGTAATAAGGCGCGGGTCCAGTGGCTTCGGGATGATCAAGTCCCTGCCAAACACAAACGACTGGTTGCCGTACGCCTCGGACACTTCATCCGGCACATTTTCTTTGGCCAAGGCGGCGATGGCACGCACCGCAGCCAACTTCATGGCGTCGTTGATGGCCGTTGAACGCACGTCCAACGCACCGCGGAAGATGAACGGAAATCCGAGGACGTTATTGACTTGGTTGGGGTGGTCGGATCGGCCGGTCGCCATGATGATATCGTCACGGACCTCCATGGCCGAATCGTATCCAATTTCCGGCTCGGGATTCGCCAGCGCAAACACAATGGGGTTTTTCGCCATACCCGCCACCATGGAAGGCTTGACCAGCCCACCCTTGCTCAATCCCAGGAACACATCAGCTCCCTTCATGGCCGCTTCCAATGAATCGAACCGACGGTCATTCGCATACCGCTGCTTTGAAGCATCCAGTCCATCCCGTCCGCGGTTGATGTGGCCCTTGCTATCAAATACATCCACTTGGTTGGAGGACATGCCCAGTTGTTCGTACAAGTCCAAGCAGCTCATGGCTGCTGCTCCCGCTCCGCTCACAACGATGCGAATATCTTCAATGGACTTCTCGGCCAATTCGAGGGCATTCAACAACGCGGCGGCGGAGATGATGGCCGTCCCGTGTTGGTCGTCGTGCATGACGGGAATGTCCAACTCAGCCTTCAATCGCCGTTCGATTTCAAACGCTTCCGGGGCTTTGATGTCCTCCAAATTGATGCCTCCGAACGTAGGTGCGATGGCCTTGACCGTGGCGATGAATTGCTCGGGATCACTTGCATCCACCTCGATGTCGAACACGTCGATGTCGGCGAACACCTTGAATAGAACGCCCTTTCCTTCCATCACCGGCTTGCTCGCTTCCGGACCGATGTCGCCCAAACCGAGCACGGCCGTTCCGTTGGTGATGACCGCGACCAGGTTGCCTTTGGCCGTGTAGTTATAGACGTCCTCTTTGTTCTCCGCAATGGCCTTGCAGGGTTCCGCTACCCCGGGGCTGTATGCCAGAGCAAGGTCCTTTTGCGAGCTGTACGGCTTCGTGGGGAGGACTTCAATCTTCCCTTTACGGCCTCTGCTGTGGTAATCGAGCGCTTCGCGTTTGCTTGATGGGTTCATCCGTAGCGGTTCGGGTTAGCGGACGGAAAAAATGACGCTTTCGGCGGCTTATTGAACCAAAAACTGTTCGGTTACGCGCTCTCCTTCTGGAGTCGTCAGGGCCAATACGTACATCCCAGCCGGGTAGGCAGACGCATCGATGTACACCACACCCTGCTGGGCACGCAGCGTTTGCTGTTCGACCAATTGGCCAGCTGCATTGTGGATGGTCATTTCAGCCCGAGCCGCACCGTTCAGTTGGTATGGGAATGAGGACAGACCCGTGACCGGCTGCGGAAAGAGCGGCGTTGTCTCGATCGTCGACTCTTCAACGTTCAATGCGCAGTTTTCTGCATCGAGGCAGTACAACACCTGTTGACATGTGCCAGCCGCGACGTCTCCCACCGGATGGAAGCAATATTCAAATGCCGTGACACCGGCGACGCCTGAAGGGTAATAATCCGCAATGAAGGTCGTGTCTGTTTCGTTCGGCAAGAGCTCGACCAAATATCCTTCCGTGGAGAACGAACTGTACTGTCCGTAGGGATAGCACAAAGGCCCCCAGCAGAAGCGGTCGTACGCGCCCGGTGCATCTTCATCGTAGGGCAAATTGTACGGACTGACCAACTGAATGATGTTCCGTGTGACCATCAAATTCAACGTGTCATCCGTGAGGTTGGTCACGTCCCAGTGCAAGGCAATCTCTTCGTTCTCCGGATCATCGAGCGATCCTTCGAAGACCTCAATCGGGTCAACCAATGTGGGCTGTGCCCAGGAAACGGCAGGGCACATCACCGCACAGATCAAGATTGAAAAGAACAGCGTTTTCGTCTTCATGGGGGCGAAGATACCGAGATTGGTGTGGATTTTGTGTCTCAAGGAAGACAAGCTTTAACCAGTTTCCGTTTAATTTGTCTTCGCAAGAAATGAAACACGCCGCCCCCATGCCCCGATTCCAATCCGCCCTTGTGCTCATCTGCTCGCTCACCTTGAGCATTGGGGCTTCAGTTGCCCAGTCGCTCCCGGCTGTGCAACTCAAAAACCTCGAAGGAGAAACCATTTCAACCGGCGAACTGGCAACAGAAGGGCAACCCACCTTGATCTGCTTTTGGGCCACCTGGTGCAGCCCGTGCAAGCGCGAGCTCAACAACTACGCAGAGCTCTATGAAGATTGGCAGGACGAGACGGGCGTGAACATCGTAGCCGTGAGCATTGACGACCAGCGCAGCATTCGCCGTGTGGCACCGTACGTCAACAGCGTGCTCTGGGATTACGACGTCTTGCTCGACCCGAACAAAGATTTTGCTCGAGCGATGCAGGTGGTCAACGTACCGCACACCTTCTTGGTCAATGGCGAAGGGGAAATCGTTTGGCAACACAACAACTATGCGGACGGTGACGAAGAGGAGGTATACGAAGAACTCTTGAAGCTCGTCGAATGAACCGCATCGCGATCCTCTCCATCGTCGCCCTGGGCTTGAGCGGCACTGCCTGGAGCCAAGGCGGCGATTCAGAAGCCGGAACGGTCACTGGGAATGTGCAGATGCTCTGGCAATCCTACAGCGAAGACCCCGCGATTGGGGCAATCGTCCCTCCGGAAAAAACCGGCTTCAATGCCTTTGGCAACCTTATTTACAACCAAGGCGGCTTCTCCGCTGGGTTGCGCTATGAATCGTACCTCTCCGCCGTACTCGGTTTTCCAGGTCGCTTCAAGGGAAGCGGTGTGGGCTACCGTTTTGCGCGGTACGCCGATCCGGAAGGCAAAGTGGATTTCACCGTGGGCAATTTTTACGAGCAATTCGGCAGCGGCATTGTGTTGCGCGCCTACGAAGAAAGAGCGCTCGGCATCGATAACGCACTCGACGGGGTTCGGCTCATCTTGCGTCCAGTTGATGGAATCGAGGTGAAAGCGTTGTATGGCCGGCAACGGTTGGATTTTGACAGCCGCCTCATCAACGGTCCCGGCACCGTGCGCGCCGTTGACGGCACGGTTGACCTCAATTACCTGCTCGCTGAGAAAGGGGGGGAGGACTGGAAAACCAAGGTGACCTTGGGAGCGAGTTTCGTCAGCAAGTTCCAATCCGGCGGTACAATTACCAAGGATTCATTGCTGCTGACGCTGCCCGAAAACGTAGGCGCGTGGTCATACCGACTCGATGCCCTGCGCGGCGGCTGGTCCGCCGGCATCGAATACGCAGGTAAAATCAACGATCCCAATGCAGACAACGGCTACATCTACCGCAACGGTGAGGCGCTCCTCTTGAATTTGGGCTACACCCAACGCGGGCTGGGCGTCAGCTTGAGCGCGAAAACCGTGGACAACATGAGTTTCCGGTCGGACCGCGACGTGCTGCTCTTCGATTTGCCGATCAATTTCATACCGGCCATAACGCAACAGCACACGTACAACCTTGCAGCCACCCTGTACCCCTATGCCACGGTCATTTCTGGCGAGTCCAGCGCGAGCGCCGAAATTTTCTACACCATCCCCAAAGGCACCAAACTAGGTGGAAAGTATGGCACCAAAATCAGCGCCAACTTCGCTGCGGCCAATGATTTGGATACGACCAACCTTGCCGGTGTTGAAGGCCTCGTGAGCGGCTACGAACGTAACTCCTGGGGTTTCGGCCCCACCAAATTCGTGCGGGATTTCAACGTGCAAGTGAGCCGGAAGGAATCGAAGAAATTCAAGTGGAAGTACACCTACTACAACTTCCAGTTCAACACCCTCGCGACGCCTGTGACGACGACCTTTAAGGGCATCGTATACGCTGATATTCACGTGCTGGAGACGCAAATCAAAACGCGGAAGCGCGAGAGCCTCCGAACAGAATTTCAGGCGTTATTCACCGAACAAGACAAGG
>JAPOHG010000011.1 GCA_029979565.1 bacterium
GTCTTCAAACCCGACGAGCCGCACCCGGATGAGGTGGGGATGACGAGCAGCCAACGCCTCCGGTTCAAGGTTGAATTTGGTCAAGTCCGACCGCTTGAAATTTTCGATGAGGACATCGTGAGCGGCCAAGGCGTCTTCCAACCAAGCTTGCCCGGAATCAGAGGCTAAGTCCTGCCATACGACGTCTTTGTCGCCATTGGCACTTTCGTAATACGCTGAAGAAAGTTCCTCGGTGTTTTCTTGGGCGGTTTTCCAGCTGCGGGTGACGTCGCCGTGCGGCGGACGTTCCACTTTGGTCACGCGGGCGCCCCGTTCGGCCAATGCGGTTCCAGCCAAGGGTCCCGCGAGGACGCTTGCCAATTCCAAAACGCGAACAGATTCCAGAGGACCCATAACGCTAAATTACGCGCTGGGCTTCAAGACGGATTGGTAGGTGTCAATCGCTCGTTGTCGAGCCGATTTGTGCTCGACGATGGGCTCCGGGTAGGCGGAAGTACCGTACTCGGGGACCCACTTGCGCACGTAGTGCAAGTCTTTGTCGAATTTCTCAAGCTGGGAAGTGGGATTGAATACGCGGAAATACGGTGCCGCATCGCAGCCCGATCCTGAAGCCCACTGCCATCCGCCCACGTTGGAGGCGAGGTCAAAGTCGAAAAGCTTCGCCGCAAAGTAGCGTTCGCCCCAGCGCCAGTCGGTCAACAAGTGCTTGCACAGGAACGAGGCGACGACCATGCGCACACGGTTGTGCATGAAGCCGGTGGCATTGAGTTCCCGCATGCCGGCATCGACCAGTGGGTAGCCCGTCTTGCCCGCGCACCATGCTTCAAAATGGGCTTCGTTGTTGTCCCAGGGTATGGCATCGTAGGCCGGACGAAAAGATCCGTCCACCGAGTGCGGGAAATGGTAGATGATCATTTGATAGAAATCCCGCCAAATCAATTCGGTCGTCCATTTTTCGCTGTGTTCCAATCCTGCGCGCAGGGCTTGGCGGATGCCGATGGTGCCAAACCGGAGGTGCAAGGAAAGGCGTGAGGTGCCGGGAACGGCTGGGTAATCCCGCTTGGCGCCATAGGCGTCGAGTACGTCGGATGAGATGCTGCGGGGCGGGACCAATTCGTCCAAATCGGGACACGCTTCAAACCCCATGGATGCCAAAGAGATCATCGGCGGATTCGGCACCTTGAGCCACGCAGCTGCTTTCGCCAATGCCAACGAGGGGGCTTCGGCGTAATCGCTGGCGGTTAGGGTTTTCCGCCACTTGCGGCTGTACGGGGTGAAGACGGTGTATGGTTTGCCGTCGTCTTTGGTGACTTCGTTCTTCTCGAGAATGACGCTGTCTTTGACGCCTTTGAAGGCGACGTCATGGCCAGCAAAAAATCCGGCCATGGCTCGGTCGCGTTGTTGGGCATAAGGTTCATAGTCCCGACCGACGTGGACCGATTTCAAATCAATGCCTTGAGCCTTCCACGCTTCCATCCAATTTTCCCAAACCCGTTCGGGGTCACCGTATCCGATCCACAACTGGCCGCCGAATGATTGCAGCTTTTCCTGAATGGCCTCGAGTTCGCGGTGGAGAAACGCCACACGGCGATCGGCTTTGTCCTCCAACCGTTCGAGGATGTTTTGATCAAAGACAAATGCCACCGCAACGCGGTCGGTTGAGCTGGCGTGTTCGATGGCAGATTGCAGCGCGCGGTTGTCGGTCAGTCGCAAATCGCGGCGCATCCAATGGACGTGAAGGGAAGTTGACAAAATTTTTCAGCTGAAAGCGGGGCGGGTGTGAACCTTCGGCGCTCCGCACGGTTACTTTGCCATAACCTCGTTGAAATGAAAAAAGTTTTTTACCTCTTTGGGCTAATCGCCCTCTTCTTTGGGAACCAAGTGGTTGCCCAAGACAATCCTTGCGGTGTTGAAGGCATCGTTGTGGAAGCATCAAATTTCCAATACGCACCGGCTGCGCTCGAGATCGAGGCAGGTCAGACGGTCGTATGGGTCAACGTCGGCGGAACGCACGACGTGAACGGCTTGTCGAGTACGCTCGGTGAGAACTGGGATAATCCCGAGACGTTCTACATCGGCACCGTAACCGGCAACGTGGACGGTGTGTGCCTCGGCTCGCACACGTTCACTGTTGAGGGAACCTATGACTACGATTGCTCGGTTGGTTCGCATGCAGCGAACGGCATGGTGGCGACCATCACGGTCAACCCAGCGCAAGTGAGCAATACTGTTGTTGATGTCATCGTGAACAGCGAAGACCACACCTTGCTCGAAGCCGCCGTAGGCGCTGCAGGCTTGGTGGATGCATTGAGCGGAGAAGGTCCCTTCACCGTGTTCGCCCCAACCGACGAGGCCATTGTGGCCTTGACCGAAGCCTTGGAAATTTCAGCTGAAGAGTTGTTGGCGCTGCCCAACCTCGGTGACATCCTCCAGTACCACGTGGTCGGCGCGTCCGCTTACGCTGCCGATTTGAGTGACGGCCAAATGATCGAGACATTGGTTGGTGAAGATGTGACCGTAAGCATCACCGCAGACGGTGTATTCATCAACAACGCGCAAGTCACTGTAGCAGACATCGCCGCGGACAACGGCGTGGTGCACGTCATCGATGCGGTTTTGTTGCCGCCGGCACCGCCAACCAATACGGTTGTGGATGTAATCGTCAACAGCGAAGACCACACCTTGCTCGAAGCAGCTGTGGGCGCTGCTGGACTGGTCGATGCATTAAGCGCAGAAGGACCGTTCACCGTTTTTGCACCCACCGATGATGCGTTTACGGCGTTGGCGGAAGCATTTGACGTAACGGTAGACGAGCTGCTTGCTTACCCCCTGCTGGGTGCGGTTCTTCAATACCACGTGGTAGGCGCTGAAGCCTACGCAGCGGATCTCAGCGACGGCCAGGAAATCGAAACGTTGCTTGGAGAAGACGTGTACGTGAGCATTACGGCCGAGGGTGTCTTCATCAATGAAGCACAGGTAATTGTCGCCGACATTGAAGCGGATAACGGTGTGGTGCACGTCATCGATGCCGTTTTGATTCCGGAGTTTCCAGAAGAAACCACGGTGGTGGATATCATCGTAGAAAGTGAAGACCACACCCTCTTGGAAGCAGCTGTTGTGGCAGCGGGACTGGTTGATGCACTGAGCGCAGAAGGGCCTTTCACGGTATTCGCTCCCACCGATGCAGCAGTTGTAGCATTGACGGAAGCCTTGGAAATCACAGCTGAAGACTTGCTTGCCTTGCCGAACTTGACAGACATTTTGCTCTACCATGCCGTCGGCGATGAAGCCTATGCTGAAGACTTGAGCGATGGTCAGCTGATTGAAACCCTCCAAGGCGGAAACCTCACGGTAAGCATCACTGCTGATGGCGTCTTCATCAACGATGCACAGGTCACCGTAGCAGATCTGGAGGCGGACAACGGCGTAGTGCACGTTATCAATGCGGTACTGTTGCCCCCGACCACGGACGTGGCGGAATTGGCTTCGTTTGAATTGAATATTTACCCGAACCCCGTAAACGGCGGTACGTTCAACGTGAGCGGTTCCTGGGAAGCTGGCGCGAGCATCGAGGTGTTCGAATTGACCGGCCGCAAGGTATTTGAAACGACCTCAACGCAATCAATGGTAACTGTTTCCACCGATGGTTGGGAAGCAGGCACCTACGCTGTGCGCATCATGGATGGTGCACGTACGGCTACTCGACTGTTTCTGGTTGATTGATTCTCAGACCGATTGACTAGCAGCGGGCCGACCTTCCTGGTTGGTCCGCTTTTTTTTAGACCAAATCGGACAACGCCTTGTCGAGGTCGGTGTGCTCGAAAGCGAACCCAGCCTGAGTGATCCGCTCCGATGCTACACGCTGAGAAGACAGGACGACCGATGCCATTTCGCCGTAGGCAAGCTTTAGCGCAAAAGACGGAACGTGAGGCGCCCAAAAGGGTCGGTGGCACGCCCTGGCAATGGCCGCACTTAACTGCTTGTTCGTAACCGGTTGCGGGGCCGCCACGTTGTATGCGCCCTCAGCGGACGAATCGTTGAGTGCCCACTCAAAGGCGCGTTGAACGTCGGCTTCGTGGACCCATGATTGCCATTGCTCGCCGCTGCCAACCGCTGAGCCGAGGCCCATTTTGAAGACGGGCAGCAACTTGCCCAGCATCCCACCGCGCGGGGACAACACCAATCCGATGCGCAGGGATACCGTTCGCAACCCGAGGGTTTGGAGGTTTGTTACGCCGGATTCCCATGACCGGACGACGTCGGCCAGGAAGCTCTTGTCTCCAGGGCTTTGTTCGGTGAGCAAATCCGGCCCGCTGGGATAAAGGCCAATGGCACTTGCACCTACGCACACGCCGGGACGCTGTTCCGCGGGCAAGGCCTCGATTGCTTGGTATAGCAGGGCGGATGTCTGGACACGGCTATTGAGAATGGCAGCCTTGGCTCGAGCCGTCCAGCGCTGTGCCACGGGGGCGCCAGCGAGGTGCAGAATTCCACGCACATGGGTCATCGCGTGCGGATCCATTTCCTTCGCCTCTGGGTTCCATTCAACATATTCAAGCAGGGGGTTGTCGCTGTTTTTGGGGCGACGCGTCAGCACTTTGACGGGTTGGTTTTGCCGGATCAAGGAATCGACGATGGCCTGGCCGATCAGCCCGGTTCCACCGGTGATGAGAATGGATTTCTGCATGCAGGTCAAACAACCCAAAGCGGGTTTTTGTTGTACCTTCAGACGAGAACTAAACACCATGCGCACTCCATTTTTTGCCCCAACCGCCCAATTCCTTCAAAAGGCTCCCAACTACCTATTGACTGCCGTATCCCTGTGGTTTGTTGCGGCCTCGGCGGTGAGCCAAACGCCGTGTGAGGGGGGCTTTGCCGATGGGTTTCCGTGCGATCGCATGACCTTATTGGCTTCAATGAGCAACGCGGACCTCAACGGCACAGGCGCCAATGACGTTTGGGGTTGGACAGATCCGGTCACTGGAGTTGAATATGCGCTCGTGGGAGAGCGGCAAGGCCTGGCCATTGTTGACTTGAGTGAACCAACCGAGCCTTTTCTAGCCGCTTTTATGGCAACGCAGACGTCGTCGAGCACTTGGCGCGACATGAAAGTGTATGCGGACCATGTCTACGTGGTTTCTGAGGCGAGTGCCCATGGCCTTCAGGTGCTGGATTTGAATCAACTGCGGGACTTGACGGAATTTCCCACCACGCTTGAGCCAACCAACTGGATCGGCGCTTTTGCAGATGCCCACAACGTTGTGGTCGATGAGGAGTCGGGCTTGCTTTATGCAGTAGGAACCAATCTGGCGAGCGGCGGCATTGTGGCTTTTGATTTGTCCGACCCAGCAGCGCCACTTTTGGTGGGCGATTACAGCGAAGCGGGCTACACCCACGATGCACAAGGGGTGGTATACAACGGACCCGATACTGACTTCATCGGAAAGTCGATTGTGTTTGGTGCCAATGCCAACAAGCTCGCCATTTTGGATGCCACGGATCCAAGTGACATTTCAACCGTTAGCATTACCAATTACGATTATTCATACACCCACCAATGTTGGCTGACCGAGGACCACAAGTACCTGCTCCTCGGGGATGAACTGGATGAGCAAAATCAAGGCATCAATACGCGGACGTTGATTTTTGATGTGCAAGACTTGACCAATCCAGTGCTCATCGGGGAGCATTTTTCGGATTTGGCGGCCATTGACCACAATCAATACGTCGTCGGGAACTTGCTTTTTCAGGCCAACTATCGGGCGGGACTGCGCATGCTTTCGCTGACGGACGTGGAAGCGGGTGAATTGACGGAGATTGGGTATTTCGATGTAGATCCCACGAGCGATGCTGCTCAATTTTCTGGGTCCTGGTCGACATACCCCTACTTTGAATCCGGGACGGTCGTCGTCACGTCCATAGACGATGGCATTTACATTGTTCAACCGCAATTCATTGACATTGAAGTGATCAATCCTTCCATCTGCCAAGGGGAGGACTTGGTGGTCTACATCGAAATCCTTTCGGGACTCATGCCGCCTTTTGATTTGAGCATCCCGGACCTTCCCGCGGGTGCGAACTTGGTCGATTTTCAATGGCAAATGGATGGACCCGGTAGCTTTGTGTGCACGGTAACCGGGCTCATTGAATGGACCGGAGACCAATCGCTGACGGTTCAAGTGGATTCGCCGCTTAATCAGGTGAGCGCATCGTTTGACTTTTCACTTGAAGCCGGTACGACTTGGTATGCCGATGCCGATGGCGACGGCTACGGAGATGCAGCTGCGACCACCTTGGCGTGCCAGCAACCGGAAGGGTATACTTCGGATGCCTCGGACTGCAACGACGCATCTGCTGCCATATACCCGGGGGCTCCCGGAACCGGACAGGGCTTCGACAACGATTGCGACGGCATCATCGCAGCCGACGAAGAAGCGGGATGTCCGGGTGATTTCAATTCCGATGGGGCGATCTCTGTCGCCGACCTTTTGGTATACCTCGGAGAATTTGGTTGCGAAGTCAATTGCACCGCTGATTTTGACTCCGATGGACTTGTGAACATAGAAGACTTGCTCGGGTTCCTATCCGTATTCGGGGAAGATTGTCCGAATTGATCAAACAGGCTCGGTCTGCTGTTCGACCATGCGGGCGTAGAGTCCATCGGCCTGGGCCAACTCGTTCGGTGTACCGGATTCTACCACCCTGCCGTCATCGAGCACGACCACTTGGTCTGCGCCGCGGATGCTGCTGATTCGATGTGAAATCAGTAAGACTGCCGCGTCACGTCCTCGCTCCCGTATGGAATTGAGAATGACCTCCTCAGTTTCCGTATCCACCGCAGAAAGGCAATCGTCCAGAATGAGCAATGGAGGCTTCCTCAAAAATGCCCGAGCGATGGAGATGCGTTGCTTTTGGCCGCCACTGAGGTTTACTCCGCGTTCGCCGAGCACTGTGTCATAGCCGTGTTCGAAGCCTTCAATGTTGTGGGCCACATGCGCCTCAGCCGCGGCGCTTTTGACATCCTTCAAATCCGCTTGGTCCGCTGCCAATCCAAACGCGATATTGGCAGCGATGGAGTCCGAAAACAGGAACACGTCCTGCGGAACGTATCCGGTCAAGCCGCGAAAGGCATCCAAGTCCCAATCGGGCAATGATTTTCCATTCATCACCACTTTACCGGAGGACGGGTCCATGATGCGCATGGCCAGCTGGGCAATCGTGGACTTTCCGCTGCCGGTGCGACCGGTGATGGCGAGAATTTGCCCTGGCTCAACAGAGAAACTAACGCCCTTCAACGCTTCGATGCCCGTTTCGGGATACCGGTAGCTGACGTTATCAAACACAAGCGACTCCATGGTCACGTCGTTGGAGGTAGCCATGGAAGACGATTGAATGAGCGGTTCGGCTTCCATGAAGTCGTTGATGCGCTCCATGGACGCCTCCGCCTTCTGCACCAGAGAAGTAACCCAACCAACGGATGCAAACGGCCAAGTCAGCAGGTTGACGTAAAACACGAATTGGAAAATGTGACCCACTTCCAATTCTCCGGCGATGACCCGCTGTCCGCCGATGTAGATCGTCAAGATCGTGCTGAGGCCTACCAGCAGAACGATGATGGGCATGAAGAGCGCCTCCGTCTTGACGAGGTTCAGTGCACTGTCCTTGTAGCGGTCGGCCTCAGTTGAAAAACGTTCCGCGGCATCGTTTTCACGCTGAAAGGATTTCAACACACGGATGCCTGCGATGTGCTGTTGCACGAAGGTGCTCAAGCCGCTTTGTTGCCGTTGTACCGCTTCGCTTTGTCGGTTGATGCGCGAGCTGACGAAATAGATCCCAACCGACATGAGCGGCAGCGGCAACAAGGCGTAAAGGGTGAGGCGCCAATCGATATAAACCATTACGCTGACCACAAGAAGAATGAGCATGGTCAGGTTCAAGGTATACATGATGGCCGGGCCGAGGTACATCCGAACTTTGCTGACATCTTCGCTGATGCGGTTCATCAGGTCACCCGTATCCTGGGCTTTGTAGAAGGTGGCGTCCAGTCGTTGGTATTGATCAAAAATGGTGCCTTTGAGGTCGTATTCAATCCGGCGCGACATCACGATGATGGTTTGCCGGGTGAAGAAGAGAAAAATGCCTTTGAGGAGGTAGGCCAAGAGGAACAACCCCGCCTGCCAAAAGGCCAGGCGCTTCATCCAAGCGAGCGCGTCTTGCTTCCCATTCAGCACGGGGTTCCACGCAGCGGTCTTTTCCCCGAACCGCGCGCGAATCCACTCCAGCGTGCGTGGGAATTCTGGTGCAGCTGCCTGATTGAAAACATCGGATTCCGTAAGGCCTTGGCGCATGGGGGCAAGGAAACTTTCGTCAACCGCCTTCATGGCATTGACGCCTTCTCCGATTAAGCTCGGCGCATAGACGGCGAAAACGTTGGTGAAAAAGATGAAAACGATGCCGCCAATGAGCAGGTGCGGGTACTTGGCAATGTAGGGGTTCAGTTTCCAGAGCTCACGCATGCCGCATCAAAACTTGAAATTCCAGGTAACCGATGGGATCATGGGGAACAAACTCACTTGGTTTGCCTGCAAATCCAACGTGCCTGAGCTCAAGTCCCCCTCATTGCTGAAGTAGATGAAGTAGGGGTTCAAACGGTTGTAGAGGTTGTACACGCCAAAGGTCCAACTGGATTCCGAACGAAGGTCGCGTTTTTTCTTGGATTTCGCGGGGTCCGAAGTGTAGGTTGCACTGATGTCTGCACGATGGTAAGGCGCCATTCGGAAGCCATTGCGGGCGCCATAAACGTCGGTGATGCGGCCTTCGAAAATGTAGCGTTGGACCGGCAGGGTGAGGGAGTTGCCGGTTGCGTAAACAAAGGCTCCGCCAAAACGCCATGCCTTGGAAAGGGTGTAATCCAAAACCACGCTCAAGTCATGCCGCCGGTCATATTTGGCGGGAAAAATCAACCCCGTATTCAAATCGTCAAATTGGCGCTCGGTCTTGCTCCACGTATACCCAATCCATCCGGTGAATCGGCCTTGGCGTTTTTTGATGAAGGTTTCCACCCCGTAAGACCATCCCTCACCGAAGACGAGGTTGTTGTCGACGTTGTCGCCGATGTTGTCTTCAGGGCTTGTGTTTTCGGCGTAGGCCACCAGGTTTTCCAATTCCTTCCAGTAGCCTTCGATGGAGGCCTCCCAATTCTCGTCCTCGCCTAAAGTTTTGAAATAGCCGAGACTCGCTTGGCGGCCCCATTGCGGCTTGACGCGGTCGGAACTGGGAATCCAGATATCTCCGGGAAGGGAACTCGTACCCAAGGAGGTTAGGTGGACATATTGGTAGTTTTCGCTGTATCCGGCTTTGACACTGGACCGCGGTCCGGTGGTTACCCGCAAGGCCAGTCGCGGCTCCCAGCCTCCGTAGAATTGCACCAATTCACCCGGTTCATAGACCGTAACCGGCTGGGTCATGATGCCGGGTGTGTCCATGGGGTAGCGTGTGAACGGCCCCACATGCCAGAATCCACTCCACCGCATGCCGGCATGCAATCGCACGTCCTCGGTGATGTCGAAGTCATCTTGCAGGTAAACGCCCGCCTCATGGCTAAACGTTTGTTCGGATGTTCCCGTGTCAAATTCGGTGTCGCCGCTGCGCGCAGCGAAATCGGTGGGTATGAAGTCGTGGTGAACGTAATCGATGCCTCCTTTGATGACGTGGCGGGGATTGGGGTAGAAGCTCCATTCGGTGCGGCCAGCGAGGTCTTTGATGCCGCTTTCAAAACCGAATTCGAATTCCTCCTGACCTGCAAGAAAAGAGAAGGTGTATTCAGAATACGTAGCGCCGACGTTGAGGAACATGCGGTCGTTCAGTATCCGGTTCCAACGCAATGAACCCATGGAGTTGCCCCACGGGATGGAGGTGTTGAAGCCGGCCTCGGCACTGTTGAAGCTGAATACGTCTTTCCCGAAATACCCCGACAAAAACAGCTGATCTCGGTCGCTCAGGCGGTAATTGATTTTGGCGTTGAAATCATAGAAGTAATATCCGGTGCCTTCGAAAGCGGAGCCCTTGATGAATGGCCGCGTTAATATGTCCAGGTACGTTCGGCGACCGGACAAAATCAAACTGCACGTGTCTTTTATGATCGGTCCCTCAATGGTGAGCCGAGAGCTGATGAGGCCCAGACCGCCCGTGGTTTTCCATTCTTTGGCGTTGCCCTCTTTCAACCCGATGTTGAGCACCGAGCTCACGCGTCCGCCGTACTCAGCGGGCATGGACCCTTTGATCAGGTCGATGTTTTTGATGGCATCAGCGTTGAAGACGCTGAAAAATCCAAACAAATGCGAGGCGTTATACACCGTCGCATCGTCCAGCAGGATAAGGTTTTGGTCAGGACCACCTCCTCGGACATAGAATCCGCTGTTGCCTTCGCCGGCACTGGAAACCCCAGGCAGGAATTGCAGCACCTTCAGCACGTCAACTTCACCCAGAAGGGCCGGAAGTGCTTTGATTTGGTCCACTTCCACAGAAGCACGCCCCACGTCCGTGCTGGCAGTGTGGTCGGTTCGTTCACCGATCACCGTCGCCTCTTCAAATGCGATTACTGCCGGCTCAAGTCCAATGTTGTAGACGGATTGCCCCGTTTTCAATTGGACTTCTTGGGTTTTGAAACCAATGAAACTCACAGCGACGGTGCGGGTGTCACTGCCGAGGGTTAAGCTGTAAAAACCGTAGATGTTGGTGGACGTTCCGCGGCCTTCATTCACCGGGATAACGCTGGCACCTAAAATCTGTTCTCCGGTAGTTGCATCCGTCACCGTGCCACTGATGGTGCGCTGGCCGTGTGCCGCTAACGTGGTACTAAAGAAGCTCAGGGCAAGCAAGGCAAGGTGTCGAAATGGGCGGCTCATGATGTGCGCAAAAGTATTGGGCCCATTGAGGCCATGCCCGAATAACAGCTGGTTTTAGCATTTGTTGGACACTACCTTGTGCGGTGAATGAAAGCGTCAGGAAATCCCGAGGTTCGTTTGTTGCTGTGGGCTGCTTTGGCCACCATCATCGGAGGATGCAATTCCACTCCTTATGACGTCTCCACGGTGTTCCGCTACAACGAAAGCGCCAACCTCACGTCGCTTGACCCGGCATTTGCGCGCACCCTTGAGCCTATGTGGGTGGTGGATCAATTGTATGACGGGTTGGTTGAATTGGATGCCAACTTGAAGGTGCAGCCGCTCATTGCGGAATCGTTTTATGAAGAAGAAGGGGGGACCAAGTGGGTATTTGTGTTGCGCGATGACGTCCATTTTGTCGCCCACCCCGATGTTCCCGGGTTGGAGCAGGGCAGGCGACTTACGGCGCCGGATGTGGTGTACAGCCTGAATCGGCTGCGCGATCCGGAGGTCGCTTCGAGCGGTCGCTGGATCTTGGATGCGCTCGATGTTTCAAGCGAGGGAGCAGGGCTCGTTGCGCGCGGTGTGGATACGGTAGAGTTCCAATTGAAGCAGCCTTTTCCGCCTTTTTTGGGACTGCTAGCGACCGCTTATGCAAACATCGTTGCGCCGGAGGCGGTCGAACATTTCGGTGCAGATTTTCGGCGGAATCCGGTCGGCTCTGGTCCGTTCAAATTGGCTTGGTGGTTGGAAGATGTCGCTTGCGTGCTGCACCGCCATGAGGGCTACTGGGAACACGATGAGGCGAGCGAACGTCTACCGTACCTCGACGCGGTCCACATCTCGTTCGCAGCAGATATGGGAGCAGAATACCAAGGGCTATTGCAAGGAAAGTTTGATTTCATGAGCGGTCTGCACCCGGCCTACATGGAAGAGTTGCTCGAGGTTGATGGAACACTTCGCGGTGAACATGCCCACGCGATTCGCATGGTAACCACGCCATTTTTGAAAACGGATTACATCGGTTTTTTCGTTGAGCGTACAACCGAAGAGTGGCTGCCTTGGCAGGACAAGGCTGTGCGGAACGCCCTGTCCCTCGCGATTGACCGCGAGGGGATTGCGCGATCGCTTCGACGAGGAAGCGTGGTGCCGACGCATGATTTCGTACCGCCTGCCTTGGTGGGCCGGTCCGCTCCAAGACCCAGTACCTTCAACGCTGAACGAGCCCGTAATGCGATGGATTCCGTCGCTTCGGTACATCCCCGTCCATGGCCCGCCATGGTCTTGCTAACGACCAGTGAATACAGTGATTTGTGTGCAGCGCTGCAGCACCAGTGGGAGGCCATTGGAATGGAGGTGCGCATCGATGTGGTGGCGCCGGCCACGCACCGTGAACGCGTTGCCAACGGTAAGGCCGTGGCGTTTCGAAAATCGTGGTTGGCCGACTACCCCGACGCAGAAAATTTCCTGTCATTGTTCCGAACTACCAACCACGCACCAAGTGGTCCGAATTACACGCATTATTCCAGTCGTGCGTTTGATGCCGGTTTGGATTCAGCCATGGCGGAAGGTAATGCAGTCGAGCGCACGGCGCGTTACGATGCGCTAAATCAAATGGTCTCTGAGGCGTTGCCGCTGATCCCGCTTTTCCACGACCAAGTGACCCACTTTGTTCGGCACGGCATTGAAGGGTGGGAGATCAACTCCATTAATCGCTTGGATTTGAGGCGAGTAAGAAAGACGTCGAGCGAGAACTAGGACGAGCATGTCCGATTTGTGCCACAAACCGTACATTGGAAGGCACGAACCTTCTTTTTCCATGCTCAGAATTGATTGCCATACGCACATCTTACCCCGCGAAATGCCGAATTGGTCGGAGCGGTTTGGAGGTGGGCAGTACATTCACCTTGAGCCAAGCGAACGGGCGGGTTTTGCGCGCATGGTGCAGGGAAATCAGTTCTTTAGAGAGATAGGTGAAAACTGCTGGGACGTTGAAGTGCGCAAACGGGAATACGCCGCGCATGAGACCCAGGTTCAGGTGGTGTGTACGATTCCGGTGATGTTCAATTACGATGCGCCCTTGACACACGCACAGGACATTTCAGCTTTTCTCAATGACCACATCAGCACATTGGTCGCTAAGGATTCCTCACATTATGCGGGATTGTGCTCCGTACCCATGCAGGATACCGATGCGGCCATCCGTGAATTGGAACGCGCCAAAGACGCCGGTCATCTGGGGGTACAGATTGGGTCCAACATCAACGGACTCAACCTCTCAGAGGAACGCTTTTTCCCGTTCTTTGAAGCATGCCAGCGCTTGAGTATGGCCGTGATGATCCACCCGTGGGACATGATGGGCAAGGAGCAAATGGAGAAATACTGGCTGCCTTGGTTGGTGGGCATGCCAGCCGAAACGGCACGAGCGGCGAGTTCGATGATTTTTGGTGGGGTGTTGGAGCGCTTGCCCAATTTGCGTGTCATGTTCAGTCATGCTGGCGGTTCGTTCCTAACAACCTTGGGCCGGTTTGAGCACGGCTTCAATTGCCGACCGGACTTGGTGGCCATTGACAACGACGTGAATCCACGAGACTACCTCGGAAAATTTTGGATTGACAGCATCACCCACGATGCCGATCTGTTGGAATACGTGATGAAGTTACAGGGACCAAACCGCATCTGCATGGGCTCGGATTACCCCTTCCCATTGGGTGATTTGGAGCTCGGTGCTTACATGCTCAACATGGGGCTGACTGAGCCGCAATTGAATCAATTGTTCTCTGGAGCCGCCTTGGAATGGCTTGGGGTGCCAGCTTCCCATTTTGAATCCTGATGTGCGTCGCTGGGATGCTGCAACCAATTGGCGCACGAACGTGTTTGAATAGCGACCACCTGATCCATGGAAGCGGCTGACATCAACCTCATCGAAGCGTGCAAGCGGGGCAAGCCCAGTGCGCAGCGGGAGGTGTACGCGCGCTTTAGCCCCATGATGTTTGCCGTGGCGCTCCGTTACACGAATGGACGGGCCGACGCGGAAGACATTTTGCAAGAGGCCTGGATCAAGGTGTTCCGCCACATCAAGTCGTTCAGCGAGCACAACAGTTTCGAAGGTTGGCTGCGGCGAATCGTCGTGAATACCGCGATTACCCACTACCGCCGGAACCAAAAACACGCTTTTCAGCTCGATGTGGATGAGGTCCATGCAACCCCTGCGGACTTGGAAGCGTTCAAGGAATTGGATTTCACTCGAGAAGAACTGGCAACTGCCATTGCGCAGCTGCCGAAAGGATATGGAATGGTGTTCAACATGTATGTAATCGAAGGGTACAAGCACAAAGAGATTGCCGAGCAATTGGGAATCGATTTGAATACGTCCAAAAGCCAGTTGAGTCGGGCCCGGAAGTATTTGCAAGGCATCCTCGAGAACATGTCAAAACGAGCACAGCAGGCATAAAGCAGAAGCCATGGAAACAGAAAAATTTGATCAGTACTTCCGTACTCAATTCGAGAACGAGACCGTTGCACCACCGGCGGCCCTTGAAGAGGCGGTTTTTGATTCCCTGGCAGCGGGTGCAAAAAAGCGCCGGGGTGCTGCAGCGGTTACCCTCGGCCTGGTCGTCACCGCTGCGGCCGCGGCGCTGTGGATGAATGCTCCGGCCCCTGCGCAGCCTGAAGGGCAAGAGCCCTTGCCCAATGAAGCGTTCGTTCCGGCCACCTCGGAGCCCGACACTGCCATTGAAAAGTCGGCTCCAGCTACCGTCGCCGCTGCTCAAGTTCCCGCTGGGTCGATTGTCGCTGCTCCCAGCGAGATGCCAGCGCCCACGACGGTGTTGTCCACTGAACCCGAAGCGATGAATGAAGTGGATTCAAGGGCGTTGTCGGGTGTGAAATTGCAGGATTCTGCCCAACCTGAGCTTCAGCAGCTTCAAGGTGAGAAGTGGGTATTGCCGGCGACCGTCAAAGTGAACGATTAACTTTCGAGCATGCGCCAAGCAGGCCTGCTCATTTTCTTTCTTGCATCGCTTGACCCGTTGTGGGCAAGTGCGGATGCTCCTGCTGCAAGGGATACCATCGTGATCGATGGTGTGACTTTGGATGTGGAAGCCCAAGTGCGTTTCGATAGCATGATGACGAACCCACGCGAAAACGATGCTGCATTCCAAGCTGCATGGACGGTGTGTGGACTGGTGGGGAACGGTGGACCTCCAACGGGTTGGAGGTACTGGAGTGGAAGCTCCGATGTGAACGTGCAATTTTCAGCCGAGTTGCTCCGGTTTCCTGCGCGTTTGGATCGACGGAAGCGAATCCAATGGCAAGCACACTTCGATGCGGGCTTCATGATGACCTCGTTGACTTCGATTGATGAGCATGCTTTTCCCGATTCTTTGATTGGTTTTTTGCCGGCTACGGCGGTAGCTCCGCTCCGAATGGTGACCTCACAGCAATTCGACATTGGAACCGAGACGGATACCCTTGACGCCGTTACAGGCCGCACGGTCGCAACCGCGCCGTTCGCCTTCGTGGGGTTGGACGCGGTATGGGGCGAGTGGCATGCAGGGGTTAAGGGAGGCGTGCGTTTCAGGATGCAGTCTTCCCAAGACCGGCCGACCTTGAACGGGCCGACCTTGAACGGGCCCGCCTTTGTTCCGGGGCTGCCGCGGGATCGCGGAATCGAACCGATGATTCAAGCCCAAATTGGTTACCAGAAAAAACGCTCTCCATGGACCATTCAGCTCACCGGACTTTGGATTTCAGAATCTGCACAGAACCAATGGTGGGGGTTTGGCGTTAAGTATGATGCGTGGTAGGTAGTTTGTTAGCCAAATGCAATTCAGTATCTTGTACATCATGTTGACCCGTATCACCTTTCCATTTGTTCGGCTTTTAGCAGTCGCCCTCTTGTGCGCATGGAGCATGACGGCATCGGGTCAACAGGTGGTGAATGGCAGTTTTGAGTCGCTTGTGTCATTGCCCTCAACAACCGGTCAATGGAATTTGCTCCCCGGTTGGATGGGAACGGGGAGTTCGGAAAACACGCCCGATGCATTCCACATGCAGGGCACCGGAGGAGGAGATTTGCCTGAAACACCGGTAGCAATGGTCTCTCCGGACCAGGGCATGGCCATTGCGGGTTTCATGGCAACGGGGGAAGACGGAGCCAACCGACGTGAGTACATCACGGGTACGTTTTCAGTCCCTCTCGAAGCTGGAGCGGCCTACCGCTTCACATTCCGCATGACCAATGGAGAGCGCACGGCGTTTTCCCAAGCTGGACTCGGGGTGAGCAAGTTGGGGATGCACTTCTCGATGGGGCCGTTGCAGCAAATTGGCGCAGCCCCTTTGTCAGAGACGCCTCAGTTCGAGTTGACCCCGGTCTTTTACAGCCGTGAATGGGAGACGGTATCCTTCACATTCATCGCCCAGAATGCGTGGACCTGTTTTACATGGGGAGCCTTCGGTGGAGATGAGGAGCGAATCATTGCCGTGAATGAGGGCGATGCGCCCACCATGGCCTACTGCTTTGTGGATGCGTTCGAAGTAGCCCTTGATGAGGAGGGCATTGCTGTGGATGAAGAGGAAGTAAAAGGACCGGCAACGAAGCCAACTGCGGTGAATCTGGATGAAGATCCCTCTTGGTTCGTACCGAACGCGTTCACTCCGAACAACGATGGGGAGAACGATGTGTTCGTTCCGGTTTGGAACAACGTCGAACTGCGGCGGTTTGAAGTGTTTTCCCGTTGGGGAGAAAAGGTTTTCGCCTTAACCGCCAACTCAGCGAACGGATGGGATGGAAAGACTTCCAATGGAAAGGACGCCGAACCCGGCACGTATGTCTGGCAAGTGGACCTCCTCGATGCAGACGGCAAGACGATTTCCAAATCCGGAGCCATCACCTTGATCCGCTGATAGGTGGGTGACATGGTTCAGCGCCTCGCACAACGTGCCATTTTGCCCCTCGGAAGCCCAGCTTCCGATTGGTGCAGTGCTCCGAGTGAGCTCCAATCCTTTTGGCCTTTTTCAGGAACTTTGGAAGGAATTGCTGAAGCCATCGCAGCACGTGGCTCTGTGGACCATTCCCGTCGGGAGTTCGTGGCAGACTGTATCCGCAAGCAGTATGAAAATGTTGGCATCAAAGCGCCTGAAGCGTTGACTTCATTTGCGAAAGGTGCAGAGGTCATCTCTGTTGGCCATCAACTTCAGGCGGGCGGTGGCCCGGCTTTTTTTCATTACAAAATTTTATCGGCCCTGCGATGGGCCGCTCAACTTCAAGCGTCTGGAACACCGGCGGTAGCCGTTTTTTGGATGGCTGCTGAAGATCACGACTTCGAAGAGGTTTCGCAAACCCACGCCCCGGGTGAGCGAACTTTTCAATGGACCCCTGAACGCCTTGAACAAGCCCCCGTGGGGCGAATTCCTTGGGATGCCCAAGCCGAGCAAAAATGGCAGGATTGGTGCAGTTCCGCCTTGAAAAGCCCGTGCGATTCGGTAAGCGAAAGCATGCCGTTGGCACACCGTGTGCGTCATTGGTTGCAGGAGTGGTTTGGCGGTGAAAACTTGCTGGTGATCGATGGAGACGATGCAGGATTGAAGGGGCGAGCTGAAGCCTTGTTAACATCGGAATGGAGCGGAGATGGCATCGCACCCGCTTTGCGCGAGGCTGAAAAGCTGTATACCGCCAAATGGGCTTCCGCACCGCTGCATGTGCAAGAAAACAACCTTTTTGTGATCGACGATGTCGGCCGGCGTACGCGGGCGGACCGGTGGCTTCAGGAAAACGGAAGGGATGCGGTCAAACGCCTGCGTCCAGAACAGCTCAGTCCCAATGCGGCCTTGCGTCCCGTTTACCAGGAATTTCTGCTCCAAAGTGCGGCATTTGCAGGCGGTCCTTCGGAAGTGGGCTATTGGCTCATGCTCGGAGGGGCATTTAGGCACCACCAGGTGGCGCAGCCTGCATTGCTTGTGCGGGATGGTGCTTTTGTGCATCATGGGCCTTCCCTGCGGGCCGCTGAGGCGTGCCATTGGACTCCACAAAAGCCAGCATTGACGGGCGAAGCAGCTGTAGCCGCTTGGGCGGACCTGAGGTTGAGGGGCAACGGTGAATTGGAACAAGCCTTCGAGGCTTGGTCGGCTGCTTTGATTGCCCATGCACAAGGTGTACCTGGCGATGCCGTGCCAACAACCCGTGCAGCCTTGACCAACATGGAGAAAGACCTGACTCACCTTCGGAAGAAGTGGCGCAAACTCCTGCGCCAGCAGCATGCAGACGAAGTGGAAGTTATTCGCAAGGCGTTCGATGAATGGATTTGCCCCAAGGGTATGGCGCAGGAGCGCAGGCTCAGTGCCTTACCCCTGATGGAGGCTGCGGGGGGGGCAGCGGTATTCATGGAAAAGTGGCACGAGGCGCTCCGAGGCGCGAATGAACCGCAATTTTTGGTCTATCATCCAGTCCCTTGACCGTTGTGCACCTCACGCGCGAAGTGTAATTTCGCCGGCATGCCAAACACCCCCGACACCACCGGCCGCCCCGGCCAACCCAACGTGGAATTAGAAGCCGTCAAAGACGCACAAGGCCTCGCTGCCTCCCCTCAGCTGCCCGCCGATGTGAAAAATTACTTGATTGACATCGATGGCACCATCACAGAGGATGTGCCCAATGAAGAACCGGAGCGGATGGCTACGTGTTTGCCTTTTCCGGATGCACTGGAAACCTTGAACAAGTGGTACAATGAAGGCCACATCATCACCTTCTTTACTTCACGGACGGAAGAGCACCGAGCTGTGACAGAAGCCTGGCTGGATAAGCATGGGTTCCTTTACCATGGACTGCTCATGGGAAAACCCCGTGGAGGGAATTACCACTGGATTGACAACCACATCGTTCGGGCAACACGTTACCAGGGAACCTTCAGCGATCTCGTGCGTGAGCAAGCAGAAATCGAGGTGTTCAAACGCGGTTGATCAGGTGCTGCGTTCGATGAGGAATCGCTGAAGAATCAAGGTGGCAGCGACATCGTCCACTGATCCTTTTTTGGACCGCTTGGACTTTTTCATCCCAGATTGGATGGCAGACCGAAGCGCTTCCTCGCTGGTATTGGTCTCGTCTACGAGCGCGACTTCCAATCCCGGAAACAGCTTTTCCAATTGCGATTTGAACGCCAAGATTGGGGCCGTGCTATCGGTCAGTCCACGACCGGAATCCACACCCCAACGGTTGGGGATGCCGAGTGCAAATCCTGCACACGGCGCTTCATTTACCAGCCCCTGAATGGCAGCGATGAGTTCATCCGTTGGAACGGTTTTGAAGGGGAAAGCCAATACCCCGTTTGCGTCCGTGTAGGCCAAACCGGTTCGAACACCGCCATAATCAATTCCAATCCATCGGGCCATGGTGCAAGGTACATCGCAAGCCAAACGGTTGCGACGTAAGCACCCCGTATCTTAGCGCCATGCCTGCTCGGAAAGTTCTCTTCATCCAAACGGCCTTCATCGGAGATGCCATCTTGGCTTCTGCGCTTTGGGAAACGTGGCATGCGGCTTTCCCATTGGATGAGGTCCACATTTGTGTTCGAAAGGGAAATGAAGGGATGTTCGAGGACCATCCTTTTTTGGCCGGTGTGCATGTTTGGGACAAAAAAGGCGGCTTGCTCACCCGATACCCTTCGTTGAATCGGTTGGCGCGCACCCTGCGCCGCGAACGGTTTGACGCCGTCTTTACACCCCATCGTCACGCTTCATCCGGTTGGTTGACGTGGCGAACGGGCGCACCGATTCGGGTAGGCTTTCACGTTCATCCCCTCCGTCGGTTGTTCACCCACACCGTTCCGCATGGGTTCGAAGAGGGGCTTCACGAGATTGAACGAAACCACCGGCTTGTGCAAGGATGGACGGACGATCAGTTGCCTCAGTTGCCTCGCTTGTATCCTGCCGATGACGTCGCATCGTCTGGTGATTTTGCCGTGTTGGCCCCAGCGAGTCAGTGGGCTACCAAACAGTGGCCTGTAGGGCGTTGGATTGAACTCTGTGATGCACTGCGGGATGAGGTGCTCGAATTGAGGCTTCTTGGCGGTCCAGGTGACTTGACTTTGCTCGAACACATCGCCAAGGGAACATCCCATCCTCGGACGGTGGTGCAGGCCAATCTAAGCCTGCTCGAGTCCGCAGCGACAATGGCACAAGCCCTGTGGGTGTTAACAAACGACAGCGGGCCTTTGCACTTGGCCTCTGCTGTTAATGCACCCACCGTAGCGGTCTATTGCTCCACGGTGCCATCGTTTGGATTTGGACCGCTTTCAACACGTTCGCGGGTGGTGGAGTCCACCGAATCGCTGCCGTGTCGACCGTGCGGCTTACACGGTAAAACGTCTTGTCCCTTAGGGCACTTTACGTGTGGTTCGTCCATAACAGTCGACCATGTGCTCGGGGTTTTGCATGTCCTCTGAGAAAAGGTTGAAGCAAAAAAAAGCACGCCGTTGAAGCGTGCTTTTCAGGTGTTGCTATTGATATTATTCGGCGCACTTGCTGCCTGCGCAGAAGACGCGCTCCTCGCCGGTGCCTTCCAACCGGAGCCAAATGTCCGTATCCGTGTCCATGGCGTCGTACGCATTGCGGACCATGGTGCCATCTTGCAGGATGAGGGCGAAACGAATCGATTGCAGCTTGCCATCCACCCAGTCCACCATGTCGTAGCGGAATCCGATGTTGACAGCGCTCAGGTCTTTCTGCAGTTGCGCCAATTCGGCTCGCGTTGAGTTCTGGGTGACGTGGACGTTGACGTATCCGGGCTGAACCGTTTCTGTGGCTGCATCCGATTGGGCCTGCGCGGTGGGGTTGCTGCCGAGCATGACGATGGCCATGCTGAAGACAAAGGCGATGTGTTTCATGTTCCCAAATTACGGTTTTTTTCGTGAAAAACTATCCGGTCATTCGTGCATTGCGTGTTGAAAAAAAACGCCCCAAAAACTCTCCGAATCGGGCCGATTTCGAGGAGATATGAAGCATCTTTGGAAACCAACTCTTGATCATGCATTTCATCGTTTCCAGCAGTCTGCTGCTCCGTCACCTTTCTTCGCTAAGCGGCGTCCTGAACAGCAGCAATACGTTGCCCATTCTGGACAACTTTCTTTTCGAATTGGGACCGGGCGAGGCAGTCATTTCAGCCAGCGATTTGGAGACGACCATGACCACCAAGCTCGAGGTCAAGACAGAGGACACCGGTTCTATCGCCGTGCCGGCCAAGATGCTCTTGGACATTCTCAAGGCCTTCCCAGACATACCACTAACATTCAAAGTGGACCCGGCTACGTACGCCATCGAGTTGACCAGTGACGCGGGCAAATACAAATTGACCGGAGCCAACGGCGACGAATTTCCTAAATCGCCGGAGTTGGATGAAGCGGCGAGTATGACCATTGATGCGAATGCGTTGATCAGCGCCATCAACCGCACGTTGTTTGCGGCGGGCAATGATGACTTGCGTCCTGTGATGTCGGGCATCTTTTTCGAGTTTTATTCGGAAAGCGTGCGGTTCGTTGCCACCGATGCGCACCGATTGGTGCGGTACGGTCGCAACGATGTCCAAGCCACGTCAAATGCGCAATTCATTGTGCCCAAGAAGCCATTGAATTTGCTCAAGAATGCAGCATCACACGCTGAAGCCGTGACCATGACCTACACGGATTCCAATGCCCGGTTCCAATTTGACGACGTGACCATCATCTGCCGATTGATTGAAGGCAAATACCCCAACTACGAGGCGGTCATCCCGAAGGAAAACCCCAACCGCATGGTCATCAGCCGCACGGGTTTCCTGCAGGCCATCCGCCGGGTATCCATCTTTGCCAACAAAACGACGCACCAAGTACGCTTGAAATTGGCCGGCAGCGAATTGGTTGTCAGCGCCGAGGACCTCGACTTTGCCAACGAGGCCAGTGAGCGATTGAATTGCAGCTATACGGGTGAAGACATGGAGATTGGCTTCAACAGCCGGTTTCTGATGGACATGCTCAATAACCTCTCCAGTGCAGAGGTGTCATTGGAGATGTCCGCTCCGAACCGTGCGGGCATCATCAAGCCTACGGAAGCCGAAGAAGAAGGCGAGGACGTGCTGATGCTCGTCATGCCGGTCATGCTCAACGCTTAGGCAATCGAGCTTTACCCATTTGAATCCCATTCGCCTCGGCCGCCGGTCGGGGCGTTTTTGTCGACGCCTGATTTCGGGACGATGCGGAACTGGACGTCCTGCGCGGCATCATCTTCGGCGGTTGTTGTTTGATTGGAATCCAGTTCCCGTTGGCGAACGACATCCGGGTGCTCCGGGTGAGCGGCGGCCCACCACTCGGGCAAGCGTTCATCCGGAGCCGGGGGTTGCAGTTCCAGGTCGGGAAGGGGTCCTTTTTTTCTGAAGATCACGGCCATGAGGAGGCCGCTCACCGCGCCTGCGATGTGCCCTTCCCAGGAGATGTGTTCGTCAATGGGGAGCATCCACCACACCATGCCGCCATAGAGAAACGCTACAAGCAACGTTACCCGGAGAAGCAGCTGGGACTTTCGGACCACACCTGAAGTGAAAAGGAATGCCGCCAGGGCATAGTTAATGCCACTGGCTCCGATGTGGTTACCGCCCTTGGCAAAAACCCACAAACCCACACCGGAAAGCAGATAAAGCAACACCCAAGTTCGTGCGGCAATCGAACGGTAGAAGTAGAACAAAAGGCCATTCAGTGTGAAAAACGTCGCCGTATTGTTCCAGAGATGCTCGAGGTCACCGTGCAAAAAAGGGTAGGTGAACACGCCGCTCCAGTGCGCCCACTCGCGGGGGTGGTTGCCCAAACGCCTCCAATTCAACGCGAACGCCTCATTGATTGCGTAGACTCCCCAAATCAACAGCAGAAATAAGGCCGTCGTCCATAACGCGTAAAACAGCCGATTGGCATCAAGCACGTTCGGATTCCACCTCGGTTTGGGCGTGGAGTAGGACAAGCGCATACCCTGAAGGTACACAATTGCGCATGAGGGATTCCACAGGTTGGGTTGGATAAGTGCTTTTTACCATCCTTTATCAGCTGGGACGGATTTTTAGATTTGAAACCAGTCTAAACCCTTTTGCAACGTATTCCAGAGTACCATGAGCATTTCCGAGATTCACGCGTTGTTGGCCTTGATGGATGATCCGGATGAAACGGTGTACGACCATGTCCGTGATCGGCTCCTCTCCAAAGGCAAAGATGTTCTCCCCTTCATCCACGACGCCGCGAATTCTGGAAGGGAATGCTCGTTGTTTCAATCGCGCCTTACCAAGCTTCAAGAAGGCCTCCAGCAATCGGATATCCGCGAAGAGCTCGCGGCGTGGATGGAGTGCGGAGGACTTGATGTCTGGATTGGTGCCCAATTGGTTCAGCGCGCCGTTGATCCAGCTTGGCAAGTGGCAGAGTCGAATTATGCTTTTGAGTCCCTCAAAAAAGAGGTATGGCTCGAACTCAATGAAGAACTCACCGCACTGGAACAGGTACGCATCTTGAATCACATCTTTTTCAGTGTTCATGGATTTGAAGGCGTGCGGAGGATTCCGCACGTTCCGTCGGAAGCACTGCCTACAGGTGTTTTGAATAGCAAGAAAGGCAATCCTGTGGGTTTGGGCTTGTTGTACTTGTCGGTTGCGCAGGCTTTGGGGATTCCCATGCGCGGCATCAACCTTCCCAATCATTTCATCTTAGCGTATTGCGACGATGCTTATGTCGGAGAGGGTACAAGTAAAAAAGGCCAAGCGGGTATTATGTTTTACATCAACCCTTTCAGCCAAGGCACGGTCATTGGGCCCGATGACGTTTCGGAGTTCTTAAGCCACATTGAAGTCGAGGGCGAAGAGACCGGACGGCAATGGCGCCCGGCACATTCCATGGAAATCGTGCAGCGCTTGGTCCGCAACGTGGTTTACGCACTGCGCGAGCAAGGGGATGAAGAGAAGGCGGGGCGAATGCTGGAGGTTTTCCAACCGCTGCTTTCATCGTTTGAAAATGCGGAACAACGTTCGGGCGATTATCCGAATGTCTGAACCAAACGTGGCCGATCGAACATAGGCCAATTGTTGCTTCACTTTCTCTGGCATGATGACTTCCCGGTAATGCTTTTCCGGATCGGCGGCTGCTTCAAGCCGCTCACCCTCATCAAATCCTGCGATGCTCGCTGGGTCAGTTAGCCCCGGGCGAACGTGCAAGACTTCTCGCATTTCATCGGTATACAAATCAACGTATTCTGCTACTTCTGGTCGCGGGCCGACCAGGCTCATATCGCCTTTCACCACGTTCCAAAGTTGGGGGAATTCGTCCAATTTGTATTTCCGCAGCACGCGGCCCACAGACGTGATGCGCGGGTCGCTGTTCCCGAGGGTGACCTGAGCCCCGTCGCGGTGCACGTGCATTGATCGAAACTTGTGCAGTCGAAATGGGACACCGTGCCGTCCAATGCGTTCCTGTTGGTAGAAAGCACCGCCGCGTGATTCAGCTGCAACGACAGCAGCAATCAACAGCAGGAGCGGCGTGAGTAGAACCAAGGCGGTGGCGCTGAAAAGCGCATCAAAAATCCGCTTCATGGATGCATGGCCGTTTCGACGGCGTCCTTGACGGCCTGCACTACCCGTTGAATGTCATGATCGCTCAAATCCAAGTGGATCGGCAGGCTCAAGCTTTCTTCAAACAGCTGAGCCGAGGCGGGATAGTTCGCAACGCGTTCCCCACGGCGTTGATGCAACGTCAGCATGGGAAGGGGTTGAAAATGCACGTTTGTGGCGATGCCTTGTGCTTTGAGGGTACGCATGATGCCATCGCGCTTTTCCGACGAAATGCCTTTGATCCGCAATTGGAACAAATGGTATGAGCTCGTGCGCACGGCGTCGGCAAGCGGAGGCGATTCATACCATGAACACGCCTGAAAGCCTGCATGGTATTGGTTGGCAATGGCGGCACGGCGTTGCAGTTGCTCGGGGTACTTGCGGAGTTGTGCCCGGCCGATGGCCGCTTGCAAATCCGTCATGTTGCATTTGTACCCTGCTTCCACCACGTCGTAATGCCAGCTACCGGTGGTTTTTTCCAAGGCGCTTTTGGATTGCCCGTGCAGGGCCATGGCCTTGAACCAACCGAGAATCGAATCCATCTCAAGCGAATCCGGAAGGTTGAACGCGAGCGCCCCTCCTTCTGCCGTGGTCAAGTTTTTGACCGCATGGAAACTGAATCCGGTGATGTCTGCCTGGCTGCCCACGGGCTGACCGGCGTATTTAGCGCCAAAAGAGTGCGCCGCATCCGAGAGGAACAACGGCCTTTCCAGCTGCGCTTGCACGTCATTCTGGGCCTGGAACGTCGCCCGGGTTGCTTCTGAATTCAGCAACGCCGAGATGGCATCGTAATCGACGGGCCAGCCACCCAAATCCACGGGCATGACCACTTTGGTTCGAGGTCCAATGAGCGGGACAATAGCCGACGCCGTGATCACCCGCTCGGCGGGGTCGATGTCGGCCAGCACGGGGGTAGCCCCACAGTGCAGTACGATGTTGGCCGTCGCTGCATACGTCATCGCCGGAATGATGACTTCATCGCCCGGCCCAACACCGAACCAGCGCAGCGCCAATTCACACGCCGTCGTCCAGCTGGAAAAGCAGGCCACGTGTTTGAGCTGAAGAAACACCGCCAATTCCTCTTCAAATGCCGCCAATTCAGGCCCTGAAGTAATCCATCCCGAACGCAAAACCTCCGTCACAGCAGCGATGGTGTCTTCGTCGATAGGGGGTGGAGCGAAGCCGATGGATTTAGGCATTGACATGGTGCAAAATACGTTGAGAAGGTCCTCGCATTCAAGTGAAATGGAGCCGATGTGAAATAGCTGTGTATATATGTTAACATACCATTCACACCGGTCAAATTAGCCTTGAACGCACCGTACTTTTGTACGGAAAAGAAGTAGGTCATACCAACCCTGGTGGATTTTGTACCAAATGCATGTACATTGGAGTCAAAATTGAAACAAATGAGAACGACCAATCAACGAAATTGGTGTTCCGTTGCGCTCGCCGATTTGCTTTCTACGAATTCGGAAGTCGTGAGCATGCCGAAGGGGAGCATTGTACTGTCACCCGGCGACGAGGTTGCTTCTGCTTTCATATTGAATAAAGGTTCGGTGAAGTTATTCCGTGTTTCGGAATCAGGAGAAAGGCACCTGTTGTATCTCCTGTCGGGCGATTGCTTGTGCGCCCTGAGCACCCTGACGACCCTGGTTGGGAAGAAAAATGTCATTCTCGCGGAAGCGGAAAGTAATATAGAGGTCCAAGTAATTTCGAGGGAGGAGGCGAGCCGCCTTTTTGTGGAAAACGAAGAATGGCGCACCCTCGTACTGAGCGGTGTGTTAGAATCTTGGCAGGAAACAATGCAAATGCTCGATCAGGTAGCTTTCAACCCGCTACAACACAGACTCAAACAGTATTTGGCCCTGCACGCCGGCCTTTCAGAACGACAAATCGTCCAAAAGTCACACGCTGAAATTGCGGAAGAATTGAACGTGAGCCGAGAGGCCGTCAGTCGCGTGCTCAAGGTGATGGAAAAAGACGATGCTGTGCACCTAGGGCACGGTTCCATCAAAGTCATCGACGTCAATCCATAGAGGGTTTAATCCAACAAAGCTGCGTCTCGGTCCAGAGCTGTGCGCTTGCGAAAAGTGGTGAGTTCTTGGGGCTCGAGCAACGTGGCCTTTGACAAATAGACTCTGGCGCGGCCAACCACCAACTCGGTTTCGACAAAAACGGGTAGCCTCCGAGCGTCCGCGGTGACGATGACCCGCATTTGATCACCCGCCTTGAATACCGTTCCGTCAATGAGGGTGGGAGAGAACTCCCAACATTCTACAAGGCGTTGAGTGGTGGGGTCTTCATGTTGTAAAGTCCCCCTGAAGTCCAGCCGGGTGCTGTGAACCTCCCCGTCGAGGATGAGGTGCAAAGCGACGGTATCTCCGGCTTGATAATCCTCCCACGGCAAGTGCCGGCAATGGTGAACCGCGGTCATCACATCGTGTAAGGGAACATCGAGGTCATTGGTCACTGCTCCACTTTCGAGCTCCAAGTCGGAACTGATCCAGGAGGCTTCCCGTGGGTTTTTCAAAAAATACCAGCGGTCGTAGCGGTGGCTTCCTTCCCGCCCGCGCCGTTGAAAATTGATGGGGTTCAATTGGGCATCCGCCACACTCGCGTAGATGCTGTTGACGGAATAGAACCAATTCCAGTGGCTGCGCGACGCGCCCCACCCTTCAAAACTCCAGAGTTGATTCCCGCTGTACGCCATGGATGCTGTCGTAAAACTGACATCGCCAACTTCAAGGTAAAATGGTCCCCACTGGTACGTGACTGTATAATCCAATCGCTCACCATCGGTGGGTTGCGTTGCAAATGACTGGGCAGCAACGTGGGCTGCCATCCAAGAGGCAGAAAGCAACAAAAAAACCCTGCTCCGAAGCAGGGTTTTTGAGGATGCGGGAAATCGAGCGCCCATTAAGCACCGGGCTCAACCTCGACAAACGCCTTGATGGTCAAGAACGTCTGAGCGGGATCGGTGTTGGCGTTGATGGTGACCTTTTTGGTCTGCTGATTCTTCTTGCCTTTGGAGTTGAATTTCACCTCAATCTGGCCCTTCTCACCGGGCTGGATAGGTTCTTTGGGGCACTTTGGTACGGTGCATCCGCATGATCCTTTGCAGTTGTCAATGATGAGCGGCTCGTCACCTGAGTTCGTGAATTCGAACATGTGCGTGACGGCGTCGCCTTGGGCCAAGGTGCCGAAGTCAAATTCGTATTCGTTGAATGAGACTGTAGTGGTGGGACCGGTTGGCGCTGTCGCGGCAGCCTTCGCGGGATCGAAATTCCCATCCGCACCGGGGCTGGTGTTCACGGGGAGTTCTCGGGAGTCTTCTTCAGCAGCAGGGCGCGAGATGGCCGTATCGCTGCTTCCTTCTCCTGCACAACCAATGGCCAAAACAGCCAGGGCAGGTACAAACAAAAGTTTCCAGTTCAATTTCATGGTTGATGATTTCATGCCAAAATTACAATTCAAAAGGTATCGTGTGCAAGGTTGGCTTTTTCAAAGGTGCCGTCCTGCAGGATTTCTATGGCCCGTTCCAAGGATTCATTCAATCCGGAGATGACCCGGTAGAAGGTACTTTGTTCGAGTAAGTTTCTGCCCATCATCGCCTTCATCCGCAATGCAATCGCATGCCCTGACTTGGACCAATCCTCCTCGTCGAATTCCACGCCTTCATCGGTGGCGAATGCTTGGAAGTCCTCCATCATTTGCCCAGTGACTTCAAATTTCTCCAGGAAAATGTCCTCCGTCGGGTAGGCTGCTTCTAGCTCCGTTCGCAGGCTGTCCACATAGGTCAGCGCAAATCGGTTGTCCAAGCCCTTGCGCAAAATCGCGCTGAAATAAGCCGAATTGTCTGTGGTGTCCAAAGGCACAAAGACATCCGGCAAGATGCCGCCACCGCCGTACACCGTTCGGCTACGCAGCCGCGTTTCGAACTTCAAGCTGTCTGGTAGTTCCAAGCTGTCAAGGCTCATAAGTTCACCGCTTTCATAGCGCTCGAATTTTTCTTTGCGGTAGGCGTCCACACCCTCTTCATAGGGTTTTTGGATGCACCGGCCAGATGGAGTGTAGTACTTCTGCACGGTCAGGCGCACCGCGCTGCCATCGGGCAGATTCACGGGGCGTTGAACCAGACCCTTGCCGAAGCTGCGGCGGCCCACAATCAAGCCTCGGTCCCAGTCTTGCACGGCGCCGGAAACGATCTCCGAAGCGGATGCGCTGCCCTGGTCAATCAGCACGACGAGTCGGCCCTTTTCGAAACGGCCTGGAATGCGGGCATAGGTGTCGTCCCGAGGAAACGAGCGGCCTTCTGTGTAGACGATGAGTTTTTGCTCTGACAAGAATTCATCGGCCATCTGGATCGCCGTGCGGAGCATGCCGCCGCCGTTGCCTTGCAAATCAAGAATCAGATCTTCCATGCCTTCTTGCTGAAGCTTGGCAAAAGCCTTGTACAACTCGCTCATGGTGGATTTGGAGAAGCGGTTGACCTTGACGTAACCGATGCCCGGTGCGACCATGAACGATGCATCTACGGAGAAGATGGGGATTTTGTCGCGGACGATTTCGAACGTCAGCAGCTCGGGATCAATTCCGCGTTTGATGCCGACGGTAACCACTGTTCCTTTTGGACCCTTCAGCAAGCGTTGCACGTCTTTGTTGGTAACACCGATTCCAGCAACCACTTCGCCATCGACGGTAACGATGCGGTCACCAGCCATGATGCCCAGTTTTTCAGAGGGACCGCCCGAGATGGGTGAAACTACCATGATGGTGTCCCGGAAGATGTTGAACTGAATACCTACGCCTTCGAAGTTTCCGTTCAATGGCTCATCGGCGGCTTGGAGTTCTTCGGCCGGGATGTACACAGAGTGTGGGTCCATCTCTGCGAGCATGTTCACAATAGCGGTTTCCACCAGCGACTCCATGTCCGTGTCTTCCACATAGAGTTGGTCCATGTAGTACAGGAGCGTATTGAATTTTTGGCCTTGTTCCTCAAAATCAGAGGGTTGCGACCATGCGGCCACGACCATCCCCCAAGCCATCATCCAACCCAATGCAAACTTCTTTCCCATATCCTTTTTCAATGAGCCCTGAAGGTACCGATTCTTGGTGCGTGATTTCCCTGAACACTCCCCAATTTTCCCCAATCGATTTGGGACAATCACCGTAAATTTGACATAGAACCTCGAGAAACCATTTCATGAAATACATCCAAGCCATTCTCATGGCGATTTGGGCCCTGACATTCGCTGCAGGCCTCGAAGCGCAGACGTCAACAGCACTCGAGGACAAGACCGTCCCAATTGTAGAATTGGACGCGCCGAACGTTCAACATTTGTGGAACCGGGCCTACTGGCACGAGGAAAACACCGGGAAAACCATGCAAGGGGAAATCCTCTCGGCGTCGTTTGACTTTTTCGAGCAGGCCGATGCTCTTGTCACGGAGGAGGGAACAGTCTGGACCTTGCGCATCCGGGTGGAGGACGCCCCGGCGCTGTGTGTTTATTTCGATGCCTTCCATTTGCCCATTGGGTCTTCGTTGACTTTCCAATCGGAGGCAGGTCGGTTCAGCACACCGTATGTGGAGGGACCGATTGATTATACCGAAAACAACGACCACGGCCGTTGGGTCAGTGGGGAAATTCCCGGAGAAGAAGTGGTGATGCGGTATGCGCAACCTGCCGGTGCGGTTGGCATGCCCGAGCTGCATATCAACGGCATTGGTTACTTCTTCCGCTACCTGTGGTTGGATGGAGAGTACGATTTGCTGGCTGAGAGCGACCGCGGTTCGGATCCTTGCCAAGTTGATGTCATGTGCCCGGAAGGCGATGACTGGCAATGCCAGCGTGACGCCGTGGTGCGGCTTCGGGTGTCTCAAAATGGGGGGATTTACCTCTGCTCAGGTGCCATGGTGAACAACACCGCCCAGGACTGCAAGCAACTTTTGCTGAGCTCTTGGCACTGCGCTGACGAAGTGGATGAGAACGGGTGGTCCTTGCTCAAGGTGCGCTACAACTACGAGTACTTTGAATGCGATGGGGCGTCCAGTTTCAATTCACACGTTCGAACGGGCGTATTCTTCATCACGAGCTCTGACGACATTGTTGGGAATAACTTCAACGGTTCTGACTTCCTGTTGCTTGAAGTGGAGGATCCCATTTTTGATAGTTGGACACCGTTTTATGCTGGTTGGGACGTTACGGGCTCCAACCCTACGGAAGGCGTCGGCATTCATCACCCCTCAGGTGATCGAAAGAAAATTTCAACCTACACGACCACAGCCATCAGCAGCAGCGTCTACCATCCGGGGGCACACTGGCGTGTCTATTGGCAGGAAACGGTCACCAACCACGGTGTGACCGAAGGAGGGTCATCTGGGTCTCCATTGTACGATCAGAATCAACGCATTGTCGGGACGTTAACCGGAGGAGCCTCGTTCTGTGACTCACCTGACTCACCGGATTACTATGGGAAGATGAGTTACCACTGGGATGGTAGCAATCCGATTTCCAATGCTGAAAAGCTCTACAACTTCTTGGATCCCATTGGAACGGGCCAGGAAGTCCTGGACGGCAGTTACGTAACGGATTTTGAGGTGCCTTGTGCCGAGCAGACCATCTGCGGGGTGGTGGAAGTGGAAGAAGAGTGGTTGATTGAGAATGAGTGGTCCATTCGGCCCAATCCGGCACGCGACCGCGTGTACGTCGATTGGTCGGGTGAGGTTCAGGCGGCGGAGTTGCGCTTTTACGACGCCCTTGGGCGACCGGTTGCCCAGTTCGATGTCCGGCAAATGGCCGTGCCCGCTGCCGATGTGAGCGGATGGGCGCAAGGGGTCTACTACGTAACGTTGGAGACGGCTGCAGGGGCTACGGCTACGCGCAAGTTGGTCATTGAGTAAGCGGCGTTAATTCGCCACCCATGAGAGCTTTTCGAGCTCGATTTTGCTTTTGAAAGCGCCGAATAAGACCGTGGCCGCGTTCTTGTGCATGGCGATGACTTCGCCACGTTCCTTTCCACCGTTGCGCAACCGAACGGTTGATCCCACCTTGATGCGGTCGACGAAATGCTTGGGTCGGCGCTTGGCTGCTTTCGCCGATTGCGCCTTCTTCTTGGCTTGTTTGGCGGCTTGGTTTTCGAGGCGTTTGGTCTTCTCGACAGCGAGGTACTTTTCGATGTCTTGAAGAAGGGCTTTGTTGCGGCTGCCGGGGTCAAACTTGTCTATGAACTGTTGAAGTTTGCGTCCGCGGTGCAACGCCTCGTTGTTGTCCTCGGCCAGTGCTTGTTGAGCTTCAGCACGGTCGTTGATGTGCTGTTCGCGTCGGTTCATGGCCACCTTGAGCTGCTCGAGTTCCAGCTCCTTTTTGAGGTGCCGGTCGGTCACCTTGGTCAGGGTGTTTTTTTCCTTCTGCAGCTCTGAAATCAACTCGTCTAATTTGACTTTTCGGTGATCCAATTTGCCTTTTGCGCGCTTGATGAGGGCGTTGTCGATGCCGTTGATGTGTGCCACCTCAAACGTGAATGAACTGCCCGGAGGGCCGATGTCCAATTTGAAAAGCGGCTGAAGGGATTCCTGATCAAACCGCATGGATCCGTTGATGGCCTCTGGCAATTGTGCGGCGCGGGTTTTGATGTTGGCGTAGTGGGTGGTGATTACTGCAAATGAGCCCCTGTCGTACAGTTCCTCAAAAAATACCTCAGCAAGGGCGCCTCCTAGTTCCGGATCTGAACCGGTTCCAAATTCATCCAACAGCAGGAGGGAAGACCGATCGGCAGCTTCCAGAAACCCCTTCATTCGGTTCAAGCGGTAGCTGTAGGTACTGAGTTGGTTTTCGATGCTCTGGTTGTCACCGATGTCCGTCAAGATTGCTCGGAAGCAGCCCATCTCGCTGTTGGGATGGGCGGGAATGAGCAGGCCGCTTTGCAGCATGACTTGAAGCAAGCCCACTGTCTTGAGGGTGATGGACTTGCCGCCGGCGTTGGGGCCTGAGATGACCAACATGCGTTCCTTGCGCTGCAGCTGGAGCGTCTGCGGCTCGGTGTGCAGGCCTTTGGCTGCATTTTGCATGGCCAGAAGGGGATGGTACGCTTGGATGAGGTGGAAATTCTCGTTGTTGCGAATCCCCGGAAGGTCCGCGTCCATCTCACGGGCCAATTGGGCTTTGGCGCGGGCCCAGTCCAATTCGACCAAGAGCCGGTGGTAGGAGCGGAGGTCGGGAAGGAAGCGTCGAATCTGCTGCGTCAATGCGCGCAGGATGCGGTGGATTTCCTTGCGTTCATCGTCTTGCAGCATCTCCATTTCGAAGTTCATGGACACCGTCGAGGCGGGTTCGATGAAGGTGATGGAGGCGTTCTTCGACTGCCCCAATGCCGTACCCGCGATTTTACGCTTGTGTGTGCTGTTGACAGCAAGGACGCGGCGCTGGTTGATGAAGCCTTCTTTGGTGTCGGCCAACCAGCCGCGCTCTTGGTGCTTCTTGAGTTCCTTGAGGAATTGCCGGTTGAGGTTGCGGCGCAATCGGACCTTCTCCTCTCGGATCTGGATCAGCTTGGGCGAAGCATTGCTCCGTACTTCTCCTTTTGCATCAAACACGCCATCAATGGCTTTGGGGAGCTCCTCGTTGGGTTCAAGTCCGTCGATGAGCTCGCACAGTCGGGGAAAACCATCGGCTTTGTCCTTGAGGGCCTCGATGACCCCGTTGACGGTTTCGGTCGCAGTGCGGATGCGGTTGAAACCGGCTTCGTCGAGCACCGAATCGCGAACGGCAAGGCGTTCGTTGTCTCCTGCAATTTCATCTCCTCCAACGGCAGGGAAGGGCACCCCTTCACTGCGCAGGTTGAGGAATTCCTTCGTCCGCTCCAAATCCCGACGCCACGATTTGGGATTGACGCGGGGATGCAATTGCGTCGCCCGGTCGACCGTCGTGGGATTGTGGCAATGGTTCAACAACAGTGTTTTGACCACATCGAACTCGAGGTCCTTGGCGGTTTGGTCATCGAAATGCGCCATCCGTCCATCGGAACTCGAGCGCTGCGCGCGCCGTGCGTTTTTCGGTTTACTCGCCATGGTCTCGGGTCAGTTGAACGGGGCCCCACCCTCGGTTTGCACATTCAACGCGCAAAGCATCGGCGATGTTCTCCAGCTGTTCGGGATGGAACCACTGCACGCCCTCCATTTTTTGAAACCAGGTCATCTGGCGTTTGGCGAATTGGCGCGTGCGCAGTTTGATTTCCTCGGCAACCTCTGCTTCGCTCATTGAGCCGTCGAAGTGGGTGTTCCATTCTCGGTACCCTACCGTTTGCAAGGCATTGGCGTTCCAATGAGGGCGCAAGGATTCGACTTCCGCTTTCAATCCCGCTCCCATCATCAGGTCCACCCGGCGGTTGATGCGGTCAATCAATTCATCCCGGTCTCGCTTCAATCCGATGACAAACGTGTCAAACGGTCGTTGGGCAGTCGTGCTCGAGTGAAAACTTGAAAAGGGCTTACCGCTGGCTAGGCACACCTCCAACGCGCGGACCACCCGCTGCGGATTCTGAATATCCATGGAGGCGGCATGCGTGGGGTCCAGGCGGGTCAATTCTTCCACCAGCGCTTTCAATCCTTCCGATTCCAAGCGCCCATTGAGTTCATTGCGGATGGCCAGATCGGCGGGCACAGGGTCGAGACCTTCAAGGATGGCTTTCACGTACAACCCACTTCCACCGCTGAGGACAGCGCACTTGCGGTGTGTAAACCACTGCTCGAACCATGCCAATGCATCCGATTCAAATTGCCCTGCACTGTACAGCTCATCGGGCGTTATGAGATCAACGAAATGGTGGGGCACGGCAGCGCGTTCCTTGGGCGTTGGTTGCGCTGTACCGATGGACATGCCGCGGTAGACTTGGCGGGAATCAGCGTTTACGATTTCGCAGTCCAGAGCCTTGGCGATGGCGATGGCAAGCTCTGTTTTACCGACAGCCGTTGGACCGATAATGACCACAAGCAAGGGGCGCTCATCGTTGCTCCGGTGTTCCGAAAGTGGAACAAGTTTGTCACGATGCGTCCCGCCCATTTAGAACAGGTCGACGTGATCGTCAATGTTTTCCATCCCGGGCGTTTCGTCGTCATCATCATCGAGATACGCATCGATTTCGGGATCCCCTGTTTTGTCATCATCGCTGAAGACGTCGTCGAACAATCCGGCATCGTCAAGTCCTTCGGGTTCTCGACTCATGGGATTCGGTGTGGCACCGAACTCCATCATCAGCCGAGGGTATCCGACGCCTTCTTCACGCGGCCCCATGGTCAAAGGCTCTAAATAAAAGCACCACATGCGCAGGTAATCGTACACGTACAAACCGCGTGATGTTGAAGCAGGCAGAATGTCGCGGACGGTGGCGTTTTCCATGGAAGGAAACTCTGGCCCCATGGCCATCAGTGGATACTCTGTCCCTTTATCCCATGCTTCATTGCTTTGGTAAAAAGAGGCCATTTCGTTGGCGTTTTCCCAATTAAACGCATCCAGCGTGGATAAGTGAAGGTGCATCAACGGGGCATCCAACTCGATTTCGATGTCGCGAAAGACATCCTCCTCTACGTCGAGAATCACCCTGATTTTGACGACTTGCTCCATGGTCTAAAGATAGGGCAACAAGTCGACCGGGTCGATGTTCGAATGGTTCGCGCAATGGACGGTTTTGCCGTTGCGAATCAACAGCAACTGCGGCGATTGGTGTTCGGTCTGTAAATCATCTGCAATCGCATGGCTGACGGCCCGGTAAGTGAGCAAATCGAGCAGGAAGGGTTTGATATGCGCGGGCAATTCCCAGCGCTGTTCGGTGAGCTTGAGGGCCATGCGGCTGATGCTGCACCGTGTGCTGTGTTTGAATACAACCACAGGTTCAGCATGCGAGGCTTCTCGAGCGGCCGCCCAATCTTCCAATGATTCCAATGCGTTCCAATCCATCTTGCGGTAAATTTGGCGACAAAATTACCCGGTCCATGGACACGCGATTCATAAAAATTCCTCTTGCCGCCGCGAGCTTGGCGTATGCGATTCATTTGTTTACCATTGGACACGTCGGGGCTGGAGTGGGAATGGTGCTGGTGACTGCACTGCTTGTTTTGATCACGTTGCAGAGCATGCGCTTGCTGATGGCCTTCGTGAGTTTGCGCCAGCAGAAGATGGAAGATGCGCGGAAGTGGTTGGGGCGTGTGAACCCAAATCATTTGTGGCCCCGGCGTCGGGGGTACTGGTACTTTCTGTCGGGAAGTTTGATGATGGAGCACAACATGAATGATGCAGAGCGTTTGCTCAAAGAGGCGCTTGAGATTGGATTGAAACAGGACCACGACAAAGCGGCTGTCAAGCTCAATTTAGCCGTGGTGGCCTCGGCCAAGCGCAAGACCAAATTGGCCAAAGCGTTGCTGAATGAATGCAAACGCCTCGATGCCAAGGGGGTATTGAAGAAGGACATCAAGCAGGTTGAAGCGGCCATTCGGAGCCCGCAGCAAATGCGCATGCGAGGCCGTTAACGCGGAATCAGTCCGAAACATCCTGCAGGGAGGAGCCATTGGTCTGGTTGGCAGCACGCTGAATGCGCTTCAGCAACTCCAAGCTGTCTGACTGAGCGTCTTGGCAAATTTTCTTGAGGGCTGCTGCATCTTTGTCTGCACTCCATTCCCGCGATTTGAATGCAGCGATGTGTTTGCGGAGGAGCGAGTTGCTTTTCCGCACAATACGTTGGGCCTCTGCCTCACACGCTGGATGGTTCATCATCAAGTGCAATGCTTGCTCATTGACCTCTGAAAAGAAGGCATGAATGGCGCGTTGTATGTGGTGAAGCGGCAGCAATTGGACGGACTTGGTTGTGAGAGCGCACCTAAGATGCACCTCCCAATGTAGACTGCACTCCTCTGATTTCCAAATGCTTAATGAATTTTTCTTATGCACCCAAAAGGTCCTCTAAGCTTTGGAACAGGCGATCTGACGCCAGAAATTGGGATTCCAATGCACCGGCGAATGGGAAGGGGGTGTCGAGGCCGGCGACGCGTTTGATCGGCGCGTCGAGGTCGTGCCAACAGGCTTCCTGAATCCGTGTGCTGAACTCAGCACCGATGCCACCGGTCAAGGTGTCTTCGTGAAGAACCAAGGCGCGGTTGGTCTTTTTTACGCTGCGGAAGACGGTCTCTTCATCCCATGGAAGCAGGGTGCGGAGGTCGATGATTTCGATGGAAGCCCCGGATTGAGCGGCAGCGGCTTCTGCCCATTGCACGCCCAATCCGTAGGTGATGATGGTCGCATCCGTGCCCGACTGGACGGTACGTGCTGTACCAAGTTCGACGGAGTAGGGATCCTCAGGCACCGACCCACTCAAGGACCGATAGAGGTACTTGTGTTCAAAAAACAACACCGGATTCGGGTCTTCAAATGAACGGAGCAAGAGCCCTTTGGCATCTGCCGGCGTAGAGGGGTATACAACCTTGAGTCCCGGAACGTGGAAGAACCACGCTTCTGTGGACTGGCTATGAAACGGTCCGGCTCCGACGTTTCCGCCGGTTGGCATGCGGACGACAACATCAGCATGCTGGCCCCAGCGCCAGTGGATTTTGGCGAGGTTGTTGACGATTTGATTGAATCCGACCGTGACAAAGTCGCTGAACTGCATTTCCATCATGGCCTTTTTGCCGGCAATGCTGAGCCCGAGCGCCGCACCAACAATGGCTGACTCGCACAATGGCGTGTTGCGCACGCGCTCTTTTCCAAACCGATCAACAAACCCATCTGTCACTTTGAATACCCCACCGTATTCTGCAATGTCTTGGCCCATGAGCACCAGCTCGGGAAAGGTCTCCATGGCTTGCCCCAATCCTTCGCTGATGGCATCGATGAGACGCAATTCTCGGCCTCCATCGGAGGGCAATTCCGCCAACGTGGGCCATTGGGTGGCAGGAACGGGCGCAAACCGGTCGTTCAATTCCGTGTCGATATCCCCTTTGATATCCGGCTCTTCAGCGGCAGCTTTCAATCCCGATTTGATGCGTTCGGCGTGCTGCTGGCGGACCTCTTCCAAGAATACCTCGTCCAATGTGCCATGTTCTTGGCCCCAGGCTGTGAAGCGCTCCACGGGATCGATTTGTCCCCAGTGATCGATCAGTCCGTCCGGATAATACTTGGTTCCGGACGCTTCCTCGTGGCCACGCATGCGGAACGTCTTGAATTCGAGGATGATCGGACGAGGGGTACGACGGATGCTTTCCGCCGCATCTTTCACCGCGTGGTATACTGCCAAGACATCGTTGCCGTCCACCTGGATAGCATCTTCAGAGGGGATGCCGTAACCCATGGCTTTATCGGTGAAATGTTCGCACCGGAATTGTTCGTTTGAAGGCGTGCTTAGACCCCATGCGTTGTTTTCGATGCCGATGATGACGGGCAACTGCCAAACGGCTGCTACGTTTACCGCTTCATGAAAATCGCCTTCTGAGGCGCCGCCGTCCCCGGTAAAGACCAAGGTGGCCTTTTGAGCATCGTTCAATTTGTGAGCCAGGGCAATGCCGTCAGCGATGCCCAATTGTGGGCCGAGGTGCGATATCATTCCCACAATGTGGTGCTCGAGCGATCCAAAATGAAAGGATCGATCGCGGCCCTTGGTAAACCCGTTCGCCTTTCCTTGGAATTGCGAAAACAATCGGTCGAGGGGTATGCCGCGCGTGGTGAAAATCCCCAAGTTTCGGTGCATGGGCAAGATGAATTCATCCGGATCCAATGCCGCAGCTGCACCAACGGAGATGGCCTCTTGACCCATTCCGCTGAACCACTTGGAGATTTTGCCCTGCCGCAATTGGCTCATCATTTTTTCCTCAATCATCCGCGGCAACATCAGCTGCGAAAACAGGTTTTTAATGGCCTCGTCTGAGAGGCCTCGGCGGTCAAAGACCATGGGGTTGAATGGGAACGTCGCGTCGGGCATGGGATGAAAATCCAGCCCAATTTAAGCCCAATCCATTCAGAGTGCTTCGCCCAACGCGGGGTTTATATTCGCACCATGGACAAGGGTCACCAAGGCGATGTGCATGGGAAGGATTGCAGCGATTTGTCTGCGCAGATGGTGGACGTTCGGTTCCCGGCCCAATGGAGCACGGACGAAGCCCAGATTGAAAAGGCATTGGCTCAGTCATTGGGATGTCGGCTGTCGGATCTGGGAGAATACCGTGTGGTGCGCAAAAACCTGGATGCCCGAAAACGACCGGTTCAAGCAGTTTGGCGATTTGAAGTGGCACAGGCTGAGGGACGGTTGCCGAGCGTCCGCGTGCCCGACCTGCGGCTGCGGGCCCTCTCGGACGATGCCGAATCGGTCTATGTAGTCGGTGCGGGACCTGCTGGTCTGTTTGCTGCCCTCACACTCATTCGTCAAGGCCGAAGGCCCGTTGTTCTGGAGCGCGGTCAGTCGGTGCGCCAACGCCGGAGGGATCTGGTTAAAATCACCCGCGACCACATCGTGGATCCGGATTCGAACTATTGTTTTGGTGAAGGCGGTGCAGGTACGTACAGCGATGGAAAACTCTACACGCGAAGTCACAAGCGCGGTGACATCCGCGGCGCATTGGAGTGGCTGGTGCACTTCGGCGCAGATCCAGCAATCTTGGTGGATGCCCACCCACACATTGGGACGAACAAGCTCCCGCAGATCATCCAGCGCATGCGTGAGGCCATCTGCGAGGCGGGGGGACAGGTGCATTTTGGGGCACGATTGGTTGACGTCCAAGCGGTGAATGGGAAGCTGGAGGCTGTGGAATGGGAAGAATTGGCCACGGGACAATGCAACCGCCGCCCCGCGAAGCACCTGATCTTGGCTACGGGACACAGTGCGCGGGATGTGTTTGAATTGTTCGATGCCAAAGGCTGGATGCTTGAATCCAAGCCTTTCGCGATGGGTGTGCGCATTGAGCACCCACAGGCCCTGGTTGACTCCATTCAGTACCACGGCGAGGAACGCGGAGACGCCTTGCCGCCTGCATCCTATCGCCTGGTGTGTCAAGCCCATGGGCGAGGGGTGCACTCGTTTTGCATGTGTCCTGGCGGGATTGTGGCCCCATGTGCTACTGAACCGGAGCAAGTGGTCACCAACGGCTGGTCGCCTTCGAAGCGCAATAACCCCTTTGCCAATTCGGGGATGGTGGTCCAGTTGACACCCGTGGATTGGGAGGAACTGGGGTTCAAGGGACCGCTCGGTGGGTTGGCCTTCCAACGCGCGGTTGAACGCTCGTGCTGGGAGGCCGCAGGCCAAACACAGCGGGCTCCGGCGCAACGGCTGGCGGATTTTCTGGCCGGTGACCGAGGCAGAACATCCAGTGATTTACCCCCTTGTTCCTATGTGCCCGGCGTCGTTTCTGTAAACCTACGAGCGCTGCTTCCGGAATTGATTTCGGATGCACTTGCGGAGGGATTGCGCACCTTTGGAAAGCGCATGCCACGCTACTTGGACCGCGATGCCATTCTGATTGCACCCGAATCGCGCACATCGAGCCCGGTGCGCATACCACGCGACCGCAAGAACTTGATGCATCCGGATGTTGTCGGCTTGTACCCGTGCGGGGAGGGCGGCGGGTATGCCGGCGGCATATTGTCAGCCGCCTTGGATGGCATGCGGGTGGCTGCAGCCGTGAATTCTAAATGAAAAAAGCCACCCGAGAGGTGGCTTTTTTGGTGAGGCCTGTGGGCCCCGGTGGTCAATTGGTTCGTTTATTCCGCGGCAGCGGTTCCTTCGTTCAATTGTTCGTTCAGGGCGGCAACCACCGCGACGTCGACCAATTTCCCATTGAATTCACCCACGATGAAGGCTTCTGTAAACCCTGCTTGTTGCATGTCTTCCAATCGAGCTTGGGCGTCGAGCATGGAATAAACCGGTTGCGTCACGAAGGTCATCTTGCTCGACTGATCGAATTTTTGGGTGACCAGGCCTTTCAATAAGAAGGGCGTGATGCGCTCCACGTCCAACGTGCGCACGTTGGGCGCCAGTTGAATGCGGTAGGAAGGACGAATGGCGGGCATTACGGCACGCAAGGCGTCGATATTCATGCCTTCCAAAGCGCTTGTGGCAGCCGCTGGAGCCGGTGCTGGAGCAGCTGGAGTGCGGAGGGCCTTGACCTTGATCGTTGATTTATCGGTCCCGAAAGATTTCAGCAAGCGAACTTCGGCGGGGGTCAACCCGTTGCTGCTTACGGCCTGCACAGCAGGAGCTGATTCAGGAGTTTCGATGCGTTGGAAGACTTCCAAGGCAGGAGCCGTTTGCTCGCTGCGCTGCGCAGTGACCGCTTCCCATTGCGCCTCAGACAATGCGATGCCTTGCATGTTCACGCGGGTGTGTGGGGAGAAGGGTTCGAGGTCTTCGTAATCGGCAACACCGTCCTTGTCGGAGTCCGTTGGACATCCGCGCTTGTCAACGGATGCACCGAGCGGTGTCGCTGGGCAACGGTCGCGGTTGTCTTTCACACCGTCTTGGTCAAAATCATTGCCCAATTCAGCCAATTCCACCGGAAGCTCGATGCGGGGCTCTGCGTAGTCCCGACCCACGCGGATGCCAATGCCTGCTTGCGCAGTGGTCAACATATCTGTGTAACCGGGGCGCGGGTCCAAACTGGCTTCCGCTCCAGCCAACATGGCAAAAGCAGCACTGGCATAAACCCGTGGGGTCAAATTCAAATTCACGCCCATGCGCAGCGGCACCGCTACATTGCGTTGAGTCGCAGTTTGGGATTCATACGTGTAATCCGGCGTCAATTCTTGGGCAAGAACGTTGGCATTGACGGCGTCTTCGGCCATGTTGTAGACCTTGCCATTGCTCCAATAGAAATAAGCATTGCCATCGCCGTCAGCCAAGTCAGCAAAATTCGACTGTTGCATGTAGTTGATGCCCAGTCCAATCCACGGCTGAATAAACTTTTCAGTGGAGTATGGGGTGTGCAAGCGCAAGCCGGCACCAATGCCATACCATTCTGACATCTCGTGTCGGCGATTGGCCGCAGTTAACGCCAGACCGCCCCAATTCAAATCTGCATCGGCCGAGCAATACGGCATGATGTCCGTGAAAAGAGAGAGTTGGGTGGAATACGTTCCGGTGGAGGCAATTTGAATGCCGTCCTCCAAGTTGGAGGCACCAGTGAAGCTCGTGGGTCCGGTAATGACCTGCAAGCCGGTTTGCGCATGAGCGCTTCCGGCGAAGGCAATGAGCACCGAAATGCACGCAATTTGAATAGCTGTCCGCATGGGTTCTAAGGGAATTAATTGACAATTCATCCCCGCCCTTTACGCTGGTCATCGAGAAAAAGTTTCAGTTTGTCATCAATTCCTCCACTGCGAGCTTGCCTACTTCCATGCCAATGGCCACGCCCATCCCTCCCAAACGCACTGCGGCAACGGCATTCGGGGCGAACCGCTGCACCAGGGGCGAGCGCATTTCGCCAACACCCAATTGGCCCGACCAATGGTAAGCAACAGCGGTTTCCTTTGTGACCGGCCACAGTTCGTGCAAGAGGCCTTGCAGCTTGTTAAGCGTCGCCCTTTCATCCAGTGCCCAATGCCGGCCTCCGCCGATGAGCATGCGGTCTTCTATGGGCCGCGCGTAAACGTACCCGGCATCGATGTGTACCGCGTGGGGGAAATCGAATCCGTTCATCCGTTCGGTGACCAGAACGTGGTTGATCGCGGGTTGAACATCAAGTTGGGGGATCAACTGAGCGCCCAGTGCATTGGTAGCGACGAGGATGCGCGGCACGTCCACCGAAGTTGCTTTGCGGCTGAGGGTGCTGATCTGCAATTGGCACGCTTCCTTCCTGGTATCGACGGATTCGACGCGGATGCCGGTCAAGATGTCGATCGACTGGGTATGCGCCAACGATTTGAATGCACGGTTCATCTTACCCGTATCCAGAAGACCTTCCAGCCGAGAGAGAATGGCCGACTCCCCCAAATCGGATCCGAGGTGCGGCAGGGTGCGAGCCCGAATTTTTGCAAAGGTGTCCGCTGCGCCGGTTACGGGTTGGATCCACCGATTCAAGTCCGCCAACGCTTGAGCCGAGGGAAGCGATTCGCTCCCAGCAGTTGGGAACAATTCCACGCTTCCGCAAACGCGGTGCCCCAAAGCTGCATCGCCAAACGTCGAACGAAGCCGTTGCAGGCCTTGCCAGCGTTTCCGTACCAATTCCAATGCGGCTTCATCGCCGAGTGATTCCCGGTCGTGCTGCAATTCGGTTGCGCTTCCAAAGCAAGAGAATCCGGCATTCCGTGAAGAACCGCCCCCGCCGAAAGGGTCGGTATCTACGACCACGATGCGCCATGCCGGGTGAAGGGACCGCGCATGCAGCGCAGCAGAGAGGCCAACGATTCCGGCTCCCACCACCATCAAATCCACGTCTTCGAGCCACGCGTTTGATTCCCAATAACTAAATGCCATATTTTTACGTTCTAAGTGGAGGACGAACCCTGCGCAATGGCCTGCAAATCAATTCAAAAGAAATTTATGCCCGTTTCACAGCTCAGCCGTGGACACAAGGTAGCGCGAATTTTACCTCGAAGGTGGATTGCGGTCCTTGCAGTACTCCTCGTATGTGGCCTGGGTCCATCGGCATCGGCGCAAGAAGACTTGCTGTCGGTGTTTGGAACGGTCAAGCACGAGGAGAGCAATAAGAAATTGCAAGACGTGCGGGTGGTGGTGTACCAGGACGGTGTTGAATTCGATGCCATTTCCACGGATGCGAGAGGTGGATACGCGTTCGATTTGCCTCTTCGGCACAGCTACACGTTTAGTTTTGAGTTGGCAGCGCACAGCAACAAACGCATTGAGGTGGATGCTTCTGGCATTCCAATGGATGTGAAAGGCACGCGGAACATGGACTTGGACATGAGCATGATGCCGCTGCCGCCGGGTTTTGATGCCAGCATTTTCGAAGATCCTTATGGCCGAGGAGAATATTCGGCAGACCAAAACACCGTTATTTTCGATAGCAATTACACGGTCCGGATGCGCAACAAGGTGAATGCCGAGCTGGCGCGATTGGAGCGCATGGCAGGGCAAGCGGAAGAAATGCGCGAGAAGTTCGATGACTTTGTCCAAAAAGGCGACCGCGCAAAATCCAACCGAGAATGGCAGAAGGCCGTGGACTTCTATGATTCTGCCTTGGATCTGTTTCCGGAAGAAGGCGATGTTGCGGCCAAACGGGAAGAGGCCCAACGCGAGTTGGATGCTGCCAATGCTGCCAGCGCGGACGAAGCGGCATTTCAGGCATTGCTCGATGACGCAGATCGTGCGCTATCCAAAGATCAATTGGATGCCGCTCGGGACGGATTTGAGGCAGCGAAAGACATGCGGCCAGATGCCCAGGAACCGAGAGATGGTTTGCGAAGGGTGGACGAACGGGAAGAGGCCTTGGCGAATTCTGCCGAAGCCGATGAAGAGTACAATGAACTCATCGAAGACGGGGACATCTATTTCGACCGGGAACAGTGGGATCGGGCGATTGACAAATTCGCTGAGGCCAGTGCGCTGAAGCCCAACGAATCCTACCCGAAGAACCGCATGGAGGAGGCGCAGATTCGCCAGGCGGATTTGGCCGCTCAGCAAGCCGACCTCATTGCCAAAACCATCGAATACGAGGCCTTGATCGACGAGGCGAACTTGCTTTTCCGTGACGACGATTACGCTGAAGCATTGGTGAAGTACGAAGCCGCGGGATCGGTGCTGCCCGCAGAACGCTTTTGGCAACAGCGTGCAGAAGCTTGCCGAGAGCGCATGTCCGAAGCGGACGCCAAAGATGCTGGACGGCGGAACCGAGCCACCGAGGAAGCCGAGCGCGAAGCTGCGGCCGCCCTTGAACGTGAGCAGCGGGAAAACTACAACCGCATCAATGACGACGCGGATGAAGCATTCCGTAACAACGACTACGCTTCTGCCATTGCACAGTACAATGACGCGCTGGCTATTTTCCCAGACGAACGGTACCCCAAACAGCGCATTGCGGAAGCAGAGAAGCGCTTGGCCCGTGCTCAAGACGCTGCAGCGGCTGACGATGATCGCGCGGATGAGAGGGACTCGGGAAGAAGTGAGGTGGACGCAGGCTCGGTAGCCGATGATGCCGAATGGGATGCGGCCAATGCTGCAGCCGATGAAGCACGCGCTGCTCGGGAAGCGGCAGAAGCAGCTGCACGTTCGGAAGCGGAGCAAGTCGAATCGGCTTATGACCAAGCCATTGCAGCTGCCGACGAAGCCTATGCTCGTCAGCAATGGACACAAGCCCAACGGTTGTATGACGATGCTTTGGCAGTTAAGCCCGGCGATCGCTATGCCAAATCGCGGAAGGAACGCGCAGAGCGGGCTGCCAACAACGCTTCAGATGACGATTTCGCGGAGCGCGACCAAGGGCCGTCGGAAGCTGACCTCGAGCGCGAACGTGCGGCCATGGAACGCGAAGCTCAATGGGAGGCGGAACGCCAAAACGAGGCCGCCCAAGCCTTGGAGGCCCGGCTACTGGCCGATCAGCAAGCTGAACGCGATCGAGAAGAAGCCGAACGTCAAGAACAGGCCGAACGGGATCGCCGGCGCGCCGAAAAGTTGGCGCAGCAGATGAACAATTCGGACAAAGACGAGGTGGAGGCTTACTACAAAGCGGCGTTGGAAAGCGAGGCGGAAGCTCGAAAGCAAGAGGTGGAAGAGAAGAAAGCGGCGCAAGAGCAATTGCTCCGTGACGCTCAGCGCAGTGCGGCAGAACGCGTTGACCGCGACCTCCAAGCGCAGAAGGACATCGAGCGTCAGGGCCGCGCCATCAATGAGGCCGGTGCAGCCCAACAAGCAGAGCGTCGACGGGAAGAGGAAGAACGAAAAGCAGCTTACGAAGCCAAGGCGGATGAAGCCCAGGCGGTTGGTTCGGAAATGATTCAACAAGGCGCCCGCGACGCGGAGAACCAACGCCGCCGGAAGCGTCGTCTCGAGGAGCGCCGTGCCCAAGATTACACCTTGAACGTTCCGGAGGTGGAGGCCAAGAAGCGGTCGTTCCGGAACCTCTTCCAAGGGCTCTCCCGCACCGCCGAAGACCGCCGCAGCGAATCCCGTGCACAG
>JAPOHG010000012.1 GCA_029979565.1 bacterium
CAGCACGTCTTCCACACCATGAGTTCCTCAACCGACGCAGAAGGTTAAACCCTCTTTTTCAATTCCGGTCGGCTAAGGCACCGGAGTCAGTACCTTCGCGCCATGGAAAGCAAGCAGGTCAAGGCGGATACGCCGTTGCTGGAATTTTTGATGGAACACGGTCAGTACTCAACACGTACCCGTGCCCGAACAGCCATCAAGACAGGTGCCGTCACGGTCGATGGTGAGGTGCTCAAAATCCCTTCCGCCGACTTGAAGGCAGGCCAAACTGTGACATGGCAGTCGCTTGCTGCCCGCAAAAGCATCAAAGATTTTGACCTCGCTGGAAGTGCATCCGATCGCGCGAAAGCCTCGAAAGCGCCCTACGAAGTGGTGTACGAGGATGAGAACATCTTGGCCTACATCAAGCCAGCAGGCATGGTGTTTGCCTCCCCGAAGCCACAGGTGAAGACGTCGTTCACGGCCATGAAACTGTGGATGACCAAAGCTCGGCCCAAATGCGAGTGCATTCAATTTGTCAACCGCATTGAGAAAGAATCTTCGGGCATCAGCATCATTGCCAAAAACCTGGTTTGGCGAAAGCACCTCCAAGACCAGTGGCAGCATTTCCAGCGCCGCATGTATGTATTGGTGGAGGGGCACTTGCCGGCGGACGACGTTCTGTTCTGTTTCGATCAAGAAGAGGGAAAGAAGAAGCGAACAAAACACGAATTTGCCTACCGAACGATGCGTGCCACCCCAGCGCATACCCTATTGAAAATGGAAGCGGGCTTCGAGCACGTGCCGTTGCTCATGAGTGGCCTGCGCCGCCAGCAGTGCCTTTTGATCGGAAAGGGCAAGGAGATGCCTGACCCACTTGGGCGCAGCGGCCTCCATCTATTTGGTGTGGACTTGGTGGGACCAGATGGGGAAGTAATCAACGTCAAGTCCCGCGTCCCTCAGCCGTTCTTGAACCTCATGAAAGGTGGGAAGGGCCCCAAAGCGGAGCCTAACTGGAAGCGCAAGCAACTCGAAGGAGTGCAACGCGAACGTTCGCCACGTGGGAAACAAAAAAGGCACCGGTAGTGGGTGCCTTTACACGTTTAGAATTTCAGAGTTGGTACCGGTTCTCGAGCCAGTCTCGGAGCTCAATGGACTCCTTGGGGCTCAAATTGCGGAAGGCGATTCGCATCGCTCTTCGGATCATCACCGGCTCCGCATGCACGTGGCGAATGAGCGTTTTGTATTGCTCGAGTGCGCTTGGTGAGTGCATTATGGGGATACCTGTGATCGACATGAGAACGTGTTGTAAGAATCGTGGTCTTCCTACGGCATCAGGCCAGCATTTGTTGCAGTTCAGCCCGAGTTTTTTGAGCTGGGTAAGTCTAACTCGTTGAATACCATTTAAAAAGACAAAGCACCGGGACGTTTCCCAGTGCTTTGCTTAACCTAAACCAAATTCACCTGATGCATAAGCTCATGTGCTTGTTGTCGGGTTAAGTCCAATCACCGTGCCAAACACCCCGAAGGGCGTCCTCCGGGGAGCCAATAGCCGTTAAATTTGCCGAAATTCAATGACAATGAGCAAACCAGTTTACGTTGTTTCCGCGGTGCGAACACCGATGGGAAGTTTTTTAGGGGCATTGTCCGCTGTGCCGGCAACAGACCTCGGAGCCGCCGCTATTCGCGGTGCATTGGAGAAGGGAGGAGTAGCTCCTGACCGGGTGGAAGAGGTGTTCATGGGCAACGTACTGCAAGCAGGACTGGGCCAAGCACCTGCGCGCCAAGCAGCGATGGCAGCGGGCATTCCGAACGACGTGCCGTGCACCACCATCAACAAGGTGTGTTCCAGCGGGATGAAATCCATTGCATTGGCCGCCCAAGCCATTGCCAACGGGGATATTCAAGTAGCAGTAGCTGGAGGCATGGAAAACATGAGCCGCGTTCCCCATTACTTCGACGGACGGTCGGGCACCAAGTTTGGCGATGTCAAAATGAAAGACGGGATGCTACTGGACGGTTTGACCGATGTGTACAACGCCACGCACATGGGCAATTGTGCAGAACTGTGTGCCAAGGAGCACAACATCAGCCGCGAGGCCCAAGATGACTTTGCCATCGAGAGCTACACCCGTTCGGCCAAGGCATGGTCCGAAGGTGCATTCGCGGATGAAGTGGTTCCCGTCGCGGTTCCGCAGCGCAAAGGCGACCCCATACACGTGGATACCGACCAGGAATTCAGCCAAGTCAAGATGGAGAAGGTCCGGACCTTGCGCCCAGCCTTTCAGAAGGACGGCACAGTAACTGCGGCCAATGCGTCTACCCTGAACGACGGAGCGAGTGCTTTGGTTTTGGCATCGGAGGAAGCTGTGCAAGCCAACGGCTGGACTCCCATTGCTCGCATCGCTTCTACAGCTGACGCAGCCCACGCCCCTGAATGGTTTACCACGGCGCCTTCCAAGGCCGTACCCCGGGCATTGGACAAAGCTGGCTGGCAGTCCAACGACGTGGACCTCTGGGAATTGAACGAAGCGTTTTCGGTGGTGGGCTTGGTCAATGTCGACCTGCTCGGCCTCGATGCTGCCAAGGTCAACGTCAACGGTGGTGCCGTGTCGCTCGGTCACCCACTCGGTTCGAGCGGTTCGCGGATTGTGGTCACATTGATCCACGCGTTGCGATCCCGGAACTTGAAAAAGGGTGGAGCCGGCATCTGCAACGGGGGCGGAGGTGCATCTGCGCTCATGGTTGAGTTGGTCTGAACCTCAATGAAAAAGGGCGATTCCATCGTACTCATCGTTCCTGTTGGTCCGGTCCGGACCGATGCGAATGACCGCGCTGAACAGTGCACCCAAGCATTGGCCGGAGAGCAGGCTGTGGTGCTGAACACCGGAAAGAAAGATTGGGTGCTCATCCAATTGGAATCGGATGGCTACACGGGTTGGGTGGACCGCAAGCAATGGGCGTCTCCGGCGGACGATTCCGGAGCGACGTTCATTCTTCAAGCGCCGTTCTCTGCATGGCTTCGTAGCGATGGTGCTTTGATGCATTACCCGGCAGGGAGCCGACTCCTGCGCGACGATGCTGGCCATTGGTCCCTCAATGGCAACGGACTTGAACCCGTGGAACCGGTAGGCCGAGCATTGGAGGTAGCTGAAGATGCGGTCGACGCGACCGAGCAATTTATCGGTGCTCCGTATTTGTGGGGCGGGAAAACAGTCGCAGGTTTTGACTGCTCAGGGTTGGTGCAGGTGGCCTGGAAATTGACGGGACATGACGTCCCACGCGACGCCTCCCAACAAGCAGAGGTGGGGGAGTTGATACCGTGGGGCAAGCAGCAACGGGGGGACGTGGTATTCTTCCAAAATGAAGCAGACAAGGTGGTACATGTCGGTGTTTTGATTGATGCGACGACCATCGTTCACGCGGCCGGAGAGGTACGCGTGGATTCCCTTCTACCCAAAGGAATCCAACGGGATGGCCGGTTGACGCATGCCTTTCACAGCATCCGCCGGTGGAGCCTCAAAGGGTGAAACTGGACTTGTGTGCGGCCAAGTCCCGCAGCACGGGGCTGGGGCGGTAGCGGTCATCCCCGTAGCGGATTTGCAGGCTCTCCAATACGTTCAACGTTGCTTTAGCGCCCCATTCGTTGCACCAGGCAAGCAGGCCTTTGGGGTAGTTCACGCCTTTGGTCATGGCTGTTTCCAAGTCTGCAGGAGATGCGATGTTGAGGTAACATGCGTCCGCTGCTTCGTTGATGAGCATGGCGACTATGCGCTCCACAATCCAATCGAATTGGTTGGGGTCAATGGATGCTTCGCCGGCCGCTTGCCCTTCGGCATATGTGTAATAGCCCTTGCCTGATTTGCGCCCGAGCCACCCCGCATCGACGTGTTGTTTTTGAATCAAGCTCGGCCGGTACCGCGGATCGTTGTAAAATGCCTCAAAGACCGAGCATGACACGGCGTAGTTGACGTCATTTCCGATCAGGTCCATCAATTCAAACGGACCCATTCGAAACCCGGTACTGCGCATGGCCGCATCGATGGTCTCTCGGGAGGCCAATCCTTCCTCGAAAATCCGCAACGCTTCGCCATAGAACGGCCGCGCCACCCGATTGACAATGAAGCCAGGCGTGTCTTTGGTGACAACAGGGGACTTGCCCCAAGCGTCCATCATGGACTTGGCCCGGTCCACATGCGCAGCATCGGTTTGCAGAGCAGGGATAACTTCAACCAAGGCCATCAAGGGGGCAGGGTTGAAGAAGTGCAATCCCATGAAGCGTTCCGGGTGCTGCAGCTTGCCGGCGATGGCGGTGACACTCAGTGAGGAGGTGTTGGTGGCGAGAACAGCTTCAGGTGCGACGATTGTTTCCAAGGATTGAAAAAGCGATTGCTTCACGCCGAGGTCCTCCACGATGGCTTCGATCACCCAATCGCATGCCGCCAACGAATCGAGAGCCGTTGTGCGGTCAATGGCGGATTGGATGCGTTCACTATCGGCAGCGGACCACTTGCCCTTTTCCACCAGTCGCGCAGCAACCTTTGCTAAGGAGGCCTCACTCCCCTCCAACGCTGATTCCTTTTGATCAACCAAAACGACGGCATGACCTGCCTGTGCCGCGAGTTGAGCAATGCCCGAACCCATGGCTCCAGCTCCCACGATGCCAATGGTGGACGTTCCTGTTTCCATGGGACGAAGTTCGTACTTTTCCGGCATGGAAATTCAAGAAGAGTTGCAGGCTTCAGTGGAATACCTGCAGGAACGTGGAGTGGGCGAGGTTGACGTTGCCATTGTCTTAGGAACGGGGCTGGGCGGTTTGGTTGGGGAAATTGATGAGCTCATGGCCTTTAATTACAGCCAGATCCCGAACATTCCAGTGGCTACGGTGGAGTTTCACTTTGGAAAATTGATCTATGGCTTACTGGGTGGAAAGCGTGTGCTGGCGTGGCAAGGTCGTTTCCATTACTACGAGGGATACACCATGGAGCAAGTGGTCAAACCGGTGCGCATCTCCAAGATGCTTGGGGCGAAGGCTCTGCTCATATCGAATGCTGCAGGCAGTTTGAATCCCGATATCAAGAAAGGAGCGCTGATGTGCATTGAGGACCACATCAATCTGTTTCCGGATTCTCCGCTGCGTGGAAGAAACTTGGATGCCTTGGGCGGTCGCTTCCCCGACATGTGTGAACCGTACCACGTTGAATTGAGTGGTTCGCTTTTCACCGTGGCGAGGGAACTTGAGATTCCGCTTTATACAGGTGTATACGTCGGTGTTCCTGGACCACAGCTGGAAACGCGAGCGGAGTACCGATACCTCAGAACCATTGGTGCGGATGCGGTTGGTATGTCCACGGTACCTGAAGTCATTGCGGCGGCCCACATGAACATGCCGTGCGCGGCTGTGAGTGTTATCACCGATGAATGCAATCCGGAGCACTTGGCTCCCTTTAACATCGATGAAGTGCTTGCCATCGCAAAGGAATCTGAGCCGTTGTTGACCAAGTTGTTCAGTGAATTCATGAACCGACTCGTCGTATAACGGCTGTTAATTCCGTGCCTTCACTCGTAAATCACTCATTCCGAGTGATTTGGTGCATTTTTTTATTGTAGGCATGTTCAGAATCAAATCCCACCGGTGCAAGGAATGCGGTGACCGATTGAACGGCCGCAGCGACAAGTTGTTTTGCGATGACGGGTGCCGGGTTAGGCACCATCGAAAATCCAATTCCCTGCATGCTTTGAAACGTGGCGTCGATCATGTGCTGCAGCGCAATCGGTCGTTGTTGGCGGCCCTCCGCAAATCAACGTTTGCGGGGTACAATGCCGAAGACCGGGCCTTTTGGCTCCGTCGGCAGGGGTTTGATTTCAATTTTCACACGCATGTATTGCCTTTAAAGGATGGTCGCCTCGCTATCATGTGCTACGATGAAGGTTATGTCCTGGATGGGGATGGTATTTTGCCGTGGAAGGATACCAGCCGGAGCTCCGGTTCATTGGCGCCGCGTTCGCTTTCCTGACTTGCGCTTCTTTTCGTGAAAAGCGCCTTTGTAATTGGGGTCGCGTTTTCGCAATTCGCGGTCAATTTCGCGGGCTTGGTTTTGCTTTTCTCTTTGGGGAGTTTCAAAAGGTTCCAATTCTGGAGCATCCGTGAATTCCAACAAGGCTTCCCCGGTAAGGGTTTCAATCCTTTCCATTGCGAATTTTTCAGCGGGATCCACCAAAGTGAGCGCGGACCCTTCGCGGAAGGCGCGTCCTGTTCTTCCGATGCGGTGAATGTAATCGTGCGGGTCGCGTGGAACTGAAGCATTGATGACCCATTGGGTTTCTGGAACGTCGATGCCCCGACTTGCGACATCGGTCGCGATCAGGATTTGCACTGCGCCCGACCTGAAATCTTGCATCGCATTGATGCGGGCATTTTGACCTTTGTTGCTGTGCACGGCTCGCACCCCGTTGTCAAATGACCGATCCAAGAACTTGAAGAGGTTCTCCGCCTCTTCTTTGCGCCGGGTGAAAATCAACAAACGGTCATCACCCAACCGCTCTCGGACATACCACTCGATAAAGGCAATCTTGGTTCGAAGGTTGGGCAAGGCCAATTTGTATTGCGTGACCGTGGATACCGGTGTGCTTTCGGGTGTGACCTCAATGCGGGTGGGCCACAACAGGAATTCCTCGGCGAGCCGCTCTACACGCGGGGGAAAGGTGGCAGAAAACAAAATGTTCTGTCGCTTTGTGGGCACGACTTCTTGAACCTGCCGAATTTGCGGCATGAACCCCATGTCCATCATGCGGTCCGCCTCATCCAACACGATGTGCTTGAGCTTCTTGGTTTCCACATACCCACGGGAATAGATTTCCAGGAACCGTCCAGGCGTGGACACAATCAAATCCACGCCGCCTGCGATTTCTTCGATTTGCTTTTTCGGCCCTACGCCTCCATAAAACGCAACGATGCGCAGGTCCGTGTAACGGGCAAATTTCAAGGCCTCTTGGTGGATTTGAACGACCAGCTCTTTGGTGGGTGCGAGAACCAAGCCTCTCGGGGCTTCTCCTTGCGCGAACTTCAGGGTCTGCAGCATAGGGAGCAAAAATGCTGCAGTCTTGCCCGTTCCAGTTTGAGCGATGCCAATGACATCTTGACCTGCACGAAGCGGTGGAATCGCCTTTTGCTGAATTGGTGTGGCGCTTTCGTACCCCGCGTCGGCTATGGCGTTTAAGAACTGCCTTGTCAGCTTGAGGTCTTCAAATCGCATGGGACAAATTTAGGTTACCTAAATTCGTGCCGGAAGATGGAGGATACTTTTGCGCATATGCGTCCGTATTTGGATCACGAGGTTCCTGAAGCCATCGCGTGCTTGGTCGGTGCGCTCGATTGGGAATCACACCTTGGTCCCTTTATCGGAGAGAAGCACGCTTCGGATCTGCTGAATGGCATACGAGATCTTCAAAGTGTAGAGGCCTTCCAGGAAAACCTTTCACGGGTATTCATCGACCTTCTGCTTCAGCGAACATCAGAGGATGTTACGGTTTCTTTTGATTCGGACATTGAGGGCCACGGCGCCCTCTTTATTTCGAACCATCGTGACATTGTGCTCGACCCGTCCCTCATCAACATGGCGTTGCTTTCCCGAGGAGAGTCGACCACTCAAATTGGAATTGGCAGCAACCTCCTGCAAACCGAGTGGGTCGAGAATCTGGTTCGGCTCAACAAAAGTTTCATCGTGCGAAGGGGTGGAACACCCCGGGAACAACTGATGGCAAGTGCGGAAGTCGCACAGTATGTGCGCCACGTTATCACAGAGCAAAACGCTTCCGTTTGGTTGGCGCAGCGCGAAGGCCGTGCCAAAGATGGAGACGATCGGACGTCGCCTGCATTGATTCGAATGCTGCTCAACGGCGAAGACGGAGCTTCGTGGAATCGCCTCAAGGTGCAACCCGTCAGTTTGAGTTACGAGTGGGATCCATGCGACGGCATGAAGGTTCGGGAATTGTTGATTCGGGACGAGAACGACGGAGAATACATGAAAGCCGCAGGAGAGGACGAACGCAGCATGAAGCAAGGGTTGTTCGGTTGGAAAGGGCGAATCCACGTCGCTTTTTGCAACCCCCTTGCTTGGGAAGAGCCGCCTGAAGGAGTTCGTCCAGCAGCTCATTTGGCTGCTCGGGTGGATCAGGTGTTGCACGAAGCCATGCGCACATGGCCTTGTCAACATTGGGCAGCTCGCGAGTGGATGCGACTCAAGGGAGACAGAGCCTCCCACTGGCCGAGCGACTGGACCCCCGATGCTGTGGATGCTCAGGTTGAACAAGCGTGTGAAAAACGCATCCGTACCATCGCAGGATCATTGGCTGATTTAAACGCCAGCGACGAAGCGGTTCGATTGAAGTGGTGTGAGATCACCATGAATCCGCTTATCAATGCGGTCCTTGCCGAAAGGGCATCATCGGTGACAGCCTAATTTTTCCATGCATCACTTGCCCGTCTTCACGCGTGCAATTTCAGAACAGACAATGGCAGAAGCCACGCCGGCGTTGAGTGACTCTGCTGCACCTACACGTGGAATGTGGACCGCAATCGAAGACGAAGGCAATTCCACTTCTTCAAAGCCATGGGATTCCGATCCTACCCATATCCAACCGCTTTCCCAACTCATTTCGGAATGAGGTGTACCGTGCATTTCAAGGTGACAATGACCGGACAACCCGTGCAGAAAATCAAAGGAGACTTCCACGATTGGAATCCGGAAGATGGATCCCATGGAAGCTTGAACCGTTTTGGCATTCCAGGGGTCGACCGTTCCCTCGGTGATGAGCACTCCTCCGAATCCAAACCAATCCGCTGAACGGATGAGCGTACCTAAATTTCCAGGGTCTTGTATTCGGCAGCCGATCAATCCGTACTGCATAGGCGATTCGTGAACAGTGCGGACTACATAATCTGCTGAAAGGTCAGGTATCTTGGCCAAAGCGAGCAATCCGGGTGCGGTGTTCATTTGCGAGATGCGCCCCATTTCCTTAACAGAGATTTGCTCGGCGAGGAAACGATGTGAATCGGGCACCGCATGTTCCATGGTAGAGACGTAGTACATTCGTTCCACTTCAATGGAGCTCGCAACCAATTCTGCCACGCCTTTGTCGCCTTCGACAACAAACCGCTTCTGCTCGGAGCGCTCCGTCTTCCTGCGCAAAGCGCGAATGGCGTTGAGGGTGGTTTTGTCCATGAAGCCTAATTTTCCTTTGCAAAGCTATGCGATATGTGCGTTGGCCATGTTTTCCGCATGTTCGCCTGCTCGTCGATTGGGAGAAGGAGAGAAGTTCCTCGAACGGGTTGAAATCAAATCGCCCGACGGCTCATCGCTACCGAACTCAGGTGTGTATGCAGATGTGTTGCGGCAACGGGCCAACACCCGCCTATTGGGTGTTCGACTCCCCATGCAGATTCATCTCCTTGTTCGACCGGAAGCGATTGCTCGTGCCCAACAAAAAAGGCGGGAGAAGGGCAAATCCGAGGGCGGGATTCGTTGGTGGTTGGCCAATCGAATGGGAGAGCCGCCCGTGGTTTATGATGCTTACTTGGCGGAACGATCACGCTTGAATTTGACTGCATTTGCCCAGCAAATGGGCTACCTCGACGCGGTATGCACCTTGGACATTGACACGGCTGATGCAAGGCGGGCCAGCCTTGTCTATGGTCTTGACCTCGGAGCGGTCTGGACCATTCAATCTTGCAACTGGGCAACCGAAGGGAGCGGGTTGGACACAGGGCTATTGGATTTTGCGCCAGCCAGTCTGATCGGTGCGCCTTTTGACGTCCGTCAGCTAGAGGCAACCCGCAGTTCCATTGCAGGCGTATTTCGAAATCGGGGATACCCGTCTGTTCAGGCCTCTCACGTTGCTTTCGTTGCGGATACCTTGGGCAAGGCAAACGAGCGACATGTGGCGTTGACCATTGAATTATTGCCCTTCGATTACACGAATGAAGGAATGCCAATTTCGCACCAATTGACGCGGTTCGGAAATGCAGCCTGGTCGTGCAATGAAGGACTGGATGGCAAAGTTCCTTGCATTGATTCGGAGGTGGTGGATTTTTTAATTGCCGTTGATTCGGGCATGCTCTTCAATGAGCGGGTGTTGGCTGACACCTACAGACGACTGTCCAACGTGCCCGGCGTAAGTCGAATTGAAATGCCGGGAACCATGCGAGTTCAAGACGCTGAGGTGGCCTTCTACGATGTGGATGTCGCCTTGGAATTGGAGAAGCGCTTCGAATTGTCAGCTGAAGCGCAAATGATACGCAGCGATGCCCGTTACGGCCCAATCGGGAGCATTGGCCTTCGAAATAACAACCTGCGTGGGGTGGCCGATGCATTCGAAATCGCTTTGACAGGCGGAGTTGTTTCCACTCGGCCATTCAGTTACACCGGTGACGCCTTGGTTCCGAACAGCGGAACGTGGTCCATTTCGAGCACATATTCAACCTTGGGGATACCGCCGTTATCGCTCAACCGTTTGCGTCCATCGAATCAAGCCCGAACGGAGTTCAAATTGAATTGGGGAAGGGAAGTTCGTCCAGAATACGCCAGGCAATCTGCTTCATTTTCCTACGGCTTCAGCTACATTGAAAACCCGGAAAAGGAAAGCAAGCTTCAGGTCACACCGTTCGAGTTTCGGTACTCTGACATCACAGCTGACTCCGAATTTGCAGCTTGGCTCACCCAACAAGCGAATCCCGTACTCGAAGGCCGCTTTGTGGATTACACCTCGCTCGCTTCGAAACTCAGTTGGAGTTCGAAATGGGAGGAAAACCGTGCCGGTGGTCGTTGGCGGTTGGACGCCGAATGGACCGGGATGGGATTGAGCATGCTTGCAGCTCCATTGGGGCTGAGACAGGGGGACGGGGAGGCCTACTTGCTGGGTGGCATTCCGTTTGCGCACTATGTGCGAGGTGCTGGGGAATGGACCATGGGGCAATCGTGGGGCAGGACGGGTTCGCTTCACGCCAGGATCAAAGCAGGCTTTGCAACGGTCGGATCGAACATGGAGGTGCTTCCTTTCGACCGGGCATTCTTCGCTGGTGGTGCCAACGGCGTTCGGGGCTGGTCCGTGCGGGACCTGGGTCCAGGCTTTGCCAAACAAGATGTCTTGGATGCGGGTTATGTCCCGGGCGTAGGGGATGTTCAATTGGATGTGGGTGTTGAAATCCGCAAGTCATTGACGGATGCTTTTGGCGCGGCTTGGTTTACCGATGCAGGCAATGTTTGGATACACCAGAACGGCGGTTTATCCCCTTCGGAGGCCACTGCTTTCTCGGTTCGCTCCGTGGCTTGGGGTGGAGGATTGGGACTCCGATTTGATTTCGAATTTTTTCTCTTGCGGCTGGATGGCGCATTGCGAGTGCATGATCCATCTCAGGAGCCGGGTCAGCGATGGATTGGACAAGGGCAGCCGAGAGGAATGGTGCATTTGGGAATCGGCCACCCTTTTTGAACAATTGCATTCAGATTCAACCAAGTCATTTACCTTTGGGTACAAATCAGACGAATATGGGATGGTTTAAGCGGATTCAAGACGGCATCACGACCAAGAGTACGGAGAAGAAGGAAATCCCAGAAGGTGCCTGGTACCAGTGTCCGGGCTGCAAGAATGTCATTACCTCTCAACAGCACGTTGAGCGCTTGAGCGTTTGCGAGTATTGCGGCCACCACGATCGGGTGGGAAGTGAAACTTACTTCGCTATGTTGTTCGACGATGGGAAATACCGCGAGGTGGCCCCCAAAATTACGAGCGATGACCCGCTTCAGTTCAAGGACACCAAAGCTTACACGGATCGCCTTGAAGCCGCCAAGAAGAAAACCGGATTGCATGACGCATTGCGCACCGCATCGGGCGACTTGGATGGAATCCCCGTTGTCATCAGTTGCATGGATTTCCAATTCATTGGAGGTTCCATGGGCAGTGTCGTGGGCGAGAAAATTGCCCGTGGTATCGATTTGGCACTAAAAAAGGGATGCCCGTTCATTTGCATCAGCAAGTCCGGTGGTGCACGGATGATGGAGGCGGGATTGAGCTTGATGCAAATGGCCAAAACAAGCGCAAAATTGTCCCTGCTAGCGAAGGCGGGATTGCCTTACATCTCCATTTTGACCGACCCCACAACAGGAGGGGTGACTGCGTCGTTTGCCATGTTGGGTGACATCAACATTGCGGAGCCGAATGCATTGATTGGATTTGCTGGTCCTCGCGTCGTAAAAGAGACCATCGGCAAGGACCTTCCGGAGGGCTTCCAGCGTTCAGAATTCTTGTTGGAACATGGCTTTCTGGATGCGATCGTGGAGCGAAAGGAACTCAAGACCAAGGTGGCATTCAGCCTTCGAGCGATGGGGGATTTTGCGAAGGGAGAATAAAAACCTCGATAGCATTGGATGGCGTTGTCATTCATTGTACATTTGCACCTCAATTTTTAGCATTACGAACATCATTTCGATTTCGCCATGTACTTAGATTCAGCAAAAAAGAAAGAGTTCTTCGCCACGTTTGGCGCGAACGAAAAGGACACCGGCAGCGCTGAGGCACAGATTGCCATGTTCTCTTACCGGATTGCTCATTTGACAGAGCATCTGAAGCAAAACCGCAAGGATTTCCACACGCAACGCGCCCTGATCAAGTTGGTCGGTAAGCGTCGTAAATTGCTGGATTACCTCAAAGCAAAAGACATTACACGCTACCGCGAAATCGTTTCAAAACTCGGTTTGCGTCGCTAATGACAATTTTACAAACGGGGGAGGCAATCGGTATCACACCATTGCCTTCTTCGTTTTTTTGCGTCTGCACCCAACGGGGTGAGATGCCTTAGGATGATTTTACAGGAAAGATGAATTACACGGTACACAACCAAACCATCGATCTCGGCAATGGGCGCGAGATCAGCATTGAAACCGGCAAGCTTGCCAAGCAAGCACACGGTTCCGTTGTCGTCAAGAGCGGCAAGACCATGTTATTGGCAACTGCAGTTTCTGCACACGACGTTCGAGACGATGTCGACTTCTTGCCATTGACTGTCGATTACAGAGAAAAATACGCAGCCGCCGGACGTTTCCCAGGCGGTTTCTTCAAGCGCGAGGCACGACCTTCGGATACAGAAGTGTTGGTCATGCGCTTGGTTGACCGGGCGTTGCGCCCCACGTTCCCAGGCGATTACCACGCCGGAACACAGGTCATGATTCAATTGATGTCTGCTGACGAAGAAGTGCTGCCAGACAGCTTGGCGGGCCTCGCAGCTTCTGCATGCATCGCAGTGAGTGACATTCCTTTTGACGGCCCCATTTCGGAAGTGCGCGTGGCGCGCGTAGATGGCGAGTTCATCATCAATCCGTTCCGTTCAGAGCTGGAGCGCGCAGACATGGACATCATGGTCGCGGGCAGCATGGACAGCATTGTCATGGTGGAAGGCGAAATGAGCGAAGTGAGCGAAGATGAGATGGTTGATGCCATAGAAGTCGCACACGCAGCCATCCAAAAGCAATGCGAAGCACAGATTGCGTTAGCCAAGGCGACCGGTCACCACGGCGTACAACGTGAGTATTCGCACGAAAATCACGATGAGGATTTGCGCGCACGCGTCAACGATGCCCTCGTTGAGAAATTCTACGAAGCCGCAAAACAAGGCAGCACGAAGGAGGAGCGAAAGGCCAAATTTTCGGAGTTGAAGGAAGCCTTCATGGCCACCCTCTCCGAGGAAGCAGCAGCAGAAAAGAGCTTCATGTTGCGCCAATACATCGGTGCGGCTCAGAAAAAGGCTGTTCGCGATTTGCTCTTGAACGAGGGCATCCGCCTCGACGGCCGGTCCTCAACCGACATTCGCCCCATCTGGACGGAAGTGGATTACCTGCCTAGCACGCACGGCAGCTCAATCTTCACCCGGGGTGAGACCCAGTCGTTGACGACGTTGACCTTGGGTACGAAACTCGACGAACAATTGATTGACGGTGCTTTGGTCCGGAAGAATGAGAAATTCTTGTTGCACTACAACTTCCCTCCGTTCTCAACCGGAGAGGAGCGTCCATTGCGCGGCACGAGCCGTCGTGAGGTGGGACACGGAAACTTGGCACTCCGCGCTTTGAAGCCGGTTTTGCCTTCAACCGATGATTGCCCTTACACCATCCGACTGGTCAGCGAAATCCTCGAATCCAACGGTTCGTCATCGATGGCGACGGTGTGTGCGGGAACATTGGCCTTGATGGACGGTGGGGTGCCGATCAAAGCACCCGTATCCGGAATCGCAATGGGATTGATCACCGATAAAGACTCTGGCAAGTATGTTGTACTCTCCGATATCTTGGGAGATGAAGACCACTTGGGCGATATGGACTTCAAGGTGACCGGGACAGAGCACGGCATCACAGCGTGCCAAATGGACATCAAAATCAAGGGATTGAGTTTCCAGCAGTTGCGTGAAGCACTGGCCCAAGCGCGTGACGGCCGCCACCACATCCGCAAGGAAATGCTTGGCAGCCTCAGCGAACCGCGTGCCGATTACAAGGATCACGCGCCACGAATCGTATCGTTGACGGTTCCAGGCGAAGCCATCGGTCCAATCATCGGCCCAGGCGGTAAAATCATTCAAGAAATCCAAGCCGAAACTGAGACGACCATCAGCATTGAGGACGTGGACGGCAAGGGCATCGTGGAAATTGCCGCTTCGAACAAGTCGGCCATTGACGCCGCCCTCGCGAAGGTCAAGGCCATTGCATTCCCACCGACTGTAGAAATCGGGGAGGAATACGAAGGCAAAGTGAAGAGCATCATGCCATACGGCGCGTTCGTTGAGGTCATTCCTGGCCAAGACGGCTTATTGCACGTCAGCGAGCTGGACTGGAAGCGCGTTGAGCGTGTGGAAGATGTCTTGAAAGAAGGCGAAGTGGTGAAGTTCAAAGTGGTCGGTCGAGATGAAAAGACCGGCAAAATCAAGTTGAGCCGTAAAGTCTTGTTGCCAAAGCCAGAAGGCTACGTTGAACGCCCCGAGCGCCCACGTGGCGAGCGCGGACGCGGACGTGGCGATCGCAACCGGGACCGCGGACCCCGTCGCGAGGAGCGCAGTCGCAACGAGGATTAACACCCGTTAGGCAACAACTTTCACGCATTTCCACTTATTTAAATACGACGAAATAAACACCATCCATGCGGCAGCTAAAAATCACCAAGCAGGTTACCAACCGTGAAACGGCATCCCTTGACAAATACTTGCAAGAGATTGGACGTGTTGATTTGATTACAGCAGAAGAGGAAGTGGAGTTGGCCCGTCGCATCAAGAAAGGCGACCAGGTGGCGTTGGAAAAGTTGACCAAGGCGAACCTTCGTTTCGTGGTCTCCGTGTCCAAGCAGTACCAGAATCAAGGGTTGAGTTTGCCGGATTTGATCAACGAGGGCAACCTTGGATTGATCAAAGCGGCTCAGCGTTTTGACGAGACGCGTGGTTTTAAGTTCATCTCGTATGCTGTGTGGTGGATTCGCCAAAGCATTCTGCAGGCACTTGCTGAGCAGAGCCGTATCGTTCGACTTCCGTTGAACAAAATTGGTTCAATCAACAAAATCAACAAGGCCTTTGCCCGTTTGGAGCAGGAGTTTGAACGCCCGCCAACGGCAGCGGAACTGGCTGAAACACTGGACATGACGCTGGATGAAGTGAAGCAAAGCATGAAGAATGCGGGGCGTCACGTTTCCATGGATGCGCCGTTGAAAGACGGAGATGAATCCTCCAGCAACATGTACGACGTCATGCGGACAGGGGATACCCCTTCGCCGGATACGGAACTAATGACCGAATCCCTCCGCAAGGAGATTGAACGATCATTGCGAACGTTGACACCGCGCGAAGGCGACGTGATCCGTCTGTACTTTGGGCTGAACGGTGAGCACCCCATGACCCTGGAGGAAATTGGGGAACGCTTTGATTTGACCCGTGAGCGCGTACGTCAAATCAAGGAGAAGGCCATCCGACGCCTGAAACACACCAGCCGCAGCCGCATTTTGAAGAGCTACTTGGGCTAATCAACGGCATCGAGCACCTGCCACAGGTGCCGGCACGCCATCGAACGGAAGGGGCTCCACCGCTCCGAAAAAGCCATAAGTTCACGATCTGAAGAAGCCATGGGAAGGCCGTACAGCCGCTCCATGGCTTTTTTAATGCCCAGATCTCGGGGGGCAAATACATCGGGCCTTCGCAGCGTAAAGAGCAAAAACATCTGAGCGGTCCATTCGCCGATGCCTTTTACAGCCGTGAGGGCTCTGATGACCTCTGAGTCTTCAAGCAGCTCCAATTGATGGAGCGTGGCATCCTGATGCCATGCTTCTGCAAGTGCGACGATGTACGTTGTTTTCTGACCACTGAGCCCCAGTTTTCTTAATTCAGTAGAGGGCGCATTCAGCACCACCTCGGGCCGAAGGCCACCTACGCTATCGGCCCACGTTTGAAATCGCTGAGCGATGGTCGCAGCGGCTTTGGTGCTGAGTTGTTGCCCGATAATCGCACGGCACAGGGCTTCGAAATGCGGACGTTGCGGAGACCAAGGCAGTTCCCCATGAAGTTTGACTGCCTTCCATAAGATTGGATCAGAACCTTCAAGGTGCGCAATGAAAGCCGCATGGTGTTCGTTCATACGGTGAATATGCATCATCTTTGCCGTGCATGAACACATCCTTGCAATCAATGGACCGCATCAAAAGCTTAACCGGCTTCTTTTTTGGGATGCTGCTGTTGAGTGGCCTGTTCACAGGGGGCTGCGGCAAGGTGCAGTTTTCGGATGATCCAACGCTTCAATTGGAGTTTTCAGCCGATACCATTTTGTTCGATACGGTTTTCACCACCATCGGTTCTGTGACCTTGCCTTTGAAGGTGTACAACCGCAATTCCGAAGCACTTCGTATTGACGAAATTTCACTTGTTGGTGGCACCGATTCGCCGTTTCGCGTGAACATCGATGGCGAAGTAGGTCCGAGCGTTACCGATTGGCCCATCTTGGCCGAGGACAGCCTGTGGATTTTTTTGGAAGTCACGGTCGACCCTACATCGACTTCAACCCCTTTCATCATAGAAGATGAGATGCGCTTCAATACGAACGGGAACGAGCAAAGCGTCACCCTCATTGCCTGGGGCCAAAACGCTCATTTTCACGGTGGATTGAACCAACTGAATGTGCTCCCCTCGTGTGATGAAGTGTGGACGGATGATCTGCCGCATGTCATTTATGGAATTGTGGAAGTTGAACCGGGATGTTCCCTGACGATTGAAGAAGGGACGCAGGTGCACGTGCACGATGGTGGCGGGTTACTCGTCTACCAATCGACCTTGAACATAGAAGGGGAGCTGGGCAATGAGGTGGTTTTTCAAGGCGATCGCTTGGAATCGTCCTATGAGGATGTACCCGGACAGTGGGGCATTGAGATTGATTTTCAGTTCGAGACCGAATACGGCATCGAGGAAGTAACGGCCCAGCGTGGCGGCATCTGGCTGTACGGTGGCGTGGAATGCACCATGGATTATGCGGTATTGAAAAACGGCACCATCGGCCTGCAGGTAGACACCACGGGCACCGACCAGGCTCCGGCCTTGGACATTCGCAACACCATCATCCACAACATGAGTGCCTACGGCCTGTATGCTCAGGGTGGGACCATCGAAGGGTACAATAATTTGTTCTACGACTGTGGTCAGTCAACAGCGGCCTTTACCCTCGGCGGCTCTTACAAATTGGATCATTGCACGTTCGCCAACTACTGGGCAGAAGGAGTGAGGCAGTCGCCTTCGGTATTGTTTACGGACTGGTATGAGGACATCAATGGCAACATTCAAGTGCGTTCGCTCGAAGGCTCGGCGTTCAATAACTGTATTTTCTGGGGCAATAATTACAGCTTGACCGACTTTGATGAGCTGGTCGTGAGCTTACTCAATCCGCCTTCCTCACCGTTCATTCGGTTTTCAGCAGTGGATGCTCAAGACCCCGAGTTTCCCATGGAAATTCTTGAGGCAACATTGACCGATAACACCCCGCCTTTTGCGTCGACTAGCGATCGCGACTTTCATTTGGCCTCCAACAATTCCCTCTGGAATGGCGGATCCTCACAGTTCGCAATTGGATTGGATTTAGACGGTTTGCCCCGGGCGATTGGGCAACCGGATATGGGGTGTTTCGAGCGACAGCAATGAGCTGCTGACCTTTGATTTGCAACCTTTTCGGCAGATTTCCGTAGGAAGTCAACATGATGACCACTGGAATTCTCGATGCCCTCGTTCGGCTATTTGCGCTGTTTGCCGCAGGCCGAACGCCGAGAGAGGCCATGTTCGGTCGTCAAGCCGCAGAGCGTTACCTGGCCGGACGTTTGTCCTACGAGTACACCCAAGCTTATTTGAAGCAATACGACGCGGAAATCGCCCGCATGAACAAGCGTATGCCGCATTCAAGCGATGAGCGGTTGTTGGCGAAACGACGTTCAAAACTATCGGTGCGTCTGCTCGTTCTCTGCCAACAAGTCATTGCAGAACTCGATACGAAGGACCGATTGATTGTTTTCGCCCGATTGGCGGAGATGGCAAAATCAACGGAAACCATTGACGATGCCGATAGCTTCCTCAACACGGTTGCCGATGCGTTGCATATGCTGCCATCGGACTCAGACGGATTGAAAGCCTTGGTCAAATGTGCCTCTGCCGATGGGTTGGAGGTTTCGCTGTTCCCGGTACCGCTGCCCCACGAAGAGGAGCACAACCTCATTGTCTGCAAGGTGTCGGCGGAAGACCTTTTTTTCATCAAGGATTTAGGACGAGGTGATTTGAAATTGAATGGGAACCTGTTGCACAAGATGTCCATCGCCCCGATGGCGCAGGGCAGTGTGATCAAGGACGGCACAGGCCATGCGGTTTTCTTTAGCGATGTGGTGCAGTGCTGCAGTACATGCGATCGTATCGATCGTCGCATGCAGTTCGAGGCGTTGAACTTGGCTCATTTCTTTCATTATCCAAACGAAGTTGCCTTGCGACCTTTATCCATTCAGGCCCAATCCGGTGATTTGATTGGAATCATGGGCGCGAGTGGTTCGGGTAAATCCACGTTATTGAATATCCTAAACGGCTCTCTTCAGCCCACATTTGGTGAAGTATTCCTCAACGGCCGTTCCATCTATGGTGATGATGGTTTGTCCAAGGGTAGCCTGGGCCACATCGCACAGCAAGATGTGCTTATCAGCGAGTTGACGGTTTTTGAGAACCTCAAATTCGCTGCAGAGCTCAGCCTTGGCGGGGCGAACGAGAAAGAGCGAATGGAGCGCGTGGAGTTGACCTTGCGGCGCCTTGGCCTTTGGGAAATTCGCGACCTCCGGGTCGGCTCGGTAATGGACAAAACCATTTCAGGAGGCCAGCGCAAGCGATTGAACATTGCATTGGAATTGATTCGAGAACCGGCGGTGCTCTTCGTTGACGAACCGACAAGTGGATTGTCCAGCAGGGACAGCGAGCACATCATGGACATTTTGAAGGAGTTGACCTTGCGCGGCAATATTGTATTCGTGGTCATTCACCAACCGAGTTCGGATGTTTTCAAATTGTTTGATCGGTTGCTCCTTTTGGATGAAGGCGGGTATCCCATTTACCAGGACAATCCATTGGAGTGTTTGGGTTACTTGAAGCAGATGTCCAATCAAGTGCAGGCAAGCGAAGCAATGTGCGCCTCGTGCGGTACCGTAAATCCGGAAGAAATTTTTGACACGATTGCATCGTGCATGGTGGACGAATACGGTCAATTGACTGAAAACCGCCGCGTGTCTCCTGAGGAGTGGAATGACTATTACAACATGCTCCAGGGAGACGGACCAGCCACGCGCTCTGAGGAACCATTGGATCCCCCACAGTCAACGGTTGTTCCTCGTTGGTGGGAACAGTTTCAGACCCATTGGCGCAGGGATGTCACGGCAAAACGCAAGAACAAACCGTACGTTTGGATGAACCTTCTGCAGGCACCTGCATTGGCGTTGATTCTTGCGGCGTTCACACGTTACCGGAGTGGAGAAGGCGAATTCGTTTACCGGTTGAGTGAAAATTTGCCACAGTTCCTGTTCATTTCAGTGATTGTTTCGCTCTTTCTCGGACTCAGTTTCAGTGCCGAAGAAATTTTTCGCGACCGTCCCACATTGCGTCGCGAACGATTTCTACGGTTGAATTGGAATGCCTACCTCGCTTCTAAAATGAGTGTGATGCTTGGAATTTCAGCGGTCCAGAGTTTACTCTTTACGGCGGTCGCTGTAGCAGTGCTGCAGATTCCTACGGGCACAGGCGTGCTCTTCATGACGTTGTTCAGTTTGAGCGCTTTTGCGAATGTCTTGGGCTTGAATTTGTCTTCTGCGATGAAGTCGGCCAAGACGATTTACATCATCATTCCACTGCTGATCATTCCGCAGATCATCTTTGGTGGAGCCATCATTCGTTTTGATCGCTTCAACCCGATTTTTACCCAGGTGGACCGAGTGCCATTGATTGGGAATTTGATGGCATCACGGTGGGGATTTGAATCACTGGTTGTGCACCTGACGCGAGAAAATGATTCGGATGCACCTTTCATGGAATTCGAAGACCGGATGGAGCGCGCTGCGTGGCGACGGGATTTCTGGCACCAGCAATACCGGTTGATCGACGATGCCGATGTGCGTGCACGGGAATGGAGCCAAGCGATGCAGGAATTGGATTCTTGGGACTACTCAACAGCCGAGTTAAAGACGGTAGAGGAAGTACGCACAGCTTTTAAGGAAGCCTACAAAGATGCCTTCAGGGCACGTGACTTGGCGCGGAAGGACCTTGCGAAAGAAGTGGACTTAAAGGCGTTGAAGGATGCCCATCACAACGATGCCCTGCATGAGTGGGTGATGCAAACCGATCGGCATGAGCGCATCGCTATGACAGATCGGGGATTGGTGCAAGAGACGGCGTTTATTCATCAAATGCCTCTTGGGCGCCAAGCCTGGAATGCCCCATTTTATGTGCCAGAGAAACAGCTGGGGGATTGGAAGATCAAGACCCCGGTTTTTAACTTACTCGTATTGTGGGCGATGAGTTTGTTCCTCTATTTCATCCTGGCGAATCGTTGGCCAGAACGATGGGGATGGGGAAAGGAGTTGGATTAACCGGCTGTGGCAATCAGCCGAAACGGCAAGTCGATGATGGCGTCGTAGTCTTCACCGGCTTCGAGCATGTCCTCGTCTTCTTCTTCATAATACCATAGAACCGTTGCCTCCGCAGGTGATTGTTCAACGCGTTTGAGCAAATCCATTAGACACTTACTGCTGCTGGTATTGAAGTATTCCAGTCGGATGGACACTTCAAGGGACCCGCCTCCTTTCAAATGCTCATCCACCCAATCCAAAAGCGGGGTGTAAAAAGCGATGGAATTTTCAGGTATGGACCGTCCTGAAATTTCCATGGACAAAGGAGCATCATGGAATGCGACACGGGGCGTTTTAACGGTGCCTTCAAGTTGAATGGTGCTCATGATTGTAAGGGGATTTCTGCAGAAAAAGTAACGCAGGCTACTTCGGAGCGATTTTCAATGTTCATGTCCACTTGGCCATCGGCTTTTCGGAGAATTTCATTCAATCCTACACCGCCTCCGCCGTGTTCGCTTCTTGAATCACCTGCGAGCTTATCACGTTGCATGGAGCGGAGTTCATTTTGGCATTTGGACTTCAGTTTTGTCCAGGTTTCTTGCAACTCTTTCACACAGCGGTGATCAATGGCGTTGGACGCCTCGATGCGCCACGTGATTGAAGGAGTGGAGTAAACGGCGAATTCAGGCTGGGTATCATGCACCAGCGCATGGTGATGCATGTTTTGCAGGAGTTCAATGGCAACGCGGATGATTCTTTTCTTCTGAAGTGAATGAGCATCAACTGCTTCTAAACGCGATTCCATCCAGTGCATCAAAAAGTCTGTTGTTTGGTCTTGGATGCTGCCCTTCCATTTCAATTCCAAGGCATGCTGCTCCGTCGGAAGAAAACGAGCAGATGGGTGTGCATCGGAGGGGAACGTTCCGGACATGAATCAAATTAACTTCACAAGGCCGAACTTCGCGATGTGGTTAGTCAATAGTAATGATGAGTGATTTGTGGAAAAGCGATGCCGATTGGTTTGTCACTTGGTTCGATACGCCGGCCTATCATGCATTGTATGGGGAACGCGATGAGGATGAGGCGATACGTTTCATCCACGGATTGACTGAAAAGGTTCTGAATGAGGATTGCCGGACCGTGTTGGACATCGGATGTGGCGCGGGACGGCATACAGCAGCCTTCGCTGGCCGAGGGCTTCGTGCTGTTGGTCTGGACCTGAGCCCCAACAGCATCGCAACCGCACGCATGAAGCATGGAGAATCCGAGCGGCTGCAATTTCGAGAAGGCGATATGCGTGCATTGCATCGACATGTAGAGCAAGGCTCGTTTGATGCTGTGGTTTCCTTGTTCACGAGTATCGGTTATTTCGAGCAAAGCGAAGACTTGGAGAAGACGTTGGAAGGAGTGGTTCGAGCGTTGAAATCGAAGGGGGTGTTCATCCTTGATTTTTTGAACCCCTTCCAAGTTGTTCGTGGGCTTGTAGAAAAGGAAGTGAAGGAGGCAGGAGGGTATTCGTTCTCCATTCATCGCCGAGTGACCACCGAATGGATTGAGAAAAGCATCCAATACACTGACACCCATGGGACGCAACGCCATCATGTGGAACGGGTCCGCGCCTTGACTCCAGATGACTGGATAAAAGCCCTTTCTGAGGTGGGAATGAAGGTCGAAGCGCACTTTGGTGATTATGCACTGAATCCTTGGCACGAGCACGCTCCGCGCAGTATACTTGTCGCTCGAAAATCAACATGTGGTTAACCGGATTCATATTGTTGTTGATTGCGTTGCTCGGAGCGGGAGCCTATGACCGTTTTGGAACCACGCTCAAAGCCCATTTGAGTTTGATTTTGGCCTTTGGCGGGGCATTTTTGATTGGAATTATTTTCAATCACCTGATTCCGGAAACGTATGCGATGGGGGAGCACGTCGGATGGATTGTGGTGCTTGGCTTCCTGCTTCAAGGCGTTTTGGAATATGGTTCTCAGGGCATTGAGCACGGCCACATGCACACTTCCCATGTGAAGAGCTCTTCCCGCATGCCATGGGCAATGTTTGTGAGCTTGTGTTTGCATGCATTGATTGAATCCATGCCCCTTCATGGCGATGACCACGGCCACGCGCATCATGATCACGCGCACCATGGCCATGTACATATGCATGGGATGGAGGGCGTGGACACGGCCTTGTTGATAGGATTGATTTTGCACAAATTGCCCGTCGCGCTTGTCCTTATGGGGATGTTGGATGCCCTTGGAATCAAGCGCTCGTCCCGCTGGTTGGCCATGGTGGTTTTCGGTCTCATGCCGTTGGCCGGCATGATGCTTTTTGATGCATTGGTTCACGCTGGAACGCGTTGGAGTGAACTGGTACCTGTTTGGTCGGGCGGGCTGCTCATCGGCATTTTGTTGCACATCAGCACCACAATCCTTTTCGAGGCAAGCGATGGGCATCACTTCAACCGCAACAAGCTTTTGGTCACCATAGCCGGGCTTGTTCTCGCCGTTCTAACGACTGGAATCTGAGGATAAAACGCAACTTTTTTTAGATGAACACGTAGAAATGAGCACTTAACCATGCTCATGAAACACTACCGTATCCACATCGACATTCACAAGTTTGAGCAGATCTACCTGCACCGTCATCGGTTTGATGTGAACTTGTTTGAATATTGCCTCAATTGAAAAATTGGGGCTTTTTTTATCGGAACAAATCAACTGAGAATGCCTGTGCCTGGTTCCAAGCGCGCGGATTCAATTGAAGATCAGCATGCTTTTGGAGGAATGACACCAGCGTTTCAGTAGGCACATTGCCCACCAATTCATCTTGCGCCATGGGGCAACCTCCGATTCCGCCTAAAGCCCCATCAAATCGGCGGCATCCACCATCCCAGGCCGCTTGGATTTTGGAAGGGGAATCCCATGGAGTTGCGTGTAAATGGGCGCCAAGCGTTGCCCGAATACCGCCAACAGTTAGGGTAGAAAATACAGCGCGAAGCATGGAGGCATGCGCCTGGCCGGTGGTATCGCTCAGGGCAATGACCTCAGGCGACAGGTCTTCATCCACCTTGGCGACCCAATCCATCAATAAGTTTACGTTCCAATCGTCACCGTAAGGATTGCCAAAGCCCATGCTCAAGTAAACAACCAATTTGCGGCCGCCAAAGTCAACAATGTCGCGTATGCTGAGCAAGCGATCCCATGCTCGCTTTAAGTTAGCACCGGTATTTCGGATTTGAAACGTTTCTGAGATGCTCATGGGAAAGCCCACGTGTGTTACCCCGGGTGCGGCCACGGCGTCCTTAGCTCCTCGTTCATTGGCGACAATGACCAGAACATTCGTGCTGCTGGAAAAAAGGCCTTCATCTTCCAAGCGTTGTAAGACCTTTCGGGTGTCTTTCATTTGGGGTACCGCTTTGTGCGAAACAAAACTCCCCAGGTCCAGCGTGTGAAAGCCGACCTCCAATAAGCTTTTGTAGTAAGCAATCTTGTCTGCAGAGGAAACGGGACTGGGCCATCCTTGGATGGCGTCGCGCGGGCATTCGACAAGTTGGACCGTGGACATTATCCAAAGTTAATTCAATTCGAGTCGCAACCTTTTTTCGTCCAATCACGTAAGAATGCCTACAAATTTTCACTTAGTATATACCAAAATGGACTTGACTGCTTTCAACCGCCTCCCGCTCGACGAGAAAACGAATTACATGTGGGACCACGGAGTATGCCTCGCCCAGCGCATCGTTGAGAACCGATACATTCTTTGCATCTTCGAGTTGAATGGGTTTTATGTTGAAGCGATTTACAGCCGACGCAACAACCGGGTCAATGCCATCTTACCGATTGCTGATTTGCCAGAATGGGAAGGATATGTTGACCAGGTGCTCACCAACCTCTTGCACTTGAATTGATCAATCCAGAATGGTCGGGCGCTCCCAGCGTGTTAAACGCATTGTGTCCTGTCCAAAACTGAATAGCATAAGAGAGCCGTCCACTCGCTTCCAAGCGAAAGGGCGGCTTTTTAGCTTCCCAATGCCAGTATTTGCTGTTGGCGCAATGGCCCAAGTTTCCGATGACAGTGCCGCAATTGGCCGAGGAAGAAGCGGTGGATTATGAGGTGGTGTGGTTCCAAATTTCGCGTGTTTGGCACTGAGCTGAATGCTATCACGACCGGCTGTAACCAACGACCCTGAGCAGCAGGTTGCTGCGTCCAATACCAGACCGTAGCGGTAACTCACCGCGGCTCGCGTATTCATTTGCCAACCAATCCATGGAAGCAATGCGGCACATAAACCACCATAGATGATGAGGAATTGGCGGCGTACAAATCGCCCTGCAACAGCCAAGGTTCCCCCAATGAGGAAGCCCAAACTCACGGCCATCAACAACGGCTTATCTACGGTTCTTAGGTCCCAGGTCCATGAACTGGAATGCCAGCTGTCGAATGGTTCGAGAATCACATGAATTGCCTGGTTGACAACGTTGGTCACCAAGTTGGCGCATTCCTTCCAATCCAGAATGAACTCGGCACCGAGGGAGCTTGCGAATGCTGCGCCGAGAAAAGCCATGATTGGCGAGGCAATCCAATTGAATAAAAGAAAGAACTTGGGAAACACCCCAAATGTGGGCCAAGCAATGCATCCGGTTCCGACTTGAGCTGCAATCGGCACAATGAAGTACACCATGAGCGGGTGCCTGTTTTGGCTGCCCTTGACCAATTGAATTCCCAGCAGGATGGCATAGACGGCCACAAAACTGAGTTGCATACCAAGATCCCGAGCCCACATGGGGTTGTAAATCAACATGCCCCACGCGGCGATGCTCAACAACTGCATAGCAGACAGGTTCAGGCGCATCAACTGGGAAAGGCCATACCCGGTGATCATCAGTCCGGCCCGAACGGCGGAGATTGGGAATCCGCAATAGGCAATGAAGCTCCAAGTGATCAATATTCCGGTGAATCCCATGAGGCGAGTACCTGTTCTTCGATGCCGGAGGAGCAGGAGGAATGGAAACGTAACCAATCCGACATGGTACCCGCTCACAGCCATTAGATGGGCGAGTCCAGCATGAGCAAGGCGGATTTTCAGCGATGCATCCAATTGTCGTTTTTCACCGCTGAATATGGCAAGCAGCAGGCCGGGAATCGGTCCGGTAAAGTGCGCTTGCAAGAATTTCCATAGCGGTTTGTCACGGCCCGTGTTTACATGCGAATCCAAAGGAGATTGAGCGACAGGCATTGTGCTGCGAATGGCACCGTGTAGTCCTTTGCTGTGATTGAATTGTCGCCAAGCATTTCCCCGAAAGGGCCACAGTGTGCCGAGAAATGATACCCTCAACGGCGATGAATCAGAAGCTTCTACCGTGTAAACATGGCCCATGGCATCGACGCAATCGAGGTAATGACGCTCACGGCCGCCTCCATCCCGGGAATTGCAGGTCCAAATGGACGTCTTGGGTGCAACGACGGGAGGATTGAAGGCGCATTGAATGGAACATCCGGTCCAGCCCAAGGCGTAAAGGGCCGCCACATACCAAGCATCCCTGCGTGCTTTGGGCTGCCGCAGAAGACAGGGAAGCACCACAACCAAGGGGATGGTTATCGGCCATTGCATGCACCCGAGCCACAAGGCCAACGCAAACTTGGCAACTGGTGATTGGAATGGAGGGACGTCCACCCCGCAAAATTGTCCTAGACTTCAGCCCACGCATCGCACAAATTGAAGGATGCGACCCCTTGTTTTTTTTACGCGATCAAAGGAAGCGATTCGGATTTAGCTGGCCGAAGGTGTGCTTTTTTCGGATGAAATAATCGATGATGATGCTGCCCTGGTACCGACCGGTTTGATTCGGCGTGCCTCGTCTGCGTTCCTTGCAGACCTCGATTTCCTCCTTGCGACGTGCCTTCATGACGCTGAAGTGCTTCCAGAAATCCCGGTGGGCTTTCAAGACCGCTGCAAACAATGAGGTAGACCCTTCAATAAGAAATTTGAGTGCTGCAATGCCGTCCAGTACCATTCTTCGGATTAACATGGGGTACAATGCACGTTGGTGGTGGTTTTTCACCAGCATGTAGAGGTTGTTTCGAAAGTTCAAGTAGGATTTGAAAGGACTGATTTTCTGCAAGGTTCCTCCTCCTAAGTGGTAGACAATGGAATGTCCGCATGCACCAACCTTGTACCCCCTGTTTTTCAATCTCCAGCACAAATCAATTTCCTCCATATGAGCAAAGAAATCTTCGTCCAATCCACCGACTTCCCGCCACGCATCGGATGCGATGAAAAGGGCCGCTCCAGAAGCCCAGAATACTTCGCGATTGGAATTGTATTGCCCTTCATCGGTTTCAAACACTTCGAAGATGCGTCCTGCGCAAAATGTGAAGCCGTCGCGATCGATGAAGCCTCCTGCGGCCCCCGCATATTCAAACAGTTCCGGATCGGTGTCGTTTCGAATCAGCGGTTGACAGGCAACATAACCCTCGTTTTCCATCATGTCCACAACCGGTTGAATCCAATTGGGAGAGGTGCGAACATCGCTGTTCAACAAAACAAATACCTCGGCGTTTACGCGAGCAAGTCCTGCATTGTACCCCCCGGCAAATCCCATATTTTTTTCCAACTCCACCACGTGCACATGGGGATGGTGTTGCTTCAGCCATTGCACGGAGTCATCGGTGCTGCCGTTATCAATCACAACTACATCGGCATCTTCGTTTGAATGTTCCACGACCGAAGGCAAATACGTGGCTAAATGGTGCCGACCATTCCAATTCAAAATGACCACTGCTACCCGAGGTATGGCGTGTTCGGAAGTTGTCATCGTGGATTGAAAAAGAGGTCTTCCGGTTCTTCTCCTGAAAACGTATCACGGCGTGGGTTCAATCGATTCAGCTGGCTGCTGGTCACGCGCAAACGATTCTCCCTGCTGCGTAGAATCTGCAACCAGTCGGTATTGGAAACTTCACCAAGCATGTCTGAATGCAGGAGGGTGAAGCATTCGTTGACCATGTGGGGAGAGAAGAAGAGAAAACGCTTGTTTGTGAACGGTCCGGCACGATGATAATGCCAGATTTCGTAGGGATAGTAGTCGGTTTCGTTGTGACGCTTTACAATGGTGTTGGGAGGTCCATACCGCAAATAGATGTACCCCATGTCCGTTTCCGCACCGTGCCCTTGCCTGCAGGCCCCATACGCCGAATCTGCATATGCAATAGCCGTGGTATATGCACGCCAACCCGCTTCAGGATCATCGGGCGATTGTTGCTCCCAGAAGTAAGCGAGAAACGCCTGCATCTGAGAAACACTGGCTTCCGTTATGAATCCATCAATGGTTTTGCGCTGGGATGCATCGGCTTTGGGATGGTGGTCACGGATGTGTTGAACCAAGGTCAGGGAATCGGTGAATCCCTCGATATAAGCGGGGAGGACACTTCCAAATTCGGCCAAGCCCATGTTGCTACTGGGAGCAATGAATTGAAGGGGCAGCGAATTCTCGGTGATGAGTTCGTTGTTGCGCGTCAACGCCTGCACAACAAGCCTCGCTCGCTGTGTTTCCTGCACATCTACAAGCGGAATGGAGGTAAAAACCGGTAGCACAGGCGCGGCCTCTTTGCGAAAAAATCGCCGGGTTGACGGGATGATGGTGCCCTCATCCGTTTCTAACCAGCACTGGACCAGAAACAAGGAGTCGACGACCTCATTTACACGATAGAGTTCGGTGTAGAATTGAAGTTTGCTTGCTTCGGTGGACAATGCTGCTTGAACGAGCGGCAGCATCTCGTAGCCTGAACGCGTCAGGTTCGTCGGCTCTCCATCCGCTGAAGGGGCAAACGCTTCCACGATGAAGGGATCAGAAAATCGAGGGGCGTCCGTTTCCAAAAATTCGATGGGAATGGTCGTCGTCTCCTCGAATGTTCCCACACCGCTCGCATCACGCAAGGTGACGGCGACGTTGAATATTCCTGTGGGCACAGCGATGCGCTCCAAGTGAAATTGACGACCGTCCAGAGCGGCAAGGGAATCTGTTCCCAGCGGGCCTTCGATGTTGGTTTTGCCGTAATTGACAATCCCTTCTGATGATTCAACGACGGCCTCAATTTGCACACGTGTACGCCAGCCTTCGTCTGTTTGCAGGGCATGAAAGCTTCGACTTTCAAAATCCACGTGCACTTCAAGGAAACCGGTTTCTTGGCTTTGGAACCGCAATACATCACAAGCGATGGACCCTTGGGCGAGTGAATGGCTGTATGCGAATCCACATGCCAATACCAAAAGCGCAGCGATTGTTCGTTTGCCAAAGTCCATGGCACAAAGGTATTCCCTTTCCGACATCACAACCAATGTCGTACATTGGGTTACCAAGAAGATGACGATGAACCTTCGCACTTTCGCAATGCCCTTGGCGATTCTGCTGCATATAGTGGCGCGACCTCAACAGGTTTACGCCACACACTTGGTGGGAGGCGAGCTGACCTACGTGTACCAAGGTGTGAATGCGTCGGGTCAAAATGAATTCGAGGTGCATTGTTACATCTACCGCGACTGCAGTTCGTCAAATACCAACCAGACCGGCTTTGATAATTCAGCTGCCATAGGCGTTTACCAAGGTTCCAGTTTGATCACCACCGTGTCTGGCAATCTGGATTTCAATTTGGTGACGGATGTCATCCCCCAGAATCCAAACAACTGTGCCTTTCTCCCAGAAGACCTTTGCATCGAGCGAGCTGAGTACATCGTGAACATTGCCCTTGAGCCAAGTCAACAGCCCTATACGCTGGTTCATCAACGGTGTTGCAGGTCACCGGCAATCACCAACTTGGACACACCTCAAGACCAGGGCTTTTCGTTGACCACGACCATTCCGCCCAGTTTGTCGCTGTCCAATCCCAATTCTTCCCCCACCTTTTCAGAATTGCCGCAAGCTTTTGTTTGCAACAATTACCCGTTTCAATTGGACAATGGGGCGGAAGATGTGGACGGGGATTCATTGAGTTACTCCTTGTGTTCGATTTATTTGGGAGGGACTTATTTGTCACCAATTCCCAATCCTCCAACAGGACCTCCTTTTTCAGAGGTGGGATGGGCTGCGGGATTCAATGCAGCCAATCCGCTTGGAGCTATGGCCGGATTGAACATCAACTCAACCACGGGCCAATTGACAGGAACGCCCACCTTGACGGGGAAATTCGCCTTGGGTATTTGTGTCACGGAATGGCGTAATGGTCTTCCCATTGGCACCATATTGCGTGATTTTACCGTGGATGTTGTTACATGCAACATTTTATCACCGGGGTACGACGCTCCTGAGCCGTGTTCAGGAATGACGGCGCAATTCGCCCAATTTTCCAATCCCAGTGAGTCGTATACCTGGGATTTTGGTGTCGAAGGAACAACGGATGATGTGAGTTACGAGGCCGAGCCGGTATTCACCTATGACGAGCCAGGCATATACAACGTGAGCTTGTATTTCGAAACAGGAACGTGTGCAGATTCGCTGTTTTTTGAAGTAGTGGCCCATGATCCTTGGGATACGGAATTCGATGTGGTCGATTTGTCGTGTGACGATGGGGGATGGTCAGGGACCGTTGTTCTCGATACCAGCGATTGGACCCCTTACATCAGTTATAATTGGGACTTTGGCCTCAATTCGATGCCGCCTTCACTTGACAACCAGCACCCGAATGAGGTCTGGTTTCCACAAGGTGAAAGCATCAATGTTTCGTTGGAGTCCAATGCGTTCGGTTGTCAAAACGATGCTACTTTGGCGTTCGAATTACCGGAATTGCCCGAAGCGAATTTTGAAGTGATTTCGGAGCCTTGTTCAGGCCTGGAGGTGGCATTCCAAAACTTGTCTCCCGATAGCGGTCCATTTTCATGGGATTTTGGTGGAGGGGCGGGCTTGCCCAATTCGGAAACGAGTCCAACGTTCACCTACCCTGCATATGGGACGTACGGTGTCACCTTGACGGCTGGAGCTGGATCTGAATGTCCCGATGTTCTGACCCTCGAAGTCAGTGTGCTGCCCGTGGTGCCATTCGATACAGTTTGGACGATTCAGCCCTTGTCCATGTGCGAGGAAACGGGATTTACATTGCTGCAATACCTTGGAGATGGGGCAGATGCAGTGACGTGGGATTTCCCGGGGGTGATCAACTCAAACGAGATGACCGTGGAGGCCTATTTTCCTGGAATAGGCGAATATTCCGGTTCCATCACCCTGTACAATGCGTATTGCGATATTGAACAGACCTGGCCTGTTACAGCAGAAGTGCCTCCTCCCATGTTGGGCGTCGACTACGTCGTTCCCAATGTGATTTCTGCAAACAACGATGCTAAGAACGACGTCTTCACTGCCGCGTTAATCGGCCCGGATGGCGAGCCTTTGGCAGTACTGGATCCTGGTCAATTTGTCTCGTATCGCCTCCAGGTATTCAACCGGTGGGGCAATGAACTGTTTGCTACAAACCAAGCCGGAAAGGGATGGCGTCCAGGACCGGAAATCAGTGAAGGGACGTATTACGTTGTTTTTGATGCTTTCCACGTGTGCGATACGGAACCGTTCCACCACACGGGTCCGGTGACCGTTGTCCGTTGATCAATCATTTGAAAGCAAATCGGGTCGAACGAATTTCAACCAACGTTTGGCCCAAGGCGCGATTCGTACAGCGCGTTCACGGAATTGCATTTCAGCCCCAAACTCTGCGTAGAACCTGTCGACTCCAGGATCTGCAGAGCCGCCGAAATCAAAGATCTCATTTCCGACAGCTGCCGCATCGGAAATGCCTTGTTGGATGAGCATCACAGTGGCCAGGCTCGAAATGGGGGAACGCAATTGACCGCCGAAGGCATAAACGGTTCTTCCTTGGTCATGCAAGAAGGTGGCGCTGGCGATGGCCTCACCATATTCATCCCGAACGACATAGGTTGACTGATGCATGGAGTCCAATACCCAAGAAAGCAATCCCTTGAGCTTGCCGGCATCGGATGCGATGGATTTTCGGACCCGGGCGCGCTGATGAAGGTGGAGCAGCAGGTTGATGTCCCTCTCGGGCTGAAGCGTTAAACCGCGCTCAGTGCCTTTCCGAATTTGCTTTGCACGGTGCTTGGGCAAAGCGGGAAACGTCGGCGTGTTTCCTGTTGCACGTAGCCAGCGCGTATGCCGGGATTGAACAATCCAAGTGTTGTTCCAAGAGCCACGTTGACCTGGCGGGAGGTCGCAAACAATCAATGGAACCCCTGATTGATCCAGTTCTTGGCGAAACCGAGCCCAAGCTTCTGGTTCTGTGGCAGATTCAATGGCCCATGGCGGTGTAATCCAAGCCCGAACGCCCTTGATTCGGGTTGCAACCAAGGGCGCATGCGTTGGCGCTGTGTTCATTCCCAACGATTCAATCCAACCTGGATCGGCGAACCAGGAGGTGGGGTGGGTTGAAAACGTTGGCATGGTTCTATGAAGTCAAACGCAAAGAAACATCAGTTGATTGTAAACGCAGTTTCCGCTTCAAGTGGTTCACGCAGCACCACCTCGTTGTCAAACACATCGATCACAACGGGGCGATCCTTATCCAGGCTTTCAGATAACAGGGACTTGCTCAGGACGTTGAGAATTTTCTGCTGAATGAGCCGCTTCAATGGCCGGGCGCCGTATTCGGGATGATATCCCTCTTTTGCAAGCCATTCGAGTGCTTCCTCAGAAATCCGAAGTTGGATGCCCGCACGGTTCATACGCGACTTCAATTGCTTGAGTTGGATTTGAACGATGGCTTCCAGATTCGTTTTACTCAAGGGCTCAAACACCACGATTTCATCAATGCGGTTGAGGAACTCAGGTCGCAGGTCACGTCGCACCTGCTCAAGGGCATCAGCTCGCATAGCTGAGATCAATTCAGGAGTCAAGTTGCCTTCAGCTTGTTCGAATCGGGCTTGAATGTGAGCCGCTCCGGCGTTGGAGGTCATGATGACAATGGCGTTTCGAAAGTTGACCAGACGACCTTTGGAATCGGTCAATCGTCCATCATCGAGGATTTGCAAAAGCAGATTGAAAACGTCATTGTGAGCCTTTTCGATCTCATCCAGTAAGACGATGGAATAGGGGCGGCGGCGAACCGCTTCAGTGAGCTGTCCTCCTTCGTCGTGGCCAATGTAGCCGGGAGGTGAGCCGATGAGACGACTAACGCTATGACGCTCCTGGAATTCACTCATGTCCAATCGAATCATGGCTTGTTCATCGCTGAACAAGGCATCAGCAAGGGCTTTGGCGAGTTCGGTTTTACCGACGCCTGTCGTACCCAAGAATAAGAAAGAACCTACGGGCTTGCCTTCGTCATTGAGCCCACTCCTGGACCTTCGCACCGCATCCGCTACAGCTGTGACCGCAGTTTCCTGTCCCACCACGCGTTCGCCCAATAGCGATTCCAAGTGCAATAAGCGGTCTTGCTCTTTTGTGACCATTTTGTTGACGGGTATGCCAGTCCAAGAGGCGACAACGTCAGCGATTTCAAAAGCGTCTACTTCTTCTTTGATCATCTTATTATCCGCTTGGATGGAGAGCAAAGAAGCGCGGTCCGCTTTGATGTGCTGGTCGACCTCCTGCATTCGTCCGTACCGGATTTCTGCAACACGGCCGAAATCCCCTTCGCGCTCCGCACGCTCCGCCTCCAACTTCAAGTTTTCCTTGGCAGCATTCGAGGCTGCGATGCGGTCCGCAATCTCTTTCTCATTCTCCCACTTGGTTTGCAGCACATCGCGTTCTTCTTGCAAATTCGCGAGCACCATGCCGAGTTCAGCAAGTTTAGCCGTGTCGCTCTCCCGTTTGATTGCTTCCCGTTCAATTTCGAGCTGCATGATGCGGCGATTGAGTTCATCCAATTCCTCTGGCCTTGAATTCATCTCCAACCGCAATTTGGAAGCGGCTTCATCGATTAAATCGATGGCCTTGTCGGGCAACTGGCGGTCGCTCACGTAACGTGTTGACAAGTCCACCGCCGCAATGATGGCCTCATCCAAAATTTGGATCTGGTGGTGGTGCTCGTACTTGTCCTTGATTCCCCGTAAAATCGAAATGCTTGCCTCGCGGTTGGGCTCCTCGATCAATACCGGTTGAAACCTCCGCTCCAACGCCTTATCCCTTTCAATGTATTTCTGGTATTCGTTCAGCGTGGTGGCTCCTACAGCACGTAATTCACCACGAGCCAGCGCAGGTTTCAGGATGTTTGCTGCATCCATGGCGCCTTCACCAGCACCTGCTCCGATCAGGGTATGGATTTCGTCTATGAAGAGGATGGTGCGGTCGGATTGGCTTTGAACTTCCTTGATTACGGCCTTCAACCGTTCCTCGAATTCTCCTTTATACTTTGCCCCAGCAATCAAGGCTCCCATGTCCAAGCTGAAAATGGTCATCCTCGCCAAATTATCGGGGACGTCACCTTGGACGATGCGGTGCGCGATGCCCTCGGCGATGGCGGTTTTACCTACACCGGGATGGCCCATCAACAAGGGGTTGTTTTTGGTTCGCCGGCTGAGGATTTGAAGAACGCGGCGTATCTCCTCGTCACGTCCAATGACCGGGTCGAGTTTGCCGTCAGACGCCAGTTCGTTCAAATTGCGCGCGTACGTGTTCAGGGCATTGTACGTGGCCTCTTGGGATGCGGACGTTGTTTTATCCCCTTGACGAATGGCGGCAATGGCTTCATTGAGGTCTTTTTCGGAGACTCCGGCATCCTTTAAGAGTTGAGCAGTTTCATCGGGTTCAGCTAACAGTGACTGCAAAAGACGATCGGTAGAAACGTAATCATCTCCAGATTTTCGCGCCAATCCGACGGCGCGCTGCAAAACCTGCGAAGCGGCACGGGACCACTGTGGAGAAGCGCCTTGTTGTTGCGGTAAGGCTTGTAAGCGTTTGGCATTTGTGGCCATGAGGACATCGGTCGCAAGGCCCATTTTCTGTAACAATGCTGGGACAATGGGGTCTTCACCCCGCAGCAGTGCATCCAACAAATGAGGAGTGTCTACGCTCGGGTGATTGTTGATCAGGGCCTCTTGCTGAGCCGTGCTGATGACAGCTTGGCTCTTCAAGGTGAATGTGTTTGCATCCATGGGTTTGTGTTTGGCATGCCTTGCACAAAACCAATTCCAAAGCGATGAAGGCCATTATTCCATGCCAAGGTGGCTGCTTGAGCCTCCAGAACACGACAAAATTTCAGCGTTGACAGGAATGAGCGGTAAAGTTGACAGCAAATGGAGACGGCTACCGCACCACCGTAAACTGCGCATGTGCACCATTGGCGCAGCTAATGAAGTAAGAGCCTACAGACCAATCAGTTACATCAACGTTCACTTCCTGAGACCAATCAACCATCAATCGACCTGCTTGGTCGTGAATGCGATATGGTGTGTTTTTGCTGTGAATTTGGACCTGTGTAGTAGCAGGATTGGGCCAGACGGATAATGTTGGAGCAGGGGAAACCTCTGCGACGTCGTTTGCTGCGCCATACGCTGCTAGCATGAATTCACGGTTGTTGATTTGCAATTCGATGAATGAGCCATCAATTTCATGATCTGCAACAACTTCGCCTGCCACAGGATCGATTACAACGATGTGAGACTGGTTGCTGACGTCGTAGTACAGCATGATGAATAACCCCGTCATTTGCTCAAAGACACTCGCATTGGGCGAGAACGCATATATCTGTGGCAGTTCCACAATGTTGGTCAAAACACCTGTGAGCGGATCCACCGACACCAATGCAGTCGTTTCTGTGTTGGGGGTGGGGGCGCCAAATGGGCGTTTCAAACCAATGAACGATTCGCCTGCAATGAAGCACTCCAACTCATTGAAGCCCATGTTGGATGCTAAATCCAGGTTGACAGAAGAAATAACTTCTCCGGTTGTTCCATCGAGCTGGATGAACTTCTGGTTGTAGCTGTTGTCCATGCCCACCAGGGCATATACGTTGTTTTCGGGATCAAATGCCGTTGCGCCGAGCACCACACCATTGATGCCTTCAATGGGAGCGATGGAGGTGACTGAGCCTTCTGTATCCAATTCAATCAACGATGACCCCCATTCGTATTCCCAATAGCCGGTTCCGTCACCGAAGTCGATAAAGGTTGAATCCTCGGCATAGGTTCCTAGAGCGAGCAATCGGTCGCCGGCCATGTCGTGTTGAATGGCGTTGATGGTTTGATTGAAACTTGGGTTGTTGATGATGGCGTTGTCGATGACGTCGTAATCCCAGAATTGGATGCCGTTGTTTGAGGGCGGCGCGCCAATGCCGGCAAACATGTAACTCTCCGTTCCGGCATCAAATGCAGATGATCCCATTACGACACCATCGCAGAACCCAAGCGTATCCCATTCCAGCCATTCACCAGAAATGGCCTCGTACTGGCCGAGGACAATCGGATTGCTGGGGTCAGTGTATGTGCTGTAAAACCCATAAACGCTGACTTGAGCCATCAATGTGTTGGTGAAAATCCCAGCAACCAGAATGAACAAAATACGGCCAACGTTTTTCATGAAGAGACAACACCTGTTCGTGAAAATAGTTGCACAACCGCTCATCTTATTATTCATTGGAACAACTCTCGGCGAAGGCCGAAAGCAATGCCAACAAATCATCGACGGCTACAAGGCCATCTCCTGTAATGTCTTCAGCACAGGTACTGTCATCGCTCGTACCAACGCATAACTGAAGGGCGGCATCCCAAACAGTACCGGGACCGCAATAGGTGGATCCGGCATCTTCATTGATGCACGGTTCACAGCTTGACCAACAAACGAGCTCAGGATCGGATGTCAAGGCTGTTTCAAAATTCCAAGATCGATTGAAACCACCTAGGCCATTGGGAACCCCACATGCTTCTGGAACCCCTTCATCCAATCCCCATTCGTTACCGTTGACGAATTTGTAGGCAAAAGCTTGTCCTGGTGTCAAGATTACCTGTGCCTCCCATGTTCCGCTGTCATTCAATAGCATAGGGGTACTGCTCGGGTTCCAACCTTGAAAATCGCCGGCCATGTGGACGCCATTTGAATGGGGTTCTGTAGCCCCTAAATCCATAGAAAACGTCACCCAATAGCTGCAACTTCCATCATCAGCCGTTGCCTCCGGATCGTAGTTAGCGGCCTCGCTATCCGTGCAACCGGTATGAACCTGCAAGGGTGTATTGGGGTCCAAATCCGGCACGGGCAAAGGGGTGTCGAGCAGGATGCGGAATTCTCCGGGTTCGAGGTACCATGCATTGGTCAAATCGGACACGCTGATTTCTTCGCCTGTCAAATAATCATACCAAGTCCCGGCGTATGGAAAACCAGGGACCATGTTGATTCCTTCCGTTGCAAAATTCCCTAGAATAACGGCATTTTGAGTAGGGGAGTAGAGGTGGATCCGCTTGCCTGGATTTGCCATGTCTACATTGAAATCCCAAGATGAGAACACAGGCTGCGTGGTCTTAAGCTTTGTCAATGCACTGATGTGCTTGACGAGTGCTCTTCGCTCAGGAATCTCTAAGTATTCCCACAACGCCGGTTTCTCATCCAGTTTGCATGACTCGGCAACCGTTCCATTTCCGCAATCGAAAAGGTTCAAGTCGTACCCCAATTCACCTTGTTGCCACAGCATTTTGGGGCCTGGAGCACACAGGAGAAAGGCATGTGCCAATGCAATCCGCTCCATGGCGGTTTCAAATTCTTGAATGTTGTAGCCGTTATTGCTCGCCCCGTAGGCCTGTACCTCGTAGGCAAACCGTTGCTCGTCATGGCTTTCGAAATAGGTCAGGAGGTTGGGCCAATTCCAACCGCGGTTGCTCCAGACGCCCCAGTTGAGATCGCCTCCATAGCCCATGGTAGCCTGCGTGTAGGCATAAGTCATTTTGCCCCAAAGCATGAAGCCACCGTTGGCCAATACGGTCTCTTCCGCATTGCTGCCTAAATGCTCCAATATGATGTATGCCCCGGGGTTTTCGGCCCAAATGTGGTTACCGTATTCAAACAAGATGTCGATACGGCTTTGGTCGAATTGGTTCCATTGTCCAACATCCGTTCCGCTGTAGGTTTGGGTGAGGCCCTTGCTCAGGTCGATTCGGTATCCGTCGAAATGGTATTCCTCGAGCCAATAGTCAAAGATGCGCTTCCAATGTTCGACGGTCCAGGGGTCGCTGTGATTGAAGTCGTAGCCTGGCGAATAGGGGTGCGTGGCTACTTCGTTGAACCAAGGGTTATCCGACGCAACAGAACCGTCAGCATCTTGGTACATGCGGACCATGGGGTCCAATCCAAAGCTGTGATTTGGCACAATATCCATGATTACAGCAATTCCGCGTTCATGAGCTGCATTGATGAGGCTCTTGAGCAACTCGCCTGTGCCGTAATATTTGTCCGGTGCCAAACGAAAACTGGGATTGTATCCCCAGCTCAAGTTCCCATCAAATTCGCTAACGGGCATCAATTCAATGGCATTGACCCCAAGCCATTCTAAATAATCCAACCGGTCGATGACGTCTTGGTACGTCTGTCCTTCGTCAAAGTCCCGGATCAGCAATTCATAAACCACCAACTTGTCCTGGGTAGGGCGAATAAAATCTTGGTCGGTCCATTCAAATTCCACCGGAACGGTCCGGAAAACCCCATTCGGCCAATTGGCTTGACCGAATGGAAACGAGGGCATATTCGGGAAATGGTCTGGCGGTATGTACCCGTCATTCCATGGATCCAGAACGAGTTCGGCGTAAGGATCGCCAACTTCGAGGGATTCCTCAATCAAAAAATGATATCTCCAGTTTTGATCTCCATTTAATCCATCAACTTGAAGCCAATGCTTCGTGCCATCCACGGATTGGTTCATCAGCGAAGCATCGTTGATGGCAAATCCATTGAAATCGCCACGTAAATGCACATAGTCTTTTCCCGGAGCGCGCAGCTGGATAATGGCAGACGTTGGCGATAATGTGTTCACGCCATCCACAGTTCCATCAGGTGGATCTTGGATCAGTGGCGATTGTCCGAAGCTTAAAGCAGTTATGAAGACCGCCGCGACCGTGACTGTGGCGCGGTAATGAAGCATAGATGAATTTAATCATCCCATGGCTTGAAACCAAAAACGTCCGCTGTTGCGGACGTTAAAGGTTTTGCGGAGGCTGAGGGATTCGAACCCCCGGTACCTTGCGGTACGCCGGTTTTCAAGACCGGTGCAATCGACCAACTCTGCCAAACCTCCGTGCGGGTGCAAATTTACGTCATTCGCTTCAAAATGTTTCGGATTCCGCTTTCAAATCAACAGTGTGTTGTACTTGAGCGAATTAGATTGCTCCCGATTGAATGATAATAAATATTATGTTAAATAGCATAGGGAACAGAAAAGGGACCGCAAGAGCCCCTCTTTTGCTTGCAATATGAAGTCAGGATTATTTAAGTAGTCCGCTCATCTTGAGCATCAACTCATCTTGTCCAGTTCGTGCGTAGATATCGCGCAAGGAACGGATGGTATCAATGTCTTCAGGATTGGTTTCGTGTGCCGCCTCCAAGAATGGCCGCGCTTCAATGAATTTTTCCTTGGCTGCATCCTCGAGGGCCTTTTGCTCAGCGCTTTCTGCTTTGGTCATTCGCGGCTTCCACATATCGTTCGCAGCATTGATGCCCTGCACAGCTTCGTTGAAGTACATCGCTCCGAGGTTGTAATTCGCATCGAAATAGGCCGCGTCCAACTCAAGTGCCTTTAGGTACGCTTCTGAGGCAAGATCCGATTTGCCTAAGTTGTCATAAACGCTGCCCAAGCTGAACCACAAGATTTCATTGGTGGGATCTCCTTCTGCTGCGAGTTTCAAGTTGTTTTCAGCGCGCTCGTAGTCCTTGCTTTCGAGGTAAATGTTGAGCTCTTCAATGATTAAGCTCTGCTCACGTGGGAAGAGTTCACGAGCTGCTTGGAGCTCTGTCAACGCCTCTTCAACGCGATTGTCTTGACGCAACAAGTTGGCAACAAATAAATACACGTTGGGTACTTGGTAGCCGTAGCTGCCGCACGTTTTGTACCGAGCTACAGCGAGATCGACATCGCCTGACTTCTCGTAGCATAAAGCTGCATTGAAAACGGCCATCGTATCTATGACATCGAACATGCCGGCGACTTCGGCACTCAAATCAAACTTGGCTGCAGCTCCGGTGTAGTTCTCCGATGTGTAATCAGTGATGCCTTGATTGCCCGCTGTGGTTTGCACCAAGCCGAGTCCTGTGATGATTTCACGCTCGTAGTTGCTTTTGACATCCAATTCTTTGGCTTTGGTGTATGAATCTTTTGCAACCCACAAGGCATTCGGAAATTCAACAGATAGCGCGCTGTCATTGGCGATGTTCAAGTAAATCTCCCCTCGGTAGCGCCAAGTTTTGTCTTTGATGGCCGCCTTTTCAATGGTAATGGCTTCTTCAATATACCCCGCTGCAGCCTTGTAGTCACCGGATTTATTGGCGTTGTAGGCTGAGACGACTTGTTTTTGTGCCACGGCGACACTAGCGGCCGCAATGAACACGATGGCGAAAATGTTTTTCATCGCTGGTTTGGTCTTGATGTGCTATTCAGGGCGCAAAAGTAATGCCACAATTCAAATCGTTCTTGTTGTGCTTACTCAGCGCTTTCTGTATCGGTAGTTGGCTCCTCTCCTTCAGCTGCGACTTCTTCATCGTCGCCCTTCGGAACGCGGCACACCGAGGCGATTTGATCGTCGCCTCGCAGCGAAATCAACTTCACCCCTTGTGTGGCGCGGCCCATGACCCGCAAGTCCTCGACGCCGGTGCGGATGGTGATGCCCGATCGGTTGATGATCATCAAATCGTCATCGTCCGTCACGTTCAGAATGCTGATGAGTGAACCGGTTTTTTCGGTGACGCTCAGCGTTTTAACGCCCTTACCACCTCGGTTGGTGATGCGGTAATCTTCGACAGCCGATCGCTTGCCGTATCCGTTTTCAGAAACGACCAGGATGTCACTATCCAAACCACGGACGCAAACCATCCCAATCACTTCGTCTTCCGGCCCTTCGAGGGTGACCCCTTTCACGCCCATGGCGGTTCGGCCAACGGCACGTGCTGTGCTCTCGTGGAAACGAATGGCTTTGCCGGACTTCTTGCCGATGATGATTTCATTGTCGCCATTGGTCAAGCGGGCTGTGAGCAGCTCATCCCCTTCACGGATGGTAATGGCGTTGATGCCGTTGGAACGGGGACGTGAGTACGCGGCCAGCGTTGTTTTCTTGATCAAGCCTCGACGCGTAGCCAAGACCACGAAATTATTGTTGGCGTATTCTTCGTCCTTCAAGTCCTTAACCGGGATGTAGGCCAAGACCTTGTCGTCCGGTTCGATTTGAATCAAGTTTTGAATGGCGCGGCCTTTCGATGTTTTGGACCCTTCGGGCACTTCGAAAATGCGCATCCAGAAGCACCGGCCGTTGGCCGTGAAGATGAGCAGCCAATTGTGGTTGGTTGCGGTGAAGATGTGTTCGACGAAATCTTCATCGCGTGTGGTTGCCCCCTTGGACCCCACTCCTCCTCTGCTTTGCGATCGGTAATCGGCCAGGCGGGTGCGTTTGATGTAGCCCGCGTGGCTGATGCTCACGACCACTTGCTCGTCAGCAATCAGGTCCTCCATGCGTACGTCTGCGCTGCTGAACTCGATGTCCGAGCGGCGTTCGTCGCCAAAGCGTTCCTTGACGTCCAACAATTCTTGCGTAATGATTTCCATTCGGCGTTCCACACGTGCAAGGATGTCCTCCAAATCGGCAATGGTGGCTAAAAGCTCATCGTACTCTGCGCGCAGTTTATCGCGTTCAAGGCCGGTTAGCTTTTGCAAGCGCATGTCGAGGATCGCCCGAGCTTGAACTTCGGATAGCTCGAACGTGCTCATCAAATTGTTGCGCGCCTCTTCTGGGGTAGCACTGGCGCGAATCAACTCAATGACTGCATCCAGGTTGTCGATGGCAATGATTAGGCCTTGCAGGATGTGGGCGCGCTCTTGCGCCTTGCGCAAATCGTATTGTGTGCGTCGCGTGACCACATCGTGGCGGTGCTCCACGAAGTTGGAGATGAGCCCGCGCAAGTTCAACAACTGAGGTCGGCCTTTGACCAAGCAAATGTTGTTGACTGAGAATGAACTCTGCAGTGCGGTGTACTTATACAACTTGTTGAGCACGACCGATGCCATGGCATCGCGCTTGATTTCGTAAACGACCCGCATCCCCTTCCGATCCGACTCGTCCCGAATTTCCGAGATGCCTTCGATTTTCTTGTCGTTGACCAACTCGGCAGTCTTTCGAACCATGTCGGCCTTGTTGACGAGGTAGGGGATTTCTTCGACGATGATGACCTCCCTCCCGGTCTTGGTTTCCTCGATGCGGGCGCGGCCTCTAACCACTACGCGACCACGGCCTGTATGGAAAGCTTCGTGCACACCTTCAACACCGTGAATAATCCCGCCGGTTGGAAAATCTGGTGCTTTCACGTGCTCCATGAGCTCATCAACGGTGATGTCCTTGTTGTTGATGTAGGCGATGGCCCCGTCCACCACTTCGCTGAGGTTGTGGGGTGGCATGTTCGTAGCCATACCGACCGCAATGCCGGAGGCACCGTTGACCAACAAGTTCGGAATCTTGGAAGGCAGAACGGTGGGTTCGTTCAAACTCTCGTCAAAGTTGGGACGGAAATCAACCGTCTCTTTGTCGAGATCGTCCAGCATTTCCTCCGCGATTTTGCGGAGGCGGGCCTCCGTGTAACGCATCGCTGCCGGGTTGTCGCCGTCAATGGATCCAAAGTTTCCCTGGCCATCGACCATAGGGTAACGCAACGACCAGTCTTGGGCCATGCGGACCATGGTATCGTAAACCGAGCTGTCGCCGTGAGGGTGGTATTTACCCAACACCTCCCCTACGATTCTTGCGCTCTTCTTGTATGCTCGGTTCGAAAGCACGCCCAAATCGAGCATGCCATACAGCACGCGTCGGTGAACGGGTTTCAACCCGTCCCGTACATCGGGTAGTGCGCGGGAGACAATGACGGACATCGAGTAATCGATGTAAGCCGACTTCATTTCTTCCGCAATGTTGATCTGGACTATTTTTTCTCCTTCTGCCATCGTGTCAGTGGTTCCTAATTTGGTGCAATTCGCCTCGTTTCAATCTGCTAACGAAAATACGCAGGCAATCCGCCAGTAGCGGGTTTCACAGGCCTTCACTTACCCACAAAACTCACCAAAGTGCTGTGGATAAACCATACCATTGGCAAGATGTTTGTTATAAGGGGATTGTAGTTTAGAAACGTCGAAGGGACGGTTTCAGAAATGTCCCTTCCGAAGAGACAGAAAAACAGAAATACAGCAACATGGACGCTAAATTTTCGCCGAGGGTAAAAGATGTCATCACGTACAGCAGAGAAGAGGCGCTGCGGTTAGGGCACAACTACATTGGGGTGGAACACCTCATGCTGGGAATCATCCGCGAAGGAGAAGGGACAGCAGTTCGCATCTTGGAGGGGTTGAATGTTGATTTGCAGAAATTGCGCAAGGCCCTTGAAGGGAGCATTCGACCTACAGCGGGATCCTCGGTTGGAGCGGGCAACATTCCCCTTGTGAAGCAGGCTGAGAAGATTTTGAAAATCACCTACCTCGAAGCGAAAATTTTCAAGTCCAATTTGATTGGCACGGAACACCTGCTGCTCAGCATTTTGAAGGACGAAGACAATGTAGCGACCAAAGGGTTGGCAGCGTTCAACATCGATTACGACGTAGCCAAAGAAGAATACGAGAGCATGATGGACAACGGCAAGGAAGGCGAAGTGAGTTCTGCCCCGCGTGCAGAAGCTTCAGATTATGGCGAAGAGGATGCGGGCAATGACCCAATCGGCGGTTCCGGAGGTGGATCATCAAGAAAAGTGGACCCGAAAAGCAAAACGCCCGTTTTGGACAATTTTGGTCGCGACTTGACCAAAATGGCAGAAGAAGGACGGCTCGATGCCATCGTCGGACGCCAAAAGGAAATTGAACGTGTTTCACAAATCCTTTCACGACGGAAAAAGAACAACC
>JAPOHG010000013.1 GCA_029979565.1 bacterium
ATCATGCGATGTAATGATACCATGGGGCATTAATCCAAGTTTCCCTGGGCTATTCCCCTGACAGGGGCAGGTTCCATACGCGTTCCGCACCCGTGCGCCGGTCGCCGGCGAGTGCAAGCACTCCCGCTGCCCCTCGACTTGCATGTGTTAGGCCTGCCGCTAGCGTTCATCCTGAGCCAGGATCAAACTCTCCATTGTAAAAAGTTTAATCTGTTGAGAATCTCAGGGAATCTAACAATCTCATCCGTGCTTGGATGAGACACCACCCTCCGGGGGGAGAGTGGATTTGATGGAATCTTCCGAAGAAGAATCCGGGCTGCTGCATCAAGTCAAAGAACGTTTATCGATATCCACCGACGAATCGGCTTCTTCAAATGCTCTGTTAAAAGCGGGCGACAAAGTTAAGTGTGTTTACAAGTCTCTTCAAAACTTTTGGAGGAGAACCTGCTCACAATTTTTCGCGCCGCATTCTGTAAAGAACTTCCCTCGAAAGGGGGCGCAAAGATAGTTCGAATAATTCAACCCACAATCTTTTATGCGGGTTTTTTTTCGAGCCGGTAAAAACGTTCGGCCAAAGCCTTTCGTTTTCCTGTTGTCAATCGCGTTTCAATGAACGTGCCTTCCTTCGAAAGCGGGCGCAAATGTAGGGTGACTTGCTCGAACGCCAACAACGTTTCAACAAAAAAATTCAATCTTTTTTCGCGAGTAAAAATTCCACATCTGCAACCAGTTGATTTATAGCCTCTTCACTCGTTCCATCATAGAATCCTCGCAAGCGCCCTTTGGCATCAACAAGCACCACGTTCTCAGTGTGCACGAAGTCTTGCAGGCCACCATCACCGCCTTGCGCCTCATCATAGCATGCAAAGTAGCTCGTGCGCGCCAGCCGATAGATCTCCTGCTTGGCACCTGTGAGGAACCACCAGTTGGCATGCGATGCCCCCATTCTTTTGGCATAAGCAGCGAGCACCGCAGGGGTATCGGCAGCCGGGGTCACGCTGTGGCTCAGGATGCGCCAACCGGTTTTCCCCTCCAAGGCTGCAGGAACAGCGCGCAAATTGGATGTCATGATGGGGCAAATGGTGGCACATCGGGTAAAGAAAAAGTCACTGATGAGAATTTCCCCTTCTACATCATTCAATGTGACGCTGTCGCCCAGGTGATTGACCAAATCGAAATCCAAAATGCGGTGATCCTCGTTGGACCAGAGCGCCGGATCGACCAGGGCGGGGTTCAATTCATGGGGCTGGATCACCGGTAAACTTCGTTCCGGTGTCAATTCAATGATGCCGATGGCTACCCCAATGGCAAAGACCACCAACAGCCAGGTCACAGGTGATCGCAAGATTTTGTTCTTCATGGACGCTCCGATTCCAAGTAACACCACTCACCAGCGATGCATGTACCATAGATACGTGTGGCACGCACGGATTGCGCATCCACCTCGAGCCAGTTCCGATCCATCCACGTGAAATCTGCCCATTTGCCGATCTCGATGGTGCCCAAGGCGTTTTCTTGAAATTGAGCCAACGCGACCCATTGGGTCATCCCCCGCAACGCTTGTTCCGGGGTCAATGCGTTTTCCGGCTGAAACCCTCCCACCGGATAACCGTCGGCATCCATCCGCGCTACGGCTGCAGCGAACGTCTTTCGGGGATCGATGTCTTCAACGGGAAAATCCGTTCCGAGTGCCGTCATCCCGAGCGCTTGCAACAACTCCTGGTAGGCATAGGCCCGGCGTATCCGGTTTCTTCCCAATCGTTCCCCCGCCCAGTACATATCGCTTGTAGCATGCGTTGGTTGAACCGATGGGATTACACTGTAGCTGCCGAACCGCGCTACGTCCTCTTCGGAAACCACCTGCGCGTGCTCAATGCGCCAACGCAGGTCGTTGGGTCCCTCGAGGACATCAGCGTAGGCGTCCAACACCAGGGCCGTGGCCGAATCGCCGATGCAATGCGTGGCGGCCTGCAACCCATGCCCGTGAAGCGTCTCAATCTGACGTTTGAATTCCTGTTCGCGTTGGGTTGCCAATCCAAACCAACCTGTGCGGTCGCTGTATGGCTGCCGGAGCAGTGCACCGCGTGAGCCCAATGCGCCGTCCATGTAAAACTTGACGCCGTTCACGACAAGCATATCTTCAATGCGCCGACCTGAATCCACAAGCCATGCTATGTTCTCATCACCCGCGGACACCAAGGCGTTCACGCGCAGCTTGAGCTCCCCGGATTGCTGCAACGCATCGATTCGTTCAATTTCAGTCGGTGACAACCCGGCATCGGTCACCCCAACAATCCCATGAGCCAGCAAATTTGCCTGCGCCTCCATCAAGGCCTCCAACCTCCGCGATTCGGGTTGGGAGGGCACGATGGAGCTCACCAATCCGCATGCATTGTCTATGAGCACACCGGTCGGATTCCCGGCGGCATCTAGCACCACCTCTCCCCCTTCAACAGCAGGTACATCTCCATCGAGCAAGCCAGCCCGTCGCAGCGCTTCACCGTTAACAATCAGGGCGTGCCCATCAATGCGCTCCAGCGCAACGGGCTGATCGGGAAAGGCCGCGTCCAATAAAGCGCGATCTGGGAACGCTTGGCTGTCCCAGTCATTTTGATCCCAGCCCCGGCCAACTGCCCAGTCGCTTGGCCATTCTGCTTGGTGCTGGACGACCCGTTCCACGGCGGCCTCCCAACTCGTAGTGCCGAACAAATTGGCCTCGAGCAGTCCATCGGCATACCCAATTAAGTGGGCATGCCCATCCATCAAGCCAGGTGTCAATACGCCGCCGTGCAGGTCCACCGAATGTTCGGCCGCATACTTGTTCAATATGGCACGCTCGGGACCGATAGCGACAACGCGACCGCTGTCGACCGCCAGCGCTTGGGCCACAGTGTTCACGCCATCCAAGGTCAGCACTATCCCGTTGTGGACAATCAGGTCCACGCGTTCCGACTGAAATGAACAGCCCGTCCATACCAAGGCTACAGACCCAACCAACAAATCCCAAAGCAAATTCCGTGTCATGGTCATTGTAATTTGTGAAAATGGTAAGCGCTTGCTTGCGCAGCAGGCATGATCAAAACATCCTGAATGCTCACGTGTTCAGGCCGCGAAGCGATGTACATCACCGCGTCGGCGACATCTTCTGCCGAAAGCGGCGTGTATCCCCCATACACTGCATTGGCCGCCGCCTCGTCGCCCTTGAAGCGAACCACACTGAATTCCGTCTCGGCTGCCCCCGGGGCCACCTGCGCTACTTGGATGCCACGTGGCAGGAGGTCCATGCGCATCGCTTGGGTCAAGCCGTGCACGGCAAACTTGGAAGCGTTGTATACCGCCCCGCCCGGGTAGGCTTGGCGCCCAGCGACACTGCCGATGTTGATGATGCGGGAACCGGGTGCCATGAGTGGCGTCCATTCGCGGGTGACGTTGAGCAAGCCTTTGACATTGGTGTCAATCATTCGGTCCCAGTCGTTGTAGATTCCTTGGTCGATGGGCTCTCGCCCCACTGCCAGTCCGGCGTTGTTGACGAGCACCGTTGGAATGAAGTCAGCACTGCATGATAGAATGGCTTCAGCCGTGCCTTCCCGATCGCGCACATCAAAACACAACACGTGTTGCACAGCGTCGCCCAATTCAGCCTGCAAGGCCTTCAATCGATCTGACCGTCGCCCAGTCAATGCCAAGGCATACCCCGCTTTCGCAGCCATGCGCGCAATAGCCTCTCCAAAACCCGACGTCGCGCCGGTAATGAACATACGACCGGGCGCATTTTGTGTTTCGTGATTTTTCATTTCTCTTTGCCCTTCAAAGGTACATTCACAAAATCCTCCTCATGAAACACATTTACGCGTTGGGCCTCGCTCTCGGATTGGCCTTCGGACTTCACACAAATGCATCGGCGCAAGCCGTAACAAACACCATCGCCGAAATCCAAGGCGAGTTGTTCAGCTCCCCCTTGGTCGGCTTGTCGGTAACCACCACCGGCATCGTCACCGCCAACAACGTCACTTCGGCGACCTCAGGCGTCATCGGCTACTTCATCCAGGACGGTGAAGGGCCATGGAACGGCATTTTCGTTTACGACAACACCCAAGCCCCCGAAATTGGCGATGAAATCATCATTGAAGGCGAGGTCGCCGAGTACTACGATGTGACGGAATTGGTGAACATCAGCTACTTCGAAACGGTCAGTTCAGGCAACGACCTGCCCGCACCTTCCATCGTCCCCACGGGCGAATTGGCTTCCAGCGAAGCGTATGAAGGTTGCCTCGTTCAAATCGTGAACGCCATTTGCACCAACCCCGATGCTGACTACGGCGAAGCCATTTTCGACGACGGCAGCGGTGAGGTCAAGACCAACGACTACATGTACTTGCCGGAGGACGGTTGGATCCAGGACGAGTACTACTCCATCACTGGATGCATCCACTATACATTCGAGGAGTACAAAATTGAGCCTCGCTACGCGGAGGACATCGTAACCGGTTTCATCAACGGCATCAGCGAGTGGCTGCCTGCACAAGAACTCAGCATGTTCCCCAACCCAGCTACCGCCGCCGTCCAATTGAGCACAACGGGTGCCGGTACGGTGACCTTCACCGACGCACTGGGACGCGAAGCCGTTCAGGTAACCGTTCAGCAAAACAACCCAACGCTGGACATCAGTGCCCTTTCACCCGGCGTGTATACGGTCCAATTCACGGCTGCCTCGGGCCGATGGGCCTCGAAGCTGGTGGTGCGTTAATGCATCGGCAATCGAATTGAGAACGGCTCCCAATCGGGGGCCGTTTTTTTATGCTTCTGTTTCGTCCGGAGTACTCACCACGCCCGGTTCCGGAGCATCGCCCGTGCCTTGATAGAGATCCCACCCCATCCAGCGGCACTCCATGGGGCCATTGAAGCATTTGATGCGGCGCTTGGTTTTCAAGCCCACTCGCTTCAACCCTTCGACGTCCGACGAAATGATCCATGCCGAATGACCCGACCAGTTGGCCTTCAAGGCATCGCCGATTTGGGCATAAAATGCCGGTGCATCCTCCAAGGGCAAACGCTCACCGTATGGCGGATTCAACACCAACAACCCCGTTTCGGTTCGAGGCTTCAATTTGAAAAAGTCCATCCGGCCCAGCTCCGCCCGTCCCACCAACTCCATGTTGGCCAATGCCTGGCGCGTTTGGGAAATGGCCGCAAAGTCACGGTCGGTCGCAAAAATCGGTGTTTCCACCGGCTCACGGGCGTCCTTCAAGGCATCGCGTACGCTCCACCACTCGTCCTCATCGAATCCTCGCCAGTCCATGAAGGCGAACTTCCGACGATGCCATTGGATGGGGAAGCCGTCCGACCACAGGGCAGCCTCCAACGTGAAAGTACCCGAGCCACACATGGCATCGTAGAGCGGAATTCCGGGTTTCCAACCCGCATGGGCCAACAAGCCTGCCGCCAGCACTTCGTTCAACGGGGCTTTGGCACCCGCCGGTCGGTAGCCCCGGCGGCTCAACGGTCGTCCCGCAGCGTCCAGCGAAATCGTGACGGTCGTGTGGGCAATGTGCAAGTGGATGCGGATGTCCGGATCCTCCTTGTTGATGCCAGGACGCAATCCCGAAAACTCGCGGAAGTGATCCACCACAGCGTCCTTCAGCCGGAGCATCGCGAACTGCGAGTGTGTAAACACCGAGGAGTGCACGGTGACATCAATGGAGAATGATGATTGCGGGGTCATGATGGCACCCCAGTCCCAGCGCTTGGCTTCGTCATACAGTGCGTCCGGATTCTGGGCATCGAAAGAAAGCACCGGACGCAGCACGGTCAGGGCAAAGCGACTACTCAGACACACGCGAAACAACGTCGCCATGTCGGCATGAAATTCCACCCCGCGCTTCGCTTGCTTGACCCCGACACATCCAAGTTCGACCAATTCCTTTTCAAGAAAGTCTTCCAGGCTCGCGAGGGTTTTCGCAAAGTACAAAGGCAACCCGTTGTACGGATCCGCCTGCTCCTCATCTCGTTTGGGTTTCGTCTCGCTCATCCTCCTTTGCGTTTTGTACGAAAGCCTTTGGCCTCAAGAAAGCCAATCACCTTGTCCCGGTGGTCACCTTGCACAAGGATGGCCCCTTCTTTGACGGCTCCTCCGGCGCCACAAAGGGCTTTCAATTCCTTTCCCATTGTCATCAGTGCCATTCCATCGTGCTCCAATCCTTCCACCATCGTCACCGGCTTGCCGGCTCGCTGCTTTCGATCCAAGCTCACATACAAGGTGGCAGCCTTGGGATCGACCGATTCGGTCGATTCTTGCTCTTCCGATACGGGAGTCCAATCGGCAGCGGTGCTGAAGACCATGCCCCCTTCACCGGATCGAAATCGCTTGTTCTTCTTTTGCCGTGCCATGACGGCGCGAAGGTACTTGAAGCTGCACGAACCGCGGTTGTATTTTGTTTTTCTGGCACGCAATGCGTATCTTATAGTATGGTTTGGAAATTTGCTCTTGCGCTGGCGACCGCGCTCGCTATGCTCTCAAGTGGGATTGCACAAGGCAATTGCACAACGCTCGACTTGGAGTACATCTGCCAAAACACGGAATACGTTCAATCCGTTTCGGCAGAATGCGGCTTGGCATGCTTGTCTGAAGGTGAGGAATGCCTCGAAGCTTGCATGATTGAACAGCTCGAGCTGAGCCTCCCCTGCATTGGCTGCTTTGGCGAACAAGTGGTTTGCGTGGTGCAAAACTGCTACTTCGCTTGCGCCTTTGGCACGGAGGAAGCATGCGCGGAGTGCGCACTTGCGAACTGCGAAGCAGGCTTCAACGAATGCGCGGGTATTGTGGACAGCGACAACGACACGTGGACCAACCTCTGCGACTGCAACGATACCAACCCGTTGGTTTACCCGGGAGCAGATGGCACCAACCAAGGGTTTGACAACGACTGCAACGGGTTGTTGAGCCCCGATGAATTGACCACGTGTTTGGCCGACATGAACGCGGACCAGATCATCGGCACGGCCGACCTGCTGATCTTCCTCGGGACATTCGACTGCAGCGACGATTGCCTGGAGGAGGCCGACTTCAATGAAGACGGTGTTGTAGGAGCGTCCGACTTGCTCATTTTCCTTTCAGAATTTGGCTTGTACTGCTTCTGATGTCGAATTCCCGCGGGCATGGCTGACCTTTGCGAAAAATCCGCTCGTTTTGGCAGACCCCCATCAACTGGACCACGAGTTACTCGCCTATGCGATAGCCCACAGCAGTGCTGAGGATACTGTACTCACCGAGCTGCGAAAAAAAACCTGGCAATCGGTACTGACCCCTCAAATGCTCAGCGACCCGATTCAAGGCAAGTTTCTCCAAAATTGGAGCCGCACGGTGCGCCCCCATCGCGTGTTGGAGCTCGGCACGTACACCGGCTATTCGACCATCTGTCTCGCCGCCGGTTTGACCCCTGATGGTCGCATCGACACCGTAGAGCCCAATGACGAGTTGAATGCCATCCAAGATGAATTCTGGGAGAAAGCGGGCATACGCGCACGTGTCCATCGCCACAATGCAGAAGCCTCGGCGGTCTTGCCACAGTTAGAGGGACCCTTTGATTTGGTGTGGATTGATGCCGACAAGCCCCGAACCGGTGACTACGTCGAGCAGTGTCTGCCGCTCTTGCGCCCTGGTGGCTGGATATTGGTAGACAATGTGCTGTGGTGGGGCAAGGTCCTTCCTTCGCGCACGGACGGAGACGCCACCAGCGAACACCTGGAGTCCGTATGCGCCGAATGGGCAGCGCGCAGCGGCATTCGCACCACGTTGTTGCCCATCCGGGACGGCATCCTCACCATTGAAAAGGTTGAGGATTGAAAGAGAAGAGATCAGGCCAAGACTTCGGCCACGGCTTCCGCCGCTTCCTTCAACAAGATGGCTGACTTGACTTCCAAGCCCGACTCGTCAATCAAATGCTTCGCCTCTTCCGCATTGGTCCCCTGAAGGCGCACAATGATTGGCACATCGATGTTGCCCATGTTGCGGTAGGCGTCAACCACGCCCTGCGCCACACGGTCGCAGCGGACAATGCCTCCGAAAATATTGACCAAAATGGCTTTCACCGCCGGATCCTTCAGGATGATGCGGAACGCCTTCTCCACCCGAGCGGCATCGGCCGTGCCTCCTACGTCGAGGAAGTTCGCAGGATCTCCGCCGCTCAACTTGATGATGTCCATGGTTGCCATGGCCAGACCTGCGCCGTTCACCATGCAACCCACGTTTCCATCCAACTTCACGTAATTCAGACCGGCTTCATCCGCTTCCACTTCGGTGGGATCCTCTTCAGTCGTATCGCGCATCGCGGCATAATCCGGATGGCGGTAGAGGGCGTTGCCGTCTAAAGAAACCTTGGAGTCCACAGCAATGACGCGGTCGTCAGCGGTCTTCAAAACGGGGTTGATTTCGAACATCGTTGCGTCGCTGCCCACGTATGCGTTGTACAAAGCGTTGACAAATTTGGTCATCTCTTTGAACGCCTTTCCGCTCAGCCCAAGGTTGAACGCAATGCGTCGCGATTGAAATCCCTGCAAGCCCAAAGTGGGATCAATGGATTCCTTGAAAATCAATTCGGGGGTCTCTTCCGCAACCGCTTCAATGTCCATCCCTCCTTGCGGTGAGTACATGATGATGTTCCGGCCGTTTGCACGGTCGAGCAATACGCTCATGTAAATTTCTTTCGGTTCGCTGTCACCGGGACCGTAGACGTCCTCTGCAATCAGGACCTTATTGACTTGCTTTCCTTTCGCGTTGGTTTGAGCCGTCACCAAGTGGCCGCCGAGGATGCCTGCTGCCTTGCCTTTTACTTCATCGAGGCCCTTCGCCAAAACGACGCCGTGGGATCCGGTTTCCGTCACGGTTCCCTTGCCCCGACCACCGGCATGAATCTGCGCCTTGACCACAAACCAGCCCGTACCTGTTTCCTCGGCCAATTTGACCGCAGCCTCATGGGCCGCATCAGCCGTATCCGCAACGTAGCCGTTTTGAATGGCTACCCCGAAACTCTTCAAAATGGACTTGCCTTGGTACTCGTGAATGTTCATGCGATGAATCGTTTAAAATGCGGGGCAAAGGTAGCAAACACAGCGCCCGTTTCATTTGTAGTTTGCAACCATGAAAGAAATCATGATCGAGGCCTACGGAATCACAAAGTCATATGGACAGGTTACCGTTCTGAACGGCGTCGATTTGGAAATTGAAAAGCACAAAATCACGGCCATTTCGGGTGCAAGCGGTGCCGGCAAGACCACCTTGCTTCAAATTCTTGGCACCTTGGATGCACCCGACTCGGGCACCCTTTCCATCGGAGGTACCCGGGTGGAAGGATTGCAAGGCAACGCCCTCTCGGCCTTCCGCAATCGGCGCATCGGATTCATTTTTCAATTTCACCGGTTGTTGCCCGAATTCACCGCCGTCGAAAACGTTCTCATGCCCGCCTGGATCCAAGGAAACGACTCGGACCGGCACAAAGAACGCGCAGAACGCCTCCTCAAAGACCTCGGACTCGGAAGCCGCCTTCGCCATCTCCCGAACCAACTCAGTGGCGGTGAGCAACAACGCGTGGCCGCCGCCCGTGCCCTCATGAACGAACCGGATGTTGTGTTGGCTGATGAACCCACGGGCAACCTCGACTCGGGAAATGCCAACTCACTGTTCGAATTGTTTGTTGAATTGCGCGATCGCGAGGGGCAGACCTTTGTCGTGGTTACACACAATGATGCCATGGCAGCGCGTGGAGATGCGCGCTTGCACTTAAAGGACGGGCAGATCAGTTCACCCTGATTTGCCATTCATCGATCCGTTTCAACATTCGTATAAATACTATGCATGCATAGGAAATTTTATGTATCTTGGACACGTGAAGCCACAAGAGACCATTGATTTTCATTTGCGCTGGGGATGGACCAAGCTTTCGAAACTTTACGCGAGCGAGGCGGAACGGCGTGGCATTCCTTTTTCTTATGTATTCATCTTGCTCCACACCGATCGTTCGGGCACGCCGTCCACAAAGCTCGGCCCCAAAATGGGTATGGAATCGACCAGCCTATCCCGCTCCCTGAGAGGGCTGGAAGAGATGGGGTGGATTGAGCGACGGCCCGATGCTCACGATCGACGCATGATGCGCGTATATCTGACCAGCGCCGGCATCGAAGCACGGAGACAAGCGCGCGACCTGGTAGTAACGGTCAACCAACGTCTGCGCGAATTGCTCGGAGCGGAATCTGTTGATCGATTGCTCAACGAGATGCGTCGATTGAATGAAATTCTTGACAACCCGCAAGCGCTCGTCCCCGCAGACGTGCCATCAACCACTGATCATTCCTCAACACCATGAGTACACCTGCTATACCATTCCATAAAATAAAACGCGCCGCGGTTTTGGGCTCCGGCGTGATGGGGTCGCGCATCGCGTGCCACCTCGCCCAGACGGGGTCCGAGGTGCTCCTGCTCGATCTGCCCTCGGCCGAAGGGCCTCGGAATGCCATTGCCGACGGCCACCTCAAGGCCGCCATCAAGTCCAATCCGTCACCGTTGTATTCGAAGCGATTCGCCCAACGCATTACCACGGGCAATTTTGACGATGACTTGGCGCAAATCGCCCAGTGCGACTGGATCATCGAGGTCGTCGTCGAACGGTTGGACATCAAGCAACAGCTTTATGAACGCGTCGAGCAATTCCGAACGCCCGGCACATTTATTACGAGCAATACATCGGGCATTCCGTTGGCTCAGTTGAGCGAAGGGCGATCTGAAGATTTTCAAGCCCACTTCTGCGGCACGCACTTTTTCAATCCGCCGCGGTACCTGCCGCTGTTGGAGATTATCCCGGGACCGAAGACCAAGCCCGACGTTTTGGCCTTCCTCGAAGCGTATGGTGAGCGCATTTTGGGCAAGCAGGTGGTCGTCTGCAAGGACACTCCAGCCTTCATCGCCAACCGCGTGGGCGTCTTCGCCATTCAAGCGTTGTTCCACACAGTGAGCGAGATGGGACTGACGGTCGAAGCAGTCGACAAGCTTACCGGTCCAGCCATGGGTCGACCGAAAAGCGCAACATTTCGCACCTGCGATGTGGTTGGATTGGATACGCTTGTTCACGTCGCCAATGGAGTGGCGAGCAATTGCCCCGATGATGAACGCGCTGAGGTATTCCAAACACCGGATTTCGTTCAGCACCTGGTGGACAACAACCTCTTGGGATCGAAAAGCGGCGCTGGATTTTACAAGAAAGTCAAAAACGATCAAGGCAAAAGCGAAATCCTCGCACTCGACTTAAAGACCTTGGAATACCGTCCCAAGGTGAAAGCCAAGTTTGCCACGTTGGACATGGCCAAAGCCGTGGACGATTTGGAACAACGGACCAAGCTTCTCTTCAACGGTCAAGACGAAGCCGGAACGTTTTACCGCCGAATTTTCGCCGATGTGTTCGCATATGTAGCGAACCGAGTTCCTGAAATCGCGGACGAGCCCTACCGCATCGATGATGCATTGCGTGCCGGGTTCGGCTGGGAGTTGGGGGCTTTTGAAAGCTGGGATGCCATCGGATTCGAAGACGGCCTCAAAGCCATCGCGGACCGCGGGCTAGCGGTTCCAGCTTGGATTGATACCTTCAAGGCCCAGAGCGAAGGCACCTTCTACCGCAATGTCAATGGCGTGCGCCAATGCTGGGATCCCCGAACGGGTACTTACGAGGCCGTTGGCGGCCAAGAAGGACGGTTGTCACTGGCTTGGTTGCCCGATTCTGCCACGGTGTGGTCGAATTCAGGAACGACCATTCAGAATTTGGGCGACGGCATCCTCAACGTCGCGTTCCACACCAAAATGAATTCCATTGGCGCGGAGGTGCTCGAAGGCATCAACAAGGCCATTGATCTCGCCGAGGCAGACGATGCATGGCGCGGCGTTGTCATTTCAAACGAAGGAGCACAATTCAGTGCCGGAGCCAATGTGGGCATGATTTTCATGATGGCCGTGGAACAGGAATACGATGACCTCAATCACGCCATTCGCATGTTCCAGAACACCGTCATGCGCCTGCGCTACTCCGGCATTCCAGTCATTGTGGCTCCTCACCAGCTCGCCCTGGGAGGCGGGTGTGAGATGTGCCTCCACGCCGATAAAGTGGTCGCCCATGCCGAGACCTACATCGGACTTGTGGAGTTTGGCGTCGGGCTCATCCCGGGGGGCGGCGGCACCAAGGAGTTCGTCCTGCGCCTGAATGATGAGATGCACGACGGCGATATGCGCATCAACCGCTTGCGCGATCGTTTCCTGACCATTGGCCAGGCCAAGGTCGCCACCTCGGCATACGAAGCGTTCGAACTCGGTTACTTGCGGGAAGGCATCGATGAAGTCGTCGTGAACCGCCGCGACCAGCTCGCCCGAGCCAAGCGCGCCGCCATTGAGCTGTCCGAGGCCGGCTACACCCAGCCGCTGCAGCGCAAAGACATCACCGTCGCCGGCCAAGAAGGACTCGGCATCGTGTACGTCGGTGCGCACAGCATGAAGAGCGGCAACTACATCTCCGAACACGATCAATTGATCAGCGAAAAGCTTGGTTACGTGATGTGCGGAGGCGACCTCAGTGCGCGAACGACCGTCTCGGAGCAATACCTGCTCGACCTCGAACGCGAAGCGTTTGTCTCCCTGTGCATGCAACGCAAAACCCTTGAGCGCATGCAGAGCCTGATTCAGAAGGGTAAAATCTTGAGAAACTAATCGCCATGAATGCATACATCATAGGAGGCTACCGTTCGCCCGTTGGCAAATCCGGCAAAGGCGCCTTTCGCTTTGTTCGACCGGATGACCTCGGTGAGCAAGTGATTCGAAAGCTGCTCTCCGATTTTCCGCAATTGGACAAAGAACGCATCGACGATGTCATTGTCGGCAACGCCACCCCAGAAGCAGAGCAAGGCCTGAACATCGGTCGCATGGTGAGTTTGATGGGGCTCGATACCGACAAAGTACCGGGCATGACCGTGAACCGCTACTGCGCATCCGGTTTGGAAACCATTGCCATCGCATCCGCCAAAATCCACGCCGGACTGGCCGATTGCATCCTCGCCGGCGGCATCGAGACCATGTCACCGATTCCGTTCGGCGGGTGGCGCATCGTGCCCAATGCCCGAGTCGCCAAAGCCAATCCAGACTGGTACTGGGGCATGGGACTCACCGCAGAAGCGGTGGCAAAAGACTTCAACGTCTCCCGAGACGAACAGGACGCCTTCGCGCTCGAAAGCCATCAGCGCGCAGCCGCGGCCATCGACGCCGGGCGGTTTGCGCCGGGTATCGCCCCCATCACCGTCAACGAGGTCTACCTCGATGAAAACGAGAAGCGGCAAGAGCGCACCCACGTCGTCGACACCGATGAAGGCGTGCGTCGCGATTCCACGCTGGAAGGCCTCGCTCGGTTGAGACCCGTGTTTGCCCAAGGCGGTTCGGTCACAGCGGGGAACAGTTCACAGACCTCAGACGGTGCAGCCTTTGTACTGGTCGTTTCAGAACGCATGCTCAAGGAACTGAACGTCGAACCCATCGCGCGGTTGGCCAGCTACCACGTAAGCGGTTTGGAGCCGCGCATCATGGGCGTCGGACCCATCCACGCGGTACCCAAAGCACTCGAGAAAGCAGGCATCACCGCTCAGGACCTCGGCGCCGTGGAGCTCAATGAAGCTTTCGCCTCGCAATCCGTTGCCGTGGTGAAAGAACTCGGGCTGGATTCAGCGTTGGTTAACCCGAACGGGGGCGCCATTGCGTTGGGCCATCCGCTGGGATGCACCGGCGCAAAACTGACCGTGCAAATGATGCACGAGTTGAAATCCCGCCAAGCCAACTACGGCATGGTGACCATGTGCGTCGGCACCGGCCAAGGGGCCGCCGGCGTTTTTGAATTGTTGAACGCATAACCCTACATCCGATGTCAGAAAACACAACAGCGATCCGAGGGGGTGAATTCTTGATCCGCCCTACCGCAGCCGCCGACATTTTCATCCCTGAAGAATGGACGGAGGAGCAATTGATGATGAAGCAGATGACGTTGGACTTTGTCGAACAACGCATCATTCCCAAGCTCGAAGCAATCGACAACCAAGAGGAAGGCCTCGTTCCGAACCTGATGCGCGAGTCCGGTGAACTGGGACTGCTTGGCAGTTCCGTACCGGAGGAATACGGCGGCATGGGATTGGATTTCAAAACCACCATGCTCATCACCGAAGCCATTGGAGGAGCGCATGCGTTTAGCGTCAGCTTCAGCGCCCACACCGGTATCGGTACGTTGCCCATCCTGTACTACGGCAACGAAGAACAGAAGCAAAAATGGGTGCCTGGGTTGGCCTCGGGCGAACTGAAAGGCTGCTACTGCCTCACCGAACCGAGCGCCGGTTCCGACGCCAACAGCGGTAAAACCAAGGCCCGGCTCTCCGAAGATGGAAAGCATTACATCATCAATGGCCAAAAGATGTGGATCACCAATGGGGGATTCGCGGACGTGATGATTGTGTTCGCCAAAATCGATGACGACGAAAAACTCACGGCCTTCATCGTCGACGGCCACGCTGAAGGCATCACGAAAAATCCGGAGGAAAAGAAGATGGGGATCAAGGGGTCCTCGACCCGTCAAATCTTCTTCAACGACGTGCATGTACCGGTCGAAAACCTCCTCTATGAGCGCGAGCAAGGCTTCAAGATTGCCGTGAACATCTTGAACATTGGCCGCATCAAATTGGGCGGTGCAGTGCTCGGTGCGGCAAAAGACGCGTGCACTTATGCCACGCGGTATGCGAACGATCGCGAGCAGTTTGGACGGCCCATCTCAAAGTACGGCGCCATCCGCTACAAACTCGCCGAAAGCGCCATCCGATTGTACACCTGCGAATCGGCCATCTACCGGGCTACGCAGAACATCGACGACGCCATTGCTGCACTGAAGGCAGGCGGCATGGACCACGGCGACGCCACCCTCAAGGGCATCGCGGATTTCGCACCCGAGTGTGCCATGATGAAGGTGTTGGGCTCTGAAGTGCTCGACTATTGCGTCGATGAAGCCGTTCAAATCCACGGAGGAATGGGCTACAGCGCGGAAACCCGGGCTGAGCTTGCCTACCGCGATGCGCGGATTAACCGCATCTTCGAAGGCACCAATGAGATCAACCGCATGCTGACGGTGGACATGATCCTCAAAAAAGCCATGAAGGGCGAAATGGACTTGATGACCCCCGCCATGGCAGTGGCCAACGAGCTCACGGGAGTTCCGGATTTTGCCAGCCCTTCAAGCGACCCATTCGAGCGGCAATTGACCTACGTCGCCAACCTGAAAAAGGCCATCTTGTTGGTGGCCGGCGGGGCCGTACAAAAGCTGATGATGAGCCTGGCGAAGGAACAGGAAATCCTCATGAACATCGCCGACATGGCTATTTGGCTGTATACCATTGAATCGACGGTCCTCCGTGTGCAAAAGTTGGCGCAGCAAAAGGGCGGAACGGACGACCTGGCAGTGCAGCTCGCCATCATGAACGTGTACACGTACGAAGCCAGCGAATGGATCCACAGCGCGGGCAAAGAAGCGTTGCTGAGCTTTGCCGAAGGCGATGAGCTGAAGATGATGCTCATGGGTATGAAGCGATTCTGCAAAACCGAGGACATCAATCCGAAGGAAGCGCGTCAGTTGATTGCCATGGACCTCATCGAAAAGAACGGATACACACTCTGATCACCCACGGGTGAAATCTTTGTTGAAATCAATCCGGCCGGCCAGCGTTATCTCCGCTGCGCCGGCCGGTATTTTTGTGCAATGGCAAAGAAGACGATTCTCAACAAAGCTTCAGAGAAGTTCCTCGAAGCATACCTCAATAACGCAAGCCCAACCGGATTCGAAAGCAGCGGGCAGCAACTGTGGTTGGACTACATCCGACCGTACATCGATGAGCACATTGTTGATACCTACGGCACGGTCGTTGGGGTGGTCAATCCCGATGCCCCGTACAAGGTGGTTATCGAAGCCCATGCCGATGAAATCAGCTATTTCGTTCACTACATCACCGCCGACGGGTACATCTACCTGCGCAGAAACGGCGGAAGTGACCACCAGATTGCGCCTTCCAAGCGCGTCGACATCCACACGCCGAAAGGCATTGTAAAAGGCGTCTTCGGGTGGCCCGCCATCCACACCCGCACCGCGGGCAAGGAGGAAGCTCCAACCATGAAAAACATCTTCCTCGATGTGGGCGCCAAAGACAAGAAAGAGGTTGAAAAGATGGGCATCCACGTCGGATGCGTGGTCACCTATGAGGACACCTTTATGGTCTTGAACAAGGACTGGTATGTTGCCCGCGCCCTGGACAACAGAGCCGGAGGGTTCATGATTGCTGAGGTCGCGCGCCTGCTGCATGAAGAAGGCACCAAATTGCCTTTTGGCCTTTACATCACCAACTCGGTACAAGAAGAAATCGGACTGCGCGGGGCCCAGATGATCGCCGAGCGGATTTCACCGGACGTCGCCATTGTAACCGACGTTACCCACTGCACGCACACCCCGATGATGAACAAAATCGACAACGGAGACGTGGCTGCGGGCAAAGGCCCGGGCGTGACCTACGGACCGGCAGTCCAGAACAACCTCTTGCAGCGCATCATTGACACGGCCGATGCAGAGAAAATCCCACTGCAGCGTATGGCAGCCAGCCGCTTTACCGGAACCGACACCGACGCGTTTGCCTACTCCAACAAAGGCGTGGCGAGCGCGTTGATCAGCCTCCCACTTCGTTACATGCACACCACCGTGGAGATGGTGCACCGCCAGGACGTGGAGAATTGCATCAAGCTGATCCTCGCCACCTTGAAAAACATCAAGCCCGGAGAGGACTTCAAGTACATCCGCTGATTACGCCTGCAACAGTCGCTGAATGGCGTTCGCGAGGTCAAACACCCGCGCGGTCTCTTCGGCTGAAAGACCACCCTTGTCGGCCGTGAGCGATTGAATTTTGACGGCCTCTTGCTCGGCTTTGCTCATGCGCTGCTGCAAGTCCTCACCCCGCAAAACAATGGCCTGGCGATCGTGGTATAGTTGCGAAGCTTCGTTGACCAAATCACGCAACTCCGATTCGTTCCACGGCTTCGCGATGTACTTGTAAATCTGGCCCTTGTTGATCGCATCGATGACCGCGTCGATATCGGCATGGCCGGTGAGGAGCATGCGCACCGGGTCGGGGTAATCGGGCGCGATGAGTTCAAAAAACTCCACCCCACTCAATTTGGGCATTTTCTGGTCCGAAATGATGACCTCGATGGGGTGCTCGCGGAGGATGCGCACCGCGTCGGTCGGCTCGGTGGTCACGTGCACCTGGAAATCCCGTCGAAACGCTGCACGAAACGCAGTCAAATTGTGCGCCTCATCGTCGAGGTAGAGTACGTTGATCATAATGGAAATCGAATGATGAATTCTGTGCCCACGCCTTCTTCGGACTCAACCTCGACTTCAGCATTGTGATCGCTTAAAATGCCCATCACAATACTCAAGCCCAAGCCCGTCCCTTCGCCCACCGGCTTCGTGGTAAAAAACGGATCAAAAATCTGCGACTTAACCGCTTCGGACATCCCGGGCCCAGCATCCTTGATGCGCACTTCAGCCCATTCTTGCCCAATGCTTTCCACCCGATCTGTTTCGATGGATAGGATGTTCTCTTCCACCTCACGTCCAAGGGCATCCATCGCTTGAATCGCATTGGTGATGATGTTCATAAAGACTTGGTTCAAACGGCCCGGTTGGCACATCACCGGTGGCATTTCCTCTCCCAAGTCCAATTGCAAAACCGCTGCATCTTTCAAATTGCTACGCAATACAATCAACGTCGATTCCAGCAGTTCATTGAGCTGGGCTTGGATGAAATTATCCCCGTCCATGCGGCTGAAAATGCGCAGGCCCTTGACGATTTCAGAGGTACGAACGGTGCCGTCTTCAATGCCATTGAGCAACTCCTCAATCTCCTGTTGCGTAAATTCAATGTCCAGTTGGGACAATTTCTCCTTCACCCCATTTACCTGCTCATGCAAATCAGCCGCCGCAGGATCCATCACTTTCACGAGGTCAATGACAGCGTTGAGGTCCTCGAAATCCCGTCGCAAGGACTGTGCACTCGATGAAACGAAATTGATGGGGTTGTTCAGTTCATGGGCAATGCCTGCGGTCAACTGACCAATCGATGCGAGCTTCTCGGATTGCACCAATTGCTGCTGTGCGGACTGCAATTCCTCCAAGGTGGTTCGCATGCTCGCATTCACCGCTTCTAAATCTGCCGTTCGGTCGCGTACGCGCTCTTCAAGTTTGGTGTTCTGCTCGCGCACCATGCGCTCGTTGATTTGGGAAATGCGCAGCTGCTCTTCCCGCGCATGGGCACTCTCCTTTTTGAGCTGGTTGATGCGGCTGGCCAATGCAAGGCTGAGCAGAACCATCTCAATGGCACTGCCAAGGGGCAAAGCGAAGAAGGTCCAAGCATTGTACGGAATGACCCCGGCATCTTTCAACACAAAAACAAACACGGCTACAATGAAAATCGAAAAGGCCAACAGGAAATACTTCGCTGGGCTATACCCCTTGCGCATGGTGATGATGGCACCGGGGATGAAGAAGAAAATGGCCGCCGCGCAAAAATTGATGACGTTATACGCCCACACCAGCTGGCCAGAAACGGCGAGAACGAGGGCTACGAGGTAAACAACGAAATACCCGTTTAAAAGCTTGTGCAACCAAGGCACATAGCGGCTGAGCCGAAGGAAATTTTGGGCAAAAACAATGGTCGTCAACCCGCTAAATACCCCAAAAAAGTGCGTAATGCGCGCGTTCAACCACGGCCAAGCTTCCACGTTGAAATACGGCGCATACCCGTTGAGCACGAGTTGCGTGCCGCCGATCATCAATATGAACAACGAATACTCGAGGTAGCTGCGGTCCCCCACGCTGAAAAACAGGAACAGGTTGTAAAGCAGCATCACCAGTATCACCCCGAAATACGCTGCAAACAGAATATCCCGTTGGTGGGCATCGTTCAATACCTCACGCGGCCCCGCGATGCGCATGGGCAGCAGCAATGGCTTGGACGACTTCATGCGAAACACCGCGTGCAGTTCTTCGCATTCGACCAGCGGTATGGGAAATGTGGGGTACGTGCCAAACGCACCGTCATTCGCCCCATCCTGCAGCACACCCCGGTTGTAGGTCGCGATTACTTTGCCATCGCAGACCATGTAGCCCGTCAATTCATCAATGCCGGCGTTCTGAATCTCGATTAACTGTCCGTTCTCACTGCGGCTGTCCAACTTCAACCGTACCCAACTCACCGCATCCGACAGACCCAGGCTCGGAACAGTTTGGTCCGCGGGGTCCCAGGCGTCGTGCTGAACCACCTCCGCCAGTCCCATGAGATCCGCTTGCAGTGAATCCCGCAAAATCTCGATGCGCTTTCCAATGAGCGATTGTGCTGCACCGGCTGAGACCACCGCCATGAACACCAAAAGGCACCACGCGCGCCATGGCCGTGTTCCTGTGGCAACAGCCATCACACCTCCAATCTGAATTTGAGGTTCAACTCCCCTTTCGGGCCGTGCACCTGGTGCACCATTCCTTCCGGGTCCTGCCAAATGCCTTCCAGCAACTCCCGGACCTCAGGTTGGACGTCGGTCAGATGTTCAGGGAAAGTGTAACGAGCGATGGTCGCCCGCAACTTCGGCGTGGGGTAGGTGAAATAACCATCCTCTCCGATGCCTTCTTCGGTAAAGAAGGCCAACGGCTTTTGCATGCGGCGGGTCACGGGTGAAGTCAAGGCGAACAAGTGCCGCCCTCCGACCATCGTCAAGGTGGCCATGGCCGCTTGGATCATGAAGGTGGCCTCCACCCCCATGCCGGCCATTTCAATGCTGTTCCACATGCCCCCCAATTCGAAGGCTCCTTCTTCGACATAGCGTTCCATGTGTCCGCGGAGTCGGGAATCTTGACTTCCAATCGCCTTGAGCATGGGAAGTTCGTTGGTCGTCTTGGCACCGTGCATGCGTGCCCCACCGAGTACGCGACGGCTGCGTCCATCCACCCCCGTCCCCTGCCCAACGGCAGCAATGACAATCACATTTGGGTTCCCGATCCACTCCCGATTGAAAGTGGTCAACTTCTTGATACCGTAAGCTTGGAGTACCGCTTGGTGACCGTCCACCAATTCATGGCAAATGTCCGCGTGCTGGTCGGCACGGAATACGTGCACTTCAGCCTGTGCGATACGTTCTGCTTGCCGGGCGCGATCAATTGACGGATTCAAGGAGCTGCTCATTCCATTCGAGGTAGTGGCGAGCATCCGGGATGTGCTCACCGAGAAAAACACTTCGGATCACCTGTGCTGCATGGGCTCCCCCAGCGGCTACATCGGTGTACAATTGTGGCCATCCGACAAGGGTTGTGCCAACGGCCTGCAGACTGCCTACGCCACGCGCTGATGCTTGCGTCACATCAATAAAGGCATCGAAGAACTCTGGTTTCCATGTAGAAGCGCTGCGCATCTCCTCCAACATAGCATCGGAAATACGGCCATGGAGGAAGGGCGTTCCCGCCTCATCGTAACGTTCGATGTCAAGCATGCCACGGTCAGAGGTTTCCATGACCAGTGGGATGCCTTTGGCTTTGGCATGCCAGCGCAGGTTGGCCTTGGCACGGACTTGGTCACAAGCGTCGCAGACGAAGTCCAATCCGTTCATGAAAGCCTCAGCATTTTCCGGCGTAAAACCCTCCTGAAAAAGTTCCACTTCAAAATAGGGGTCCACTTCCGCTATGGCTCGCGCTATGGCCACAGCCTTCGGGACGCCCAAATGGTGTACGCCGGTCTGAATCCGATTCAAGTTGGACAACTCGAGCGCATCGTAATCCGCCAATTTTAACTTGCCGCAGATGCGCTCCATGGCAAGGGTCATGGCCAAGGCACTGCCCACCGAAAGGCCTGCAATGCCCACGCATTTCGTTGCGAGCTGTGCTTGTTCCTCCGATGTAATCTTATTTCGATTGCGGTTGGTTCGAACGGCAACAAATGCCGATTCGGGCAACAACCGCACCCAGGTTTGGCGCCAAGGAAACCACGCCCACGTGCCAAACGCTTCCCAGCCCTCCTCTCCAATTTCGCGCTGAATGGCTTCGGCCAAGGTGTCCGGTTGCTGTCGCAAGGCAGGTGTTCGGGTCACCAACCACTCCACCAGCTGCTCTTCCAGCGTATCAACGACTTCGCCCTTCCTGTGCCGCATAGCTTGTTCGCAAGCAACACGCTCCGCCCGATTCTCAAGCCGGTAAAGCACCGGCTGTGTGGTGTATGAAGGGACGTCGACTACCATAGCGTTAAACCCGTGAAGTTCGTGGGTAAAGCGTGGGATGCCGGGCGAATTCCGATATGTTTTGAACACGGCTTATGTGGGAATCTGCAACCTTTTCGGGACGGGGCTCGTAACCTCGGCCAAACGCGATTTACGCTGCATGACACCTTTCAACTCCACCCCGCTCATTTGGGTCGCCTTCGGAAGCACCGCCGAAAGCGAAAGCTTCGCGGAACGCATTCGGGATTTTGCCGAAGCTCAAGCGCTCGCCGATTCGGAAGTATCGAATGCGGAGTTTGTTCATGCCAACGCAAAACACCAATCCGCCTGGCTCCTCATTGACGAAGAGATGCAAGGCAAATCCGCCATCAAGGCATTGGCGAAGCATGCCGCAGAAGCACACGAATATTTCCGTTGCATGGTCGTGGGCGAAATCCAGGCAGAATCCTGGCCTAAGAACACCATCTCCCTTCCTTCGGACGCGCTTTCAACAGCTGTGATTGACCGGTTGCGCAATGAATCACACGTGTTGCGCATTGCCATCAGCCGAATCCGCCACATGCGCCGGCTCCAAAACCGATAAGGCTTATTTGCCTTGGTAGATTTTAACGTGGCCTCGTGCAAGTGCATTGGCCATCTCTCGAATGGGTTGCAATGCCGATTGGGTTTCTAAGGACACTTCCTCTTTCCTCATTTTCAATACCAGCCAACCATACAAGGCGGTCAACATCGTCTCCGTCGGGTGGCGCAAGCCTTCTTCCATTTTGTTTTGCTCCAATTCCCGTAGGACGGGCTCAGCGGTCTGGAAGGCGCTGACGTAGATTTCGTCTTCCATGGGGCCGGTGAGCAGGTCATGCAACAAGGCCAGTTCGGTCTGAACTTCAAGCACATCGGAAACGTGGCCTTTTTCCTCCAGTTTTTCGCGCTGCATCTGCGTGTTGAGCTTCAGCAACCAGTCGCAATCGGCACCGCCCGTTCCGTTGAACAAGCCTTCAATGGCCGTTTCCGAAAACTGTGCAGCGCGCACCAAGTCCTCCATCTGCCAGACGTACAAAACGTACTCGACGATGTGGGCGTTCTTCTTGGCTGCGGCGGTGCTCATTCTTCGCTCTCCTCTGTATTCGCTTCTTCGGCCGGTGGATCGTACCGGTCGTTCATGAAGTCCAGCAAGGCATTCGTGACATCGTAGTCGGGTGCTCCATACAGCACGCCTTCGCCGGACAAGCCCCAGTTCAATACCACTTCCAATCCATTTTCTTCCGCAAACACGGCCACTTCTTCGCTCAACCGCGCCGCCACCTCCGCTTGGAGTTGATTCTCCAACTGCACCAAACGGGTTTGCGATTCATTTTGGATCTGAGCGAGCTGCGCTTCGATCTCGTACAATCGCGACTGTGCAATTTGCACCTCGTCTTCGGCCGCATTGGGTCCACTTGCGTATGCAATCAGTTCTTGGGCCTCCTCCTGCAGTGGAGTAGCCATGCGCTCAACGGCCATTTGGGCTTGTTGAACCGCCACGAACAAGGCGCGTTCGCGTTCGGCGATGAATTCGTAATTGGCCTGGATGGAGTCTCCGTGGACGTACGCTACGGTTGCCGCTTGCCCTTCTTGCAGGGAAGTAGAGAGTTCAGGGGCCGTGTCGCCGACTTGGATGTAGGTCAAGATGGCGAGCCAAATGCCAAGGCAGGCAATGAGAATGGAAACAAGCTGGTTGTTCATGGAATGGGGTTAGGGTGTGTCTTGAAGCAATAGCGCCCGCATGGAAACAAAGCATTTGAGCACGTCGTCGGCCATGCGTTCGGCACTTGATTTTACGTCCTCGAGGGAAGCCGTTTCCGCATCGAATTTGTACGTCTGTTCGTACCGATCCAACTCGTAGCGCAACTGGTACTTGTCGTTCCAGTGGTTGATGGTGATCCGCATCAGTGGGTGCGGTACGTGGGCGACGGTTCGCATGGTTTTCGAGTAACTTCAGCGCGAAGATAGGCCTTCAAACATGGGAATTCAGCGCAATTGGCCCCCACCGCTCGACGACGTGCTCAACGCCTGTCCAACGCGTGGGCTGCAAGAAGTCGCATGGTGCGTTGGAAGCCCCCCGCTGATGGCATCCAGCCCAGGGGTCAACCACATCGGACAGGCTGCAGCGGAGTCGGCCCGATCGGAATTCGACGCCTGGATGCACCGCGCATTGGCAGCAGGAATTGAACGCGAAACATTCGAAAGTAAACCAGGCAATCAGCGCCTCGGTCACCGATTTGAACGGTGCGTATCCACTTGGTTTCATCACCACCCGGAGTGGGCAATCGAGGCGGCCAACCACGTGGTGCAATTGGGCAAACGAACAGCAGGTGAAATCGACTTGCTGGTGGAACGCGCCGGTGAAGTCCTGCATCTCGAGTTGGCCGTGAAGTTTTATTTGAGCACTTCCGGTTCTGCGCAGTGGGATACGTGGGTGGGTGTGGACCCGGTGGACCGCCTTGACGTTAAACTCGACAAATTCAAAACGCAGTTGGCCCTCAGTGCGCAGCCCGAAATTGCTGCACACCTCAACCAATTCGGATGGGACGTTCACCAACGAGGCGCATGGATGAAAGGGTGGTTTTTCGAACATTTCAAGCGCATGACAGCTCCTGTCCTTCCCAGAAACGCCTCGTTCGACTGCAATGTCGGTTGGTGGTGCCATGAAAAAGACTGGCCACAAATCTGGACCGCCGTCGGAGACTGGGTGGCCATCGCTCCGCACCACTGGCTGCGTGTCCGTCACGATGCAGCAGACGTGGTCGACCTGACAGATACTGGAGCGCTTCCGACTGGAATGCTGAAAAACAACGCTTGCATGGTGGCCATGGTTGAGCGCGAGAACGGTGTGTGTCGGGAAATGATGCGGGGAATTGTGGTGCACGACCATTGGCCACGGGGCTGAATTCGCTCATCTTTGCGGGCGTCTTGCTTGAATTAAACAATTCAGGTAGGTGAACGTCTTATAAAGAGGACATGCAAGAGACTCCACAGAATTCCCCTGCGATGGCTCGCCTTCGTGCAGGATGGCTCATCCTCTGTTCCATCCTGCTCGGGTTGCCTTGCTGGAGCCAGCGCCCGGGAGGCCCTCCGGGTCGTTCTGGAGGCGAAAGGCCCTCGGTATGTACAGTTTCCGGAACCGTTGCTGAAGTGGCAAACGGGAAGGTGATACCATTTGCATCGGTTGCCCTCATGAGCGTCCGCGACAGCAGCATTGTCGCTGGGCAATTGGCCGCAGAAGACGGCTCTTTCAACCTGGTGGAATTGCCGTTTGGACGGTACCGCTTGCAGGTGAACTTCATGGGCTACGCGCCCTACAGCTCGGAGCCATTCATCCTCTCCCCCCGGACATCGACGGCTTACGATGCGGGCATCATTGCCCTCAGCCCCCGCATCAATGCCTTGGAAGAAGCCGTGGTCGTAGAGGAAGCGAGCTCCCTGGAAATGCTGATTGACCGCCGGGTATTTCGGGTCGGAAACGACTTGTCAGCTGCTGGTGGGACGGCCAGCGAACTCTTGGTCAACGTGCCTTCCGTTGCTGTGGACATCGATGGCAACGTCTCGCTGCGGGGATCTTCGCAAGTGCAGATTCTCATCGACGGCAGGCCCTCTGGATTGACGGGCGCCGCTCAAAATGCATTCTTGGAACAGATCCCCGCGAGCTCCATAGACCGCGTGGAAGTCATCACCAATCCTTCGGCGAAATACGATCCGGATGGCATGGCCGGCATCCTCAACATCATCCTCAAGAAAAACAAATTGCAAGGCTTCCACGGCCAAGCACAAGCCACACCCGGAACAGGAGGCAATCACAATGCCTCCCTCTCCCTCAATTACAAGAACGAGAAGTTTTCAGTGTTCAGCAGCGCCAGCTGGAACCAACGGGACATGTTCCGTGCAGGGGAAACCTACCGCGAGCTGGCCGGTCTGGATAGTTCTTCTGTCACGGACCAAGTGCGCGACGGCAACCAACTTCGAACAAGCCTGAATGGACGATTGGGCATGGAATGGTATCCGTCTTCTTCCGAAGTCATCGGTTGGAACGTCAACGTCAACCAAAACGAGCGATTCTACGACAATTTGCTCGAAAACGACGAGGCTTGGGACACAGGAACCCTCTACGCAACCGACCGGCTTTCCACCGAGGGATCGAATGGACAAGGATGGGATGTCGACGGGAACTACCGCAAAGAGTTCAACAACAACCCCAAGCACGTCTTATCCGCCCAAATCCGGCACTCGCGCTCCGAATCGCGTTCCGATGAGTTCATCGAGGAGTGGGCTCGCGGGAACGACAGCGGGGCCATGGCCTTGGACACGAACATCCAGCTCAATTCCTCCATTCGAACCGTCGCTCAACTCGACTTCGAAAAGCCCCTCGCGAATGAAGGCAAATGGGAATGGGGCTGGAAATCGAACCTGTCCATCAAGGACGACCGGTTCGAATACTTAGCCTCTGATACGGCCATCTGGCAGGAAGGAATCCTGATCCCGGTTGAACCCGTTGCAGCGGCCTTTGATTTTACCTACCGGGAAGACGTGCATGCCATTTATTCCACGTTGGGCCGGAAATACGGTGTCTATGGCGTCCAAGGTGGATTGCGCTTGGAGCAAGTATTCACTGAGGCGCTTTGGGAAGGCGATCAGTCGTTTACAAACGACTATTTCTCAGCCTACCCGTCGTTTAACCTGTCCAAGCAACGCAACGACGAAGTGAGTTGGATGGCCAGTTACAGCCGACGCGTCAACCGGCCGCGGGGACGCTCCGTGACGCCGTTCATTGACGACAGCGACAGCCGAAACATCCGCACGGGCAACCCCGAGCTGCGACCCGAATACACCAACAGCATGGAAATAGGCCACCAGTGGTCGCGAAACCGAATGTCCGTCACGACGTCCTTGTTTTGGAAGGTCACCAACGACATCATCCAGCGGTATTCCAGCATTGATGCACAGGGCGTGCGAACCTCCAGCTGGATCAATCAAGGGCAACGCCAGAATGAAGGATTGGAAATCATTGCGATGGCCCCTTTGCCCGGACGAGGTCAAGCGCGGCTGACTGCTTCGGTGTATTACCTGCAAAACAGCGTCGGTGACGTCGAATTCGCCAACGATGCCACGGGATGGTCGTATGACCTGAACTTTTTTGCCAACCAATCCCTAGGAGTTGATGGGCAGTGGAAATGGCAAATCAACGGCATGTACCGCGGTCCCTCGATCACGCCACAAGGTCAGTTCAATGGCTACGCGTTCATGGATGCGAACCTCCAGCGGGTGCTCATGGACGGCGACCTGACGCTCGCACTCAAGCTGAGCGATGTGTTTGATACCCGGGAATGGTCCTACCTCTCTGATTTTGCGAACCTTTACCAGGAAAACCGTTTCAAACGCGAATCCCGCAACCTCTTCCTAACGGCCACCTGGAAAATCGGAAAGTTGGAAGAACGCCGCCGGGGCGGCAGCGGCCGGGGTGATTACAATGGAGGAGGCTCAGAGGGTATGGAGTTCTGAGTGCACCTTGAGGGCATGTGCATCGGCCTTCCACGGCTGGCGCAGCTTTGAAGCAACGGGATTGTAGCCCCGCGTGTACCGATTAACCACGGCGTGGAACAGCGGATTCCTGAACCGCACTTCGCACATCAGGCGCCGGGGCAGAGCCCCCACCGAGGACTTGATTTCAAGGGCCGTTCGGCCCATGTTGACCCGCTTGCTTCCGCGTTCGATTCCGAGGCAGATGAACTCGAACAGCATGCGCTGGTAAATGGCATGGGTTTTGCGCAAATCGGGATCGAAGCCCACGAAAAATGCCTCCGTCTCTTCGCTTCCCACGTAGGCACATTGAAATCCCTTCAACACGCCGTCCAGTTCATAGACGGTCACCACAAAATCATCGCCCCACTCTGCTTTGGAGGTGAGCACTTCCTCCGCATGCAGCGAACCCAAGCGAAACCCGGACCGTTCGTATACACCTTTGTACAAATCAATGAGTTCGTCGGTGCATTCGGCCAATTCTGAACGGGAAAGGGTCCGAATCTTGAAGGCTTCAGAGAGGGCCAAGATGCGCTTGATTTTCGTTCGCGACTTGGTCTTTAGCCCCTGCATGTAGTCGTCAAAGTGGTTCCACTTCGGATTGATATGGAACAACATCTCCGGATCGAACTCCAATGGTGTCCAACCCCGATGCTGTACTTCCCGACGTCCCTCACTATAGATGGGCTGGTCTTTGATCATGACCACACTTGGCACTTTCACCCCGTCTAAGCAATGCGGCTGAAACACGGTCTCCGTAAGCAGCCGACGCGCCTCAGCATCGGAAACGCCAAGCGACCAGCATTGGCCATGCTCTCCACTTCCCAGGACGGTACCCACGACGCGCACGCGAAATTGGAAACGACCGTCCTTACCGTGTAGCATTTTACTGATGCCGGTGAACCAGCTCCGTTCGGATTGGACGTGGCTGTCAAGGTTGACGCTTTCAGCGGTGGTGTCTTCGATGCACGCCAATCCGATGAGTACGCCTTCCCGTTCCCACCGAACGGCCGCTACGGGACGATCCGAGGCCCGCAAAAGCGAACGCATCATTCGGCCTTCTAAAAAGACGGATGGGTTCTCTGCATCTACCAAGAACGCATCCCACACGGTCCAATCCACCTCATCCACAGCATTCCTGCCCCAATGCCAACTGACCTCAGTACCATCGGCAAGGGAGGTGACGTTATACCCGTTCGGCTTGTCCTTGAAATTCGTCATGTGACCCTTTCCAACCCCACCAAGCCGCACCCAAAACAAAAAGCAACAAAAGCACATTGAAGAGCACATCCAACCAGGAGGAGTGCTCCTGTGCATACTCCCAAGAAATGGTGTGTTCGCCAGCAGGAACCTTCAATGCTCTTAACACGTAGTTGGCGCGTAAGGTTTCCACACGTTCACCGTCAATGCGGGCCACCCAGTCTTCAGGGTACCATATCTCAGAGAATACACCAAGCCCTTCGGCAGTTAGATTGGCCTCATATTCCACGTAATCAGGCGCGTAGTTCACCAATTGAATGGTTCCAGTGGCCCCAGGTGTCGTCCCGTCCAACACGCCTTCAAATTCAGTGTGCACCACGGCCCGAATCGGAGCATCCAAGGCCGCGGTTTTATTGATTTCCTCATCATGGGAATCGGCCCATTGCCAATCCGATGCAACCCAAGCAAATCCAGCTGCACCGGGCAAGGCCACAGGATCTGGCATTTGACCAAAAATCACGTACCGGGTGTTGAGCATTTGGTGCCCTATGAGCGATGCGAATGCCGCTTCGGTGTCACCAGACTGGATTTTTTCAGCAAAACGAGCCCGCTCCGGGTTCAAAACCCGCTCAACAAAATCTTGGTACCGGCGCAATTTCGCTGCATGGTAGCCTCCAATGCTTTGGAAAAAATACGAAGCTGAAGCATCGGTGAAGGGGTTATCCCAGCGAAGCACCCGATAAGGTGAGCTGAAACGCATCGCTCCAAATTGACTGATGACCTGCAGCCGCTCTTTTTCAGCCCGGGTCAATCGAATGCCTTCCAATCGTTCCTCATAGTTTGCATAGAGCACTGCGGCGCGTTCTTCGTTCATGGGATTGCCGCTGAAATCTTGGGCAAGGAGCTTCATCATCTGCGGCTCCGGTGTGTACGGGAATGCATGATCCACCTCCTTCACCCAGTTCCGGTACATCCCATTGACCTTTTCTTCATTGAAATACCGGCGGTCCACGTTCCACAAATCGACAGTGGTCACCAAAGCCAACGCGAGCAACACAATGGACGGCTTGAGTTTATTCCATGCCAAGGCGGCAACAGCACCCGATAACACCACGAGCAGACCCAAGGTGCGGAGAACGTCCGCGCGAAACACTTCCAATCGTCTGCTCAACGCCTCCTGATAACCCAACTGCTCAACAGCTACATCCCTGCGAATGGAAGATTGGAAATCGAAAAACAACTCCGGTGCTCCATAAAATCCTACAAATACGATCACCAATCCCAGTGCACCGCCCATCCACCACCACCGGCGCTTGTTGGACATACCGCCTGATTGATTCGCTTCTGCCACAAGTTCCTTCAACCCCAGCGCCGCTCCCATGGAGACCGCCATGAGTACCAGCACCAACATCATCTTCGTATCCCGGAATTTGCTGAACGCCGGGACGTAATCCAAGAAGAAGTCTGTCAGGAAACCGCCGTCCCTTCGGCTCAGGAACACGGCCAACGTGGTAATAACCAGAAGGGGCCACCGCAACCTGTCCCTCCCGGCCACGAGAAACATGAAAAACAACGCAACGAGGATGGCGCCAAAGTAAAATGCACCCCCTGAAAATGTCTGTTCACCCCAGTAAAGCGGATTGTTTCCTCCTTTGATGTCGGGACACATGATCGACAGCCACTCACCATCTGCCATGCTGTATTCTAAGATGTAGTCACGGTCCAACCCTGACGTAGCCTCGGCCTGTCCCCCATTCGCTAGAATCTGCTCGCCACGAATGGTGTAATGAGCGTATTCCTGTGTCTCCTTGAGGTGCACGTATCGAGGCAAAACCCCGATGATTCCGGCCAATATCACCAAGGCATTGATGCGCAAAGCGCTCGGCCAATTCCTTTCTTGTACGCCCATGCGCCACGTTTCCGCGAGTCCACATGCCACCAGCAAGAAGAGCAAATAATAGGTCATCTGCGGATGGCCCGAAGAAACATGCAGCGCAGTGGCGATGGCCGCGACAGCCAGGCCGAGGTACAATCGTCCCCTGTACGCCCACACAACACCTGCCAAAATAAATGGCATGTACGCAATGGCGTTCACTTTGGAGTTGTGGCCGGCGGAATAGTACAAGACTTCAAACGTATTCAACCCCATCCCGATGCCACACAGCAAGGCAATCCACGGTGATGCTCCCAAGGCAAGAGCCAAAATGTAGCCTCCGAGCATGGCCAGCCAAAACACCGTGATGCCACTGTAGGGCGTGAAAAAATTGATGATTCGCTTCAGTTGGTTCGCAACATCGAAGGCCGGTCTTTCTGGATAAATCTGTGTAGTCGGCATTCCGCCAAACATCGCGTTCGTCCATCCCGGTTTTTCCCCAAATAGAACCGTGGCATCTCGGGCTTCCTTGCTCATTCCCAACCAGTTTTCGATGTCACCTTGGCGCACCACATAGCCGTCAAACGACTTGGATACCAGCGCCGATGCGAGCGCATAAAAAACAAGAACAGCCACATAATGAATGGCGTGCTTTTGGAAATGAGATTTCAATCGATCCATTCGCAAGTCAGATTTAGGCCCAAGTTACGGGGAACGGCCTCAAGCCTCATCAACCTCTTCGAAATCCACGTAATCGCCTAGGCCATCGTCCTTGGGTTTGGAGGCTTGGTGATTGGAATCGCTTCTCGGACCGCGAGCCGTCGTTCGCGTCCGATTGCGGGATTGGGTCCGAGTTCCGCCGAATACACGGTCCAACCAGCGGAACACAAACCAAACCAACGCAACCGTCGCGATGAGTCGAAGCAGCCCCATGCGTTTTACTTGCTGAGGTACAAGTTACGCTCGCTATACACCTTGCGGAAGAAGGAGTCTCGCAAATCGGGAATGAAACGAATGCCCTCTCCTGTCGATTTCATTTCCGGACCCAACTCTTTGTTGACTTCGGGGAATTTCTCATAGGAGAAGACAGGGATTTTGACCGCGTAGCCGTCCAGTTTGGGGTTATGAGGCAAGTCTTTCAACTTCGCCTCTCCCATCATCACTTTTGTCGCGTGGTTCACGTACGGCTCGCCGTAGGCCTTCGCGATGAACGGTACCGTTCGCGACGCTCGCGGATTGGCTTCGATGATGTAAACTTGGTCGTCTTTCACAGCGAATTGGATGTTGATCAGGCCGACCGTTTCCAACGCCAAGGCGATGCGCTTGGTGTATTCTTCAATCTGGCTGATGATCAAATCGCCCAGGTTGTATGGAGGCAATACTGCATAGCTGTCGCCGCTGTGAATGCCCGCGGGCTCAATGTGCTGCATGATGCCGATGATGCGCACTTCATCGCCGTCGCAGATGGCGTCTGCCTCGCATTCGATGGCCCCATCGAGGTAGTGATCCAACAGGACTTTGTTGTCCGGCATGTCTCGGAAAATGTCGATGACGTGCCGCTCGAGTTCGTCCTCGTTGATGACAATTTTCATGCGCTGTCCGCCCAACACGTAGCTGGGTCGCACCAGCAAGGGGAAACCCAGCCTCTTGCTCAGTTCGTTGGCTTCATCAGCCGTTTCGACGACGCCGAAGTCGGGATAGGGAACGCCTTCATCGCGGAGCAAGGTAGAGAATGACCCGCGGTCTTCAGCCAAGTCCAACGCACGGTAGCTCGTACCGATGATTTTGATGCCGTACCGCTCGAGCTTCTCCGCCAATTTCAGTGCGGTCTGGCCACCCAATTGCACAATGACGCCCTCGGGCTTTTCGTGCAGGATGATGTCGTAGATGTGCTCCCAGAAGACCGGCTCGAAATACAATTTATCTGCCGTATCGGAATCCGTCGACACCGTCTCGGGGTTGCAGTTGATCATGATGGTCTCGTACCCGCATTCCTTCGCGGCAAGCACCCCATGGACGCAGCAATAATCAAATTCAATGCCCTGTCCGATGCGGTTGGGTCCACTGCCCAGCACCACAATCTTTTTCTTGTCGGTGACGATGCTCTCGTTCTCCACTTCAAACGTGGAGTAGTAGTACGGCGTTCGTGCAGGGAATTCCGCTGCACACGTATCCACGAGTTTGTAGGTTCGAATGATGCCGAGGTTGACGCGGTGCGTGTGCACTTCCGACTCAAGGCAATCGAGCATGTGGGCGATTTGCCGGTCCGCGTAGCCTTTTTGTTTCGCTTCGCGCAAGACCACCTCCGGAATCGTATCCAACGTGTACTTGCCGATCTCCTCTTCCAAGTGAACGAGTTCTTCAATCTGGCGCAAGAACCACGGATCGATTTTGGTGATTTCGTAGATCTTTCGAATCGGAATGCCCAACTTCATGGCGTCGTACAAGTGGAACAAGCGGTTCCAACTGGCGTGGCGCAAGCTGTTTAAGATGGCGTCTTGGTCGCGCAATTCGCGGCCATCGCAACCCAATCCATTGCGGCCCACTTCCAGTGATTGGGCGGCTTTCTGAAGCGCCTCTTGGAAAGAACGGCCAATCGCCATGACCTCGCCCACGGCTTTCATCTGCAAGCCCAACTCGCGGTTGGCGCCTTTGAATTTGTCGAAGTTCCACCGCGGCACCTTGACCACGACGTAGTCAAGCGTAGGCTCGAACATCGCGCTGGTCGTACCGGTGATGGGGTTGGGCAATTCATCGAGGTGATAGCCGATGGCCAACTTGGCGGCAATCTTCGCAATGGGATAGCCAGTGGCTTTCGAGGCGAGGGCCGAGGAACGGCTCACACGCGGGTTGATCTCGATGGCGATGATGTCCTCGTTCTCGTCATTGGACACGGCGAACTGCACATTGCAACCGCCGGCAAAATCGCCGATTTCGCGCATCATGCGAATGGCCATGTCGCGCATGCGCTGGAACGTGGTGTCGCTCAGGGTCATCGCTGGCGCAACCGTGATGCTGTCTCCGGTGTGAATGCCCATCGGATCGAAATTCTCGATGGAACAGATGATGGTGACGTTGTCGTTGCTGTCGCGCAGCAATTCGAGCTCATACTCCTTCCAGCCCATGACCGCCTTGTCGATCATCACTTCATGGATGGGGCTGAGGTGCAACCCCCGGGTCAACGCCTCATCGAAATCAGCCGGATCGTAGATGATGCTCGCACCGGCACCCCCCAACGTGTAGCTCGCACGAATGCACAGCGGAAATCCGAATTGCTGTGCTGCCTCCTTGCCTTCAAGGAAACTCTTCGCTGTGGCTTGCGGCGCCATGGGAATGCCCATGGACTCCATGAGGTCGCGAAACCGTTCGCGGTTCTCGGTGATCTCAATCGCATCAATATCGACACCAATCATTCGCACGTTGTGGTCCTTCCAGATGCCCATCTCATCGCATTGAATGCACAAGTTCAACGCCGTCTGTCCCCCCATCGTCGGGAGCACCGAATCGATGTTCGGATGCTTCTCCAGGATTTTTTCGATTGAAGCAGGCTCTAGCGGCTCGAGGTACACATGATCCGCCATCGCCGGATCGGTCATGATGGTCGCAGGGTTGGAATTGATGAGGGTGGTTTCGATCCCTTCTTCGCGAAGGGAACGGAGGGCTTGGGATCCGGAATAATCAAACTCGCAAGCCTGTCCAATGACGATCGGTCCGCTGCCAATGAGGAGAACCGATTTGATGCTTTTGTCTTTGGGCATTTTTTTTTTACCCCGCTCACACTAGGCGAACGGGCGGCAAATTTTCAAGACCGTTGGGGACATTTCCGGGCACAAAATTACACGTCGCCTTCAATCCTTCGGAAAAAAGTCATTCACAATTTTCTCGCGCTATTCACATTGCACCCGACCTTTGAATCATGGAGTTTGCAACACCTGAGGAGCAAGGGCAGCGGTCGATCATCGAAAGCGAGGGCTGGGCCATTGAATACGCTGTCTGGACGACCGGCGATCTCCCTTCGGTCGAAGTCCCGGTGGTGGTTGCCTTTCATGGTTTTGCACGCCCATTGGAAGATTTGGGCGCGGCCCATCAGGCATGGCCACATCCGCACACCATGGTCTCCATCCACCTGCCGCACCACGGGGGCAGCGGACCACTGCCGGGCAGCGGACCCGATGACCGCCCTTTGGAACCCGAGGCAATGAACCGCGTCATTGACGCCATCATCTCCCGCGAAATTCCGAACGCCGGAAACCGCACCCTGCTCGGGTACAGCATCGGGGGCAGAATTGCGCTGGCGCTTTTGGTCGACCATCCTTCGGCGTGGCACCATATCGTCCTGTTGGCCCCGGACGGGCTGAAGCAATCGCCCTTTTACGCCATCACCGTACACACCCGCTTGGGACGTTGGGCGTGGTTTTGGATGGATCAGCACGAGCAATGGGTGTGGAAGTGGTCGGATGCGTTGTTCAACTGGGGAGTCATCTCCAAGCACCTGCACGGGTTTATCTACTTCCATTCATCGTCACACGCCATGCGGATGATGGTGTGGAAAGGCTGGAGGAGCCACCGGGCATGTTGGCCAAGCCATCGGATGATCAAAAGAGCCCTTGAACAAGTGCCGAAGGCCACGTTTATTTTCGGCGAGTACGACAAAATCATTCCAGCTCGCAACGCCAAGCGGCTGCACCGAATGACCCTGAATCAACCCAACGTGTCCTACGAAACCGTGCGCTCGGGTCACAACTTGCTCAAACCCGAAACGATGGATGCCGTTGTTCGCTGTATCTTCGGTTCATGAGTTGGCTTCACGACCTCCAAGATGATCAGCGCTGCGGACGCAAACGCCTCGCAGCTTTGCTCGATCCCGATGACTTGCCAACCGGTCGCGATTGGACCCGGTTCATGGATGGACTCAACGCCTCGCCGATCACGGACATCTTCGTTGGAGGAAGCCTGCTCACCGCGCGCAACGTCAAAGACATCCTGCAATCGCTTCGAGCCCACTACACCGGGCGGGTCACGCTTTTCCCTGGGAGCCCGGACCAAGTAACGCCGGGTGCCGACGCCGTGCTTTTCCTCTCGTTGATTTCAGGTCGCAACGCCGATTTGCTCATTGGAAGGCACGTCGAGAGCGGCATGCGCATCCGTGAGATGGGGATGGACGTGGTTCCCACCGGCTACATGCTCATAGGCGATGGACCGCTGACCACAGCATCGTACATGAGCAACAGTTTGCCCATACCATCTGCCAAAAAAGAAATCGCCGTAGCCACCGCGGTCGCCGGCGAAATGCTCGGACTGGGCGCCTTGTTCTTGGACGCCGGAAGCGGGGCGCAACAATGCATCTCACCTTCGACCATCCGCGCCGTGCGCAATGCCGTAGATTGCCCGATAATTGTCGGAGGTGGCATCGGCGATGCTGCGGGCATTGAAGCTGCCTGGCAGGCAGGAGCCGACCTTGTGGTCATCGGACACGCCATCGAAAGCCGACCCTTTCAGCTGGATTGGTTGCCGCACCCCGAGGCGTTCAGCATGCAATCCAATCCCGCTGAAGAGCAGCTTTAATCGAACGGATTCAGAACGAGAATTCCAAGGCCACAAGACCGTGGCGTCCCGCCTGCGGGTAAACGTAGACTTCCGAAATTTCCTGCCCTCCCCATTCGTAGAAATAGGCCCAACCGTTCGCGCTGTATTGGGCATCCAAGAAATTGCGGAGGTACCCTGATACCGCCACGTACGATCCGTTCGGGCGGTTCCACAGCCAGCGGACACGAGCGTCATGGACGTTGTACGCATCCAAGGAACGCACATCGCTCGAGGTGTTGTCCAAATACTGCTTCCCTACGTGACGGGCGGACCATTCCAGCAAGCAGGTAGATCCCACCCCGTCTTCGTTGAGGCGATTGACCGCTTCCCACGTCACGACGCTTGATGCCGTGAAGTTGGGCGAGAAGCTGATATCCGCCGGCTCCATGTCCAAGCCAAACCCAAATTCGGTAATGCGGTTCTGTGAAGCGGTCACGGTGCTGTACCATTGGAAGCCATTGGCTGGACGCCATGCATTGGTCCACTCCAGTCCTGCTCGGTAACTGCTTGCGACATTTTGGCGAATCGGAGAGCCAACATCGTTCAGCGCCCCGGTGAGCACGAGTTGGTTTTCGTATTGCATGAAGTAGCCCACGGCCTGCATGCTCCATTCTGGTGTTGCGATTTCCCATCCCAATTCGAGGTCCGTTAGTTGCTCCGCCTTCGGGTAAGCTGCGGTGACCCGGTCAATAAAATCGTTGCGCACGGGCTCTCGGCTTCCATGTGCGACCGAAGCAAAAACGCGGCTGCTCGGACTGAGGATGCAATCGAAGCCTAGCTTGGGGTTGATGAAGGTCATGGCCGTATCAACATACAAGGTGCGCAAGTCGTTATCGGTGCCGTTCACGGTATAGCCCACCTGGCGCACTTGCACTTCGCCGCGGATGTTGACCTTGCCGTCGGCCAGACGTTGGTCACCGCTAATGAATCCGTATTGATCGGATTTCTCACCGAGGTTGTCGTAGTAGCGGTGCTGCGGCGAGAGGGATTTTCCGCCGGCCTCCATCCAAATGGGATTGCCAAAATGTTCACCTGCGTACTGAAAGGCCCCCAGTCCAAACTGGATGCCGCCATTTTCGAATGCGCGACTGCCTTGGAGGATGCCACCGAAATAATCATTGTCCAACCAGCGGCGGCGGATGACATTCGAAGTGGAGATGGTGTCCTCAGGCGTGACCACAGGCGTCCCCCCGTACAGGGCGATGTCATCGCCTTCCTTGTACTGTTCGTAGTACCCAGCACCCGCCGTGTAGTGCAACGTCGCCCCCAAATCCCAATCACCAACGCGCTGGCTTGCGTGGAGTTGGTGGTGGTCTTGGCGGTAATCGTCGACCTGATCGGCGTAGTTGTAATAATTGTGCTGACGCCCTCGGGCAATCAAATCCTCAATGCGCGCTGAGTCCGCACCGTATCCGTACTCGTATGAATTGGCGGCCCAAGCCCAGATGGAATCGGCTGGCGCATCCAATCCGATGCGGGGCACACCGTACCATGCCTGTTCTGTGCGCTCGTGGCCGAGCATCGCGGAATACGCCAACTGCCCGGAATCCCATCGGTAACCGAGGCCCAGTTGCATGCTCGACAGGTCACTTCCCGACCGGTCCATGTACCCTTCGGACAAGATGCGCGAAGCCCGGCCTTCCACGTAAAAGCCCGAACCGATCTCACCGGTATTCCACTGCGCCATGCTGCGCAACGTGCCAAACGAACCGCCGGAAAGCACCACTCGGCCCCCAGCCTTCTCATTGAATTCCATGGTTTGGATGGCCACTGTAGCACCAAATGCACCCGCACCATTGGACGAACTGCCCACCCCACGCTGGATCGTTAAATTGTCAACGCTGCTGGCCAAGTCCGGTAAATCCACCCAATACACTTGGTGCGATTCGGCGTCGTTAAGGGCCACTCCATTGATCGTCACATTGATGTGGGTCTGGTCCGATCCTCGAATGCGCATGGACGTGTAGCCCACGCCCGCGCCCGCATCAGAGGTGACGACGAGCGAAGGAGTAAACCGCAACAGGAACGGCATGTCCATGGAGGCGTCCCGCTTGGCGAGTTCCACGGCTCCAATCGTTTGCGTCGGGAAAGGTGCACGTTCCGGCGCCTGAATGGCCGAAACTGTTGCCGGCAGCAACTGGACAGTTTTCAAGATGGAGTCCATTTCTGCAGCGGTGCTCACTTGTGCGGCGACAGGACCATTGAAGGCCAAAGCACATATCAAGGCGATGGTGAATCGGTTCATCGTTCTTAAGAGGTTCATTCAACAAAAACGACGCAAGGGGGCACAACCCCAATTCAGGCTTGCAAGCCTGGCTCAGCTCCCCTACCGGGATTATCCGGTCAGGTTATGAGGGTATGTTCTCAGCACTCGGAATCGAGGCACCCCTGCGACGGGACAAATGTACATCAAATCTGTATCTTGTTGGCATGGAGATCGAGCGACTAAACGAGCTATTACAGGCTGCGCTTGAGGCAGCTGCAGCCGGTTCGGAGGTGCTCCTTCGCCATCTGTCCCAGCAAAACGATCGCCTCGTCATCCGCGCCAAGCGTGACGGAAGTCCCGTTTCATCCGTCGATCTTGAAAGCCACGCGGCCATCACCGAAGTCTTGGCTCCGCATGGCATCCCCATCATCAGCGAAGAGGGTGCCTTGCCTCCTTTCGCAGAGCGTTCAAACTGGCCCCTTTTTTGGTTAATCGATCCACTTGACGGCACCCAGTCGTACCTCGACCACCGGGAGGGATTTGCTGTCAATATCGCGCTGTGTGATGCGTCAGGACCCATCCTAGGCATCGTCGCCGACCCATTGTCTGATCGAATTTTTGCTGGAACAAAATCGACCCGCCCATTCACCGTTTCACTCACCAACTTGAATGTGCGGCAGGCCGTTGTTTCACAACCGGCAACCCGACCCTACCGGTTGGTTACGAGCTGGAACGAGTCCTTGTCCAAAAAAGACTTACTTCCCCCATCCTTGAATGCTGACGCATTCCAAATGGAAGCGGTCAGCGGCGCATTGAAATTCTGCTTGCTGGCAACAGGAGAAGCAGACGTTCACGCACGCAGCGCTTCCTACATGGAATGGGATTGTGCAGCGGGGGATGGCATTTTGCGCAGCATCGGCATTTTTGTGCGTGACCGTGAGACCGACCAACCGCTCACCTACAACTCCATGAGCCTGCGCGTAGGAAACCTCTACGCCTCGCGCCTTTAACAACTACCGGTAAGCCGTATCAGCCTCGAAGTTTTCATACAAATCGAGGTAATTAACGTACCGCTCCTCGGCAATTTCTCCTTCCTCAACGGCTGCACGGACCGCGCATTTTGGCTCCGAACGGTGCAGGCAATTGTGAAACTTGCATTCCGGAAGTTTGGCGAACAACTCGGGGAAGTAGTGGTGCAGTTGGTCCCGTTCGAGTTCAACCAACCCAAATCCTTTGATGCCCGGAGTGTCCACTAGGTAACCGCCTTCAGGCAATGCAAACATCTCGGCAAATGTCGTCGTGTGCTTGCCCTTCTGATGCGCACTTGAGACGTCACCTGTTTTCAATTCAAGGCCCGGCAGCAAGCGGTTGATCAAGGTGCTCTTGCCGACGCCGCTGTGCCCGGAGAGCAAATTGATGCCCGCCGAAGCCAAGGCAGCCTTCAACGCTTCCAAGCCCTCTCCGTTTTCAGCGGAAGTGCGGAGGGTAGAATAGCCGGCTTGATGGTACACTTCTTCGAGGTATTCCAGGCGATGCAGGGCCTTGGATTGGCCAGCGTACAAATCGCACTTATTGAATACCAAAGTCGTCGGTACCCCATACGCCTCAGCAGTAACCAGGAATCGATCGATGAAACCTGTGCTCGTCTCCGGACTGGCCACAGTCACCACAAGAAATGCCCGGTCCAAGTTGGCGGCAACGATGTGGCTTTGTTTGGACAAGTTGACCGAGCGACGGACAATCGCATTGCGCCGCTTCTCCCGTTCGACAATCAACGGCGGTTCATCGTCTCCATGAAATTCGATTACGACCCCGTCTCCAACGGCAAATGGATTGGTGGAGCGGTCGCCCTGTAAGCGCAAGCGACCTCCCGCTCTGCACGAAAAAACACCGCCAGATTCCGCATCCCGAACCTCATACCAAGAACCTGTGGAGCGCAATACAACGCCGCGTGTTTGTCGGATTTCCATCAAGCGGACGTACCGAGGGATTGAAAAGCCGCCTCCAAACCACCCGGTTGGCTCGACAGGTTGACCACCGAGTCATCAGCGACCAATTGGCCGCGGTGAATCATGACCACCCGTTCGCACATCGCCTCGACCTCTTGCATGATGTGCGTCGAAAGAATCACGGTGCGCTTTTTGCCCACCTCTTTGATCAGGTTTCGGATATCGACCAGCTGGATGGGATCCAGTCCGGAAGTGGGCTCATCCAATATCAACACCTGAGGGTCGTGGATCAACGCTTGTGCCAAGCCAACACGCTGGCGATACCCCTTGGACAACTGACCGATGAGCTTGTGGGCCTCTGGGGCCAACCCAACCCGTTCGATGACTTCTTCCACCTTGGACTTCCGATCGGATAACTGGTACAAGTGCGCCACGTATTCGAGGTATTCCCGAACGTACATATCGAGGTGGATCGGATTGTGTTCGGGCAAATATCCAATGTGGGTTTTGGTATCGATGGGATGCTCCTCGACGTCTTTCCCGCACACTACGATCTGTCCTTCATTCGGGGGCAAATACCCAGCAATCAGGCGCATCAATGTCGATTTTCCCGCCCCATTGGGGCCCAACAAACCAAGAACTTGCGGACTCGGAACTTCCAAGCTGACCCCGTCCAAGGCAGCCTGTTGACCGAACATACGCTTCACGTTTTTGACGGAGACCGACATTGGCAACGAAGGTACGATGATTCCCAAGGGAACAAAAAAGCCACCCCGGTTGGAGTGGCTTTTTCATATCGTGCGATTCAGGATTACATCATGCCGCCCATGCCCCCGCCCATGCCGGCCGGAGGAGCAACTGGTGCTTCTTCTTCTTCATCAGCGATGACACACTCGGTAATCAAGACCATCCCTGAGATGGACACGGCGTTTTCGAGTGCAACACGGGTCACCTTCGTCGGGTCGATGACACCTGCCTCGAATAAATTCTCGAACACCTCCGTGCGTGCGTTGTAGCCGAAATCGCCTTCGCCTTCACGAACCGCATTGGCAACGACTGCCCCTTCACCACCGGCATTGGCAACAATCTGACGAAGCGGCTCCTCAACAGCGCGAAGGACAATTTGGACACCTGTGGTTTCGTCTTGGTTCAGACCGGTGAGGCCTGCTACCTGCGCTGCTGCACGGATGTAGGCCGTTCCACCTCCTGGAACGATGCCTTCCTCAACGGCAGCACGCGTCGCATGCAAAGCGTCGTCCACTCGGTCTTTTTTCTCTTTCATTTCTACCTCTGTGGCTGCACCGACGTAGAGCACAGCAACACCGCCGGCGAGTTTGGCGAGTCGCTCTTGCAACTTCTCCTTGTCGTAGTCCGATGTCGTGGTTTCAATTTGCGCTTTGATTTGTCCAATGCGCGCCTCGATTTGTTCTTTCGCTCCGGCTCCGTTGACGATGGTGGTATTGTCCTTGTCAATGGTCACTTTCTCCGCAGAACCCAAGTCCGCAAGGGTCACGTTTTCGAGCTTCAAGCCGGTCTCTTCAGAGATGACTTGTCCACCGGTCAAAATGGCGATGTCTTGCAACATGGCCTTACGGCGGTCCCCGAAACCTGGCGCCTTGACAGCAGCGACCTTCAGTGATCCTCGGATTTTGTTTACGACAAGGGTAGCCAGCGCTTCGCCGTCGATATCCTCTGCGATGATCAGCAAAGGACGTCCGCTCTGAGCGGTTTGCTCCAAGCTGGGAAGCAAGTCCTTCATCGTCGAGATTTTCTTGTCGTAGATGAGGATGTACGGGCTCTCTAACTCAGCCTCCATCTTTTCGCTGTTGGTCACAAAATAAGGCGACAAGTAGCCGCGGTCGAATTGCATCCCTTCTACCGTTTTCACCTCGGTCTCAGTGCCTTTGGCTTCTTCAACGGTAATGACGCCTTCGTTGCCCACCACCTGCATGGCCTCAGCAATCAGCTTTCCCACGGTCTCGTCGTTGTTGGCCGAGATGGTTCCCACCTGTTCAATCTTGGAATTGTCATCGCCAACCTCGCGAGAGAGCTTCTTCAATTCTTCGATGATTGCCTTGGAAGCCTTGTCCATACCGCGCTTGAGATCCATGGGGTTCGCACCGGCCGCTACATTCCGCAAGCCTTCACCAATGAGTGCCTGTGCAAGCACCGTTGCCGTTGTGGTGCCGTCGCCCGCGACGTCTGCAGTCTTGGAGGCAACTTCTTTTACCATTTGGGCACCCATGTTTTCGAGGGCATCTTTCAGCTCAATTTCACGCGCAACCGAGACACCGTCTTTGGTAACCGATGGTGCACCGAATTTCTTTTCGATGACGACGTTGCGTCCCTTTGGACCCAGTGTCACTTTGACCGCATTGGCCAATTGATCCACGCCCGCTTTCAAGCCGTTGCGTGCATCCGTGTTGAATTGGATTTCTTTTGCCATAATTCAGTTGATTTCGATTGGTTAAACGATCGCCAAGATGTCGCTTTCGCGCATCATCATGTAGTCCACTCCTTCGACTTGGAGTTCCGTGCCGGCATACTTGCCGTACAATACAAGATCACCCACCTTCACGGTTGTTGGCTCTTCCGGCTTGCCGGGTCCAACCGCTACAACGGTACCGCGCTGAGGCTTCTCCTTGGCCGTGTCGGGAATGATGATTCCACTTGCTGTCTTTTCTTCTGCAGCAGCGGGCTCAACGAGAACCCGGTCTGCGAGGGGTTGAATGTTTACTGACATGTGTCTGTAGTTTTCGGTATTTGGTTTTGCTCGAGTTGTAGCGATTTTCATGCCAAGCGAGCCAAGGTCTCACTTCCCTGACACCCCGTCATGCTTTGGCACAAACCGCAGGCAAAGATGGCAGATTCTGGCACAAAAAAGCGCGTCGCCTCATGGAGGGGACGCGCTGATCAATTCTTGCAATCGCTTTATTCCGTGATTGGGGTGTCAACCGCCGTGGTGGGCGCAATGCCTCGTCCTTCGATGCCCGTATCCTGTCGAGCATTGCCGAAATACACACCGGCCACGATGCACAGCACAAACAAAGCACCGGTCAAATACCACGTCGCCTTCACCAAAAAATCAGTGGTCTTCTGCACGCCACCCATCTGACTTGCACCTTGGAAGCCTGTTGCCAAGCCACCGCCTTTTGGATTTTGAACCAAAATCACCACGCCCAACAAGACGCAGATTATCAAAATCACGACCATCAAAAAGTATCCCATGGTTTCATTTTATTCTTTCAAACCGCGCGCCTCATTGGCGTTGGTTGAGTTTTTTCAATTGGGCTGCAAAATAAGTGCTTTTTGCTGGATATTTCAATGCCAAATGGCGATATGCTTTCCTCGCCTTACCGATTTGGCCCTGCTGCGCGAAAATTCGGGCCATGGTCTCTGTCACAAGGGTTGGATCCTCCATGACGCTGGCCTTGGCCCACTCCTCCACGGGGGCATCCACCTCCCGCAACTTGCCCATGCGCGGCTGCTGCTCAATAAACCGATCGATCAAAGCGTTGGCATCCAACCCCGCCGCTGCATCAGATGCAGTTCGCGATGATGCTCCTTGTCCGGCTTCCCCAAAACCCACCTCTGCAGCGCGCCGTGCCAGCCATGCCGCGAAAGGAGATGCCGCAGCAGATCGGATTCGGGCCATGTCTTCCGCTTCTTGGATCGAAGGTTCACCGCTCCTTGGATCTACTTCGCGCTCAATGGTTCGCCCAATTGCCGCAATAAGCGCCTCGCGTTCCACGGGCGCCTCCGGATCCAAGTGAGGCACGGGCGCCTCCGCTTCAATTGAAGATTCATCCCCGGCCTCCTCCAACACTTCCGGCATTTCATTTACCCAATGTTCCACCGCTTCAGCCTCTGCCTTGAGGCGCTCCATGATGAGCAAATCGTACAACGGTTGTCGGTAGGTTCCATGCGTAGCAGCTTTAAGGAGATCCACCTCTTGTTCGATGTGCCCTCCGACTGAACTCGCCCGGGCCAACAACATAGCAATGGCGCCGGCATAGGGATACTTTTCACTCCACACCCTCAGCCCCTCCCGGTCGGATGCTTGCACCCGCTCTGGGAATTCAATGAGCTCTTGTAAGCGTTGGATTTGCATGGCAGCGATGCGTTCGGTCAAGTATATCACCAATTTCCCAAAGAAGCGTTGAAGATGTCTTGGGAGAGCTGAGCACCGATGTCCTCCACCAGTTCGTCCTCCACTTGCAACAAATCCAAATCGCTGCTGTAGTCTGCAAAGCGGGTGAAATTCCGATCAAATCCCAACTCAGCGTCCTTGGTGTTCTCGTAGTGGATGGAGAGTCCGATGGTCAGTCGGTTTGATGCCGCTGTTTCGTCGCCTTGTACATTGACGGG
>JAPOHG010000014.1 GCA_029979565.1 bacterium
GTTCCGTTTGGTGTCTCGAAAGTAACCCTTCGCACCCCAAAACGGTTGCCTCGTGATGGATTTCCTTAGAGGAGGTAGTTCATCGACGAGAAGGAACTGTGCCCTCCAGCGATGACCTCTTCAACCAATCCCTGCTGGTCGGCAGAACACGCGACGAGCGTGCGAATCGAGAACGATCGCAGCGCGGCTTTCACACTCAACGTGGCCACGGCGCTGTCTTTCCGGCCTGTGAAGGGCAAAGTGTCTGGACCCCTCTGGCACGTCGCGTTGATGTTGACGCGGCACACCTGGTTCACCATGTGGTCGATGCATTGGCCCGCGATTTTGGGGTCGCGGGTGAAAATGCTCACTTGCTGGCCGTAGTCGCTCTCGGCGATGTCCGTCAAGACTTCCTCGAAATCCTCAAAATCCAAGACCGGGCACACAGGACCGAATTGTTCCTCTTTGAAGATCGCCGTATCACGGCTCACCGGATGAAGGATGGCCGGGAAAAAGCAATTCCCATCTACTTGACCACCCCGTTGATTGACAACCCGGGCACCGGCATCTACTGCCTCGTTCACGTAATCTTGCATGTATCCCACCTTTCCCACCTCAGGCAGCGGTGTAATATCTGCGTTGTCGAATGGGCTTCCCCACTCCAACGCATCCGTTGCGGCCGCGAAAGCCTGCAGGAACTCGTCGCGGATGTCTTTGTGCACATACAACACTTTCAACGCCGTACAGCGCTGGCCGTTGAAGCTCCAAGCACCCTTGACGCATTCTCTGACGGCCAAGTCGATGTCGGCATCAGGAAAAATCACCGCAGGGTTTTTTGCTTCGAGGCCCAAGACCTGTCGCACCCGGTTGGGCTTGGGGTGCTGGCTGATCAACGCGTTGCTTGACTTGCTGTTGCCGATCAGTGCGAGGACGTCGATGTGGCCGGTTTGCATGATGGGCGTTGCCAACGTGCGACCGCGACCAAAAATGATGTTGACGACACCGGGCGGGAAGCTCTGAGCAAACGCCTCCAACAGTGGCGTGATGAGCAAGACACCGTATTTGGCGGGCTTGAACACGCACGTATTGCCCATCAACAGTGCCGGCAAGAGCACACAAAACGTTTCGTTCAGCGGGTAGTTGAACGGACCCAAACAAAGCACCACGCCGATGGGTCCACGTCGAATCTGGGCGAAGGTTCCGTTGACCGACATGATGTGGCTGCCCTCGCGGTGGAGGTTTTTGTATTCATCGATGGTCTCCCGGAGGTAGGTGACCGTGCGGTCAAACTCCTTCTCTGCATCGGAGCGCTTCTTGCAAATCTCCCACATCAACAAGTTCACTACCTCATCGCGCTTCGGCACCATCAGTTCGATGAATTTCTCCATGGCTGCGATGCGGTCCGCCGCCGGAGCCGTTGGCCAAGCACCTCGGCCGTGGTCGTAGGCAGACTTGGCGGCCTCTAAAGCCTTCATTCCCTCTTCACTGGGCAGGTCCGGGGTAGAACCCAGCAAAATGGGTTCGCCTTGGTCGTTGGTAATCGGGCTCCACACTTGCGCCCGTGAACCGCTCCAAGCCTCGAGCTTGCCGTCAATCAAAAAATGCGAATGGTCAATGACCTTGGTTTGCTGTTGGATTGTCATAGAAGTGATAACCAAGGATTTAATCATTTGTTTCCAATCGCCTCATGCGCGGGCGTGAGCAGCATGAAATTCAATATGAAAATCTCCATTGGTCGTGAATCAAAAATTGACAGGATGTGCAACAAGTCACACGGCAAGTCCTCAAGCACCCCTATTTTTGGGCCATGTCAGAATTCATTCAATGGATCAGCCAACCGTGGCCGTGGTACGTGGCCGGACCGGTCATCGGACTGATGGTACCGCTGCACTTGATTTTCCTTAACCGCACCTTCGGCATGAGCTCGTCATTTAGACACATGTGTGCCGCCGTCGTCCCCAACAATTTGGACTTCCTGAAATACGATTGGAAAAGCGAATCGTGGAATTTGGTTATGGTGGCGGGCGTGCTCATCGGCGCCTTCATCGCCAGTGCGTTTTTGGCGTCGGATGCACCCATCGTTCTTAGCGAATCGGCCATCCTCCGGTTGAAGGGATTCGGCATCACCAATTTCTCCGGACAGCACCCGGCTGAACTCTTCAGCTGGTCATCGCTCAGCAACTGGCAAAGCCTGCTCTTTGTCATCGGCGGAGGGTTCCTTGTTGGTTTCGGGACGCGTTATGCCGGCGGGTGCACCTCGGGCCATGCCATCATGGGCATGAGCCATTTTCAATTGCCCTCCTTGGTGGCGGTGCTTGGCTTTTTTACCGGCGGCCTCATCACGTCCTGGATTTTGTTGCCCCTCATTCTCGCTTGATCCCTGAACCATGAGAAATTTCCTCGCCCTCCTCATTGGCATCTTCCTCGGCATCATTTTCATGAAAGCCGAAGTCCTCTCTTGGTTCCGTATTCAGGAGATGTTTGCCTTCCAAAGTTTTCACATGTACGGCATCATTGGCAGTGCGATTGCCGTTGGAGCACTGAGCGTTTGGATCATCCGCAAGGCCGAAGCCAAAAGCATCGAAGGCAATCGGATTGAACTCAACGATAAAGCCCCCAACTACAAGTCGGCCTACATCGGCGGCACCATTTTCGGTCTTGGATGGGCCATGACCGGTGCGTGCCCCGGTCCCATGTATGCGTTGGTCGGAAGCGGAACGACCGTGTTCCTCATCTCCATCGTGATGGGCATTTTGGGGGTGCTCGCCTACGCTTCGTTGCGTTCAAAACTGCCGCACTAGCGTGGTGAAAGCAGCTGTCATTGGCGGAGGCGCTGCTGGTTTTTTTGCTGCGTTATCCATTCGACAGCATCATCCGCAGGCGGCCATCGCGTTGTTTGAAAAGTCGAACAAGGTCTTAGCCAAAGTAAAAGTCAGTGGTGGCGGTCGGTGCAACGTCACCAACGCCACCTTCTCTGCCAGCGGCTTGTCCAAGTGTTATCCGCGGGGCGGCAAATCCCTCAAAAAAGCATTCGATCAATTCCAGACCGAGGACACCGTCAAGTGGTTCGAAGCGCGCGGCGTCCGTCTTCACACCGAAGAAGACGGCCGCATGTTCCCAACGACCAACAACTCGCAAACCATTGTGGATTGCCTGACGCGAGCAGCTGCAGATGACGGCATCGCGGTGCGCATGCAAACGCCTGTGAAGCAGTTGAATCCTTCACCAAGTGGTTGGATGGTCAACGACGAGCTCTTCGATTGTGTCGTGGTCGCTACCGGCGGGAGTCCCACGCCCAAGGGATTTGATTGGCTCCGAGCTCTCGGACATCGCATTGCTGAACCTGTTCCTTCGCTCTTCACATTCAACATGCCCGGCAATTCCATCACCGAGTTGATGGGAGTCGTTGTGCCCCGTGCCATTGCCCGGGTGCAAGGGACCAAATTATCCGAGGAGGGGCCCATCCTGATTACCCATTGGGGCATGAGCGGCCCCGGCATTTTAAAGCTTTCCGCATGGGGAGCGCGGGAATTGGCGAACCGCGATTACAACTTCACCGCCCAAATCAATTGGATTGGTGAACCCAATGAGGACAACGCCCGTCATGCATTGGATCAGGCATTGCCCGATATCCGCAAGAAAAAACTGGGAAACGCATGTCCTTGGGACCTTCCTCGAAAATTCTGGGCCTACCCCCTCGATCGATGGGGTTGCGACGCCACCCAACCAGGGATGGACTTGAGAAAAAAGGACCGCAACCGCCTGCTCAACACCCTCCTCAATGACGCCCATGAAGTCAGGGGGAAAACAACGTTCAAGGAAGAATTCGTGACCTGCGGCGGTGTGGAACTCAGCGAAGTCAATTTTCACACCATGGAAAGCCGCATCGTGCCCGGCTTGTACTTCGCAGGAGAAGTCCTCGACGTTGATGGCATCACCGGTGGATTCAATTTCCAAGCCGCCTGGTCGACGGGGTTTGTTGCTGGGCAGCTGAAGGGCCGCTGAAGGGCTTTTGTCTATTTTCGTGACAAACCCTTACCTCCATGAAAAAACCAATCGTATACACCCTCGTGGGCGGACTGATTTTGTTCGTTTGGCAGTTTTTTCTTTTGCCGCGCACTAAACCAATTGCAATGAAATTAAACGTGCTCGCACTTACAGCGATCTGCATGCTCGGATTGTCAGCTTGCCAAAACGACATCCTCGAATGCGACAACAAGGCGACCATTGTCATCGTCAATAACACCGTATGCACGCCTGAAATCTTGGTTAACGGCGACCTGTTCTTGGAGATGAATCCGCTAGACTCGGTGGAGTACGCTGCAGACGCTGGTACCTACAACTTGCGCGCGAGAATGGCCGTGATCTCAGTCTGTGTTGATTCAGAAGAGACGATTGCCACCGAGTGTGGTGAAACGTACCGATTCGAAGTCAATTAAACCAAAAGGAACCCGCTCGAAAAAGCCCGGCCTTTCGGGCTTTTTTTATTGCCTTAGTTTAGCTGCATGGCTTGGAACGAAACCCCTGCGCGCTTGGAGCGCGAATTTCAATTTGTTGACTTTCGGACGGCCATGGCCTTTCTCAACCGCGTGGCCGAGGTGGCCGAGGCGCAAGGACACCATCCCGAAATCTTCAACGTGTACGGAAGGGTGCGGCTTACGTTGACCACCCACGACGCCGGCAATACGGTCACGGACAAAGACCACAGACTTGCTGCCGCCATCGACGCTGTGGTCGACGCTTAAGACGCGCTGTTTGCCCGGTCTATGTGCACGCGGTACCGCACGGCATCGCCAAAAAAGGCCAACCCGACCATGAACACCACCAGCCCAGCTGTTCCCTCCCCCGCCCAAACGCACCAATCGGCGTCATTCAACCGATGCGCCAACGCATCCAATGTGACGGACAATCCCGTCCCGATCAAGGTGCAACCGATGGCCCCGCAGCGAAACCAAAGCTTCCGGTACTTCTTTTCCATGGGGCAAGGTAGCGCAGCCGAGGGCTGTCCGCTGGGCTCGGAGGTAATCTTGTTAACTTGATCCTCATGTTCTATTCTCCCAAAAGCGACTTATCGCCCCAAGAATTCAAGGCCCAACTGGAAGCAACCAATGGCACGGTGATCGATTGCCGCACCGCTGGCGAATGTGCTTTGGGGACTTGGCCCGACGCACAACAATTGGACTGGCTCAAAGGCGAAATCCACCAAGCCATCGATGGACTTGACAAGTCGGGCACCTACTTCCTGTATTGCAAATCGGGCGGACGATCCGGTCAAGCCGCACGATTCATGAAAGCCCATGGCTTCAGCGAAGTGTACAACGTAGGTGGCTACCAATCCATCGAGAGCCAGGCACAATGAACCCCTGGTTCAGAACATAAAAAAAGGGAGGCTCGTTGCCTCCCTTTTTCGTTTGGTTCTGAAAGTGTTACTCCACCTCCACGTGGAATCCAGTTTCCATGGCATTGCCCAAGGCATCCGTAGCCTTCATTTCGAAATGGCATTCGCCGCTGACGCTGGCAGGGACATCGACTTCGACGTCGAAGACCACCTCCATGGCATCTCCTGTGGCCAAGTCCATTTCCCACAGCACCGTTTCCGTCGCCTCCTCGACCAATTCCAAGGACGCCGTGGCCACACCGTCGCTATCAGCAACGCTACCAGATACGCCTACGGATGAGCCGGGAGCCCAAACAGGTTCGCCATCCCACGCGTTAGGATCTGCACCATTGACGGTGGTCAGCGTGAAAGCAGGCAGGTGATCGTTTTCAATGTGGAGCTGGGTCACCACATCCTGGGCGGCGTTCCCTTCCGCATCAACCAACGATACGACGACATCCCACACCCCGCGTGAGGTCAGGGGGATATCGAGGGTTACAGCGGCCGTGGCTGATGTGCCGTCGAGGGATTGCAACTCGAGCACTTCCCAGTCGGTACCGCTGTGCAAGATCAGCCCCTCCTCTTCTTCGCCCTCTTCGTGGGCGTGATCGGCGGCATTGTGGATGTCCCATCGGACTTCGCTCAACCCTTCGTTGTCGCAAAAGGTGTCCTCGATGGTGAGGATGGTGCCCGCCTCGGCTTCTATTTCATCGACCAACACGCTGTTGGCGGTGTCTTCCGATGTGCAAACTGTCGGGGCTTCAACATCGGTTTCCTGGCAGGAGGTCAGCATCAAAACGGCCGCACCAAACGCTGCTGCAGGGGTGAATTTATTTGTTGTCATGTGTGTTTTTCTTGTTAGATGAATGCTCCAGCGCTGTGCTGAAGCTCAATTGCACCCACCGGCCTTGGGCGACCAGGCCCAATGCGCGGTAGGCGCTGATGTGGTCAAGCCACGGTGTGTTGAATGCATTGTGCACCTGCAGGGACCATTCGCCCTGCTTCGTGGTTTGACTGAGTGTTGCATCGGCTAGGACTGCGCCGGGTGTGTGCGCTTCGTTTCGAGCAGTCAACCAAGACGGCGCCACGACGCGTCCGGCGATCTCCATACGAAGGCCACTTTGGGCGCTACCCTCCCACGCCAACCGCAATTGCGTCGGTGTTGTGAATGGCAAGCCGAGGCCGGTGCGGATGTCCCATTGCCCGAGCGCCGAGCCCGCTCCGCTCCATTGGTGGCGACCACGGCGGTACGAGGCCGTTGCTTCCAACCCCGTGCGGAAGGCATCATTGGCCCGAAATGCATAGACCTGACCGGCATGTGAAATCGGGGCAAACGTCGCGCTCGGCGTCAAAGAGATAAACCCGTCGTGGATGGCCACAAAGGCATCCGCCTGCCAATTCCACCCGTCGTCGTTCGGAGTTCGCCGAATTGAAGCACGGCTTTCCGCCGTCCATTCGGTCCTCAGGTCCGGGTTGCCCTGTTCGAATCGAAACGTTCCGTGGTGGATGCCGTTCGCCCCCCATTCTTGGTTGCTCGGCACACGGCCGTGCACGGCGACCGCGAAGCTGCCTCGAACCAGTCGATTCTCGGAGGCAAAAGGTCGGAGCCAACTGACCATGCCGCCGGGAACAACCCGCTCAAAAGGAAGCGCGCGCACATCCACGCCGATGACCGCTCCTTCCGCGTTGTACTGGGGCTCCTGATATCCTTCTTGATGGGCTATCACGCCATCCAGGCGGGCCGCGAGTGTTGCTTTCCGCAACGTGCCTTCCGCTAGGAGCGAACCACGCAGACGGCGGTGGCTCGGCACCAAAAACTCCCATCCCGCGGTTTGGACCCATTGCCCTTCTGCCTGTACGCCCAATTTGGTGTGTGGACCCAACCTCCGTCCCTCGATAAATACCGAATGCTCCTCGAAGGAGAGGCTGAGGTCGTTGTCAGGCTCGGGACCCCACCCGTGGGCGTGAGGCGGAGCGAACTCCAGACGCCGATTAAATGCAGCCGCTGCCTTTCCTGTCCACTGCTTACCGCCTGTATCGGCCGGACCCTCCCATTGGAAAGAAGACGCCAAGCGCGACGCATGCTGCACAGGAATACGAACCTCAAATCTATGCGCATTCGGTTCCAGATCCCCTTGGACCGGTACACCAACAATGCCAGGGAACAGGCCTTGTCGGACGTCGGAGGCCCTCATGGACCAAGAAGCCACACCGCCACTCGGGAACCGACGACCAAACCCCAACACCGCATGGGCCGACTGACCGCCGGTATTGGGAAGGGCGCCCGTCACGAGTTCATAGGTGCGACCGATGTACGAGAAGGTACGCTGGGGCACTTGGGTAGATCCAAATCTGGACAACGAAATGCCCGCATGCCAGTGGCCGTTGTCACGCGTGGAGGTGTGCAACACATGCACGCGCCCTTGGGCATTTCCTATCCGGCCCGACGCTCCGAAGTTCGTCCGAACGCCCGAGGTGTTCAACAGCGTTGGCGATTCAAACCGCAGTCCACCGCCCATGGCATCCGGTCCCATCCAAACGTGCCCTCCACCCGGTGTCCACGACTGAGCTACCTGAAGTTCGGGGGCGACCAACACGCCGTGGTCTATACCCCAACGACCACCCCGTTGGGGCACGCCGTCTTCGAGTACGACCACCCGGGCACCGAACAAGCCCCGGATAACCGGTTGGATCATTCCGGCGCCGAGGTCCAAGCTCTGCAAGCCAGGCGTAGCATCCAGCGCTTCCAGCAATGGGGCTCGACTCAAAGGTGAGGCCTCCAATTCTTGGGTACGAACGGTCGCCACCAGGGCCTGGTCCAAGTCCACATTGAGCGGCTCAAGCCAAACATCCAAGTGGTCACCTGAGGCCAAAATACTCCGGGCCTCGAAACCCACGCAGCTCACCGACAACGAGTCGATGCCGTGTGGACAAGCCACACGGAACGCGCCCGAGGCATCCGTAGCGGTGGCGAGGCCGCAGGGCCAAGCCATCACCAAGACACCTGGAAGTTTGGATTGCAAGGAAGCGTGCAACACGTGGCCTTCGATGACGTGCGGTTGGGATTGTGCGTTTACAGCATTCGCGTTCGCCCACAGAGCGAAGGCAGCCGACAACAGACCAATCCACCGCGTACAACGCAACGAATCACGTCTCGCACACCTCGTTTTGGGTGGAAACATGAGATGGAGAAATGGAAAGGGTGAATGAGACGATTAGGCCTCTAAGGCGGTCCTCTCCTTCCACAAGCGGTCGCCCACAACGGCGTCCGATGTCCTACCTCAGTCTGGCCCAAACTTCGCTGCAGCCAGACGTGTAGTTGCCATTCGTCTTCTCCGTACAGAAGAGGCTTCGCTAAAGGCGAAAACATCCAGTCGCAGAGCGCACATTGGTGTTCGTGACCGTCCACGTGGTCGGCTTCATGAGGACCGGCCCACTCCTGGCAGCCCTCGTGATGATGCGCGTGTTCCCCGTGGTGATGGTGATGGGTACAGCCTGCCACCATGTGGCCGAACTGGTGCGTCACCTCCAACCCCATCACCGCCACCCAGACCGACAACAACGTGACGGCAGAAGCAAAGGTGAGACGGTTTGGACGGTGGGCTTTCACGGCTGGCAAAGGTAGGACAGACAACCAAGCGGATGGGTCAAAAAAGTGCAATCGTGAAGAAATTGTGATTTTGTCGCAATTGGAAAGGCACTCCCTACATTTGCCCGTCTTTTTGAGCAACGCAACATGAACGTCATCGGAAGTGTGGAATGGTGCCGGTTCCAAGAATTGGGCATTCCAGCTGTCAAAGCCCGCGTCGATTCCGGCGCCAAAACGTCCACCATCCAAGCGGATAAAATCAAGCCGTTTGTCAAGGATGGCCAGGAGTGGGTCAAATTCGAGGTCACCCCGATCCAAGACAACCGCAGCATCGCAATCGAATGCGAGAAGCGAGTCACCGGCCGCAAGGTGGTCAAGAACACCTCGGGAATCTCGGAAGAGCGCTTCGTCATCCAGACAGCCATGGAACTTGGTGAACACCGCATGGACATCGAGTTGACCCTGGCCAACCGCGACACCATGGAATTCCGAATGCTCCTCGGTCGAGAGGCCTTCATGGACGAATTCCTCGTGGACGTTTCGAAGGAGTGCGTCCAAGGCGACGTATCAGACAATGAGCTGAAAGAGCTGTACCGCTCTTTCAACCGTGAGCAGAGCGGCTTGCGCATCGGCGTCCTCGCCTCCAACCCCAACCTCTACAGCAACCGCCGGCTCATGGAAGCCGGGGCCTCTCGCGGACACGAAATGGTCTTCCTCAACGTGGAGCACTCGTACATGAAACTCGATGTGCACTCACCAGAAATCCGTTACCGCGGGGGCAACATCCTCAATCAATTCGATGCCATTATCCCGCGCATCAAACCAACGGTTACGTTTTACGGATGTGCCCTGCTGCGCCAGTTCAAGCACCTCGGGGTGTACTGTTTGAACTCGGCCGATGCCATCACGCAATCGCGGGACAAGTTGTTCGCCTCCCTCCTTTTTTCCGAAAACGACATCAACATCCCCATCACGGGATTTGCCAAGTCGCCGATGGACACCAAGGACCTCATCCGCATGGTCAACGGGGCGCCACTCATCATCAAACTCCTTGAATCCACGCAGGGCCGCGGCGTGGTACTCGCCGAAACGAACAAGGCCGCTGAAAGCGTCATCAACGCCTTCAAATCGGTCAAAACCAACATCCTTGTCCAAGAATTCATCAAAGAAGCGAACGGCCAAGACATCCGTTGCTTCGTGGTGAACGGCAAGGTCGTAGCCTCCATGCAGCGACAAGCGGAGAAAGGCGAATTCCGGGCAAACCTTCACCAAGGTGGCGTCGCCTCGGTCATCAAGATCACGCCGGAAGAGCGCAAACTGGCCATCAAAGCAGCCAAAACCCTAAACCTCGCCGTGGCCGGTGTGGACATCATCCGCTCGAACAAAGGGCCGCTGCTCCTGGAAGTGAATTCCTCGCCGGGTCTGGAAGGCATTGAAAAGGCCACGGGAATTGACCTTGCGAATTCCATGATTCAAGCCATCGAGCGCAAACTGAAGTTCACTTCTTAATCGAGCACGACCTCGTCAGTCATGTTTCAGGCGGCTCTCAATCAGCTGAGAAGCCACGTCCGATAGGTACGGCTTGAGCACGGTGAAGATGTGACTGATGCCCTTGTAGCGTAGCGCACTGCCCGCGGCTTCGGGGTACTTCTTGTGGGAGAAGTCCATCCAATACCGGCCCAACACCAGAATGATTTCCGATACCGCTTCCGGATCTTCCGTTTCGAAGTCGAGAAGTCCATGCTTGGCTGCGTGCAGCATCCGTCCCTCTGTCCAACCGTCCAAGAACTCATTGATCGCCAGCACCTTCACCAGCTCAGCATCTTCCGCCTTGAGCAGCGTATTGAAGTCATCCCGCAGCAAGTATCGGAAGTCCCAAATCACATCGTACGAGCGAAAAATCCCATCAATGATGACCGCAGCATCGCTTGAATCCGCTTGGGTATTTTCTTGTGCGAAGACGGTCTCCAGCAACTCCATGTGAGCCGCCAGCATATCCTTTTTAGAGCGAAAATGGTACCACAATGTACCTTCCAAGACATCCGTGTGCTCAGCGATGGAAGCGGTGGTGACTGCTCCAAACCCGCGTTGGTTGAATAACACGAGGCTGGTTGCTAGGATTTGGTCGCGCGTTTTCTTCGAGAACAGATCGAGGGTTCCCGGAGTCAGCATTCCACTGGCGGCATCAGTCATGAGCGAGCTGAGGTTTCATTTGCGCAGGGACGCGCGGATTCATGACATAAAACCAAAGCGGCGGCACCAAGCTCAACAAGATGGAGGCCGGGTAGCCCAGCGGCAGCGTAGGGCTCTCTTCATGACTATTCAATACCTGGTACTTCTTGGCCGACTTGAAGTGGTGGTCGCTATGCCGGGTCAATTCGTACAAAACGATTCGGCCGATGTGCGAATTGGAATTCCACGAGTGATGCGGCTGCACACGTTCGTATCGGCCAGAATCCAATTTGTGCCGAAGCAGCCCGTAGTGTTCGATGTAGTTGATGCTCTCCAAGAACAGGAAAGCGATAACCCCTGCCCCTGCGGCGAACAACATCGTTTCAAACGAGAACACATACCACACCGCCCCCAAGTAGGCAGGCTGGATGAGGTGGTACCAAAGCATGTCGTTTTTGGGGGAAAGAAAGGACAGCTTCTGGCGCTTCAACAATTGTACCTGCAATCGCCACGCATTGATGTATTGCTTGGTGACGGATGTGAACCAAAAGCCATAGACCGTCTGGTTGTATCGCGCGGTCGCACCGTCTTCTGGCGTGGCTACGTTCATGTGGTGGCCAAAGTTATGTTCAATGAAAAAGTGCATGTACAAACACGGCATGTACAACAGCTTACTCATCAACCGCTCGTGCAGCGCGGCACGGTGCCCCAACTCGTGGGCGACATTGATGCCATTGGTTGCAAGTAAGATGCCCGCGGACAGCAACAAGCCCACCATCTCGATGGTCTCATATGTATGGGTTTGGACTTGAACGAAAAAGAACGCCATCAACCCGAAAACGATCGGCACGTTGGCATACAGCATCGCATCGAAGATCCACATGCGGTTTTTCTCAACCGCCGTGTCCTTGTCCAAATTCGTCGCACTCTCACCGGCGAGAACATCTAATACCGGTAATACGATGAACGCGTAAAAAACAGCTGAATACGTCCAAATTCCTGTCGAATCAAACGAGAGGTACGCCGACACTGGAACCGTGTAGGCAAGCAGGTACTTGAGGTCTTTCATGGGCTCTGGTTTGGTTTTTGGGTAAACACCCAAAGCGCAAATTAACCCAATTTGGGTAAACACCCAAAACCTCTACCACTGGCTGTATAGCTTACTTCGCAGCTAAGTTGAAACCAACCGAAATGGTGAAGCGGTAGCCGGTCTCACGCATGCGAACGACATCAAAATAGTCATTCACGTCAACGATACCGTCGAGTCCAGAATTCTTAGGCCCCATTTTGTCCGGTACGAAAGCAATGTTAATTGGCATGTTCAGATCGCCTTTGGTATAGTTGAACCCCGCGGCGAAAACAAAGGACAACCCTGTGGGTGACAGGTTGGGACCTGTGGCAAATTCAAACCCACTCTCACCTCTGACACCTACCAAGCTCGACAGAGATGGAAGAAGCAGACCTTTCTCCATACCAGCGACCATGACCACCCACTCAACCAGTCCAATAACTGGACCGCCCGTATCCGCGAAACGCGTTTCGAACTGCCATCCATACTGGGTCGTCCAAGTAAAAGGCAAATCACCGAACTCACTGTACTGCAAGCTGTCCATTTCGTGGACACGGTTTAAAAACTGCGACGTGCTACCATCTCCAAGGAAGGTGATTCCGAAACGCGGACCGGAGAGCGTGGCGACATCACTGCTGGAAGTGGTCGTCGAGCCCGAGTTGCCCGTCAAGGTTTGGGCTGAACCGATTGAACAAAGGAGCATAGCGAAAACTCCGGGGATTAATTTAGTAATCTTCATTGCAAAAAATATTCAGGCAAATATAGATGACTTCTGAAATTGCTTTTGAACCACCTATACCTCATGAACGACAAGGCTGCAAATCCGCTACAGCACGGAACTGCTCGCCTGAAGCTCCTTTCGCTTCAATCTTCACTCTATCAGCCGCAACGCTTTGTCTGGGCAGTTGGAAATCAATCCATGAACGGGGACAGCCAGCATGTTCCACATTTCATCAGGCTCATCCACTGTCCAACGCCAAATCTGTATACCCGCTTCTCTAGCGGTCTGAACGAACGCGGCATCCAATGTTGTCCTCCCCCCGACCCCAATGGCCCCTGCATTCAATTCCGAACAGCGCATGAGGTCTTGCACGGAGGCCTGCTCTTTCAAAAACAGCAAAGGCAACTCCGGTGCCAATTCGTGCACCCGACGCAACACGTCGGGTAAAAATGAAAACACAACAACTTCCGAATCCATGCCTTGCTCTTGAATGTCCCTTACGATGGCCTCCTCGATACCACTCACCTTGATTTCCACACACACTTTGATGCGTCCTTTTGCGAGTGCCAAGGCATCTGCCAACGTTGGCAACGGTTCTAAGGCGAATTCCGCGCCGAACTTGGACGGGTATCCGACGTGCACCTGTCGCAACTCCGATTGAGTGAGATGATCAACCCTCCCGGTATGGCCGGACGAACTCGTACGGTCCAAGGTCTCATCATGAATGACCATCGGCACCCCGTCCGCACTGGCTTGCACGTCCAATTCAAAATACGGAGCACCGCATTCGATCGCCGCTTCGAAGGCCGACAAGGAATTCTCGGGAGCGATGCTCGAAAAACCGCGGTGAGCAACAATAAAAGTGGATTGCGCCATGATAAAGTTTGTCAGTCCAATGATGAACAGAAGAGAAGTTGAAAGCTTCATGAGACCAAAAAGGTATGTACGCCAGCGCCGAGCAAACCACCAATCACCGGCCCCACAACAGGGACCCAACTGTACCCCCAATCACTGCTGCCTTTGTGAACAATGGGAAGCAACTGATGCGCAATGCGTGGACCAAGGTCTCGGGCAGGGTTGATGGCATAGCCCGTGGGGCCTCCGAGCCCCATGCCAATGCCCATAACGAGGAGGGCGACCGGCAGGGCATCCAACGCCCCCATAGAGCTCTCTGGAGCCGAGGCACTCAACGCGCCAAGGACGAGAACAAAGGTTCCGATGACCTCCGTGATCATATTGGATACGCTGTGCCGAATGGCCGGCGCCGTGCTGAAGACCGCCAAAATGGCGTTCTCATCATCCGTTGCATCAAAATGCTTCAAGAAAGCCATCCACGCCACTACTGCGCCGGCAAAAGCGCCTGCGATCTGTGCCACGACGTATCCTCCCAAAAAGGCCGCATCCAACCCGCCAAAAGCCGCAAGACCGATGCTGACGGCAGGATTCAGATGACCGCTGCCCCCCAACGAAGTGGCCGTGTACACACCCAGGAATACGGCAATCCCCCATCCCAGGGTAATGACGGTCCAGCCGGAATTGTGGCCTTTGGTCTGCGCCAACACCACATTGGCATTGATGGAAGCTCCTACGGTGATCAGTAAAAACGTTCCGATGAATTCAGCGAGGTATGCACTCATTGGTTTGGGGGTTTCGAGGATGTTTGGGGAAGGTAATTCAAGGCCAGTGATTGGAACGAATCGACTTGCTCCTTTTGCCAGGCCGCATCGCGTCCGAGTAGTTCCGCAAGGCATTCGGCTACAAAAGGTGCCTGCTCGGAAGCGACGCGCGCATTGAGCAACAACTGGCGCGTTCGCCTCGATAGGAAATCGTCCACCGTCATGCAGAGCGAATGCTCCACTTCTTCGGCAATCCACCCGCGGACCTCATCCTCGGTCATCCTTTCAATCGAAGCAGCCCTCGGGGCATTCCCGGCATCCACCATTCGGAGCATGCGCGTATCGGCGAGGCGGATGGGCGCGGAAGAACGCGATTCGATTTTGCGCATCACATCGGCTGCCATTTTTCGGTAGGTTGTCCATTTCCCGCCCAGCACAGAAATCATTCCCGATCGCCCAACACGTATGACGTGGTCCCGAGCCAATTCGGAGGTTTTCTTATCGGACAACCGCACCAGCGGTCGAATACCGGCAAAAGCGCTTAACACATCTTCCCGCTTCGGAGCTTGCTCCAAATACCGCTGCAAGTGGTGCAAGATGAAATCGATTTCGGTGTCCATGGGCACCGGCTCGCTGCTGACCTCATCAATGGGTGTGTCGGTGGTGCCCAAAATGACTTTTTCATGCCAAGGAACAGCAAAGAGGATGCGTCCGTCGTCCGTCTTGGGAATGAGCAACGCCGTATCGCCCGGAAAAAATTTCCGATCTACCACCAAATGGATCCCTTGACTGAGCCGAATGATGGGTTTGTGCCGCGGTCGATCCAAGTGAAGGATGGAATCACTGAAGGCACCTGTTGCATTGACCACAAACCGCGCACGCAGGGTATGGGAAACTCCGCGAATGCCGTCCTGCACCTCCACGCCAACCACCTTTCTTCCCTCCTTTACGAGGCCAGTCGCCGCGCAGTGATTGACCACCGTCGCCCCATACTGCATGGCCGTGCGCACCAACGAAAGCGCCAAGTGCGCATCATCGAATTGCCCGTCATGGTAACTCACGCCCCCCCGCAACCCCCGGCTGTTGATTCCAGGCAGAAAACCTTTGGCCTCCGAAGCGGTGTGAAAATTCGATTTGCCCAGTCCCAATTTGCCCGCCAAGCGGTCATACACCTTCAAGCCGATGCCGTAGTACAAGCGCGTCCACCACGTGTACGTGGGAATGACAAACTTCATGTCGCTGACCAAATGCGGCGCATTCTTCATCAACAGCCCCCGTTCGCGCAGGGCTTCGCGGACCAATTTGATGTTGCCCTGCTGGAGGTAACGCACGCCGCCGTGGATGAGTTTGGTGCTCTTCCCCGACGTCCCTTTGGCGAAATCCTCCCGTTCAACCAGCACCGTCTTCAAGCCACTTGCAGCCGCATGGACGGCCACGCCCAGCCCGGACGCACCGCCACCAATGACCACCACGTCCCACTCGGGCGTGGACTGCAAGGTCTTCCATTGACGGTCCCGTTGATTCATGATGCGTCCGTGTCGTGCGCCCAGTTGAGAACCGCGCGAACGGCGCGGTGCCACGACGCGATTCGGCTTTGCATTTCCGAACGGTGCGAGGAGGGCTCAAAGCCATCCCGCCTTTTCCAGCATGCGCCCAGCTCATCCGTATCCTTCCACAACCCGGCGCCAAGCCCTGCAAAGAACGCCGCGCCCATGGCGGTGGATTCACCGTTTGCTGGACGAATGACCCGAATGCCCAGCGCATCGGCTTGAATTTGCATGAGCAGGGCGTTTTCGGATGCCCCACCGTCAACCCGTACTTCAGGGATATCGACTTGGCTGTCCTTTTGCATGCAATCCATCAGATCCATGCTTTGAAACGCAATGCTTTCCAGGGTGGCCCGGGCGATGTGGCTGCAGTTGGTCCCACGGGTCATGCCCAAAATGCTGCCCCTGGCATGGGGATTCCAATGCGGCGCGCCCAATCCAGCAAAAGCCGGGACGACCACGACACCATCGCTGGAATCAACAGCAAGCGCCAACGCCTCGATTTCAGGCGACGCCTCGATGAAGTTGAGCTCATCCCGCAACCATTGAACGGCCGCTCCGCCGATGAACACACTGCCCTCGAGCGCGTAAGTGGTTTGGCCGTTCAGTTGCCATGCCACGGTGGTCAACAAGGCATGCTTGGACGGCACTGCCTTGGAGCCTGTGTTCATGAGCATGAAGCAGCCGGTTCCATAGGTATTCTTGACCATGCCAGGCCGCGTGCACTGTTGACCGAAAAGCGCCGCTTGCTGGTCGCCGGCAATTCCAGTAATCGGAACGGGCACGTCGAATCCTTTCGCTTCAGCCAAATTCCCACTGTTTGGCACAACGGTCGGGAGCATCGAGGCCGGAATTTGAAATAAATCGCACAGTGTGGGATCCCAATCCATGGCGTGCATATCAAACAGCATGGTCCGCGAGGCGTTCGAGGCATCCGTGATGTGCCGTTCGCCGTTGGTGAGTTTCCAAACCAGCCAGGAATCTACCGTGCCAAATGCCAGCTCACCGTTTTCGGCACGCGTGCGCGCACCATCGACGTGATTGAGGATCCAGCGGATTTTGGATGCCGAAAAGTAAGCGTCGATGACCAATCCTGTTTTTTCATGAATCAACCGACTCGTGGCTTCATTGGCTTTTAATTCATCGCAGTAATCCGCTGTGCGCCGATCCTGCCAGACGATGGCGTTGTACACGGGTTCGCCTGTTTTGCGATCCCACACCAAGGTTGTTTCGCGTTGATTGGCTATGCCGATGCCTGCGAGGTCACCGGCTGAAATGGCTGCGCGTTGCAAAACACCCTGGGCCGTCTGCCACTGCGAATCCCAGAGGTCATTCGGCCGGTGCTCCACCCATCCCGGCTTGGGATACAGCTGCTCGAATTCCTGCTGGCTTTGGCACACTACTTCGCCAAGGCGATTGATGAGCAAACTGCGGCTGCTTGTCGTGCCTTGGTCGAGGGCCAAAATGTAATCGGACTGCATGGGCTGAGCTTTTGACCAAGTTAGCAAGGATTGGATGCCCGCAAGAAAAAGCGTCTGTCAGAAGCCTGCATCGTGATGCGAAGTCTCATTGGGGAGGGTCACCAGCTGAACAGTCCTTCGATCAGAGCGATGATTGCCAAAGCGGCCAAAATCGCCACGATGATGTAACCGATGATGACGACAAAGGCGGCACCTCCCAGGAGGCGATTGGTGGTTTTAAAGTTCCGGCGTTCCTCTGTCACATCGTAACCATTGAATTCTCTGATGTCGATCACCTCTTTGCGCTTCCTTCGGTTTAAAATGAACGAGCTTATGCCCGCAAGGCCGGCGGCAACGATCAACATTTGAGGGGCACCGATGCTCGCAAAAAGGACGGCCAGGCCAATAGCTATCAAGGCCAAATTCCCATATTTCTGTTGCTCCTTGTACGCTTCCGCCCAAGGAGTCGGCTCCTGTAGTGCAGCTGGCGCTGGGTTTACCGCGATCCCCTTGGGGGGAATGGAACGCGCCTTAGCCATGTGCGTTGCTTTGGAATGCAGAAGCGCCGGTCGAGTCAATTCCGCAGCAGGCAATTCATTCGGCAGTGAACCGGCCAGCGCCCATTCCAGTTGGGCCAATTCGTCAGGTGACGCATGCGGTACTGAAGGCTCATTTTGACCTCCAGCCCATTCCACGTGATACCCGGGCATGAGGGTGCGTTTTTGCATAGAACACCCAGCAAAAAAAAGACACATAACGACTACGGTAGGCAAACGGAACATGTTGTATTAATTATGCATTCTTTAAATGTAACCAGAAACCCATGGTGGGAAAAGTTAGAAAAAAGGTTTCAATGCATTTCCATAGCAAAAATGCATATTGGTAATTATACTGCGTCTACCGCTTTGCCAACAGTCGAGGGAAAATATCAATTTTGGAGGACCTTGGACCACCTCGTAGGTGGCGTGGCTCCTGCACAGCGATTTGCCGTCCAACGGCGGCGATTGAAGTCGCCCCCCTCATCATTACCCAAACCCGTCAGGCCCATTCCTGAAGTTTGCGGGTTGTCCGATGCGGAATTTCATGCGCAGTTCGTGCAGCGCGGTCGGCCTGTCGTGCTAAAGGGCAAAGCCGCGGATTGGCCCTGTGTCCAAACCTGGTCCATGGATTGGCTCAGGGAACACTACGGCCAGGACCGGGTGGACATTTTTGACCCCCTCGATGCCGCATCGAACGAGGTGAATTACGACGTCGAGGTGACGACCCTGTCCCGGGTTTTGGACGCCATGGAGCAAGGCGACGTTAGCAAGTACAGCCGCTTCAACCGGCTCTTGTACGATCACCCCGAATTGGTCGAGGATTTCGATTGGCAATGGCTTCATCGCATGCGAAGCGCGTGGTCATCTGGGAAGACTTACCAAGTCTTTATCGGCGGCAAGGGCACGAGGACCTCACTCCACTGCGCGGGGGAACACAACCTCTTCACCCAAGTCCACGGAAAGAAGCATTGGTTTTTCATCGAGCCGCAAGCCGATGCCTGGTTGCGCCCCCCCATCACCCGCACACCCTATTTCCACAGCCTCTTCAATCCCGAAGCGCCCGACTTTGATGCCTACCCCGGCATGGCTTCGACCCAAGTATGGGAATGCACGCTGGAACCCGGGGACGTCCTGTTCAACCCGCCATTTTGGTGGCACCAAGTCCACAATGTGACTCCTTCCATCGGCGTGGGATTCCGGTGGTTTGACCTCATCGACAACCTCAAATCAAATCCCACAGGAACGGCGTTGACCCTGTTGGCCACCAACCCACCGATCTGGACGGCGACCCAACACCGAACCGATTTCGCTGCGATTTTCAAACGAATGCAATCCACATCATGAGCGCACCCTTGCCCCGTGAAATCACCATCAAGTTTCCGCCGGAGGACGACCAGTTTTTCAGCGACCTGCGAACGGAAATCCGTGCATACTTCAAGTCGACTGGCCAAACGGTCTACGGAAACGCCACGATGTACTGGAAAGTTTGCGGCCTGCTCGCTGTCTACTTGGGCGTGTATGCCTTGCCTTGGTTCCTGACCGCAAACTCACCGTGGGTCATCGCCGCGTACGCATTCCTCGGGATGTGGAGCGTGTTTCTTGGCGTGAATGTTGGGCACGACGCGGCGCACCACGCCCTGTTCAAAAACCGGAAACTGAACGACGTGGCCATGCACATTTTTGACTTGCTCGGACTCAGCTCGTTCAATTGGAAAAACCGGCACGTGTCCGGCCACCACGTTTTTTCCAACATCATGAACTTCGATCCGGACATCCAGCAATCCGCGGTAGTGAAGATTTTCCCGCAGGACAAGCGGCGTTCGTTTCACAAATGGCAGTGGATTTACATGCCCTTCATCTATGCCATTTTCATTCCGCGCTGGGTGTTTTACCGGGATTTCAAGGATGTGTTTTACGAGAAAATCGGCGGGTTCAAAAACCGCCCCTATCCCGTGTTTGAAGTGGTCAAAATGACGGCCTTCAAGGTGTTCTATGTGACGTACACCGTCGCCTTGCCCACCCTGTTGACCGGGCACAGCTTGGCAACCATGGTGTGGGCATTTGCGGCGTTGATGGTGGCCAGCAGTGCGACCATCGTCGTTGTTTTGCTCACGACGCATATGCTCGATGATTCGGCGTTTCCGGACCCGGACGAAAACGGGATGATGCCCTACTCGTGGTCCAAGCACCAAATGATGACCACGAGCGACTACGCGACGGAGAATCGCTTCGTTACTCACCTGTTTGGCGGGTTCAATCACCACATCATTCACCACCTCTTTCAGCATGTATGCCACGTGCACTACCCCGCCATGACACGGATTCTGGTCGAGGTTGCCGCGAAGCACAACGTGACGTACCGGACCAAAAAACGCATTTTGCCCGCGATGTACTCGCACTTTAAACTTCTGTACAACAACGGCCTCGCACCCGATCAATTTGCACACGACTTCTGATGAAAATTGTGATCACAGGCGCCACGGGATTTTTGGGCGGCAGGTTGCTGGAGCGCCTTGCTGCCGAATGCCCTGCGGGCACCGAATTGGTGGGCCTTGGCCGGACGCTCAAGCCCCAAAGCACGGTGGAGCATCCGCTTGTTCGCTACGAACTCGGTGACCTTGCGGACGCCTCGTTTGTAGATCGGGTCCTCCACGGCGCGGACAAGGTGGTGCACGCCGCAGCACTCAGCGCCCAGATGGGGCCCCCGGGCGCCTTCGAACGCGCCAACGTCTTGGTCACCCAACACGTGGTCGCGGCCTGCACTCAGAACACTGTGCAACGGTTGGTCTTGATCAGTTCCCCGAGCGTGTACTTCCAACTTAAAGACCTCCCGAACCTCCGCGAATCGGATCCGCTTCCGTCCCCTATCAACGTGTACGCCCGCACGAAGCGGGAGGCGGAATGCATCGTGCAAGAAAGCGATGTCCCCCATGTCATTCTGCGTCCGCGTGCGTTGATTGGACGCGGGGACACCGTCATCTTGCCCCGCGTCATTAGGGCCCACCGAGAAGGCAAATTGAGAAGGATGGGCGAGCAAAAAAACCGAGTCGACTTGACGCCCGTGTCAAATGTAGTGGACGCCATCCTCCTAGCACTCGATGCCGACGAACCGGCATTGAATCGGGTGTACAACATCTCCAATGGGAACCCTGTCCCCTTGTGGCCCTTGTTGGATGACGTTTTTCGCAAACTGAAACTTGAACCCGTTGAGAAGGGCATCTCCATGCACGTCGCCAAGGGCGTCGCCAGGCTCTTGGAGTGGCATGCCAAGTATTTGAATGGCCACAAGGAACCCGCACTGACGATTTACGGCATCGGGACGCTGACCAAGACTTTTGCCATGGACATTTCCGAAGCGCGCCGGCGGCTGGGCTACGAGCCGCGCCAAAGCGTGGAAGACGCCATACAGGAGTTCATCGATTGGTACACCCCATCTGTATCATGACCCAAGTTCGACTGAACATCAGGAATTCCGGGCTTTGTTGGGCCAAAGCGCATCACACCATGAAGGGCGCCCCCAAGACGGACATTCGGTTCTACGCCACGTGGGCGGAGCTCACGCACCCACGCGAAGGCACTGTGCTTTTCGATACGGGGTATACGTCGCGGTTTCACGCTGCCACGGCGCGGTTTCCAAATTCCATTTACGCCCGGATGACGAAGGTGGAAATTGAGCCCGCCGAGGAAGCCATCTCGCAGGTCAACGGCTCAGAAGTCCGCCACGTTATTCTCTCGCACCTGCATGCCGATCACGTCGGCGGATTGTTGGACTTCCCTGACGCACAGTGTTGGGCCTCCGCCGACTGCATAGAAGAATTTGCTGCGCTTCCACGCTGGCGGGGATTCACCAAAGGACTCCTCCATGATTTGATGCCGACAGACTGGTTGTCGACGTGTCGAACCTTCGAGTCCTGCCCGGCTGTAGAGCACCCTCAGCTCGGCATAGGCTGGGACGTGTTTGGGGATGGCAGCGTTGTGATGTTTGCCTTTCCCGGCCACGCCGCCGGCCAACACGGCGCACTCGTCCAAACCGTCAACCACGGCCCCGTCCTGCTCGCCGCGGACGCCATCTGGAATGCGAAAGCCCTCACCGAAGAGCGCACCCCTCACCCCATCGTACGGCTGTTTTTTGACGATTGGCAAGCCTATCACCGAACGCTGGCCACCTTGCGCGCCTTCCAAAAAGCCAACCCCGACACCCCCATTCTGGGCACCCATTGCCCCTCCACGTACGCGTGGGTAGATCAATCCCATCAGCCATGAAGATGCCGTTCAAACTGAAAGTCATCGTGGCCCTCTTCAAGCTCGCACGTCAACGCCAGCGTTTCGAGCGAAATCCGCAGGCCCATCAACAGCGCATGTGGCGCACCTTTGGCCAGACGACCTTGTCCAAGTCCCCGTTGTACAAGGACATCGCTCACCGCTCCATCGACGCTTTTCCCGTGCAAGGCAAGGAGGAATTCAACCGGGATTTCGACCGCATCAACACGAGGGGCATCCGCTACAACCACGCCCTGCAGGTCGCCGATGAGGCGGAGTCAAGCCGCGACTTCACCCCGACCATCGATGGCGTGACGGTGGGGCTATCTTCCGGGACTTCAGGCAACCGGGGGATTTTCTTGGTTTCGGAGGAGGAACGCGCCTCCTGGGTGGCGATGGTGCTGCAGCGCATCCTTGGATTCTCCCTTCGAAAAAGAAAGGTGGCCTTCTTCCTCAGGGCCAATAGCAAACTCTACACGTCCGTGCAATCGCGGCTGATCCAATTTGCCTTTTTCGACTTGCTCATCCCATTGGAACACCACCTGACGCGGCTCAACGACCTGCAGCCCACCATCGTGGTGGGCCAACCCAGTTTGCTCATGATGCTCGTTGAAGCGCAAGAACAGGGAACGTTGCACATCGCACCTCAGAAAATCATCTCCGTAGCTGAAGTGCTTTCCGATGAGGACAAGGCAGCGCTAAAAGTCTGCTTTCAGGTGCCCGTTCAGCAGGTCTACCAGTGCAATGAAGGAATGTTTGGGCAAACGTGTTCTCAAGGCAATTTTCACCTGAACGAAGACGGCTTGCTCATTGAGAAAGAATGGCTAGACGCGACGCGGTTCCAACCCATCATCACCGACATGCGCAGGAAAGTTCAGCCCGTCATTCGATACAAAATGAACGACATCCTCCACGCGACGGAATGCACCTGCGGCTCAAAGATGATAGCGGTATCCCAAATCGAAGGCCGCACCGACGACGTGCTCCATTTCCCAGGTGGCAAGCGGGTCTTCCCCGACTTCATTCGCCGCACCGTCATTGGGGCGCATCCTGCCATTTCAAATTACCAAATCATCCAAGAAGGCTCCGACCAACTTTCCATTTACGTTGAACCCATCGACCAGTGGGAAAGCGCCAAGAACGCGTTGGGTCGGCTTTTTGAAGACCAAAACATTCAGGGCGTGTCCTTTCTGAAATTGACGGATAAACGGCACATCCTCGGCACCAAATTTCGAAGAATCCATGCTCAACGTTCATAAACCTTGTCGCATCGCAGGAAGCGGCGCGCATGTCCCATCTGCAGTCGATTCCGCAACCATCGAAACCGAGCACGGACTGCCTGCAGGGTGGTCATTGAAACACAGCGGGGTTCAAACGCGTCATTGGATTGAATCCGAGACCGTTGCTGATTTGGGCAGCCGCGCAGCGCAGAACGCACTGGAAGACGCGGGCGTTGCGTTGGAGGACATCGATGTGCTGATCACCGCGGGCGGTACCAGTGACCAACACATCCCGAGCCAAGCGGCATTGACCTTATCGCGCATTGAGGGCGGCGACCGAGCCAGGTGTCAAGCCTTTCACGTGGACACGACGTGTTTGAGCTTCATCACCGCCTTTCGGTTGGCGGCCGACATGCTCCAAGACCCGGAAGTCGAGCGCGTCCTCGTGGTGGCATCGGAAGTGGCGAGCGTCGGAATTGGTCCGGCCAATTGGGAAACGTTGACCCTGTTTGGCGACGGTGCAGCTGCCGTGGTGCTGGAGGCAAGCCCTTCGGGTGAAACCGGCGTGGTCAAGCACAGCCACCGGCTTTACACCGAAGGGGTGCGTGCCGCAGAGATTCCGGGCGGTTGCGTGGCCAACTGGGTGGAAGACCACGCGTTTTCTCCAGAAATGCATCATTTCCAAATGGACGGCCGCGAGTTGCTGCGTCTCACCTTGAAGCACCTCCCGGAATTCATCGCTTCCTTCTTTGAGGGCACGGATACCCGCTGGAGTGATGTGGCGTGGACCGTGCCGCACCAAGCCTCCAAAACGGGACTCGGTGTCATTCCGAAGATTGCGAACGTTGCCCCCGACCGTGTGGTCAATATTCTCGAAACCAGAGGCAATTGCATCTCAGCCTCCATCCCCATGGCGCTGCATCATTTGATGGCCGACGACCGACTGCAATCCGGCGAATCGGTCTTGTTCATCGGCACCTCGGCTGGCTATTCGATCGGCGCCCTTCTGTATCAACATGGCTGACCTCCTCTTCAAACTTTTTTCCATTGACAAGCGCAGCATGCGTGCATGGCGCAGGTACCGCGTGCGCAAGGTGTGCCTGATGGTGCCCTTGTTCGTCACCATGACTGTGATTAATAACGTGGGGTTGGCGTTGGATTGGCTGCTGTATCCGTCTTTCAGAAAGCAGGCCATTCGCAGGCCCGTCTTCGTAGTCTCTCTGCCCCGCACCGGGACCACCAACCTCCTGCACGCACTTACTGCACCGGGTATGCCCTTCACTTCCATGAAGCTGTGGGAAATTTTGCTCGCTCCGTCCATCGTCCAGAAGCGGATCATCCGCTGGTGCTGGCGCCGTGCGCCCCACCGCTTTCAATGCTGGATTCGGCGGGTCGACGAACGGTTGTTCGAGTCGCTCAATTCCGTGCACCACGCCAGCCTGTTTTTACCAGAAGAAGACGACCTCTTGCTCCTGTGGTCGTTTTCAACCGCATTTCTGGGGTTGTTTTACCCCGAAACCGAGGTCATGCGAGCGCATTTTCGGTTCGAAGAAGCGATTTCGGAGGAGCGAAAGGCGCGCATCATGAAACGGTACAGGCGCTTGGTTCAACGTCATCTGTATGCCATTGGAGCTGGAGAAAACGTCCGGTTCTTGAGTAAAAACCCCGCCATGGCCGCGAAGGTCGGCGCCATTGCGGCATATTTTCCCGGCGGAAAGGCTGTGGTCATCGAGCGCCCTCCGCACAACGTGCTGCCTTCCACGATGCTGCTTGTCGATACCCAAGTCACGCTCGCTACAGACGTCGCGATGTCGGAACGTGAAACCCAGGCCATCTTTGATGTGCTCGCGTATTTCCGTCGGAACCTGCAGCTTCAATTGGCCGATCGACAGGTCATGCCGCATACCGTGCTGCGCTTCTCCGACTTGGTGCAAGTCCGGAAGGCCAGCATCAACGCGCTCCTGCGTTGGCTCGAGAGCAATGCCGAGTATTCCCCCCAGGATCAAAAACGTGTCCACACGTCAAAAAAATCATATACCCCTCTGACCGACGAGGAACTGGAATCAGTTCTGAAAGAACCCTGGCCCGTTTGGCCTCCCGAATCCCTGTTGACCGTGACTCCATCCAATTGAATTTTATCATGACCCACCGCATCCCCCGTTTCCATCGCTACCGCTACAACATGTTGTGGCTGATCGAGCACTTTTTCTATTCTAGTTGGGCCAACAAACGCCGGATGGCCCTCGGAGAACGCATTGGTCAAGCCATCGGCGATGACGCCGGAGCCATCGGCGCAGGAGGCGACAACCATCAACCGGTCCCGGTCATCGACGGAAGCAACCCCGAGGAATTTATTCGCTTATTTCGGAACGCCTCGCACCCCGTTGTGCTCAAAAACGTCGCGTCGAATTGGCCGCTGTTTGAAAAGTGGACTCCGGACTTTTTCGCCGAACAATACCCGGATGATCCGGTCATTCTCTTCGATGCCGCGGTCGAAAACAGCAAATTGGCCTACACCGAAGGCAAGGAGACGAAGTCCACTTCCCTCAAGGCTTTCATCGCGGCGATGAAGGAAGGAAGCAAGGATTACGCACGGTTGCTCCCCCTGCTCGACCAACATCCCGAATTGCTGGACGACATGGACGTAGAGTGGCTTCACGCTGCAGCCAACAACGGACGAAAGAAGAGCATCAAGCACCAACTCTTCATCGGCGGTCCGCGGACGTCCACATCGATGCATTGTGCCATTGGATCCAATCTGTTCATCCAAATACACGGCCGCAAGCAATGGTGGATCTACTCCAACAAGGAGGCATCACTACTGGAGCCCATCGTGGACCGTTCCGTCTTTTTCAGGAGCCATGCCAACAGCGAACAACCTGAGGGCATCTTCCGGAAAGCCCGAGGTTGGACCGTCGTGCTCGAGCCCGGTGATGTGCTGTACAACCCTCCGTTTTTTTGGCACCAGGTCCGCGGTTTGGACACCAACATCGGCGTCGGATTCCGGTGGTTTGCTTTGGAGTCCATCCTCAAAATCAGTCCGTCGTCCTTCCTCATGACCTTGACGGCAAGCAATCCTTCCGTGCGGCAAGCCAATAAGGTCAAGCACAACTTCGCCAAGGTCTATGCGGAGTTGTTGCAAAAACAGCAGGCCAAGACCTGAGAAGGAGTTAAAGCTATTCGGCTGGGATTCCTTGGGCGCGTTCGATTAAGTCCATCATCATGTCCTCCGCCTTCGTGTCGGGCGGACCGCCTTTGGCCTGTTCGAAACCGTACGGCGCATTAGGTCCGTTGTCCTCAAGCTTGAACCGGAAGATGTAGTCGTCCGGGTGGGAGGCTTCGCCGGAAAAGGTGCCGAACCGGAGGTCGTTGAGCTGCAGCTGGCCGTCGTCACGGCGCACCGCGTTGAAGTAGCCCGCGCTGAACCACCGAAGCACGGCGAGGGTTTCGTCGGTGTCCAGGTTGTGCAGCAGTTCGTAGCCTTTGGGGATGGCGTGAAAACTTGGTGCCACCTCATCGTAAATGGAGTATTGAGCCAGGAAGAATTCGTCGCCGGAATCGGCCACAGCGTTCCAAAGGACGTTGTTGAAGATGGTCGGCGTGATGAACAAAGACGCGTGCTCGATGCGTTGGTCAGCTAGCGCCTGCTCCAGCGTGGATTCTACTCGGGCGTGATTGGCAACCGTCAATGCGAGGTACAGCGAACTGAGTGTGATTCCGGCGCCGTTCCACCAGCGGCGGCGGTTGTCCTCCGTAGCGAAGCGGGCAGCGACCAGCAGACACACCAGGAACGGGGCGGTGTACAGCGGATCCACCACCGATATGGTGTCCCAAGCCACCCGCACATTACTGAACGGCGCAAACACCTGCGTTCCGTAAGTCGTAAAGCAGTCGAGCAAAATGTGCGTGAGGAAGCCCCAGAAGAAGAGCTGAACCCAGCCTTTGAAATTGGTCGCTGGCCGTTCCCACGAACCGCTGAAGTATCGGCGCTGGCCGTGCCGCCAAAAAATCCATCCCGCCAGAGGAATGTACAGTACCACCGGCCAAAACCCACCTGGTGAGAAAATCTGGGTCAGGAAATTCACCACAAATCCGAGGACAACGACCGCAAACGCCTTGGCTGCCATGGCGATTTTCGCGTGGTGCGGACTGCTGTATAGCCTGTCGGTCGCCCATCCGAAAAACAAAGACCCAAGCACGGTGGCCGTGAGTGAATGGCTGATGCCGCGGTGAAAGGCCAAGTTGTCCAATTCGCTCAAGAAGAACTGACCGAGAACATCCATGTCAGGCAAGGTGCCCGCCACTGCGCCCCAGACCATGGCGCGGTTGCCCAACTTCTTCCCCAACACCGCCTCACCGACGGCAGCCCCCAGCACGATTTGCGACAACGAATCCATGGGGCAAAGGTCGCGCTTTGAGTACTTCCTTCCTACCAGATGAAACCGATGAAGACCACCGCAAACGCAGCCAGCGCAAAGTAGACCGCCCAATGCACGCAAAGCAGTGCGCGCAACCATTTCCGAATGGGGGGCTTGCCCTTCTTGACAGTGCAGCTATTGAGCACCGAAAGCGTCAAAAAAATGAGGCATACGGCTCTCATTGCTTAGGCATCTTGGTTGAATCCACGATGGGGTCATAATCGTTTGGCGTTCGCAGCGAATGCAACTCGCTCTTGGGGTCGCCCGAGCGGACGAAAGGAAAAAACAACTGAACATACCACGGCTCCTTCATTCGATTCCAAGCACCAAATCGCGTCGGGTACTGGCGGGTGATTTTGGCCGTACCGAACAACACATCCCAGAAAAACAGGAGGTTGCCGTAGTTACCATTGGGGTTGGACACACCATCTTCGATTGTTAAGCCATGGTGCGCATAATGCGTGGCCGGAGTTGAGATCGTACGTTCAACCACCCAAGCCAGTGGATGCAAAAACCGGTACCGATACAACACGCGGTCCCATTTGGTCTCGCTGTGTGCGAGGAGAATCACGATGAGCTTGACCACGAGGTAAGCTGCATAAACGTAACCCATCCCTAAAAAAACCAGCAACGCGGACAACCAAATTCCCGGCATCATGGCGTAATAAAGGACGGCATTGCGGTACGTGACCAAGACCCCCATCTCCTCCACGACATGGTGCGGACGATGCAGTTTCCACAACCATTTATACCGGTGAGACGCTCGATGCCACCAATACTGCGTCAGATCATCAGCGATCAAAAAGGCCACGACCTGCCACCACCAATTCCAGTGGGAGAAGGCATCGCTAAGACCAACAAGGAAATGTCCGGCAAGGAACAGGACGAGTGCAAGAATTCCGGGTTGAATCAAGGTAGGAAGCACCGCAAGGCTTACCAGTTCCATGGTCCAATCGTTGCGGGTTCGGCGATCGTCCCAGTACAAACCGCCAAGGGATTCCAGACCTCCGAGTACCAACAAAACGGCGAGCGGAATAACCTTCGAAAATTCCCCATCCACTGTGATATGCCAAGATTCAACCATGGTATCGAATGAGAAAGGTAATGGACAACGATTGAAGCCCTCTGGTCAAATTTGATTTTCAATATTTTCGACCTAATTTAACTGCATGTTGTGAACCAAATCACAACCCTGAACGAATGAAAAATTTTTACACCCTCATCGGTGCTGTTCTGCTCTGTGCAGCCCAGCTATCGGCTCAAACGCGCACTTGCCACACCATGGGCAACCTTGACAGGTTGCTTGAATTGCATCCGCAAATGCAAGAAAACATGGACGCGATTGAGGACTTTACACGTGATTTTGAGAACACGCCCCAATTGCGAGGTGAATCCTTGGTGACCATTCCGGTGGTGGTAAATGTGGTGTACAAAACCGGCGCGCAAAACGTTTCTGATGCGCAAATCATGTCACAAATCCAGGTCTTAAATGACGATTTTCGCCGGCAGAACAGTGACGCCGACAACACCTGGTCGCAGGCATTCGACACCAACATCGAGTTCTGCTTAGCTAGCGTCGACCCCGATGGAAACCCCACCGATGGGATTCGCCGTCGGCAGACCAACAAGCCGTCGTTCTCGGCCAATGACGCGGTCAAAACAGCCAACCAAGGACTGGCGCCTTGGGATCCGAGTTCGTACATGAACATCTGGGTTTGCAACTTGGGCAGTGGACTCTTGGGCTATGCACAGTTTCCTGGTGGCCCCGCCGCCACCGACGGCATCGTCATCGACTATGCCTATTTCGGAACCACGGGAACGGCCACGGCGCCATTTGATTTGGGACGAACGGCAACGCACGAAGTCGGCCACTACTTAAACCTGCGCCACATCTGGGGAGATGGCCCTTGCAGCGCAGATGATTTCGTATCCGACACACCGAATTCTGACAATCCAAACTACGGCTGTGCCCTCGGACACGTGAGTTGCGGAACCACGGACATGGTACAGAATTACATGGACTACTCCGACGACGTATGCATGAACCTCTTCACCTCCGGACAATCCTTGCGCATGGATGCGCTCTTCGCACCCGGAGGAATCCGCGAAGGCCTGACAACAAGTGGAGGCTGCGGTGACGTGGTGGAACCCACATGTGACGACGGCGTCCAGAACGGCGACGAAACGGGTGTAGACTGCGGGGGAAGCAATTGCCCGGCCTGCCCACCGTCTTGCGATGATGGAATTCAAAACGGGGACGAAACCGGAGTGGACTGCGGAGGAAGTTGCGCACCCTGCGAGACCATCACCTGCGATGACGGCATCCAAAACGGCGACGAGACCGGAGTGGATTGCGGAGGCAGCAACTGCCCGGCATGTCCAGCCACGTGTGATGATGGTATCCAAAATGGAGAAGAAACCGGAGTGGATTGCGGCGGCCCCGACTGTGCACCGTGCAGCACGGGCGGCTCTTGTGAAGCGCCAACCGGTACTGTTGCGACGAACATCAAGCGAAAGCGAGCCAAGCTGAATTGGAATGCTGTGGACGGTGCCATTGATTATACCGTTCAATTCCGAGTCGCGGGTGCGTCCACGTGGGCATCAGAGGCAACAACCACAGAGACTACGATAAATGCTACAGGCCTAACCAACAACACTACGTACGAATGGCAAGTGCGCGCGAACTGCTCAGGAAGTTCTAGCGAATATGCTCCCATTTGCAGCTTCACTGCCGGTGATTCGAACTCCAGTTCTTGCTCAGGTGGACGAATGGTCACGGCATCTGTACAAGCCTTCCCGAACCCGACGACGGGCGAGTTGAATGTCCAGTTCCAAATGGAGCCTGGCAATGGTTACCGCGTTATCCTGCTCGACGGCATGGGCCGCGCAGTGAGCGAATGGTTCACCGGTGATCAAGTAACACTGAATGTCGACATCAGCGATGTGGCACCGGGATTGTACTTCATCCAAGTCACCAACGGTTTGGATCAGGAGATCATCCGAATCGTCAAGGATTAATCGCTCAATCGATTTCAATAAAACACCTGCGCCTTCCGGTGCAGGTGTTTTTGCATATGCCCTTGCTACTCTTCACTGATTCATGCGCTCCCTGGTCAAGCAATACGAATTCTGGATCCTGATGGCCTTGGCCGGTGGATGTTACCTGCTGCATTGGGATTCTGTGGGATTGGCACTCTTTCTCATCGCCAGTGTGTCCTTGAGCATGAAATGGTACATGCAAGCCAAAAACGACGGAGATTCAACGAATTGAAGTTTCAAACGTCAAACCCTTTGAAGACTCAAAAATCATGAACATTTCATCCCAACTGCGACTGCTTTTTTGCGCGGTTATCCTCGGCTTCGCCGGTTGTAAAAAGGAAGATTCTCCGTCCTCGACAACCAACGGACAAAGAATGTTGCTGATTGGCAACAGTTTTTTCCGGCCATACGCCGAGAATTTGGATGCAGTAGCCGCCGATGCGGGATACGATGACCACAACGGCACTGCGGTGTTTCGGGGCGGTGACAACGGAAGGGCGAGTAACTTCTGGGATGACTCCACTTCTCAAGAGACCCTGAGCATCAAGGCGGCTCTTGATGCCGGCGGCGTTGAATTGTTCGCCATGACAGCAGATGGGGACACCGCAGACCCGACCCGAGGTTTCGAGGCCTGGATCAATTACGCCTTGCAAAACAATCCCGACATTGAGATTGGCCTTTCGCTGCCGATGATTGATTTCCCGGCAGATTGGGAAGCACGCGCACAATCATTGGGCTACAACGATATCCATGACCTCTATCCATTCGTGATTGACTCCCTCTGGCACACGAATGTGATTGATGTCCTTCGTGCCGAGTTTCCTGGGGTGAATATTTTCTCCATTCCCACGGGATGGGCAGGCATCACATTGGCCCAAATGCAGCAAGATGACCTGCTCGATGACGACATTGACCTCTTCGGTGCAAAGCCTACCTCCATTTTCACCGACGCCAAAGGACACCAGGGTCAAATCGTCATTGAAGCCGGAGCCCTGATTTGGCTGGCTAGCATCTACGGTGATGACCTCGCGACCAACACCTACGAAACAGGGTTCGAAACGGATTTACACAGCGTCGCCATCGAAATCATGGACAACCATCCCGAAACGTACAAGCGGTAAAAAGGTGCGACCAACCGCTTAAGCTGTGTCGTTAAAATCAATTGCTACAGGACTGTGGGCATGTAAACCATGCTTTCTAAAAGAGGTCAATAGACGACCAGCACCCGTCGGGAGTTCGAAGTTGGAGTCGTTGCCTAGAGAATGCCCATAACCCGCGAAAAAACCACCGCCTCATGCGGGAAATCCGTTTGGAATTCTTCGCAGAAGCGATGGTTTTGATTTTAGTCGCAGGGGCCTAGACCTGCCCAACTGAGGTCAACCGAATGGCATCAATTGGGCACCGTCCCGTCACAAAAGTCGCCGTAAACGGCCATGAGTTCAAGCAAATCGGCAACCGTTATGACACCGTCCTCGTTCAAATCCGCTTGGCAACCGTCTTCGTAGTTCTCTTCACACCACGATTGGTAGTCGCATCCGCCGCCGCCGCCGCCGCCGCCCGGACCGAACTCACACGAACCGTCGTCAATCAAGGCCTCGGGATCGTAGTTCGGGAAGAACCAATAAGTGCAGCCACATGGCAGGGCATCCGGATTGTCGAGCGCATTCAGTTCGACCTCCGCATCCCAGTCGCAATTGTCATTGGAGACATTGACGCCGTAAACACCATTGGGCAAGAAGGTGAAGGCGTTGGGATCGCCATTGGAATACTGGGAGTACGTGATGGCAGAAGAGTCGGCTGCTACGGTGTCTTGGACGGTTAATTCGATGAGCCAGTCCTCGCCGGAATAGCCCGGTGAATCCACATCAATGACCAAGGTCCCGTTGCTCACGTCGCAATCCGGGTGGAAGGCTAACCATTCGGCACTGAGTTGAGTGGTGACGTTCACTGTGTCCGAACTGAAGCAGGTGGGCTGGTCTTCAACGTAAGCGATGATGACAAATTCGGTTTGGTCCGAACCCGGAATGATTTCGGTGTTGGGCGAAATGGAATCGAGTACAAACGCTCCCGGTTGCCAGAGATACAGAACATCCAAAAAGAATGGATTGCAATCGATGGTGAAGTCAATAGGACCAAAGGCACCGTCTCCACACGAAAGGGAATCGTTGGTCACCACACGGAATGTCAGGCAACCCGTCGCATTCTCCGCACCCCACTCGGTGCTTGACAGATCACCCGAATAAGTCCCCAATAGGGGGTAACTCGTGTCAGGGCCGTCGAACACTTGTATGAAATCGCCCAAGGTGTCGAGCTCAGCCGAACTCATCATGAGGTTCATGTACGTGCCGTCCCCTTGGATCATGGGGCACACCGTAAACACCGTGTCTTGGTTGTTGCCGATGCACCAGCTGTTGGAGAACGGCATGCCAGGACAATCCGTGTAAGCGGTATTGACCAAGCTGGCATTCAATGGAAGTACGTTGGCACAAGCATTGGGATTGGGTCCTGCATCAACGGCGAATCCCAATCCGTCATTGACCGTAATTGTCCTGTACCGCGTCGTGGTGCAACCAAAGGCATCCACCGCAGTGAAACTGACCGTGTGACTGCCAATCGCAATGGCCTCATAGACCGCCGCCATACCAGTCGAATCTTCTACGATGTTGGCTGACTCCGGGAAACTTCCCCAGTTGAAGCCCCCTCCACTCAAGTCGAGCTCGTCGCTTCCACTCAAGCCCAATGAATCCAACTCACTGTGTTCGAATTGAATGTTCCAATCGAAGAAGTGGCCATCGCCAAGCGAATCCAATGTTGCGATGTTCAACGTCCATGTACCGTTGACGGGGCAGCCTTCAAGGGCGCACCAATCGTTGCATGATGTGTACGAACCGGGGTTGATGGTACCGCCTTCAAGGGCCGAATTATCCGCGTCATCCAATACATAAAATCCGTATTCACGCCATGTATACGTGTAGCCGACTCCAGCCGTATCATTGCCTACCTCAACGATGGGTTCTCCCAAGTAAGCCGCATCCACATCTGAACTGCCGTTGCAGTCGTCCATTTCACCTTGGTTGTTGCTCAACAGCACCAATTCCGATCCATCGGGGCACGTAACCCACATGTCCAACGCACCGACGTGGGCGTGTTCGAGGTTGGCACGGATTTTCTTGACATCCGAACAATCTTCGATGACTGCGCTGTCGCTGAATTGGTCGACTTGTAAGTCGAATGTAAACGTCTGTGCCATGGTATCTGCGAGTTGCATGGACGGACCTTGATAAGCCACTGTCTGCGTCATGGAAGACGGGAAGACATTGACTTCTGCTTCGCCGTATCCGCCGAGGCAGATGGGGGTGTCCGCGAGGAATTGGACACTTGGACGCGGGAATACCGTGATGTACACAGGTTCCGATTCATCCGTATTCCCGTAATTGTCACCCATCAACAGGGTCACTGCATAGACGCCTGGCTCGTCCCATTCGTGATGGACCGTGTCGGCCAAGGTGTATTCGATGGTACCATCGCCCCAATTCCATCCGTAGTATGCTACAGTCTCGCTGATGGAAATCGAAGCGGAAGGGCTGAATGCGAGGTCGATGTCCGAACATGCGTAGAATGCTGCACTGTCTGGCCCTGCCAATGACGAGTCCAAAACGGTGATGATTGCATCCACGTAATAAAACGCATCGATGAACAGTTCATCCATTTCTTCGTTGCCACAGCCGTCTTCCACCTCTACCGTCAATACATCGAATAGGTCTGGCTGGAATTCGAAAAGCGTGTCGAATCCTGCCTGTACCAGATCGCCATTCACGTACCAACTGGTTGAATAATTACCTCCAAAGCTCAATCCTCCTTCAATCGAAACGGAAGTGAGCACACTGTCGCCCGCAATGATCTCAATGCTGTCGGGATGCAAATCGACCGTTAAAGGCTCACCGTCGAGCAATGAAATGGTATTTATCACTGAAGCAGGCGCTAATCCACACGTATCTGTGACCGTCAGAATGCAGCTCCAATCCTCTTCGGTGGTCACCGTAATTGCCGGAGCATTTGAAGTGCTACACGACCAGCTGTACTCATAATTTCCAATTCCCCCTGTCACTTCCGGTTCAACTACAATCTGCACATTGGAACAGGCAATCGTATTGAATCCGTCTATTTCAATTGGATCAGGTCCATCTGAAACCTCATACGTGAGGTACATGAATCCATCGGAACAGCTGTTCAAAGAGGCGATGGTCAAGATGAGCGATTCATTGCCTTCGGACACTGTGTCTGTCAACGCGATGAGCGTAAGTTCTTGCGAAGCCACTCCAGCTGGAAAAATCAAGGTGTCTGAAAACGGCTGAACCGTGCCATCTGCTAGCAATTGGCCAAAATCTTCACCATTCGCCGCATCTCCTTCGTCAAAATTCAATAAAACCGTGTATTCTTCAGCCACATCTACCGTGGATGGACGCTCGAACGTCCAAGTCAACATGCCACACCCCTCAAAAACAACGTTTTCGCCTTCGCCCCCTACGTCCAGGGTCTCACTGACCTGGACAGGAACGTTCGAAACGAAAGATCCCTGTTCCAAGATTACCACCGACTCCAAGCCGGTATCCGTGCCGTCGGCAATGGCCAATTTGATGTGGTAGGTCTCTCCACATTGAACAGGATACCCCGCGTGGAAAACGGCTGTGTATCCGTTGATGCAAATGCCGTCATAGGGCAAATTGGGCACATAAAACTCCGAATTCAATGTGCTGTTGACGGAAGAAACGGTGATGGGCAGGTTCGGGTCGCTTCCGGGAACTCCGGCAATGTTGATTGCTCCTCCCGGAAAACCATCAGGGCTTGCAAACGGTCCCTCAATACCCGGCCCGCTCAAGAAAAAACCGAAGACGTCGTTGTACGGAGTGTTGATCCACTGCTCATATTCGTCAGATCCGAAGATGTAATCGAACCCGATGGAGTCACCCGTTACGATGAAATCGAATTCAAGGATGCTCACATCGTGCAAGGATTCGACCGTGAAGGATTGACCAATGAGCTCCGGGACGGAATTGGCCAAACTCAGCAATGCGGAATCGGTCACCGCATCGCCAAGGCAATCGCTGCAACTTGAAGATGAGCAGCCGATACCGCGCGAATTGGCCGTGCTCATTACTAAGCCTTCATCAAAGGCGTACTCAGAATCATCACCATTCACCAGTTGACCTAACTGGTCCATGCCTCCCACATACGAAATATTGAAGGCGGCAACCCCTTCTCCGAGCAGCACGTCATTGACGTATTCCTCGACTGTGTAACCCTGTGTAACGTCCAATTGGGCCTGGACGTCCGTCGTGTAAAATGCTATGCAGCCGGCTATTATGCCAAATGCACTGACGGATTGTCGTGATAAATAACTCATAGTTTATTGGTTTTAAAGTCGTTGACGATTGATTTAATCTGCTAGCAATCGCAATTCAGTTCTTCGGTTTTGTTGATGCAATGCCTCTTCACACGGCTCACAGCCCACCACATTCAAGGGCGCACAACCGCAGGTAAAGGCATCGCTGCATTGGTTTAAAAGTTGGGACTCGCCATAACCTATCGCGAGGATTCGATCCGGTTGTATGCCTTGATCGATGATGTATCCCACACAGCTCTCGGCACGGGCTTGAGAGAGCAATAAATTTGAATCTTCATCGTCTCTGCAATCGGTATGAGAACTCAGCTCGACCCTTATTCCGGGACGATCAAGCATGTATGAAACGAGCTTGTCCAGCTCTATCTTGCTATCTTCTCGCAATTCAGAACTGCCAGAATCATAGAAGATGTTGGCCAAGTCAATTCGATTCAAGTCTGCATTCCATGGGACCAAAGTCAGCGTATCAGAAATGGAGATAAGGCAGCCAGATGGCGGCTCACGGAAGCGGTGCTGCAGGTCATTGTAATTGATCAAAGCCGCAGTCACCTTCACAAAGTCATCAGCCTGCGACACCGCACGCCATTCGAATTGTCCTCGTTCGTCGGTGATAAAATTCGAAGCATGACCATGTGCGTCCTCAAACATCAACAGAACCCCCTCTACCGCGGCACCGTTCTCGTTGAGCACCACCAGAGAATTTTCCTTTGACGCGAAATTCATGTCGATGACCAGCTCGGAAATGGAATCCTTCGGGATGACATATTGCCCGGGCGGTGAACGCATCCCTTCATATGGTTTCAAATTCACGTCATAGCGGTGTCCCAGCCAAGCGTACAATTGTGCCTTGCCAGCATCATCCGTCTGCGCAGAAATGATGGTGCCTGTCTGTGCATCGGTAAATTGCACTTCGGCAGATGTGACTGGAGAACCATCGCATGCAAGCACTTCCACCTCAATTTTGCCTGTAGTCCCAGGGCCTGAAACACGGTAAATGGCGTCTTGCTCATCGGTGCGATTGGAGCTTAGCCAACCCTCCCCGGCAGCATCGTCCCAAACAAAGGCAAAATCATCAGCGGTCGAATTGATGGGGGCACCCAATCGCTCAGAGCGATCTGCACCACGCGGATAAACAAATACATCCAGCCCGCCCGTCCCCAGATGACCGTCGGATGCAAAGTACAAAAAGCCAGCAGGGCTCATGAACGGAAAGGCTTCGTTGCCTGCCGTATTGACAGCTGGGCCGAGGTTTTCAGGATGCGTCCACTCGGCATCCTCCCAACGCGTATAATACAAATCCATGCCGCCGTAACCTCCTGGCATATCGGACATGAATACTACGTTTCCGTCCGCGTCAAACGTTCCGTGACCACATGAATATTCAGTCGAATTCCAAGGGAAAGCATGGGCAGGCTCCCACCCCCATAGCCGTTTCCAGAAAAAATCCATGCGCAACCGCACGACCTCTGCGTTGGACCCTGCATCCCTTCCAGCATAACTCCGTGTCAAGGCCGCAAAATCTTGTTCCGCGTCAAACGCCACTGGGCCGTCGTGCAATCTTGTTCGGCCCAAAGACAAAAACTGATCCTTGCGCTGCGCCAGTTCTTTCCACGTGAATTCCACGGCCGGCCGGGCTGTGTCCGATAGGAACATCAACTTGGTGAAGTAATCGCCTGTTCGGCCATCCTTCCTCGGTGCGATGCCGATATCCCCAGCAGTCGACTGGAACACGAGGCCCGCACCCAAAGGGACCGCTGCAAATTCATCTGCTGTTGCTTGCGGTCGGAATGGGCGGATGGAAAACGACGTCGAGTCCCGGTGCAACTTTTGGACCGCCTGCGCATTGGTAATGATGGGCTGAAGTTTGTGCGCTGGAAATTGGGCTGCACGCTCGCTTTGCAGCAAGCCCGGCACTTCCTCTCCTCGGCCATGGTATTGCAGCAATTCCACATGGATCTGCCAATCCCGCGGCGTTACCTCTGGCTGTTCCAGCAGGAATAAACTCCAATCCAATGCCTCCATGTATTGATTGGATTCCATCGCTGCTTTTACCGCCGATCGTGCAAATTGAACACGCCGGAAGTCAGTGGAATCCGTTTCCTCCACCAGCGCAGACCACAACTCGTAGGCCCGTACAAATTGATGCGTCTCCATGCACTCCACCGCCTTCAAGACGGGATTCAACTGCGCCATTGCCGAGGTTGACCATGCGAGCAAGACCAACCAACCAATTCCTGTATTTCGAATGAGGCGCTTCATGATCAAAAATGCCGTGGGCTGATGTGGTGAACAAGGCGCTTCCCGGCGTCCCACGCTACCCCGATTTCATGGGACCCAAAACTTCGGTGCATCAATCCATTGGTCGGAAAGTCAACCCCGTAGTGAACGCGCAGGCCCTCGTTGATGCGGTAGGTGGCTTGAAGCCCCGCTCCTTCATTGAACCGGGCGAAGCCGCCAATTGAAAGCACATCGTAAAACCAGCACTCCACGTTCAGGTCCAACGCCTTGGGCGCATCGACGGACCACTTCCACAAGGCCGCCCCACGCAGGGAAACGAATGCATTGATCTCGTAGGTGTAGCCACCGGAAAGGTAACGGTGACGAAGCGTTGAACCTTGAGGTTGCACCTGGCCTAGCGGCCGTTCCATCAATTGAGGAAGGGCCATGCTGAAATACCACGTGTCAGCGTGCACCAGCATACCGAATCCCGCCGCGAACCAGGTTTGGTTGAACGGCTGAAACGCAATCGGATCGTCCCCGTGCGTCATTTCCAAGTGCTGAAAATCAAACCCGGCGGATTCAAATCCGAGCGATAGCCCGGCCGAAGCACGAATGCCTCGCCACAGTTCCGGCAATCGGTATGCGGCTTGAACCATGGCTTCTCGTTGCACCCGCGCGCCGCTCACGTCGTTCATCATGGAGATGCCCAGGCCGACTTGTCCCCGCCAAGCCGGTGCATGCGCCGAGAAAAATTGGCTGCGCGGCGCCCCGTCCCACCCCGTCCACTGGGTGCGGGTGATGGCCGTAGCCCGCAACGTCCCGTCGAGACCGGCATGGGCCGGGTTGTATTGCACGGGATTTCTCAAGTAGAGTGTGACCTGTGGGTCTTGTTGGGACCAACTGGAAAACGAGCACAAGGCGGCAATGACAAGGAGCAACATCCGGTTCATCTTGCTTCGTTTTGAATTTCGATGAACCCGCGACTGGGAGAAACTGAAGGCAACCCGGAGTCAAACAAGTAGTAATACGTGGCGCTGGGAAGGGGTTGACCGGCGCCGTTGCCGGATTCCCACGTGCCGAACCAATCGTTGTTGTACGGTGACGCCTCATAAACCAATCCGCCCCAACGGTTGTATACCCGAACGCGGTGGTCGGGGTACAGATACAAATCCTCCAAGACCCAGCGGTCGTTTTTGCCGTCTCCATTCGGCGTCAACAGTTGATTTACACCCACGGGGATTTCATCCTCACATGCCACAGAGAAAGCAGTATCCACTACGCAGTTGGATGCGTCCGTGACTTCGAGGACATGCGTTCCGGCCGGCGCGCCCCACCAATAGGCACCCGTGGCATCAGGCCACACGTAGGCAAATCCCCCACTGCCGCCGGTGGCCTCAACTTCGAGGTACCCATTGGACATGCCGCACAAAGCAGGCCCCATGTCGATAAGCGAAACAACGATGGGGTCAATGGGGTCCAGCACGAACGTTGCTGCCTCCTCGCAGTTGGACGCATTGATGACCACCACATCGTACGTGCCCGGCCCGAGGTTTTCCGCCACCGCTTCAATGCTAACGGGCGGCACCCATTGGTAGAGCAAGTCAGCGCCCCCGCCAGCATCAACTCCAATGACCGCATCGTCAATGCCGTAACACACCAACGAATCCACCCATTGGTCCAAGATTTCAACGGGCACGGGTTCTGCCACCGGCACCTCAAGTGAAGCAGAGCAACCTGTTGTCCCATCTTCAAAAGCCATTTCGTAGGTTCCGCTTGCCGCGACCTCCGCCACCGAGCCTTGCTCGGTCACAACCGACGGTCCTGTAAATGTGAATTGGCCGGCGCCAGTCGATGCAAACCCCTCAATGAATGCTGTCCCGGTTTGGCAGTCCAAGCCGCCATTGGGACCTACATTCGATAGAAGCACGGGCGTGGGATGGATCGTGCATTCAATCTCCAAATGTTCAGTTGGACACGTTGCCAAAGATGCCATAAGACTCAATGTTGCCAGCGCAGCGGAGTCCGCAGCGTTTACAGCTTGCCATTGCGGAATACTCCCTGAACCCGATGCTGGTAAGCCGATGGTGGCATTGGAATTGAACCAATCCAGCTGCACTCCTGCAGCTTCGGGGGCGTAGCCTTCCACCAGCGCAGAATCACCGTTGCACCAAGCCAAAGGAGGCAGTGAATCAAACGAAAAATCGGGCCATACTTCAACAATGACGTGCACCGTATCTGCAGCGCACACGGTGCCATCGACACCAAACGTATATGCGATGCTGTCACGCTGGGTACCAAAGTTGTTTAAGACGTGAACAAGTGAATCGCCCGAACCGGGAGTGAAACCATTGAGGGTGCTGTCCGCTGTCGCCGACCACCACACGGTACCTGTCGCTGTCGACTCACCGGCTGTTGCGAGCACCGAATCACCCGAACAGTACAAAGAATCCAAACCGTTCAAAAGCAGCTCTGGAACAGGGTGCACAGTCACGACCAGGTTGGTCGTGTCACTGCATGCTTCCAGTGCGGCAGTTAATTCAATGAAAGCTGTTGCCGGGTCAACGCTCGATTCCGTGTTGGCAACCCAAGGGAGCAAAAGGGTGTCCCCCTGAGCGGGTATGCCCACATCTCCACCTTCCACAATGGCCCAGCTGTAGGCGACGCCGTCAATTCCAAGCTCTGCATCCGGCAGCTCGACGAGTTCCCCCGGACAAACGGTGGCGTACTCCATCACCGGCAGTTCCAACAACGGCACCACCGGCACAGACCAAACCATCGGCACACCAGGACAAGCATAATCGGGCGCGGTGAAGGTGTACAAGACGGTATCCGCTGCGCTAGATGCATTGACAAGGGTATCGACCAATTGCAGCGGCGAAAACCCTGTGCCCGAGTTGCCGAGCATTGGGCTCCCGGCAAAGGCACTTTCCCATGCAATCTCGACGTCACTCAGGGTACTGTTCAGTACAGCTTCAAACGGCTCATTGGAACAAATTGCGCTAGAATCAGTGGAAATGGACAGCACCGGTCGGGGCAGGACAACCACGTGCATGGATGTTTCATCGGAGCACCCAAGCACATCGGCCTGAAAGAACACGGTAGCCGAACGCTGATCGTCACCTTCGTTTTCCGCTGCGAACACCTCCACGTATCCTTCACCTGAAGACTCGATCCCAATGGCATCGCCCTCAGCGCTCCATGTGTACTGCACCTCATCGAGGTCCACGTTGTACGCTGGAACGAATACAGAGTCTCCGGGGCAAACAGCAAGAGAATCCAAAAGCGGTGGCAAAGCGAAGTCAGGAACAACCGTAAACTCGAAAGCAAAGGGCTCTGCCGGACAGGCCGATGTCGGCGTTGTGAAGGTGTACATCAAGGATTGCAGGGAATCGGTGGAATTCACCAATTGATCTACGATCACCGGACCACTGTTTGACGATCCGCTGTTCCCCCCCTCAACCAAGGACATGGCATCGGCTTCCCACTCGACGTAAACATCGTGCACCGTTGTGTTGACATACGCGAACAGCGATTCGCCCGAGCAAATCGTGTCCGGCAGATTGGACGGTCCGAGGAAAATTGAAATATCCGGCTGCACTTCAATGGAATACACCTGTTGTTGCGTGTTGCAGCCTTGGGAGATGACCAAATCCATCGTTTTAGGGCTGATGGAATTGTTCGTCAAGGTCCAACCTGGGATGGAAACGGGAGCGACACCTGAGCCGGATAGAACCCCAACGCCATCGACCGCATTCGGCACTTCCAATTCCCAAAAAATAGAATCATCCACGGAGGTAGAAAGCAAGTCAAAAGGGCCAATCGAATCCCCGCTGCAAACCTCAATTGCACTCGCAACCCAAGCATCGCCCGAAACACTGAGGTCACCGGGAGCGATCACTTCGCAGCTGTAAAGAACAGAATCGTAACCGCAGCTGGTAGCCGTGAAAAGCCACGCTTCAAAAATCCCTGGCTCCTGCACTGAGACTTGCAACGAGGCGGAACCCGAGTCCCACGCGCCGCATACGAAGTCATCACCGATTGCGTTATTGAATGCACCTAAGCCCCCTGACTCAATGGAGAATATGAGGTCACTGGTAATGGACCAACATCGCTGCACAGAATCCCCACAATCCGCTATCACATCTGGCGCGAACACCTCCGTCTCATCAATGAGGGTGAACAAGGCGTCCACACAAACTGGACTCTCCGGCCCTTGAATGATGGGCAAAGGAGGCGCTACTACTTCAAAATTCAATTGAGCCGCTGATGGTGGCGTACCATTCAAATTATCGGCTACGAGCACAACCATTCGAGGACCTGTGGTGGTGAACACCACTTCATGCGGACCCGGACCGATGGCGCTTTCAGGAATGGCGCCGTACCCAAAAACCCACCCATAACTCGTCGTGTCAAGCACATCCAACGAAGCGCTCGTAAAAATTACCGAAGAGTGCTGGCAAACAGTGTTGTTTTCAATAGGGCCAGGCGACGATTGAATCAAGGCCGATGGCGCTTGAGCATAGACGTCCAACCTTGACAAGGTCAAGGCACACCACAAGGTGATTCCAAGAATGAATCGGCAAGAAAACATCAGTCCATTTGGTACAGTGAATATACTTCTTTTTTCTCTTCTTGTTTTCCAAATAGCAAACGGACCTTATTCAACTGGAATGCGGAATATGCAGCCCCGCCCACCAGGAAAACGAATGCATACAGGTTGATGAACGGAGAGAACAACCGCACCCATTCCCACAGGATGGGCCGGCATCACATTGGCCCAAATGCAGCAAGATGACCTGCTCGATGACGACATTGACCTCTTCGGTGCAAAGCCTTCCTCCATTTTCACCGACGCCAAAGGACACCAGGGTCAAATCGTCATTGAAGCCGGAGCCCTGATTTGGCTGGCTAGC
>JAPOHG010000015.1 GCA_029979565.1 bacterium
ACGTTGCCACAAGCGATGTTGCGGTGGGCAACCGTGTCGGATTCGGGCGGGGTTTGGATGATGACCTTGGCGCCGCTCAACCCTTTGCCGGTGTAATCGTTGCTCTCACCGGTGAGGTGGAAGGTGAGGCCGGGTGCGGCAAAAGCAGCAAAGCTTTGCCCGGCAGAGCCTTCCAACCGGTAAATGACGGAATCCTCCGCCAGCCCCTCGGCTCCACGTGCCTTGGTCAGCACATGGCTCGCCTCCGCGCCGATGGCACGGTCGGTGTTTTTGACCAAGGCTCGGACTGCGACCACGTCGCCCGTGGCCATGTGTTCTTCCACAGCAGCGACCATGGTCTGGTCCAATGGGGGGGTAGGGATGGGCTGCGCTGGGGCTTCTGGTGTTTGCTTGGTCCAACCTGCGTCGGCGAGCAATCCATCGAGGTCGAGCCGCTGGGCCTTCCAATGGCCAGCTCCTGCATCGACTTTAAGGACGTGGGCTTGCCCCACCATAGCGTCGACGGTGCGAAAGCCCAACTCCGCCATGATTTCGCGGAGCTCCTCCGCCATGAACGTGAACATCTGGATGACGTGTTCGGGCTTTCCGGTGAAGAGCTTGCGCAGTTCGGGGTTTTGCGTGGCGATGCCGACCGGGCAGGTGTTTAAATGGCATTTGCGCATCATGATGCATCCTTCTGCGATGAGGGCCGCCGTGGCGACGCCCCATTCTTCAGCGCCAAGCAACGTAGCAACTGCGAGGTCACGTCCCGTTCGGATCATGCCATCGGCTTGGACCAAGATGCGGTCGCGCAGGCGGCTACGAACAAGGGTTTGGTGCGCTTCGGCGATGCCCAATTCCCAGGGCATCCCGGCGTGCTGGATGGAACTCAGGGGCGAGGCACCCGTGCCGCCGTCCATGCCCGAGATGAGCACGGTATCGGCCTTGGCCTTGACCACACCGCATGCGATGGTGCCGACGCCAGCCGTCGAGACCAACTTGACGCTGATGCGGGCGCCGGGGTTGGCGCGCTTGAGGTCGTAGATGAGTTGAGCCAGATCTTCGATGGAGTAGATGTCATGATGTGGCGGTGGTGAGATGAGCCCGACGCCCGGCGTGGCATGGCGCACACGCCCAATCCAGTCGTCCACCTTGTGCCCCGGTAAATGACCGCCCTCGCCCGGCTTGGCTCCTTGGGCCATCTTGATCTGCAGTTCAATGGCGTTGGTCAGGTAGTGCGCCGTGACGCCAAAACGTCCGGATGCGATCTGCTTGATGGCGCTGCACTCGCTGTCGCCATTCGACTGTGGCGTGTAACGCATCGCGTCCTCACCGCCTTCTCCTGAATTCGACTTGCCGCCGATGCGGTTCATGGCGATGGCAAGTGTGCTGTGGGCTTCATGGGAGATGGAGCCAAAGCTCATGGCACCCGTCGCAAACCGCGTCAAGATGCGTTCCACGCTTTCCACTTCAGAAAGCGGAATGGAGGGGCGCTGCTTGAACGTCAGCAAGTGACGCAGCGATCGGCCGTTCTGATCGAGCAAGCGGCTGTATGTTTTGAATTGCTCGTAGTCCCCTTCTCGGCACGCGCGTTGCAGTGCTGCAATGGTTCGGGGGTTCATGTGGTGGTATTCACCGTCCACGCGCCAATGGTACACCCCGCCGTACGGCAAGTTGTCGTCACGCCGTCTGTGGGCAGTGCGGTGTTTGTCCAGTTGCTCGCGGGCGATGTCCTTGAAGCCCAATCCACCAATGCGGCTCAGTGAACCGGTAAAGCAACTGTCCACCACCTCAGCAGCGATGCCCAGTGGTTCGAAGATCTGGGCTCCTTGGTAGCTCTCGAGGGTCGAGATGCCCATCTTCGCGAAAATCTTCAGCAGCCCTTTGCCGATGGCGTCGCGGTAATTGTCCACGCGTCGGAAATACCCTTCGAGTCCGGTTTCGCCTTCGCTTTCGAGCCGTCCGCTGCGCAAAGCTTGGCGAAGGATGTCATACACCATGAAGGGGTTCACCGCATTGGCCCCGTACCCAATCAGGGAAGCAATGTGGTGCGTGGTTCGCGCGTCCCCGGTTTCAACGATGAGCCCGACATTCGAACGCACACCGCGCACGATGAGGTGGTGGTGAATGGCCCCGACTGCAAGGAGTGACGGAATAGCGGCTTTCATGACATCCGCATCGCGGTCGGAGAGGATGAGGAGGTTGGCACCGGACTTCACCGCAAAATCGGCTTCCTTGCAAATGCTCTTGATGGCGTTTTCAAGCCCCGTCTCAGGATTATCGACGTAAAACAGGCACTCGATTTCATGCACCCGGAATCCGTCCAATTGGATGTGGCGGATCTTTTCCAATTCGGCGTTGGTCAAGGCCGGATGATCCAACCGCAGTTGGCGGCAGTGCTCGGCGGATTCGTCCAAGACATTGCGCGTTCGGCCGAGCAAGGAGGTCAAGGACATGACCGATCGTTCACGGATGGAGTCAATGGGTGGGTTGCTCACTTGGGCAAACTTTTGCCGGAAATAATGCGATAAGTGTTGGGGCTGTTCGCTCAAGGCTGCGAGGGGGTTGTCCGCGCCCATGGAACCGATGGCTTCTTTGCCGTCTTCAAACATGGGAAACAGGACACGCTCCAGTTCTTCTTTGGTGTATCCGTGGTAGTGCAGGCGATCCTCGTATTGCCCCTTGCCCGAGGTTTTGGAATCCACCGGAGGCAGGTCATCCAATGTGACTTCACTGTGCTCCAGCCAGGCACCGTAGGGTTGTTGCATGCAGATGGACTGCTTGAGTTCCTCGTCGCCGATGACGCGGCCCGCTTCGAGGTCGACCACAAACATCTTGCCCGGCTCCAAGCGCCCCTTTTTCAGGACGTCCTCGGGCTGGACCGGGAGGGAGCCGGCTTCCGACGAGAGGATGACGCGGCCGTCCTTGGTCAGGGTGTATCGGGAGGGGCGCAGGCCGTTGCGGTCGAGCAAGGCGCCAATGGTCGAACCGTCCGTGAAGCACAGCGAGGCGGGGCCGTCCCACGGTTCCATCAAGTGGGAGTGAAAGCGGTAAAAGTCCTTCTTGTATTGCGGCATGTTCGCATCGCTTTCGAAGGCCTCCGGCACCATCATCATCATGGCGTGGGGCAGGGAACGACCGGATGCCGTCAGGATTTCGATGACGTTGTCCAGGTTCGAACTGTCCGAGCGCTTCACGTCACAGATGGGATGGATCAATTCCAATTCTTGCTCGCTGAACAGGCTGTCCTTGAATAGGGCAGTCTTGCTGCTCATGCCGTTGACATTGCCTGCGATGGTATTGATCTCTCCGTTGTGCGAGATGTAGCGAAACGGCTGGGCGAGTTTCCACTTGGGTTTGGTGTTGGTGGAGAAACGGGAATGCACCAAGGCGAGGGCACTTTCGAAGGTGTCTTGCTGCAGGTCGAGGTAATAGGCTTTCAGCTGGGCCGTGGTCAATTGGCCTTTATAAATGAGCGTTTTGCAACTCAGCGAGCTGATGTAAAAACTGTCGTAGGTCTGTGGAAACAGCTGGTGAATCGTGCGGTTGGCGTACTTGCGCAAGACGACGAGTTTGCGCTCGAGGTCGATGGAATCCAGGGGTTGTGCAGGGGACACGAAAAACTGGATGTGTTTTGGCTCGGAGGCCCTGGCGCTTGCACCCAGCGGATCAGAATGGGTGGGAACGTCCCGGTAGCCAAGAAGCTCGAGATCGAAGTTTCGGATGTACTTCTCGAGCTCGACCTTGCACTTTTTTTGCAGGGCTTCATCCTTTGGAAAAAACGTTGCCCCCACGCCGTATGCTCCCGCAACGGGAAGGTCAAACCCCAACGAAGCCACGGCGTCTTTCAGGAAGACGTGCGGGACTTGTACCAGGATTCCTGCTCCGTCACCGCTGGTGGGCTCCGCGCCTTGACCGCCGCGGTGCTCCATGTTCTCCAGCATGGTAATGGCGTCGCTGACGATGGCTCGGGACTTTACCCCGTTGACGTTGGCGACAAAACCAATGCCGCAGGAGTCGTGCTCATACGATGGGTGGTAAAGGCCTTTGTTTTCGTGTTTGTTTGCCGTCATAGCAGGTCTTGAGTAGCCTCCTTAAAATACGACAAAGCTGCATGCCAGTCAATCCTAAGTGCCTGAATAGCAAGGCTTTATGTGTGTATTTTGGACACGATTTAAAGCGTGGATGTGAAAAAGCCTGCGGATTATTCCCTATCTTATGATGATGAAGATTTTTGCATTGTGTCTCACATGTATGGTGTTTGCATTCGCCGTTGGCCAGAACCAACTGCCCCTGCCTCATGGAGCGATGGAGGAGACGGATGGCGAATCTGGTGCCTTGCTTGGCTGGGCCAATGCCTCCGATGGAAATGCCTCTTTTTCCGTAACAACTTCAGAACTCATTCCGGGCAGTTCGATGGCCTTGACCTGCCAGGTTCAGGACCTTTCGGCATCAGATTTCACGGCCACGACCACCAGCGAGTATGCATTTGAGGTTGAGGCCGGAGCGACGTATACGGTGTGTTTCTGGGCAAAAGCTTCCAGCGGGGATGCTTCCCTTGAGGTGCGCTTTGACCAGGGGACGGACGACGAACAGGCGGTCACCGTTGCACTGGCACCGAATTGGAAGCAACATTGTGTTGCCTTCGTGGCTGGAGCAACCCATGAAGCTTCGGTGCTTCAGGTGGCTTACCTCAATGCGAATGCCACGTATTGGCTGGATGAGGTCGAAGCGTATCCGGGGCATTTCATCAGCACGAATGCTGCGTTCATCGCGCAAACGATTGAAGGGTTTGGTGCTGGAATCAAGCGAAGAACGGAGGATTTGTATGCATTGGACGATTCGATCAGGAGCCAGATTGAGGCCTACGCTTTCCAGGAACTCGAAGCCAATATGATTCGGTTCATGGTGTATTCCGACTTGGAGCCGACGAACGACAACGACGACCCGTTCGACCTGGATGCCGATGCCTTGGATTGGACCCGATACGAAAGCGATGCGGGGAACCCGCAGAGTCTGTTTGTCGCGGAAGCTTTGGCGACTGCTATGGGTCTGAGTACCCATGGTTTTGATGACATCATCGCCAACTGCAACAGTGCGCCGGGTTGGTTAAAGACGAATGGCAGCCACTTGGGAGGGGGGACCTTGATCGAAGGCGGTGAAGACGAGTACAGCGAATTTCTGGTGTCGTTGATATTGGGAATGCAAGAACGTTACGGCATCGATGTCACGGCGATATCACCCACCAATGAGCCGGACTTTCTGGTGAATTATGCATCGATGAACACGAGTCCCTCAGAACTTGCATCGATTCTGAGCAATTTAGATGCACGACTGGAACAGGAGGGATTGAGCTCGATCTCCGTGGTCTCACCGGAATGTTTTCGCGTGTCCAGTCCCAACCCGTCTGTCGGAACCGTCCATTTTGTTGATTCCTTGTTTTTGGATGCTGATGTTTTCGCGGCCGTCGATGCCGTGGCAACCCATGCGTACCAAAACCCCATCGAGCCAACCGATTGGGCAGGCCTGAGGACCGCGAGCGGGCCCAAGCCAATTTGGATGACCGAGTATGGCAACCTCCACAGTGAATCCTGGGACATGACCGACGCGGAGCATCACATCGAACGGCTTATGTACGGGTTCAACCACGGGGGCATGACGGCGTACATGGTGCATCTTTTTTACGAGGAACATGACTACGCACCGGCCGGTTCGACCTCAGGGAATTACGGATCGTCCGCATTGGTCTTATGGGATGTGGCCAACGACATCATCTTGCCAAAGCGCTACTTTGTTTTCAAGCACTTCAGCAACCTCATCAAAAAAGGGTACCACGTCGTGAAAACGGGCTTTCAGGAAGCACAAAACCCCAATGAAGCTCCGTTTATGGCATGTTCATTTGCTGCACCTGACGGGTCAAAGCAGGTGGTGCAGGTGTACAACCGATCGGCAGCAGCGCCGTTCTCTTTCAAAATTCCGGAGGGTACGCAATCCATCGAAATCAAGGTGACATCAAACGATGAAGCCGTGGACTTCATATCAGACGCCGTCGTTGACTTTTTGCCCGCGTCCTACCTGTCGCTTGAATTGGATGCCTTGGGCATGTATTCGATTGTGTTCACCGCAGGAAGCGTATGCCCCGCAGATCTGACGGGGGATGGCCAAATTGCAGTCGATGACCTGCTGGTTTTCTTGGGTGATTTCGCTTGCCTCGCAAATTGCCCGGGTGATATTGACGGCGATGGCGCTGTATCCGTTGCTGATCTGCTCGTGCTCTTGGGTGCTTTTGGCGAATTCTGTGGACCGTGACAGGTCCTGTCATCATTCGCAGCTGTACCCGTAGGCTTCGAACATCAACAGCAAGTCGAATACATCCACGTACCCATCTCCGTCGAGATCGCTCATGCACACGGCTGAATAGTCGCATGCTCCGCTGACGTTGGCCACGGGGTCGAAGTTCAGCCCAACCGGGTCCATGCAACCGAGGTACAAGCAGCTGCCGTCCTCTAGGATGGCGGCGGGGTCAAAGTTCAAGGCCATGGCATTCGTGCACCCCGCAAACACGCACGACTGGTCGTCGTAGGTCGCCTCGGGGTTGTAATTCGCAGCACTCATGTACATGCAACCGCCGATGATGCAGCTGCCGTCGTCTGAGGTGGCTGCGCTGTCGTAGTTATCGGCCATGGGGTTGGTGCAACCGGGGAATTCATCGCAGTCGCATGTGCCGTTGCCATTGGCGTCGATGCAGTTTCCGTCGCAGTCCGTGCAATCATCAGGGTAGCTGCACTCTGATGTGTCCTCGGGGCCAAAAGCGGGATCGTAGTTGCACGCCGCCGCATCACCGCATCCTTGGGGCAGCTGAATGGGCATGGCGAGCACTTGCTCGCTTTGGCTCTGCAGCCCTTCGATGAACATCTGGACGTTGACGCTGCCGGTGATTTCGCCGGCTGTGGTCAATTGGGCGATCAACACGCGCTCGTCTGCACCGGCGACCGCATTGGCGTCACCGAGCAAGGTGAAAACCGACCCGCCGATGGCATCGTCTACAATGAAATTGCCACCGCTGTTGAACGAAGCCAACGCCATGTCCAATCCGATAGCTCCAGCGAGCGAACCCATCGAATTGTTGGTCGCACCAATGGTGAACCAAGAATCGTAATTGGCTTCCGGAAAGAACGGGAGCACGGCAGCATTGAGGGCCCAACCGAAGTCGGCACCCAACGCGCTCTGGTAAAACCCTTCGGTACTATTGACGTGCAAAGGGGTTGCAATGTCACCGAATACTGCAGACAATTCGTCTGTTGCGTTGGTCATTTGCGCGTACACGTGGTACGTTTTCATTCCCTCCAGTCCTGGAATTCCAGTGGTGTCATGGTTGGCTATCACTTCGGCGTGAATGCCCGTAACCTGACCGAGTGCAAGCCCGCTGACAACGCAGCAAGCCAGCAGAAGCGCGGCATGTTTCATCAAGTAGATCGTTCGTGTTCATCTTGAAGATACTATAAAAACTTCGTATATAAAAATTGTATTTTCGTCGAAATTATACAACGAGAATGTGCCGATTATGGCGAAACAAACGCTACAGTAAAGGGCGGTTCCGCCGATGTACCGTGGCATACCACAGCTCGCAACTGATCATCCGCCATGAGCGCAAATTGCCGGTAGGCTCCTGTTGAATTCGCGGTCAAGTCGCAAACGATTGCGCTTAATTGATTGGTTCCCGGCTCGACACGGCCTTTCCACGTGCCTGAAAATGCCGCGACCCTCCCGTCATCGTGGCTTTGCACAAGTTCTGCGGTGCCCATGGCCCCGATGGTAAAGGTGAATGTGCTGCTTCCCACTTTCGCCTCTTTTCCGCGTACCACGATGACTTCGCCGTTGGCATTGAGCAGCGGGTATTCGGGACGCACACCCGTCCATGTACCGTACCAATTGTCAACGCGGTACGGTTCGATGGGTTGAGCAGGGAAGGCGGGCGCTTCTGGGCGTGGTGCACGCTCTTTATCGACCGGTGCGGCATTGCTGCAGGCCATCAAGCTCAGCAATGTGCACAAGCTAGCGACTGGAATCAAGGGGTGCATGATTCGGAGAATGTGCTGAGGAGCATGAGCAGGTCGCTGACGGTACTCAGTTCGTCGCCGTCTACGTCTCCGATGCAGGGAGGTGCAACGCAACCGTAGTCAGAGAGGAAGAGCAGGATGTCCGTAACCGCAATCATGCCATCGCCATCCAAATCGCCAGGGCATGGGCATTCATCAAGGCACGATCCGTCTTCAATGGTTGCTGCAGGATCGTAATTGCATGCTTCGAGGTCCGTGCATCCCGCGCAGGATTCGAATTCACAACTTCCATCATCATTGCTTACCGACAAGTCAAAATTGCACGCTGCGACGTCTGTGCATCCGTAGCATGTATCATAATCGCACGTACCGTCATCGACTGTCGCCGCGGGATTGTAATTGCATCCAGCGGGGTCAGTGCATCCCGGCGGATCCACATCCAAGCAGAGGTCCCATACGCTGATGTCTGCTGAGAAGTAGGCGCCCTGCGAACCGCTCCAACCGTTCCCGATCCGGATGAACCAGATGCCATTGCCTTCGGGAGCGTTGCCGATGGTGGCTGCTCCTGTGTATGAGCCCGATGCACTGTTATCCCAGGCATTGGGCCAGAACCCCGAGCTGGTACAGCCGAAGTCCATATCAAACCCGCCAATTTGCTTGCACTCCCCGTCGGGAGCCTCGATGATGACGGTGAGGTCGCTGGCTTTGCTTTCATCCCCGTTGAGGTTCTCAAATTCCAAAAACACCGTCACCGCAGCCACATATCCGAATCCGCTCACGGCAATGGAAGCCGTCTCCCCGGGGCCCAGGGTGTCTGCGAGCGATATGACTGCTTCACAATTGCATGCACCTCCATTGGGCGAATAGAAACAACTCCCGTCGTCGACGACGTTGAATTCGTCGTAATTGCACGCCACCGGGTCGGTGCATCCATAACAGCTGGATCCGTCCCCTCCGCATTCTCCACAGATGTCCTCGGTCGCGCAAGAACCGTCGTTCAAGACCGCTTCCGGGTCGTAGTTGCACGCCCATTCAAAGGTGCAGCCGAAATATGCGCAACTCGTGGAGAATTCATCGCACGTGGTATAGCACGTGCCTTGACCACCGATCATGGGGATGAGGGCGGAGTTCTCGACGGTCGGGTGGAATTCGAGGTTGACCGACCCGCCAGCGACCGCATGGCAATAACTCATGATGGTGCCGACTTGAGGTGACGGCGTATTGGTGCAACCGCCTTCCGCCGTGTAGCAGTCGTCGATAGGACCGCCGGGCCAACCGCACCAGTGGGTGTGGTTGGAGCCGAAGTTGTGCCCAAACTCGTGGGCCACCACATTGAGGTTCCAGCTGTAGTTGTTCAAGTCGTAGATCGTGGTAGGGCTCAAGTAGGAACTGAATCCTACTGCGTAGGCTGCATTGCAGTTGACGCCGAGGTAAGCGATGCCGCCTGTTCCTGTATCGGTGCGCCGCGTCAGCAAATGAACAATGTCGCGGGGCCGGCTGGCGAGGTCTGGATTTTCGAGCCATTCCAACCGGAAGGCATCCAACATCGCACCGGCGTTGCCGGTAAAAGCCGCATACGGGTCCGTGGTTTCCCAAACGTTGACGTACGAAGCCGCGAGGTAGATGAGGTCGTTGAGTTCCGTTTGGTAAATCTCACTGACCCCGGTAAGCAAGGCGAGGGCCCATTCTACGGAGGCATTGCAATCTGCGCCAAATTGGTTGTAGGTGTAGTAATCGATGTCCAGCGCGATTTCCACACATTCTGTTACGGGGTTGCTTGGCAGGGGATTGGGGAGGCCCATGGGTTGCGGGGTCTGCACCTGATCGGCGAGCGTTTCAAGTCCGCACTCAAACTCAGGCGTAAACAGGGCATCTGCGGTAGCGTAGAGGACGAACAGGCCCGTTTCCCGGCCGTCGCATTCGAGTCCGCCCAATTCGTATTGCACCCCTTGGTACCGGATGGCTCCAGCAATTTGACCATCCAAGAAGACGATGGACCCGTGGATGTCGTCATTGGCAATCCGGTAGCTCAATAAGCGCGGCGTATACAGTTCTGTTCGGAGGCCGTCTTTGGTCATGTGCCCGATTTCCAAATCCGAGCGATAGGCTTTGAATTCGTGCAAGATCACCGTTGTATGCGCACCCCCCGGAAAGGTCAAAGGCAATTCCCAGTATGCCGGCCGTTCGGCTTGCAGCGCGCTCCATACCTGTTCATCGGCTGAGAAGACCACGCTGGATGCTGCGTCACGGGTGGGGACGCATGGAATGGCTTGCTGGTGGACTTGAAAAATGGCCGCCGGATCATACCACGAAGCACAACCGGAAGCATCTTGTCCAGAACCGAAGAGCGGGAGGACGGCCATAAACAGTAGCAACCAGACGTCAATTCGTCGGTCGACCATCGCGCGAGGGGAGGTTTTGAGTGGCATTGGTGGTGATAATCAACGACTAAACTAGTGAAAAGAAGGGGAGTTCAATTTTTTGTTCTCGAAACGCAACTTCTGCCCGCCAGCTCCCGTATGCGGAGGCAGTATTCAACTCCCAAAACCGAAAAAATGGTTCAAAATCAACCCGCTGCAACCGTAATTAACTCGACGAATAGTGGTTTTAGGTTGATAAATTTTGTATATTTAAGTAGGAATTGGATTATATCCGCGATGAATTACTTAACAATCACAACTGCTTGGAAGCGGTGTACACTGCTTTCACTTTCCACCTTGTTGCTGACAGCAACGGGGTTTTCCCAGTTCTTGGGATTGGAAAGCGAGGTCCATGCCACCTCAGAATACGGCACCACGTACCGCATCTATGCGGAATTCGGTTCTGCTACCGATGAGTGCGTTGCTGTTTACTCTGTAGGCGCATTGGAAAACAACCCTGTTACCCTTGAATTGGGTGTAACCACGTCATTCTACCAGAACGGCGGTGGTGCGAACCTGGGATCAGGCATCAATGCCTTCTTCCTGTCGATGATTCCCGAGATCGGGTACGACAGCTGGTTCACCATCGGTTCGACGACGAATGAGGATCCGACCATCTCGGCCATCGGGATGTCGGATGCGTTCACCGAGTTCAACAACGGCAATGGCTTCATCTTGGGTGAAGGCGCTGTCGGTGGAAGCTGGTACATCACACCGGGTTCGAATCCGCTCGCGTATGCGGGGGACGACGGCATGGTGCTCTTGGGACAATTCACAGCCGCGGACGATTCAACAGGAAACGCCGGACACGTGACGTGCGATTGGAACATCCAATGGCGCGACGCAGAGAATACGTCCCACAACGAATTGGGTGCTACACACAACACAGCAGACAACGTGCCCGACGTGATGGGTTGCATGGATGAAGCAGCGTGCAACTACAATCCAGCGGCAACAGCTGATGACGGTTCCTGTGATTACTTGGATGCATTGGATGAGTGCGGAGGCACTTGTGAAGCGGATGCCGACGCGGATGGCATTTGCGACGATGTGGACGATTGTGTAGGTGAATTGGACGCTTGCGGTGTTTGCAATGGACCGGGTGAGATTTATGAATGCGGATGTGCAGATATTCCTGAAGGAGATTGCGACTGCGCAGGCAACGGACCGGATGCCGGTTACGACTGCGATGGCAACTGTTTGGCTGATACCGACGGCGATGGCGTTTGCGATGCAAATGAAATTCCCGGGTGTACCGATGAAACGGCATGCAACTACAACGCCTCCGCTACCGATGATAACGGTTCTTGCGCGACCCTCGACGAGTGTGGCGTATGTGGCGGCGACGGCATCGCTGAAGGCGCATGCGATTGTGAGGGCAACACCGTTGACGAATGCGGTGATTGCGGCGGAGACGGCATTGCCGAAGGCACGTGCGATTGCGAAGGCACCCTTCCGGATGCCGGCTACGATTGTGACGGCAACTGCCTGAACGATGCGGACAGCGATGGCGTTTGCGATGAATTTGAAACGAGCGGATGCACGGATTCAACTGCATGCAACTACAATGCCAACGCGACAGACGAAGACGGATCCTGCACGTACGCTGACGCTGGCTACGACTGCGACGGCGTATGCTTGAACGACGCTGATGGCGACGGTGTATGCGACGAGTTTGAGATCGCAGGCTGCCAGGACGCTGAGGCGTGCAACTACGATGCCGACGCAACCGATGAAGACGGTTCATGCACGTACGCTGATGCTGGCTACGACTGCAATGGCGTTTGCTTGAACGATACAGATGGCGACGGTGTGTGCGACGAGTTCGAAATCACGGGCTGCCAAGACGCTGAGGCCTGCAACTACAATGCTGACGCCACCGACGAAGACGGTTCGTGTACGTACGCTGATGCCGGCTACGACTGCGACGGCGTTTGCTTGAACGATGCGGACAGCGACGGCGTATGCGACGAATTTGAAATTGCCGGTTGTACCGACGAATTGGCACTCAACTACAGTGAAGAGGCGACCGATGATGATGGATCGTGCATCCTTTCTGAATACCCATTCTTGCATGCCGAAGTGCACGCCGAGACGGATTCTGGAACGACGTACCGCGTGTATGCTCATTTCGAGAATGCAGCGGATGAGTGCATTGCATTGTTTGCTGTTGGAACGGCCGAATTGGATCCGGTGGACTTGGAACTGGACGTAACGACTTCGTTCTGGCAAAGCGCAGTTGGGTCGAACCTCGGAAGCGGTTTCAACCCCTTCTTCATTCCCATGTTCCCCGATGCAGCTTATGACAGCTGGTTGACCATTGGATCGGAATCCATCGACGACGAACCGGTAAGCTCGGTCGGAATGACCAGCGCCTTTGAAGCATTCAATGAAGGTAACGGCTTCATCTTGAATGGACCTTCCGGAGGGAGTTGGTACGTGACGCCAAACTCCAACCCACTTGCTGTGGCCGGTGAGGACGGCAAGGTCTTGTTGGCCCAGTTGACGGTGACGAACGACGAGATGGGCGAACCCGGCGATGTCAGCGGTTTGTGGAACATGCAATGGCGCGATGCCACGGGAACGTCCATGGAAAACCGCGAGTTGTACTTCACGACTGGTGATTACGTGCCGCCACTCGATGGCTGTACGGATGAAACGGCCTGCAACTACAATCCTGCAGCAACCGACGACGACGGCTCGTGCCTGCAAAACGACGAATGCGGCGTTTGTGGAGGCGACGGCATCGCTGAGGGCGCGTGCGATTGTGAAGGCAATTTGCCAGATGCGGGTTACGACTGCGACGGCGTGTGCTTGACGGATACCGACGGCGACGGGGTATGCGATGAATTTGAAATTGCTGGATGTACCGACGCGGCAGCTTGCAACTACGACCCCACGGCGACGGAAGACGATGCCTCGTGCGCTTCACTCGATGAGTGCGGAGTATGCGGCGGGGAGGGCATTGCCGAAGGCGCCTGCGATTGCGATGGCAACTTCCCAGCAGCCGGCTACGACTGCGACGGCGTTTGCTTGACCGACACCGACGGTGACGGCGTTTGCGATGAATTCGAGATCGCCGGTTGCACCGACGCGACCGCATGCAACTACAATGCAGGCGCGACCGACGCAGACGATTCTTGCACCTACCCCGAAGAAGGCGAAGACTGCAACGGGGATTGCTTGAACGACCACGATGGCGATGGTGTGTGCGATGATGCGGAAATTCTTGGCTGCACCTCATCGTCTGCAACGAACTACGATGCTGCGGCAACGGACGACGATGGATCTTGCGAATGGCCAGAAGGGTTGTTCACTGGATTGAGTTACGAATTGATCGGGCATGACCTCATCGAAGGAACGTCCACCTACCGTTTGTATGCAGACTTCAACCCGGACACCTTGATCCAGGTCGTTGCTTGCTTCGGTACAGCTGATACACCCTGGGAAATCAGTTCGACAGAAGGATTCCACCAGGATGAGTTGGGCGCATTGTTGGCCCACGACATCAATCCGGAACTCTTCCCGTTCTTCCCGGACCTTGAGTACGACACGTGGATTGCCTTGGGAGGAGGCCCCGGTTCAGACATTGAATTGCAGTCTGTTGGACTTGCTAATTTCTTCACGGACTTCGAAGACAACGGTTCCGATGTTCTTGTCAATACGGCCGTTGGTGCCAGCTTGTATTACATCCCCGGTCCAGACGGCAGTGTGCTTTCGTTTGTGCAGGAAGGCAAGATGCTGCTCGGACAATTCACCACAAGCGGGGTGACCTCGGTCAAGTACAATCTGCAATTCCGCGATGCAACGAGCATGACGCATTACGCCACGGACTTGAACCTCGTGTTCCCAACGTTCGGCGTAGGGTGTACGGATGCTACAGCGTGCAACTATGACATTGAAGCAACCGACGATGACGGCACGTGCTACTACAGCACCGAGCACGTTGATTGCGATGGCAACTGCTATTCCGACACCGACGGTGATGGCATCTGCGATGGTCAAGAAATCGCCGGGTGTACCGACCCGACGGCCTACAACTACGACGAAACGGCAACGGATGAAGACGGCACTTGCTTGGAGGCCGGATGTTTTGACGAGTTGGCTTGTAACTACGATCCTACCGCCGATGTTGATGTGCCGGAGACGTGTGAATACGCCGGTGCGTTCTCGGACTGTGACGGTGTGTGCAACGGCGACTACGAAGGCGACGGTGTGGACGAGTGCGACGAAGTATGGGGCTGTGCTTCTGCTTCAGCAAACAACTACGACCCGCTGGCGACCAACGACGATGGCTCGTGTGAGTGGGGCGACGGCTCGTTCCAAGGCCTCACGTACGAGGTTGTAGGCGACAGCACGGTTGAAGCTTATACCACTTACCGCGTGTATGCCCAGTTCGATCCGGAAGCGGACATTGACATGACCTCGTTGTTCGGAAATGCTGAATTCCCTTGGTGGACCACCACGATGGGTACCTTCTACCAGCATCCGCTTGGTGAAGATTTCGGTGGCAACATCAACCCGGGCTTCTTCAGTTACTTCCCCGAATTGGAATACGATTCGTGGTTGACCATCGGTGCCGCGCCAGGGGATTACAATGCCTTGGCCCAACAGAACATGTACTTGCACCTGCCTTCATTCAATGCAGGTGAGGACATGATCATCGATACCGAAGAAGGTGCTCAAATCTTCTTGAACCCCGGTGCATCGGAGACGCAGGGTGTGCCTGATGCAGACGGTCGTTTGCTCCTTGGACAGTTCACGACCGATGGCGTGGTGTTCTTGCGGTCCAACATCAAGTTCGAATTGGGCGGTCAATTGACCCAATACGAAGACTTGGAGCTCACCTTCCCGTTGATCGCGGGCGGTTGCACCGATCCATTGGCTTCCAACTACGATGAGACGGCCAACTTCGATGACCTCTCGTGCTACTACTTCGGATGTACGGATGAGACTGCGGACAACTACAACCCAGCTGCCACGTTGAGCGACGGAACGTGTGATTACACCGGTTGCATGGATCCTGAGGCGGACAACTATGACGCTGAGGCGAACACGGGTGATCAAGAAGCGTTGTGTGAGTACGAAGGGTGTACGGATGCTGCGGCCGATAACTACGATCCAGAGGCGAACGTCGAAGACGGCAGCTGCTTGTACACGGGGTGCATGGACGCGCAGGCGGACAACTACGACCCGCAAGCCAACACCGGAGACCAAGAAGCACTTTGTGAGTACGAAGGCTGCATGGATCCGGAGGCGGATAACTACGACGCCGGCGCCAACGTGGAAGACGGTTCTTGCTTGTACAGCGGCTGCATGGACGCAGAAGCGGACAACTACGACCCGCAGGCCAACACGGGCGATCAAGAAGCCTTATGCGAATACGAAGGCTGCACGGACCCCATCGCAGACAACTACGATGCCGGTGCCAATGTAGACGACGGATCGTGCTTGTACAGCGGTTGCATGGACGCGGAAGCGGACAACTACAACCCGCAGGCCAATGCAGGTGACCAGGAAGCGCTCTGTGAATACGAAGGCTGCACAGATTCAGCGGCCGACAACTACGACCCCGATGCCAACGTGGATGACGGTTCATGTGTCGTTGCCGGTTGCATGTACGAAGCTGCAGCTAACTACAACCCTGCAGCCACATACGATGACATGACGTGCGACTTTACGTGCGCTGCACAAGGGTGTACCGACGCAGCAGCATCGAACTACGATGCCGATGCGGAAGAGGACAACGGCTCGTGCTTGTACGCCGGTTGCACCAGCGTGGACGCGACCAACTACAACCCGAACGCCTTCGGCGATGACGGTTCGTGTGAATTCGCAGGCTGCATGAACGAGCTCGCTTGCAACTACGATGCTTCAGCGACCTCCGACGACGGATCGTGCCTCATCGTGGGCTGCATGGATCCGGAGGGATTGAACTTCGATGCCGGAGCCAACTTCCCAGGCGGTTGCGACTATCCGGATGCATGTCCGGGTGACATCAATGGTGACTTGTTCATCGATGTCAGTGACCTCCTCACGTTCTTCCAATACTACGGAACAGCGTGCCCAGAATAATGAACCTAACCGTTTGGACCAACTGTCCAAATTTCACTTGAATGACAGAGCCGCCCCTTCCCGGGCGGCTCTTTCTTTTCCCAGTTGTTGCTCCCTTATTTTTGGGCATGCGACGAAACCGACTCTGCCTGATTGCAGCAATGGGCATTTTGCTCACAAATGCTGTTTGTGCCCAACACGTGCCTCAAACACCTTACCGTTCGGCAGCTGACCTGCCTGCTTGGGTTCAGTTGATGTACAGCGGGTCGGCCGACCTGGAAACGGTTCGAGCGGCGTACGAAGCCTACTACGCCACACACGACTTCGTTAAGAACCGCGACACGCAATTCTACAAGCGCTGGATGCGCAATGCGGAGTTGCCGGCACCGGAGGTTTCGCATGCGTATGCCCTGGCGCATGCAGAAGCGGCCAACCGCTTGACCGGTGAATGGGAAGAGCTGGGGCCTTGGAGCTACGATCCAGAAGTCGCCATGCAGTTCCAAGTGCAGAGCCCCGGCGCCTGCCACGTATACACGGTGGAGCAATCCGCTTCGAACCACGAGGTGGTGTGGTGCGGAACGGCTACGGCAGGGGCGTGGAAAAGCATTGACCACGGAGCGCATTGGGAACTCATGACACGCGATTTGCCGCTCACCAGTGTGTACAGCGTCGCAATCCATCCGCTCGACGCCGACCGCGTGTTCGTCGGCTCGGGTTCGGGCCAATTGTGGCGCACCACCAACGGCGGCTTGTCGTGGGAGGAATGCGGCAATTCGACGTTTCAAGGCGCCGACCGATGGTACCGGGACGTCATCTATTCACCGGTGGTGGAAGGAGAGGAGCCGCAGTTGTTTGCGGCTACGAACTACGGCCTGTTTCGAAGCGAGGACGACGGTGAGACCATGATTCAAGTGGCTTCGGGTGAGTACATGGAGCTGGCCTTTCACCCCACCGACCCCTCCATCTGCTACACCATCCAATTGCTGGGCGAAAGCACGGTGTTTAAGCGTTCCACAAATGGCGGTGTGTCCTTCGTTACGGGCGCCTCGGGTTGGCCCAGCGTGGGCAGCGACGACGGACAGCGCCGATGCGAGTTGGCGGTGACCCCGGCTGACCCCGATCGGGTGGTCGTACTCGCTGCAGGCTCGACGCCCGATGGCGGAGGGTTGTACGGGATGTACCAGAGCTATGACGCGGGCGAAACGTTTGAATTCATGTGCTGCGGTGACGGCCCAGGCGGACCGTGGGCCGAAGGGTCCAATCCCAATATTTTGGGCTGGAGCGGTGACGGTACAGGCGATGGGGGCCAATACTATTACGATTTGGCACTGGACGTGAGCCCAACGGATGCCGATCGGCAATTTGCAGCGGGCATCAGCGTATGGCGCACGGAAAACGGCGGTTCAGACTGGTCACTCAATGCCCACTGGGTCACGTGGGCCGGAGAATTCACGGCGGACCGTTACACGCATGCCGACGTACACGACATCCAGTTCTTCACCCGCGCCGACGGCACGGTGGACATGTGGGTGGCTTCGGACGGTGGGTTGTATTATTCTGCGGACCAGGGAGACCACATCGAACCGCGCATGTATGGTTTGCACGGCACCGATTTCTGGGGCTGGCAATCGGGTTGGCGCGGTCCGGACGTCATGGTGGGCGGCACTTACCACAACGGCACCTTGATCCGCAACGCCGACCTCTACCATTGGGGCGCCGATGAGGACAGTTCCGGCGGCTGGTTGGCCGAATTGGCTGGAGACAACTTCCGCGGCTTCATCAACCCGGGCGATGCCACCCGTGGCTACCACGACGGCGGAGCATTCCGCTTCACCAACGACCGCTTTGACCGCATCGACGCGATGCCGTTTGACGGCTCCAAAAAGCCCAACACGGCTTATTGGTTCGGCGAATACGGCAACCTCGAGTGGGACCCCACGTGCTACAACTGCATGTACAGCCCGGTCGGCTCGGAGCTTTGGTATTCGGAGGACGGCGGTGCCAGCTGGGTGTTGGTCCATGATTTTGGTGGGGAAAAAATCATATCGGTCAAGGTGAGCCCGCGTGACCGCAACCGCATCTACGTGAGCCACAAGCAAAGCGGGTCCGTTTGGCGCGTGCACCGTTCGACCGACGGCGGCGCTACTTGGGAACTCGCGTCCCCAACGCCAGGCGAGAATGGAAACAACAGCAACAAGCCCATCTACCTCGACGTTGACGGCACCGACCCGGATCAGCTCTGGTGCGTGCTGACGGGTAACCAAAACGGCTACAAAATCCTGCGTTCCGAGGATGCCGGCGAAACGTGGGAAGATTGGTCAACGTCGACCATTGCCGGCCAGCGGGTCGTCAGCCTTGCCCACCAGCGCGGCACCAACGGCGGCGTCTACATCGGAACCACACAGGCTGTCTACTATCGCGATGCTGGCATGGACGACTGGCTCCTGTACAACACCGGCTTGCCGATGATCAACGTGTGCACCTTCATGCAGGCGGATTACTGCGGTGGGAAGATTCGCACCGCCGGAACGCGCGGAGTCCACCAGGCGGATTTTTATACGCCATCCGAGGTACTTGCTGGCTTCATGGCGGACCGCACGGACATCAACCTCGCTTCTCCGTGTCAAGTTGCGCCCATCCATTTTTCCGCAGTTCCGGTCGCGTTGTGCGAGGACGCGGCATACACGTGGGAGTTCCCCGGGGGTGAATTGCTCGAGGATGCTGGACCGGAGGCTTGGGTCGCTTACGAATCAGAAGGTTCCTATCCGGTGACCTTGACGGTGACCGATGCCAATGGGAACAGTGATACTTGGACATGGGACGGCATGATTGAAGTAGTGAACGATCCGGTGGTTCCGGCGACCGGGTTTGTGGAAGATTTTGACGGACAGCAGTTTCCACCGGAGGATTGGCGGTTGGAAGTCAACGGCCATGCGTGGGAGCACGCTTGGGACTTGGTGGAAACCGACAACGGAGTGGCGCAGTTTCCCAATTACTGGGTCAACACGGAAGGGGCGTATGATTTATTGATCACGCCGGCCTTCGATCCATCCGGTTTTTCGGAGGTCACTTTTGACGTGGCCCACCAGATGTACGCATCGTATGTGGATGGACTCGAGGTGTGGGGACGTCCCGGCGGTGCAACGGATTGGACCGTGCTGTGGTCGGCGTACGGGTCTGAATTGGCGGTTGACGGCTGTTACATGTGGTTTTGGTACGACACCGGCGGGACCATTCAATGGGAAAACCACGCTGTCGAGTTGCCTGCGGATTGGACGGGCGGGGCTGAGACGTGCCTCGAATTGGCCTTTGTCAACGTCGGAGGCTACGGCAACCACACGTGGATTGATAACGTCAACGTCTTTGGCACCAGCAACATGGCCGAGCAAGCGATCGTGCGACCGCAGCTGTTTCCCAATCCGAATGACGGCCGCTGCGATCTCGTTGTCCCGGTGCAATCATTGGGGGCCATCTACCGCTTGTACGACAGCGCTGGCAGGGAAGTCACTCAGGGCCGTTTAACGCAGGTGCGAACCGAACTCGACCTGGGCTTGCCTGCCGGAGTCTACCACCTCCAAGTGGACGGCATGAGCGGTGTGAAGTGGGCCATCCGATAAACGCATGAGGGAAGCTTCGGTTCAACGTCCACCGGGACAGTGGTTGTTCGAACAGCCGCACGTCATCCTCGATACCCGCTCGCCCAAGGAATTTGAAAAGGGCCACATCACGGGCGCAGTTTCGTTTCCCTTGTTCGATAACGACGAACGCGCGGTCATCGGAACCTTGTACAAGCAACGTGGCAAGGACGCAGCCGTAGAGCAAGGACTTGAGTTCGTAGGTCCCAAAATGGCCGAATTCGTGCGCGAAGCGAAAGAACGGTATGCGGCCCAAGCGGAGCCGTTGCCGCTCGTCGTTCATTGCTGGCGCGGCGGGATGCGTTCCGGTTCGGTCGCGTGGTTGTTGGAGACAGCCGGCCTCGATGTCGTCAAGGTCATCGGCGGGTACAAGGCGTACCGCGCCTGGGCCCGAACGGATTTTGCGCAGATTCCAGACCTCCGCATCCTCGGGGGCATGACCGGGGTAGGCAAAACCCAAATCCTTCAGGAGATGCGGGCACAAGGAGCACAAGTGGTGGACCTGGAAGGGCGTGCCGGCCATTTGGGGTCCGCTTTTGGCAACTTGGACCGAACGCCCCAGCCTACATCGGAACAATTCGGTAACGACTGCCATTACGACCTCGTTACCATGGATGCAAGTCGGCCCATCTGGATGGAAAACGAGAGCCGCGTCATCGGCACCGTGCACCAGCCCCAGGAGTTGTTTGACGCGCTGCGGGAAGCGCCGGTGTGGGCTGTGAACCGCACCGAAGAGGAGCGCGTGGACGAATTGTGCAGAGTGTACGGAGATGCCGATCGGGAGGCGTTGAAGCAGGCATTTGTGCGGATCCGCGAAAAACTTGGGGGGCTCAAGATGCAAGAGGCACTGGACGCTTTGGATTCGGGCGATCTGCGTACGGCCGCGGCCATCGGATTGATGTATTACGATAAGCTTTACAGGCATACACGGCAACGGTATGCCCGCGATCATTACGTGCAAGTGGAGTGTGCCGGAATGGATTTTTCCGAGGCGGCAACCGCGGTATTGGCAGCGGCAGAAGGCTAGGAGGGCTGCTGTACCTTGCGGTCTCATACGATGCGCATGGATACGATTCGATTGACCCAATTTTCACACGGCGCCGGATGCGGATGCAAGTTGTCTCCGGCTGTGCTCCACGAAATTCTATCCGGGGTGGACCGATCGGAGGTGTTCGAAAACCTGATCATCGGCAACGACACCAAGGACGACGCGGCGGTGGTGGACTTGGGTGACGGTACGGGCGTTATTTCCACGACGGACTTCTTCATGCCCATCGTTGACGATCCCCGCACGTTCGGGCGCATCGCTGCGGCCAATGCCATCAGCGACATCTATGCCATGGGAGGAACCCCGCTCATGGCCATTGCCATCCTCGGGTGGCCGTTGGGCAAGATTCCGGAAAGCGCGGCCAGCGACGTGGTGGACGGCGGACGTTCCATTTGTTCGGAGGCGGGCATTCCGTTGGCCGGTGGACACAGCATCGACAGCCCGGAGCCCATCTTTGGATTGGCTGTCACCGGGCGCGTTCCGCTCACAAACCTCAAAGCCAACGCCTCGGCGGTCGCAGGCGATCGTCTGTACCTGACCAAACCCCTTGGGGTGGGCTTGCTGACTACGGCCGAGAAAAAAGGCGTGGTGGCGGCTGCAGACTTGGCCCTCGCGGTAAAGTCGATGCAGCAGTTGAATGCCATCGGCGCTCGGCTGTCCCAAATTGAAGGGGTGCACGCGATGACGGACGTGACCGGTTTCGGTTTATTGGGTCACTTGGTGGAGCTGTGCGAAGGCTCGGGCTTGCAGGCGTCGTTGGATGTGGCATCCGTTCCATTGCTGAGCGGTGAACGCTTGCGGCATTACCATGGACTTGGTTGTGTCCCCGGCGGTTCCAAGCGCAACTGGGCGAGCTACGGGCACCATGTGGCGGAGGTGGAAGGCTTTGAGCGGGATGTGCTGTGTGATCCGCAAACGAGCGGCGGGCTGTTGTTGTCCGTTTGTCCGGATTATGTGGACGCCGTTGAGGCCATTTTGACAAAAGCGGGGTTGCCTGCGCAGGCCATCGGGAGCTTATCCGTGCACCAAGGCGGACGCTACATTTCGCTCTGACGCAAAATTGGGTACAAAAAAACCGCCGACTCAAAAGAGCCGGCGGTCCGAATTTCAGGACGTATTGGATTCTGTATTAGTCCTTGCTTACAGCCAAGCTGTAGATGACCAATCCGAATCCGATTTTGTTGATGGCATCACCGATGTTGTAGACAACATCCATGTTCAGTCCGATTCCGTCAACGAAATCGTACCAACCGTCGGTACCAATCATGTAACCGAGTGGGTAGATACCCCAACCGATCAAGACAAACTTGCAGAGGATGTTGTGTGCGCGCTGAACGCCGGCAGAAGACTTATCAGCCAACGCTTTTGCTTCACCGAACATGATCAGGTACACGATGTAGAAGTAGGCAATACCTGAGAACAATCCCCACATTGCTGGGCCTGTTCCAGTAGTGTATACCGCCTCTCCGAGGTAACCTGTTACAAGCATCACGACTGACGCCCAGATCAATTTCCAAAGCAGGCCTGTTTGAGCACCGGCTGCTTTCAAAATCAAGTAGAATTCAACGCACATCAACGGAACAGTCAATGTCCAGTCGACATAACGGAAGAACGTTGGCGACTCACCTACTTCGCTCCAGTAGTCGCGCATGTAGTAGTAGTGTACAGCGGCAATGAATGTGATCAATCCGCTTACCAACAAAGAAGTTTTCCATTTTCCTTCGACCATGTTGATTGAGAGGAAAAAGAATGCTGAAGCTGCCATCATGGCCATGCAGCCTACGAAGAACGTAAAGCCTACGTAGTCGTCTGCTGGCATTGCTTTAATTGCAGCAAGAATAAAAGAAGTCATGTGTTTGGGTTTTGGTTACAAATAGGAATCGTGTCCTGAAAACATCGAATTAACATCTGCTAACAGATTTTGTTCAAGGCAAGCTAGAAAATGTTAAACAGAACCAAAAAAAAACCCCTTAAAGTTATGATTTCAAGTTGTTTAAAAGTTCAAAAAGTTTGTGTGTCGGCAGGCCCATAACGGTAAAATAAGAGCCCTGCATCCCAATGACACCGGCAAATCCGATCATATCTTGTACTCCGTACCCCCCTGCTTTGTCATAGGGTTGGTAGTGATCGATGTAGTGTTCAATCCAAGCCCGATCGAGGGAGCGAAACGTCACTTCGCAGGTGTCGACCGTAGATTGAATTCCGGTTTTTAGGGTGGTGACTGCTATGCCCGATGCTACGGTGTGGGTTCGACCACTCAACCGCTCCAACATCCCGATCGCTTCGTTTCGGTCTTCGGGCTTTTGCAACACCTCGTCACCAAGGAGGACGACCGTGTCTCCGGTGATGAGCACGTCGTCCGGTCCCAATTCGTCCCAATATGCCTCAGCTTTCAACCGCGTGACGTATTCCGCAATGGCTGGACCAGTAATCGCATCAGGGAACGATTCGTCCACTTCTTTCAGCCAGGTCACGGGTTCGAGTTCCAGGCCTTTGACCAATTCCAACCGCCGGGGCGATTGACTCGCCAAGATGACGCGTTTTCCGTTCAAATGTGGGTACAGCATGGTGCAAAAATACCGGTTGCTGAGCGCCCATCCTCCCAAAGCGCCGAACTACCTTTGCGGCTTCACAACGACGTACATGCAGCACCAACGCATCCTCATCCTTGATTTCGGGTCCCAATACACCCAGCTGATTGCACGGCGGGTGCGTGAATTGAATGTCTATTCTGACATCATCCCATGGAATCGGTATGAAAACGTACCAGAAGACGTCAAGGGCGTCATTTTGAGCGGTTCTCCGCACAGTGTGCGGGACGAGGACGCCCCGCGGCCGGACCTGTCGAACATGCTCGGTAACGTCCCGGTGCTGGGCGTTTGCTACGGCGCGCAATACCTCGCCCAAACCCACGGCGGAACGGTGGAAGCCTCCGACTCCAGGGAATACGGCCGCGCCAACCTTGCCCACGTGGACGGCTCCAACCCCTTGTTGAACGGGGTAGCCCAGGAATCCCAGGTGTGGATGAGCCACGGAGACACCATCCTGAGCATCGGCGATCAATTCGAAACCATCTGCAGCACCCACGACGTCAAATTCGCCGGGTTCCGTGATGTGAACCGCCCGGTGTGGGGCATTCAATTCCACCCCGAAGTGTGGCACAGCACCGACGGTCCCCGGTTGCTCAAAAATTTCGTCATCGACATCTGCGGGTGTGCCGGGGATTGGACCCCGGCCAGTTTTGCCGATGAGACCGTGGCTACGTTGCGCGACCAGATTGGTGATGACCAGGTCATCCTCGGCCTCAGTGGCGGGGTCGACTCCACCGTTGCTGCCGCCTTGCTGCACCGGGCCATCGACAAGCAGCTGCACTGCATTTTCGTTGATAACGGGCTGCTGCGCAAGCACGAATTCGAAGAAGTATTGGCGAGTTACGAGGACATGGGACTGCAGGTTGAAGGGGTTCGGGCCGGAGATCGATTCCTCGCGGCCCTCGCCGGTGAATCTGACCCCGAGACCAAGCGCAAGGCCATCGGCAAGGTGTTCGTTGATGTTTTTGACGATGCGAGCAAGCAAGTGGAAAATGCCCATTGGCTCGCCCAAGGAACCATCTACCCGGACGTGATCGAAAGCGTAAGTGCGACCGGCGGTCCTTCTGCGACCATCAAGAGCCACCACAACGTCGGCGGACTCCCGGACTACATGAAACTCAAGGTGGTTGAGCCGCTGCGCCTGTTGTTCAAAGACGAGGTGCGCCGGGTCGGAAAAGAAATTGGCGTCAAACAAGAGATCCTGAGGCGACACCCATTCCCAGGTCCGGGATTGGCCATTCGCATCCTTGGTGACATCACCGCAGATAAAGTCCGCATCCTCCAGGATGTCGACCGCATTTGGATCGACGGCCTCAAAGAAGCCGGCCTCTATGACGAGGTGTGGCAGGCAGGCGCCATTTTGCTCCCCGTCCAAAGCGTCGGGGTGATGGGAGATGAACGCACATACGAGCAAGCCGTCGCACTGCGCGCGGTCACCTCGACCGACGGCATGACGGCGGACTGGTGCCACCTACCGTACGATTTCTTGGCCAAGGTGTCCAATGATATCATCAACAAAGTGCGCGGGGTCAACCGCGTGGTGTACGATATCAGCTCCAAACCCCCGGCGACCATCGAATGGGAATGATCCGCTCGACATGATTTGCATTCCCGCTGAAATACCCCGAGAATTGTGTGCCATCGACGACGAGTTAAAGGCCATCTACCACAGCAATAATTCCGTGTGCATTTGGGTTTTCAATTCAACGGACGATCGCAACCGTTTTGTCAAGGAAACGGCTGGAATGGAAAAAGATGAACGAACGGCCCATTACGATGCCTACTATGCGTGACCTCTTCTTGGTGCTTCTGCTATGGGTGGCTGCGGGCTTTCAGTTGGCACATGCTCAGGTGGAGTACACCGTTCTTCCCGGGGATACGTTCGCCCGAATCGCACGGGCACACGATGTTACGTTGACGGAGCTCCGCGAAGCCAATCCGGGGCGTGGAGAGGCCCTTTCTCCAGGCGATGTGGTCCGCATCCCGCAGCCCATGCACTTGGTGCGTGTGCTGAGCGCATCCGACCCTGGGGCTTTGTTGCACACCGTTGAAGCCGGTCAGACCTTGTATGCCATTGCCAACCTGTATGGCTTGGATGTCGAACAATTGGAGGACTGGAATCCAACGGCTGCTGAGGGATTGAGCATCGGCGACGTGCTGGTGGTGGGAACAAACCCCGAACCGGCCAGTCCCGCATCCCTCGGGGCGCCCGTTGCTTCAGAACAATTCCTTCCTGCTTTGCGGCAGGACACCCTGCGTGCGCTCTTGATGTTGCCGTTCATGTTGGAAGCGGATACAGTCGATGGCGGGGGGTACAGCGCCAAGACCAACCGCCTTCGTGAAATCGCGCTGGAATTCATGCACGGGGCGCAGTGGGCGGCTCGGCAATTGAGTGATTCAGGCTACACTGTGGCCTTGCGTGTGGTGGATACCGAACCGGATTCGCTGGGGATGCACCTGTGGGGCACGGCGGATTTGGAGTGGGCGGATGTGGTGCTGGGGCCCCTTCGGAAGGGGCCGTTGGACTCCGTCAATTCCTTGCTGCAAAACTCAGTGGTACCGCAGTGGGTATTGACGCCGCAGAATCCGGTGGTTTGGGAAAAGCATCCCTTGGCCTTCAGCATGGAACCGAATCCCATTCCCGGCATGGAAGCACTCGGAGCACTCGCTTCCCAGCAACACGCTGGTGATACGGTCATGATGCTGGAGACGCGTGGTGTGGATGCAGGCTTGGAACAGGCGTTTCGAAGGGGATTCCTCGGAAGCGCCGACGACAGTACGGTGCTGCAATCGGTGGCTGCGAATGCCCAGTTTGCCGAAGGATTGATTGCTGAATTGGACACGTCCAAGGTGAATCCAATCGCCATCCCGGCCGGGAAGTCGGCTCAATCACTTTACGCCTATGTGCAAACGGAATTGCAGTTGGCCGATTCTTTTCCGGTGCACGTCTACGGTCATCCAGATTCGCGAACATTTGAATTCCTCGAGCGCCGATACCTTCAACGTTCGCACTACACGTTGCCCGTTTCCGAAAGGACCCAGTGGAACGATTCCGCGGTAGCTGGCCAATTGGAGCAGTTTCGGTCAGCACACGCCACGGACCCATCGATTTACGGCTTCATCGCCTTTGATGCTCTGGTGGAAAGCGCGCGTTGGCAGGGCTTGCCATGGCCGCTTCCTGCTCAGGCTCACTTCAAATTGGACTGGCAATGGGACGAGGCGCGGGCGCGTTTCGTCAACGAACATTGGTCTTTGGAGACCTTCCAAAAAGGCAGTTGGGAGCCGGTGCGTTAGATGCGGTTGTCCACCATGTTGACGCCGGGGAATTTGCCCGGGTCAAACGTGAAGGTGGATGAGGGGACGTTTGCGCGCGGCTTGAATGATCCCACATCGTAGGTGACGTCGGTGCCTTCGCGGCCTTTGACCACAGCGCGGCGCAGTTCGAGGTCTTTCTCGCTGATGAACAATTGAATGGTGTGGAAGGGCTTCTCATCGCCGGCCAGCGGGTACAAGTTGATTTGCACCAGTGCTTCACCGTTCAAATCCACGGATCCTTTCCATTCGTTTTTAAAATCGTCCTCCCAAATGGTGAAGAGCTTCGAAGGGTCCATGCCTTCCTCCGCCATCATCTCAGCATCGTCCACGTAACAGTCGTTCACCGCCGGTTCGTACGTCCAGATGGTCTCCCCGTCTGAAATGATGAGGTAATCGCCGATGTCGAGGCTGTACTTGTTCCCTTCTACGTAAATCGTGCCCGCTTGGGTGGCTTCGAAATCGCTCACTTTATCGACCATGGTTGACGTGTAGGTGGCTTCGATTGAGCCGTAGGATTTGGCTTGTTCGCTCAATTTCCCCAACAATTCATTCGCGTCTTGTGCCCATCCCCAGGTCGCACAACAAGCAGTCAACGTCACGGCAGCAATAAATTTCATTCTGCGAAGATGCTTCATGCTTCTCCCTTCTGCAACATCTGTTCCAAACTCATTTCATCGGGAACGAGCACCTTGCGTGCTTTGGATCCTTCAAACGGTCCGATGATGCCGGCGTCTTCCAGTTGGTCGATGATGCGTCCGGCGCGGTTGTAGCCGACTTTGAGTTTGCGTTGCAGCAGGGATGTGGAGCCTTGTTGGTGCATAACAATGACCCGAGCGGCGTCTTCGAACATGTCGTCGCGTTCGTCGTCGCTGATGTGACCCGACTCGCTGCCTCCCTCGGGCGTGTACTCGGGGAGTAGGAACGCATCGGGGTAGCCTTGTTGGCTGCCGATGAATTCGCAGATGTCTTCCACTTCCGGTGTGTCGACAAAGCCGCATTGGATGCGGATCAGGTCGTTGCCGGTGCTGAGGAGCATGTCACCACGGCCGATGAGCTGGTCGGCGCCCCCTGCATCAAGGATGGTGCGGGAGTCAATTTTGGAGGTCACACGGAAAGCAATGCGCGCTGGGAAGTTGGCCTTGATCGTACCGGTGATGATGTTCACCGACGGCCGTTGGGTGGCGATGATGAGGTGGATCCCGATGGCACGGGCCAACTGCGCCAATCGGGCAATGGGCGTCTCGACTTCCTTGCCTGCCGTCATGATGAGGTCGGCAAATTCGTCTACCACCAATACAATGTAGGGGAGGTAACGGTGGCCTTCTTCCGGGTTCAATCGGCGTCCGATGAACTTCTTGTTGTATTCCGCGATGTTGCGGCACTGCGCTTCCTTGAGGAGGTCGTAGCGCTGGTCCATTTCGATGCACAGCGAATTCAATGTAGCGACCACCTTCGATGTATCCGTAATGATGGCCTCTTCCGAATCCGGCAGTTTGGCGAGGTAGTGACGCTCAATGTGGTTGAACAGGGTCAATTCGACCTTTTTCGGATCGACCAGGACGAATTTGAGTTGCGCCGGGTGCTTGCGGTAGAGCAAGCTGACCAGCATGGCATTGAGGCCGACGGATTTACCCTGTCCCGTGGCACCCGCCATGAGGAGGTGGGGCATTTTGGCCAAATCAAACACGTACGTCTCATTGGAAATGGTTTTGCCGATGGCAATGGGCAAGGCCGCTTTCGAGTTGTTGAATTTGTCCGAAGCGATCAGCGCCCGCATGGAGACAATGTCCGGATTGGAGTTCGGTACTTCGATGCCGATCGTGCCCCGGCCAGGGATGGGGGCGATGATGCGAATCCCGAGGGCGGCCAAGCTCAGAGCGATGTCGTCCTCGAGGTTCTTGATTTTCGAAATGCGGATGCCGGGGGCGGGAACGATTTCGTAGAGGGTCACTGTGGGCCCAACTTCGGCGGTGATGCTGGACACTTCGATGCTGAAGTTGCGCAGCGTCTCGATGATGCGCGTCTTGTTGGCATCCAGTTCCGCTTCCGTCACTTTGACCTTGCCATCGCCATGCTGAACGAGGAGGTCGATGTTGGGCAATTCGTAGCGGCTGAGGTCCAACGTGGGGTCGTATTCACCGAAATCTTGGACCTTTTTGTCAATTTCGTCCCCACTGAGTTGGGCTTCTTCGCCCACCTGCTTGACTTCGAAGGCCACACCATCATCGACGGCTGCTGACGGCGATTCGCTCGCGGGGGCTGGAGCTGGCGTTGGGGGCGTCAGGGGTTCAGCAGCAGGTTCTGCTTCCTCTTCTTCCTTCTGGATGTCATCGAGCAACTCGTCCAAAATGGCATCTGACGGATCGTCTGGCTCGAAGGGCAATTCCGCTTCGATGCGCTCGTCTTCGGTCGCCAAATCTTCCACAACATCTTCCGTCGTGGACCACACAGACGCCTCGCCGTCCTCGGATACGAACCAGCTTTTGATGCCGTCCAATGAGAACCGAGGAAGGTTGTTGAGTCGCGGCTGAAAGTAATACGCGGCGATGGCCAAGAGCACGGTTCCGATGGCGAGGCCACTGCCCAACATACCGAGGTACAGCAACCCCAAATCGGTGGTGAACTGTCCGGTTGCACCAATCCAGTGGTCCCACGTGCTGTTGCCCCAATTGTTCGTGAGCGTTGCGGCAAATCCACTTACCCACGGAGCAAATACCAGCCAAAAGAAGCCGTAGCGCACGGAAGTCCACCGCGAACGCAACGGACGCTGGGTGATCAGGGACCAACTCCACCGACCGAGCAAAACGGGAAGAGCCAAAGCCCCCAAACCGAAACCTTGGCGCCCCAACCAAAAGGCGAAATGCGCCCCGGAACCTCCAAGCCAATTGTGAAAGGGTTCGCGCCCTGCATTTGAAGGCGACTCCGCCACGCCTTCAGCGACAAGGGCGTAATCGCTGGCTCCCGTGACCAACCCGGAAATCAACGCGATGACCATGAAAATAGACCCGGCCAAAAGCAACACGCCGTGCACCGCCTGGACGCGCGGGTCTCCGAACCAAGCTTTGGTGGATTGGAAGAACACCCGCAATCGGCTGGGTTTTTTGGCCTTTTTGGCCTTGGGTGCCGGCTTGGATTTGGGTTTTGTCTTCGCTTTGGATTTGAACATGGCGGGTCGGACCTTGAAGCAATGAAAGCTAAGGCAGGAAACGCCCGCCTGCAGAGGGAATCCGCCCGGTTTTTCCACGTTGAATTGTTGGGTTTGGTCAATCCCCTTGTAAGGTCGTCAGGATTGGCTATATTTGCACTCCAATTTTCGAAAGATGGCCAAGAAAGGCAACCGCGTACAAGTGATTTTGGAGTGCACCGAGCACAAGGACTCTGGCATGCCCGGAACCTCCCGTTACATCACGACCAAGAACCGGAAGAACACTCCGGATCGAATCGAATTGAAGAAGTACAATCCGGTGTTGCGCAAGTACACCCTCCACAAAGAGATTAAATAAACTGAGCCATGGCAAAGAAGACAGTAGCATCGCTCCAGACTGGTGGAGGTAAGCAACACACGAAAGTGATCAAGATGGTGCGCAGCGCCAAGACGGGTGCCTACACCTTCCGTGAGGAGGTGGTTCACAATGACGAAGTAAAAGATTGGTTGGCTCGCGACTGATCGCGCGCCAACGCATGGAATTGGGCCGAACTCCAGTGGAGACGGCCCTTTTTTTATTCCTTAACTTTCGTTCAACATGAGTTTTTTCAAGCGCATTTTCTCAGGCAAGCAAAAGGAAAGCCTGGACAGCGGACTGGAAAAGTCACGCTCCAACGTCTTTCAAAAGCTGTCAAAGGTCTTCACCGGCCGCCGTCGCGTGGACGAGGATTTGATGGATGAATTGGAGGAGGCTTTGATTACGGCTGATGTGGGGGTAGATACCACCATGAAAATACTGGATCGGTTGCGCAAGCGTGCCCGGTTTGAAGCGTACGCCGAGGTGGAAGAATTGTACACCATGTTGCGCGAGGAGATCGGCGGGTTGTTTACCGAGGACGCACAAGGCGCATCGGCCGTCAATGAACCGGCTCCGGGCCAGCCCCGCGTCATCATGGTGGTCGGCGTCAATGGCGTGGGCAAGACCACGTCCATCGGCAAACTTGCATGGCGCTACAAGGAGGAGGGCAAACGCGTGTTGCTCGGAGCGGCGGACACCTTTCGCGCAGCGGCCATCGATCAATTGAAGATTTGGTCGGACCGCGCCGGCGTAGACATCATCGCCCAGCACATGGGTGCAGACCCTGCGGCCGTCGCCTTCGACACCTTGGAAGCCGCGGTGGCGCGCAATTCTGAAGTGGTCATCATCGACACCGCAGGACGCCTGCACAACAAGCGCGGTTTGATGGAGGAATTGACCAAAATCCGCCGCGTGATGGACCGCATCGTTCCCGGTGCACCGCACGAGGTGCTGCTTGTGCTTGACGGATCCACCGGTCAAAATGCCGTGGAGCAAGCCAAGCAATTCACGTCAGCAACCGATGTCACCGGACTGATTCTCACCAAGCTCGACGGCACCGCCAAAGGCGGCGTGGTGCTGGCGATTTCAGACCAGCTGAGCATTCCCGTTCGCTTCATTGGCATCGGTGAGAAGATGGAGGACCTGCAGGATTTTGAGGTGATTGAATTCATCGATAGCTTATTGCCCGCTGACTGGGAAGCCCAAAACGCCTAAGGACCATGAGAACCCGAACGACGAAACCGCGCAAAGTGAATGTGGTGACCTTGGGATGCGCCAAGAACATCTACGACTCTGAAGTTTTGATGGGCCAATTGCGGGCCAATGAATTCGAGGTTGAGCACGAGTCCAAGGCGGATGACGCGGGCATCGTCATCGTCAACACGTGCGGATTCATCGAAAGCGCGAAACAGGAAAGCATTGACACCATCATCCAGTTTTCCGAGGCGAAAAAAGCCGGCTACGTCGACCGCGTCTACGTGACAGGCTGCTTGTCGGAACGCTACAAAGACGAGTTGCAGGAGGGCATTCCGGAGGTGGATGCTTGGTTCGGCACCCGCGATTTGCCGCGGCTGCTCAAGACCCTGCGGGCGGATTACAAGAAACAGTTGGTCGGGGAGCGCTTGCTCACGACGCCTGCCCATTATGCCTACCTCAAAATTGCCGAAGGCTGCGACCGCCCGTGCGCATTTTGTGCCATTCCTTTGATGCGCGGCAAGCACGTGTCGACGCCGATGGAGGACCTCGTTACCCATGCGCAATCGCTGGCGGCGAATGGTTCACGCGAGTTGATTTTGATCGCGCAAGACTTGACCTACTACGGCCTCGATATCTACAAAGAGCGCAAACTTGCGGAATTGGTCGACCGGTTGAGTGATGTGGAAGGCATCGACTGGATCCGTTTGCACTATGCCTTTCCAACAGGCTTCCCCATGGATGTGCTCGATGTGATGGCGCGAAAATCCAACGTGTGCAACTACCTCGACATGCCGTTGCAACACGCTTCGGACGACATGCTGCGCGCCATGCGCCGCGGCATCACCCAAGAGAAGATGGACCGGCTCATCGGCGATATCCGGGACCGGGTGCCGGAAATCGCTTTGCGCACGACGTTGATCTGCGGATTCCCGGGCGAGACGGAAGCCCACCACGAAGACATGCTGCGCTGGACGGAACGCATGCGGTTCGAACGGGTCGGATGCTTTACGTATTCGCACGAAGAGAATACCCATGCGTATACCCTAAACGACGACGTACCGGAAGAGGTGAAGAAGAAGCGCGTGGACGAGATCATGACGCAACAGGCCGGAATCTCGTTCGAACTCAACCAAAAATTTGTCGGCACTGAGCAGCGTGTCCTCATCGATCGCATCGAAGACGGCGAATGGGTGGGTCGCACCGAATGGGATTCACCGGACGTGGACAACGAGGTCCGCATCCAAACGCCTGAGGACGTGCACTTGCGCATTGGTGATTTCGTCGAAGTGCGCATCGAGTCCGCGACAGAATTTGACTTGCATGGCAAATTGGCGTGACCAGGAGTACCCGGTCATGGAGCGCTTCCTGACCGTGCAAGGCGAGGGCGCATACACCGGTGCCGCAGCGTGGTTCATCCGCTTGGGCGGGTGCGACGTGGGGTGTGCCTGGTGCGATGTCAAGGAGAGCTGGGACGTGAATGCCCATCCGCGCGTGCTCACGGGCACCTTGGTGGAGGAGGCGGTGGCTTCAAAAGCCCCCATATGTGTCATTACCGGAGGAGAGCCTGCTATGCACGACCTCACGGCCCTTACAGCGGGTTTGCAAGCTGCGGGCATCCGAACCCACATCGAAACATCGGGAACCCACCCCTTGACCGGATCGTGGGATTGGGTCACCTTTTCCCCCAAGCGCTTCAAGGCGCCGCTGGATGCCATTTACGGCCAATCCGACGAACTCAAGGTGATTGTGGTCAATCGGCACGATTTGACGTGGGGCCAGGAGCACGCCGACCGGCTGACCACCGAGGCGCGTTTGTATTTCCAGCCGGAGTGGGACCGTCGGGAACAGGTGCTGGACTATACCGTAGCATTCGTTCAAGAAAATCCGGATTGGCGGATCAGCCTGCAAACCCATAAATACCTCGGGTTGCCTTGATGCGTAGCATCAGTTGACCAAACGCAATTTCAATCGTTCGGATTTGGGCTGCGAACGGCAGCACAGCACCATCCCTTTGGCTTTTTCCTCCTCTGTCAGTCCGCTGATTCCATAGGGCTGTACTTCTCCCTCGACGATTTGCGCTTGGCACGACAAACAAATGCCTCCACTGCAGCTTGAGGGCACTTGCACGCCCGCAGCGGCAGCTGCATGCAAGATGCTTTGGCCTTCTCCGTGCATGGTGAAGGACTGGGTGCCGCTGTCTTGTTCGATTTCGAGGGCACATTGCGGTCGGGAAGCCTCTGAGGCCTTGGGGTGGAGAACCGTCGCTTCGTGACTCAAGGGGCGGCTGGTGAAATGCTCCGTGAACCTTTGCGCCATGGGCACTTCCAGTGCATCCAATCCTCGATGCACCGCTTCCATCATGCCGTGCGGAGCGCTGATGAGAAAGGTCGCATGGCCTGTGGCCGGGTGGTTTTCCAACCATTGAATGACCCGTTTGCGCGTGATGCGTCCTGTGCTCGGAATGGAGCGGTTTTGTGTCTCTGTATACAGCTGGTAAATGGAGCACTGCGGGTGCTTACGCAGGCTCTCCAACTCGGTCGAAAACAAACGGCGCCGTTCCGTCCGGGAAGCGTGATACAGGGTGAACGTGTGTTCAATGGGGCCGTTGAGGGCCCGGTGCATGCAGCTGATGATCGGGGACATGCCAATCCCACCCGCGAAGGCGATGAAATGCTGAGGATGTTCATCCCACTCGGGCTGCCAGAGCGCGTTTCCGAAGTCCGTCATTTCCAGGGTGTCGCCCGCTTGCAGGACCGCACTGAAAAAGCGACTCGCACGGCCTCCCCGGACATTTTTCACAACGTACTCCAGGCCCCGTGCATCTTGTTTCGCTACGGAGTACGTTCGGCGCAACCGGGGCGAAGTCGGCAATGAAAAAGAGACGTAGCCACCGGCCAAGTTGTGCTGCAGTGCTGCGGCCAATCCATGCTTGGGCTCGATGCGCACGCGGACCGACTCAGGTCCTTCTCGTTGCACCGAAGCTACGTTCCACATTGATCTTTGCTGCGCCTGCATACCTGTTCAATTGTTTGGACAAGTGAAAAGTTCGCAGGGCCGCTCGAAAAAACAATCCGACGTCCACGAATGGGAGCGGGGCTGGTTTGAGTTTAATCTCGGGTTTGACCGAGGGATTGGAGCAATGCGGCCAGTCCGGGCTTGTCGATGGGCTCGTAGCCACTGGGCAAGTCGAAGTGATTTCGGCTCCATCCGGCGTGCGGTATGGAGCGCACGGAGCGCTGCAAAAGTGCGTACTGCACGGGCCCGTCTTTCACTCGAATTTCCTCCGATGATGCGTCGCTCCAGGGACAGGGGACAGCCCCCCATTCCAGCGCGGCGGTTCGCCCGGGTGGGCAGGGCTCTTCAAGCTCGATCGCATGCCCAAGGAAATGAAATAAAATGTGGTAATCCGACGCCCCGTGATTCCCAATCCAAATGCGTTCAAAGCTGGTCCCTTGTTCGAGCACTCGCCAATGCTCCCCATCGGTTTGGTAGGTGATGGTGTGCGGAATGTAATCCCACTGGCTTTCACTTGCTTCTACGGGATTGACATCGAAGATGGCTTCACCGCTCCAACCGGATTGGGCGTTCGCAAATGCGATGCCCGTGAGTGCCATCACCGTCAAAAGGAATTTCATCAGTACTCCAACGTTTGCTGCAGTGCTTTTCGCACGTCGGATTCGTTGACCAGGACGAAGCGCTCCAGGCTTTCATTCAACGGAACCGCGGGCGTTTCCATCGAACCAACGACCTGGACCGGTGCATCGAGTTTTCCAAACAAAGCGCTGCCGATGCGGCCGGACAATGCTTGGGCGAATCCGTTGTTCACGGGTTCTTCCGTAACGATGACGGCGCGGTGCGTTCGGTTGATGCGTTCCGTGATCAATTCAAAATCCACAGGGCTGATCGTGCGCAAGTCCAAGATTTCCACCCGGCCCTCAAAGTCCGCGGCTGCGGCCTGGGACCAGTAGACACCGCGTCCGTAGGTGATGATGGTGCAGGCACTTTCTTTATTCTGATTGACTTTGCTGACCATGCGCCCTTTACCGATGGGCACTCGGTAATCGGCATCCGGTTCGATGACCTTGGCGGCTTCGGTCCCGGGGATTTTCGACCAATACAGCCCTTTGTGTTCGAGCACGACCACGGGGTTCGGATCGTAGAACGCGGATTTGAGCAATCCCTTCAAGTCCGCTCCGTTGGATGGGTAGACCACCTTGATGCCCCGGATGTTGGCCAACACAGATTCGATGCTCGAGCTGTGGTAGGGGCCACCGGAACCGTATGCACCAATCGGGACCCGGATGAGGCTGTGAACAGGCCATTGGCCGTTCGACAAGAAATAGCTTCGGCTGAGTTCGGTGAAGAGTTGATTGAGTCCGGGCCAGAGGTAATCCGCGAACTGAACTTCCACAATCGGTCGCAGCCCTGCGGCAGACATGCCTGCGGTGGAACCGATGATGAAAGCCTCTTGAATGGGGGTGTTGAAGACGCGCTGGTCGCCAAATTTCTGGGCCAGCGTGGCGGCCTCGCGGAAAACGCCGCCCAACCGTCCGCCGACGTCCTGTCCGTACAACAAGGCTTCGGGGTGGTCGGCCAGAATTTCCTGCATCGCGTGCAACGCGCAATCGACCATCAAAGTAGGCTCTTCATCCGTGCCCACGCGGCTGCCCACTTCGTCGGAGATGGCGGTCGGGGCCAAGGCATGCTCGGCCAAGGTCGCCGGATCCGGTTCGTCGTGGCCTTGCGCGTGTTCAAATGCCGCCTCGACTGCTGCACCGACTTCCGATTGGATGGTGTCCAACACCTCACCGGCGATGCCGAGTTTGAGCAGCCTTTTCCTCAAGGCAATCAGCGGGTCGCGCTTGGCGTGTTCCTCCAAGTCATCCCGATACCACTCCTTGCGAACGCCGCTCGTGTGGTGCCCCAGAAGCGGCACGTGTGCATGCACGAGGACCGGCTTGCGTTCGTTGCGCACATACGCAAACGCCTCAACCATGGTGCTCATGCTGGCTTCGGCATCGGCGCCGTCAACTTCCATGGCCTTGATCTGTGGAAACGCTTTGGCCAAGGTGGATGCATCGTGCGAGCGGATCTCTGAAGCATGGGCGGAAATGTCCCATTCATTGTCCTGCACCAGCCAGATGATGGGCAACTCGCGCAGATCGGTCATGTGCAGCGCCTCGCTTACCTCTCCTTCGGTCATGGCCGCGTCGCCAATCGAGCAGACCACCACGGGCGGTGCTCCATCGCGATCGTGCGCAATGCCCTCACGTTCCTTGTATTGGAGGCCCATGGCCACACCGGCTGCGGGGATGGCTTGCATGCCGGTGGCACTGCTTTGGTGGGGCATGCGGGGCAACCCTTCCCGGTTGAGCGAGGGGTGGCTGTAGTACGTACGTCCCCCGCTGAAGGGGTCGTCGCCTTTGGCGAGCAACTGCAGCATCAATTCTTCGGGTTCCATGCCGAGGCTGAGCAGCAAGCAGTCGTCCCGGTAGTAGGCGCTGAGGTAATCTTGGTGCTCCAGCATGCGCCCCGTTGCCCACTGGATGGCCTCGTGGCCGCGGGAGCAGGCGTGAACATACTTTGATGTCAACCGCGCATTCACCTCGAACAGATCGCTCATGGCACGTGCCGTGCTCATGGTGCGGTAGGCTTCAAGCAAAGCCTTGACGCCGGTTTCTATAGAGGTAGATGCGTTCATTATTCGTTAACAGGGTAAAGATAGGCCAGCCCGGATGGGTTACCTTCGTTGCGATGCTCACCAATGCTTGGAAATGGGAGGGGACGGGGAATGCGTTCATTCTAATGGACCGCAGGGATTGGCTTGCATTGCCTGATGCGAGCACCATCGCGGCCATGTGCGACGCCTCAAATGGGGTGGGGGCAGACGGCGTGATTTTTTTTCAACCCATGGACAGCGGTTTGGGGGCTTTGCCTTGCACCGAGTGGGAGATGGATTACGTAAATGCGGACGGTTCTCGGTCTTTCTGCGGTAACGGAAGCCGCGCGCTTTTTGCGTTTTTGCGGCGGCAGGGTTGGATGCCCCAAACAGGTGGAACCTTGCACGCCTGCGATGGCCGCCATGCGGTGGCGTGGGATGAAACCCAAATGGAGCCCGGCGTTGAATTGCGGCCCATTGCACCGCCCAAGGCTGCATCCGAAGGGGCCACGTTTGTCGACACGGGATCACCTCACCACCTGATCTGGGTCGAGGACACGGCTTTACAGGATGTGGAGGGCGTTGGGCGAGCCATCCGTTACGGAGTGGAATATGCGCCGGAGGGCACCAATGTGGATTTCGTGCAGCGGTTGGACGCTACTACGCTCTCCATGCGTACCTACGAACGAGGGGTGGAGGCTGAAACGCGCGCCTGCGGAACAGGGGCCGTAGCCGCAGCCGTCGCCGACCATGCTGAACGCGGGGGTTCATTGCAGCGTGAGGTGCAGATGCCCGGCGGAACACTGCGGGTGCTGCTCAGTGAACCCGAAGAAGCAACCGACACATACAGCAACGTCTGGTTGTACGGGGCTGCAAATGAAGTGATGCGAGTGGCTTGGAACGGATTGAAATGGACTGCGTTGGCGCTGGCGTTTTGGACGGGATGGATGCCGGAGGCAGGAGCACAGGGCGGCTGGACGGATGAGGTTGAAGTGTCCATACTCACCGGTTCGCCCGGAGCTGACTTGTACAGCGCTTGGGGGCACACGGCCATTCGTGTTTTCGATCCCGGGCAAACGCCACCGGCAGATTGGACGTACAACTACGGCACATTCGAATTCGGGGAGGGTTTTTACACGCGGTTCATGCGCGGTGAATTGAACTACCGCTTGGCCAAATCGCCTTTCTCCTCCTTGCAGCGGGAGTACATGAATTTTGAGCGGGCCTTACTGGAGCAGTCATTGGATTTAACCGCTGACGATGCCCGGGCGTTGGTGGCTTACCTGGAATGGAATTACCTCCCTGAAAACCGGACCTACGCCTACAAGTTTTTTGAAGACAATTGCTCATCGCGCGTGTTGACGGTGATGCAAGCGGTGTTCGGCGACCGGTGGGAAAGCGGCTGCGCTAATGACGCTGCACTGGGGGTGACCTACAGAGAGGCACTCCGCCCGTATATGCACGGGGATGCATGGATTGAAACGGGCATTGACTTCATTCTTGGCCCGCGCGCCGACCGATTGATGCCGCCGTGCGGCTCGAGTTTCCTTCCCGATGGGTTGATGCAGCAACTGCAAAGCGCCACGTTGGACGGACGCACGGTCGCAGGTCGCCCGGAAGAATTGCTTCCTCCGCAACGCTCGTGGTTTCGCAGCATTGTGTACACGCCTGTGTTGGCTCATCCCGTCATGTGGTGCGCGTTGGTCCTCGTTTGGTCATTGGTGGGATCAGTTCGGCGGTTGCTGAGTCACCGCGCGGGCCGCAAGTTGTCGTCTCGGGAGCGGCGACTGGGTAAGGCGGTGCAGGTGTTGGCTGGTGTGCTCGGTGTGCTGTTGCTGTTGATGTGGACGCTCACCGACCACCGCGATACATGGGGGAATTGGAACCTCCTCTGGGCTTCCCCGGTTCTGCCTTTGCTTTGGGGGCTGAAAAAAGGAGCGCTGTACCATTGGATTCGCTGGATTTTGTCGCTGGGTGTTGCCGGCTTTTTGTTGCTGTTTAATTTCGTTCCCCAATTCGTCCCGGTGTCCCTTCTTTTGTTGGGATGGGCCGTTTGGTTGAGCCTGGATCCCTGGAAGGCGCCTTGGGCCCTTGCGGATGCAGCGAAGTAAGCGACATGAAACGCAGCGTTACACCCCGTATTCAACAAGGGCTTCCGGTCCTTCTCCTCGCTGTGTTGGCATATGGGTGCACACGGGAAACGACGACTTGGACGGTCGACGTCGCGTTGCCGCTGATCGACGACGGGTGGAGTTGGGTGGATGTCATCGAGGATGCATCGGAGAACGGGTATGTCGCTGTTGAAGAGGGGTCGCCGGCGGTCCTGCGGTTCGAGGGACCTGTGGCCGATTGGGAGATTCCCTCCCTCACCGAATTGCCGGATACCATCGTATCCCAAGAGTTGACGCCTGATTTTACCGGGGGGCCTTTTCCCGTGCCGCCGGGAGCGGTGTTGCTGGATACGGAAGAGGACATTGTGTTTCAAGGGATCGACCAGCAATTCTCTGACCTCGTGCTGTCGGCCGGACGCATTGATTACCTCGTCGAAAGTTCAACCAATGGGTACGTGGAATTGCAGTATTCCTTTCCGAGCGTAACCGTCGGCGGCCAACCGGTAGAGCTTAAGGTTGTATTGCCCCCGAGCGACGGGGTAGCCTTTCAGACCGAATCGGGAACCATCGACCTCGCCGGAGCCAGGATTGACCTCACCGGAGTTTCCGGCAATGAAATCAACCGCATTGCCAGCCATCTCATCATCGGAACGCCTGCTGATATCTCGGATACAGCGCAGGTGTACGGAACCGACAGCATCCGGGTGCGGATGCATTTCCAGGACATGTTTGTTGAGCAAGTCGCCGGCTATTTTGGCCAGGAGACCGTAGCCTTTGAGGTGGACCAAGACGTTTTTCAACCGGCGGACTTCCCGGGTGGATTCTTGGAAATCGAACCGACCCGCGCGTTGCTGCAGTTTCGCAACACCATCGCCGCGGACTTGCGTTTGCAGCTCGACGCCCTGTCCGTGGACGGCATCGCTGTGGGACACCCCGTGCTTGGTGTTCCGCAGCAAATCGCCCGGGCCGATTGGAGCGGGACTTCGGTGGAACCGACGGTGTGGGAGATGGACTTGCTCCAAACCGCACCGGCGCTGTTTGATGTGCTCGGGTATTTGCCGGAGGCCGTCTCGGCGAGTGGTGAAGTGCTCTTGAATCCGCTCGGCGACGTTTCGGGCGGTCAGGATTATTTTGATACGCGTCAACCCCCGCAGTTGTACCTCGACTTTGAATGGCCACTGGAAGGGGCCATTGAGAACTTTCGCATCGTTCGTTCCTTGGCCATTGAAGGCACAGAATTGGTTGGTTTTGATGGCGAGCTCATCCTTCGCTTCACCAACGGTTACCCCGTGGATTGGGCGGTGACGGGAACGTGGGATTACGAAGATCCAACGCTCGACGCAGAGGTGTTCTCGGCCGTCGCAGCGGCTTTCCCAATGAATGAAGCAGCCGAGGTGCGCATTCCCATCAATGAAGCCCGGTTGGCGTCGCCCGCCACATTGACCATTGAAGCAGCCATGACCTCGGACGGGCCGGTGCAATTTACCGGCGTGGAGCGCGTCCGAGTGCAGGTCGCTTGCCAAGGAACCTATCAAGTGCGTGCGCGATGAAGGGTTGGATGGCATATGCATTCATGGCGTTTACTTGCGTTCTCCATGCTCAATTGGATTCACTGACGTGGGATGCAACGGCTTGGGGCCAACACCGCTCCAATGCCCTGTCGCACGAATTGGGCCGGTTGCTCGTTCGGGGCGGGCACATCGACAGGTCCCTGATCGATGCCGCACGGTTGGCGCACGAAGGCGAGATGGGTGCTTTTGGCTACACCTCGGGCGTGGCCGTTAATTGGCGAATTCTGGGTCCATGGAAGGAGAGCAATGCGCATGTGTGCGGTTCCTTTCAATTCAAATCCTTGGGTGACGTGCGTTGGACACCCGAGTTGTTTGACTTGGCGTTCGCTGGGAACGCGGGGCACTTGGGCCGATGGGATGTGCTGGACGGCTCAAGGGTTCGTTCGGGCACGTGGCTGCAAGCGGCCATCGGATTGGAAGGCGCCAATCAGAACCGCATCGAATTGGGGTTGGTCTACCGCATGCAGTCCACCGATGCGCGGATCCGCAACGGGCATTTTTATGTGAGTGAGGAGTTGGATTTTGTGACCGGATATGTGCGCGGCCATGTGGGATGGGCAGAAGGCGGTTCGTGGGGCTTGGCCACCAATGCCGAGTGGCATTTTTTGCGCGCAGAAGCTCCATTCGCTTTTCACATGCGGCTGCAGAACTTCGGATTTGTTGTCTCACCGGATTGGACCGAATTGCAGGTGGACACCTTGGTCGAGACGACCGGCCTCACGTGGACAGGTCCTGGACTTTCGGTGGAGTCGATTGCTCAATCGGCCGGCGCTTCGGAAGTCCTCTCCACGGCCAACCAGCGGTTCCGATTCGCCCTCATGCCGTTCCGAATCGACGCGTCGTTTGAGTACCCACTCGGCCCGCGTTCCGGATGGGATGTGCAAACCCAAATCGGGGATTGGATGCCGGTCCCACGGGCAGTCACCGGTTATCGAAGGGCGATTGGCAAGCAATGGCAAGCCGGGCTTCAGCTCGTAGCAGGGGGCTGGGGCCGCCTGCGTCCCGCGGCTTGGGCGCGGTGGCGAAAACCGGGAGAACACGCTTGGATGTTGTTCATCGAAGATCCCTTTGGGTGGGGCTCCAAATCCGCATACGGCCGAGGCATCACCCTGCGTTACCAAAACTTGTAGAGCAGTCGTAGACACTCCACCAGAATCCACGAACTTTAACCCATGAACCAAGCGGAACGATTCCAGAACGCAGGATGGTCAGCAGGCAACCGGCTGCAAATCATCGCAGGTCCCTGCGCCATCGAAGGCGAGGATGTCGCCATGGAAGTGGCGGAAGGGGTTGTCGAAGTTTGTGCGGCTTTGGGTCTCCCGCTGATTTTCAAGGGGTCGTACCGCAAAGCGAATCGCTCGCGGCTGGACAGCTTTTCAGGCATCGGCGACGAGAAAGCCCTCGAAATCCTTGCCAAAGTGGGCGAACGCTTTGCCGTGCCAACCACTACGGACATTCACGCAGCGGACGAAGCGGCGATGGCTGCGGGATATGTTGATGTCCTGCAAATTCCGGCTTTCTTGTGCCGGCAAACCGACTTGCTCGTGGCGGCTGCCCAAACGGGCAAAGTGGTCAACATCAAAAAGGGTCAGTTCCTGTCCCCCGAAGCCATGCAACAC
>JAPOHG010000016.1 GCA_029979565.1 bacterium
CCCTCCGGTGTACACCCGACCCGCGAATTACAACGGCTGGGAAGTCCCGGAAATACTCAGATCAGGTGACCATGCCGCCATTGAGAAATGGATGGAGGAGCAAGCATACGAGCGCACCAAAGCACGGCGGCCGGATTTGCTCAAAAAAGATTCCTGAAAAAGACTTCAAATCATACCAAGATTATTCGTAATATTGCACCCCGATTCACGGGAGCTGAAAAACGAATACCATGGACCGCATCAAGGACATCGCAAGCAAAATCGTAGAGACCCCCACTTGGCCGGATTTCCGCGCCGGGGATACCGTCACGGTTACGATCAAGATTCGCGAGGGCAACAAGGAGCGCTTGCAAAAGTTCCAGGGCGTTGTTATTCAACGCAAAGGTGAGGCCAACACTGAGACCTTCACCGTGCGCAAAATGGCATCCGGTGTAGGGGTCGAGCGTGTCTTCCCGATTGCTTCTCCACTCATTGAGAACATTGAAGTGAACAAGCGAGGTAAAGTACGCCGAGCGCGCATTTACTACCTCCGTGAATTGACCGGAAAAGCTGCACGCATCAAAGAGCGACGAAGCGTTGCCAGCAAGTAATTAGCTACTGCTCACTTAACCCAAAAAGGCCCGCATCCCGCGGGCCTTTTTTGTAGGCTCAACGATCGTTCACTCATGCAGCACCGCCCAAAACGATCGCAACACGGTCCAGGACCCGTGCTTCGCGAGCATCGATGTCCGCCCAAAGCGCATCCGCCTCAGTAACCACAGCCGTGCTGTACGCCTCATCCTCCAGGTCTTGCAGGTTGACCCGTGCATTGAGGATGGCTCCTTTCACTCCCGTGCGGATGGCCATAGCACCCACACCTGCATCAGTGATAGAGTTGGGATTGCCGGTCGCAGCCATCTCTTCGGCAATGGTCATCGCTTCAGCCGCGAGCCGGGCAACCCGCATCGGAATTTCAATGGCGTTCTTGGTGGCGTCTTGAATGGCCGCATGGCGCGCTTGCTGTTGCGCTTCGGTACCCTTGGGCATGCCATAAGCTTCCATGATGGCATTGAACGCTGCCGTGTCTGCATCCACGAGCAATTCGAGTTGATTCTGAAGAGCAATGCCTCGCGCTGCCACACGGCTGAATTCCTCCCAGCGTTCGTCCCACCCGCGTTTGTGCGCTGAAAGGTTGGCCACCATGGTCGCCAAGGCCACGCCCATCGTGGCCGAATAGGCAGCGACCGAACCACCTCCCGGCGCCGGGCTTTCCGACGCTGTTTCTGTGGCGAAGGCACCGAGCGATAGGTCCAACAACGGCGTGTTTCGGTCAGCGGCGATCATGAATTCAATGACTCGCTTGTTGGGATCAAACGGTCCGAGGTCGTCCAGACCGAGGGACTTCACGGCGATCTTAACCTTTTCGGCCGTACTGATGCCCAGGCTGCGTTGCTGCTTGCGCAAGAAATAATCCGCTGCATCTGTCATCACGCGCAGTGGCAAGAGCCCTACCAATTCCGAACCGGTCACGCGGATGCCGCGTTCCTGCGCTTTGGCGCACGCTTCGTCGAAAGCAATATGCACAGGCGTGGTTTGGATATCAGTCAGGTTCAACGACAACTGGGCGATCCCGTACTCTTCGATGTACCATCCGATGCCCTTCACAGCTTTGAGCGATCCGGGGATGCGCAATGGAACCCCGTTGGCATCCTTGACCACTGGGCTGCCCGGACCTCCGGTACGCTTCACGCGTCCCGACTCCCGGATGTCAAAGGCGATGGCATTCGCCCGGCGCGAACTCGTTGTATTGAGGTTGATGTTGTAGGCTATCAAGAAGTCACGCGCTCCAATAGCGGTGGCGCCGCTTTTTTGTGTTTGTTCATTCCATGCCGCCGGTCCAAAGTCAGGTGCTCCGTCCGCGGTCTCCAATTTGGCCAAGCCCTCGTATTGACCTTGGCGGCAATGTGCAAGGTTTTTGCGCGAATCCGTCTTGGCAGCGGATTCGTAGAAGTAACCCGGGATTCCGAGTTCAGCCCCTACGCGCTCGCCCAAGGCATGCGCAATGGCCGCACATTCCTCCATCGTTACCCCGCTCACCGGTACAAAGGGACACACATCGGTTGCGCCCATCCGCGGGTGCTCGCCACGGTGTTTGCGCATGTCAATGAGTTCGGCTGCTTTCTGAATCAAGCGGAAGGCCGCTTCCCCTATGACTTCTGGCGGCCCGACAAAGGTGATGACGGTTCGGTTCGTGGATTTGCCCGGATCGACATCCAGCAAACGAACCCCTTCAACGGATTCCACAACACGTGATACCGCTTCTATGACCGCGGGATTGCGCCCTTCTGAAATGTTGGGCACGCATTCGACTAATCGTTGCATCTTCTTGGCATATTACCTGCCGAAAATACATGGACGGTGACGGTTTCAAGTCAAAGGCTCTCGCCATCAATGAACACCTTTTCAACCGGTTCTTCACCGAAGCCGTAAGCCAAGTCTTCCAAGCCGTTCATGGGACGCGTCAGGAGCACATTCGCTGCACGTCCACGGGCAATGACACCAGCCTGTTCTGAGCATTCCATGGCAGCGGCCCCATTGATGGTGGCAGCAGCAATGGCCTCCAGCGGATGCATCTTCATCTTCAAAATAGCCAACTGCACCACGCGGCTCATGTTGCTCGAAGGCGCAGACCCCGGATTGAAATCCGTTGCAAGGGCGACTGGCACGTCAGCCTTCATCAACTCGAGCACTGGGGTGTAGGGAATACCTAAGAAATACGAGCAACCGGGCAGCGCCGTTGCGAAAGTCGGATGGCCGGATGCTGCGGCCTTTTTCAATGCGTCAATGTCCTCCGCTTCCAACTCCTCCAAATGGTCCACCGACACCGCTTTCGCATCGACACAAAGCTTTACTCCACCAAACGCATTGAATTGATTTACATGCACTTTCGCCTTCAATCCGAGCAATAAAGAAGCCTCCAGCAACGATTGGGTTTCCGCCAGTCCGAAGTACCCCTTTTCACAGAACGCATCCACATAATCCGCAAGCCCTTCTTTGGCAACAGCGGGCAGGGCATCTTCTACCATGCGTGCAGTCCAAGAGGCCGCGGTCCAGTCACCCTCCGGTACAGCATGACACGCCAAAAACGTCGCCTTAATCGGTATGGAAAACTCCGATTTCAGCGCATCAATCACCCGAAGCATTTTCAATTCTGCCTCGGTTGTCAATCCGTAACCGCTTTTGATTTCAATGGACCCTGTACCCGTGCGCATGGCCTGCATCAATCGGTTGCGGGCATCCGCGAGCAAATCCAATTCGGACATTGACTGCAAGGCCCGGGCAGAGTTCAGAATGCCTCCTCCTTCCGCTGCTATTTCTTGGTAGCTTTTGCCTTCGAGTCGGCTTAAAAACTCCCCGGACCGACTGGCGGCAAAGACGAGGTGGGTGTGGCTGTCGCACCAGGCAGGAAGGACGTATTTGCCTTCGCAGTCCATCACCTCCAACCCGCTCCAATCGGTGATGCCTGGAAATTCTTCCATGGAGCCGAAATCGACGACGACGCCATCCTCGATGGCTAACCACGCTTGCTCCAGGACCGGCAAAGAACGCATCTCCCCTCCTTTCAGATACAGCGGCGGCGTATCGTACACGCCCACCAGTCCTTTGATGTTCTTCCAGAGCATTCGCATGGCCGCAAGGTAGCAATCCCCGAGCGGGTTCCGTAAATTTGAAACATGGCGGGCAACACATTCGGCACCTTGTTTCGACTAACCACATTCGGTGAATCCCACGGCCACGCCATTGGTGGTATTGTTGATGGATGTCCCGCTGGTTTGGCGTTGGACTCCGAAGCGGTTCAATCGGAATTGGATCGAAGGCGCCCCGGCCAGTCCCACCTCACTACCCCTCGAAAAGAGCGCGATACAGTCGAATGGCTGAGTGGCGTGTACGAGGGCGTAACCACCGGCGCACCGATCGGGTTCATGCTGCGCAATGAGGACACCAAGTCGGGAGATTACGACCACCTCAAATCCGCTTTCCGCCCTTCTCATGCCGATTTCACATACACGGCCAAATATGGGCACCGTGATCACCGAGGCGGTGGGCGGTCTTCAGCGCGCGAAACTGCCTGCCGCGTGGCCGCTGGAGCCATTGCGCGGCAGTTGCTCGCAACGGTAGGCATGGAGGTGTCGGCCTACGTCGAACGCGTAGGGGAAACGGCCGTGCCCTTTGCGCCATCGTATTTCGACCGGGCTGCCATTGACGCCTCGCCCACTCGCTGTCCAGACCTCGCCACTGCTGCTTCGATGGCTGCGACCATTGAAGCCGTCCGCAAGGAGGGCGATACGGTGGGCGGCGCCATCGCCCTGGTTGGACGTGGCATCCCAGCTGGCCTCGGCGAACCCGTTTTTGACAAATTTCAAGCCGTCCTCGCCCATGCCCTTTGGAGCTTGCCAGCGGTCAAGTCCATGGAAATCGGTTCTGGACTTCACGGCACCACCATGCGGGGTTCAACACACAACGACGCCTTTCAGACCGATGAAAGCGGTCACCTCCACACGGCAACCAACCACAGCGGCGGCATTCAAGGCGGCATCACCAACGGCGAAGACCTCGTCGTTCGCGTTGGGTTCAAGCCGGTCTCCACGCTCATGAAGCCCCAAGCGACGGTCAATGCGGAAGGCGAAGCCATCACGTTGGAAGGCAAGGGACGCCACGATCCGTGCGTACTGCCCCGTGCGGTGCCAATCGTGGAGGCCATGGCGCTGTTAGTATTGGCGGATCATTGGTTGATAAACCGCGCCGCTAAACTCTGAAAACCCGAGGTTTTCCGGGCGTTCAACGTGTACATTAGAGGCATGAAGAAACTGGCCCTCCATTGGCAAGTCATCATTGGTTTGTTGCTCGGTGTCGTGTACGCATGGTTGAGTGTAACCATGGGTTGGAACGACTTCACGCTGGCTTACATCCAGCCTTTCGGTGACATTTTCATCAAGCTCCTCAAGCTCATTGCGGTACCCCTGGTGCTGTTCAGCATCATCAGCGGCGTCACCAGCCTGGGCAACATCCAGAAACTGGGCCGCATGGGGATCAAAACATTGCTCACCTACGTGGTCACCACCATGGCTGCTGTAGTCATCGGCTTGGCCCTGGTCAATGTTTTCCAACCAGGAGCAGGGGCCGATGAAGACCTGCTCAAGGCCAACCGAATCCGGTACGAACTCTGGCGCGACGCCAACGGCATTCAAGCCTTGGATGACATCCGAAGCATCGATGATCCGGCCAATGCTGCCTTGGTGCAGAGCATTGCAACCGAGGAGGCCGCTTCCAGCGATTGGGTCACCGACAAATTGAACAAAGCCACCAAAACCAAAAACTCCGGACCCCTGCAGCCTCTGGTGGATGTGGTTCCGAAGAACATTTTCAGTTCATTGGTCGACATGTCCATGCTGCAGATCATCTTCTTTGCCATCTTCTTCGGCATAGTCGTGGTTGGCTTGCCAGAGGAGAAAAAAGCACCGTTGACGCGCGCCGTCGATTCCCTGAACGAGGTCTTTGTGCAAATGGTCTGGGTGGTGATGAAAGCCATGCCCTTTTTCGTTTTCGCATTGATGGCCGGGCAAATCGTCAAAGCAGCCGGCACCGAACCGGAAATGCTGAAGCAGTTGTTGAGCTTCCTCCTACGCTATGGCTTGGTGGTGGTGCTCGGACTGGCCATCATGGTATTCTTATTCTACCCCGCGCTGGTGGCCTTGACCATCAAGAAATTGAGCTGGAAACAATTCCAGTCAGGCATGCGCGATGCGCAACTCACGGCATTTTCGACGTCGAGTTCGGTGGCCACACTCCCCGTCACCATGCAGTGCGTACACGATGGATTGGGCGTAAGTACGCGCACCTCCTCCTTCGTGTTACCCATCGGCGCCACCGTCAACATGGACGGAACGAGCATGTACCAGGCCATTGCCGTCGTAGCCTTGGCTCAATTTCACATGGTCGACCTCGCCTTCAGTCAACAGGCGGTTATCGTCCTCACCGCCACCCTAGCGTCCATTGGAGCTGCGGCGGTTCCATCTGCAGGCCTGGTGTTGATGATCATCGTACTCGAGAGTGTCGGACTGAATCCGGCTTGGATAGCCTTGATTTTCCCGATTGACCGAATCCTGGATATGTGCCGAACGGTGGTCAATGTGACCGGCGACGGTGCGGTCTCCTCTTTTATTGCGGCCTCTGAAGGCGAATTGACCCCACCCGCTGCCTGATGCGCTTGCCATGAGCTGGATTGAACGCATCTGCCTGCTCGTCTTATGGGCAGTCGCCATGGTCCCTGCTGCTTCCGCCCAATGGGACGATGAAGAAGAAATGTGCGCGTCGGTGCTCGAGGGCAAAACATTAAAACTATACGAAAAGGGCATCAACGGGTCGAAGTACGACCGCACCGAACGGGTCGCCTTCTTGGAAGAGGCGTTTGACCGGGACGATCAGTGCATGGCGTGTTTGTTCGAATGGGGCCGGTTGGAATTCAATTCCATCAAGCGTTCTAGGGGCTCATTCTATCCGGCTCAACAACCGCTGAAGCAGCTCATCGACGCGTGCCCATTCTTTAGAGCTGAGGCTTGGTACATGCTCGGTGCCATGGCCTATGCCGACCGTGAATACGAGGCCGCTCAATCGTATTTTGAGGAATACTTGCGGTTCCCGCCCGCTTCCGAAGAAATACTCGGAAAACGTCGGGACCGTTACGTGGAGGAGGTGAAAGAAGTCCTCCCAACCATCGCCTTTGAATTGGCCTTTCGGCAGAATGAGGGAAAATACCATCCGGCATCCATTCCACCCGTAAGCACACTGCGCGATGAGTTTCTGCCTGCCCTGTCGCCCGATGGAAGCCTTTTGTTTTTTACCCGACGGGAGCGATACAAAGCCAAAGGGGATGTGGTCTCCACCGAGAGTGAAGTGTTTTACGCAGCTGAACGCGAAGTCGGTGAAGAGTTCAACGCTGGCACGGCCCTCGAATCCCCTTTCAACTCAGGAGCACGCTACGGCGGTGCGAGCATATCCGTTGACAACCGTGAATTGTACATTGCCGCTTCGAACCCAACCGGCAAGAACCCGGACAACATCGACTTGTACGTCACGGAATATGAAATCCTCGACAAAGACGACAACGGCGCATTCTTTTACATCTGGGGGCCACTGGCGCCCGTAGAAGCACTGAACACCTCCGATGGATGGGAGGCCCAGCCCGCTCTGAGCTCGGACGGCAATGAATTGTTCTTTGCTGCTGTCAATGCCGATTCACGCCAAGACCGAAACGGGAACCTGACCATGGACATTTGGTCCGCTGAGCGCAATGAGGTTGGTGAATGGCAGCCGGCGCAGATGCTGCCGTCTCCGATCAATTCCGACAGCAACGATAAGGCACCTTTTTTGCACCCGGATGGCAAGACGTTGTACTTCGCGAGCGATCGCCAACCCGGCGGTGGCGGTTACGACATCTGGATGAGCCGCAGGGACAGTTCAGGAATGTGGGGCGAAGCGACAAATTTTGGGGCACCGCTTAACACTTCAGGCGACGAGCAAGGCCTTGTGGTCAGCACCAACGGCGCTGAAGCCTTCTTTTCTGGACGCCGGGACGGCACCCAAGGTATGGACATCATCCGATTTCCAGTACCAGACGAGATGAAACCAGAGTCGGTGTTCATTGTGCAAGGGGACTTGCTTGGCCCGGACAATGAAGTACCGGAAGGCGCGCGTTTGTATCTCCAATATGCACAGTCCAAAAACGTCCAAGAAATTGAAGTCAACCGCCAAGACGGCCACTTTGCCTCGGTTGTTCGAGCAGCTGCAGGTGAAGATGTCCTGCTCGTTGCGGAAGCCGACGGCATTGCTTTCGAAGCCCAAGTCGTCTTTGATGCGGACTCTGAGGCAGCGCCCCCTGACCGGATGGACGCCCCCTTGGTGCTGGAAGAAGCAGCGAACGGCGAGCCATTCGAAATCGGCGACATTCAATTCGCCACCAATTCGGCGGAGATTAACCGCACCAGCTTGTTGATGTTGGACCTCTTCGCCGCCTACCTGTTGCGCAATGACGCCATCGGTGTGCACATCAAAGGACACACAGACGACCGAGGACAGCCGGCGGACAATCAAGTGCTTTCGGAAGATCGGGCAGCGCGCGTGGCCTTTGCTTTGAAGGAATTTGGCGTACCGTCGAATCGCATCACGCATGAAGGCTTTGGCCAATCGCGTCCCGTCGCTTCCAATGCGACAGCAGAAGGCCGATCTCAAAACCGCCGTACTGAATTTGAAATTCGCCTCGCCAACTGATTTTTCTTTTGCAGATTTCATCGCGTTTCGCCTCGTGAATCTCATGCATGGGCGGTGTGATAATTTGTGATTTCCAACGCGTCAATGGACACATTAACGCGTTGAGAACTTCATGACCCCTCCCCGTTGCACGCTGCGTCCCGCGGTACCTTCGGTAGGATAGACACCTGAAGTTTATGAAGCGATTTTCCAAGGCCCTTCTTCTCTCTGCAACGATGTCCTTTGGCGGTATGGCACCCCTTGCTGCCCAGGTAGCAACCGATGATTGGGACCGTGCAACACGTTACTGGGGCCACCAGAAATACAACGCCGCTCAACATCATTACGATGCATGGCTGACAGAAAACCCCAACGCTGCCGCATCCCAAGTTGCTCTGGCCCAGTACCGAAGTACGTCTTGCGCCATCCAATTGCAGCATCAAGATGCCGCCGAACGTGTCAAGGCTTTCGAGTCGGCTTTTCCAGAACATCCGCTCGTTCGTCAGGCGCGTTGGGATTTTGCCAACTACCTGTATCGAAAACGGGATTGGAAGGATGCTGCCATGGCATTTGACAGCCTCAACACGCTGCGCATGAAGCCAGCCCAAAAGCTCGAGATGCAATTCAAACGCGGTCACGCCTTGTTCGAAATGGAAGATTTTGATGAGGCTAGGCTTGACCTGTACGCGGTAATGGAGGCCGGGGAAGCTGCTGGTGCGTTCGAAAAACCAGCCCGGTATTACTTCAGCCACATCTCCTATTTGAAAGGCCAGCCCCAAGTAGCCTTGGAAGGATTCGAATCCCTGAAAGACGACCCCAAACTCAAGCGGGTGGTCCCGATCTACGTTGCGCAATTGCTGCACGAAACCGAGCAATACGACCGCTTGATTGCATACGCCCCGGTGGTATTTGCAGAAGGCGTTGACCTGAGTAACGCCCAGCGCGCTGATATCTCCCGTTTGGTGGGCGATGCCTTGTACCGCCGGCAAAGCTTCAACGAAGCCCTACCCTACCTGGAAGAAGCCTACCACGCAACACGTGGCATGGGACGAACACGGGATTTTGCCTACCAGATGGGCTACACCTATTTCAAAGCTCAAGAGCACCTGAAAGCGTTGACTTGTTTTGCACTCGTCGTCCGAGACGCAGATGAAATGGCACAACTGGCGCACTACCACACGGCAGCATGTTACCTAGCCCTGGACGAAAAGGAGAAAGCCAAACTGGCTTTCAAGAAGGCCTCAGCGCTGGACCACGATGCCGGCATTCAAGAAGACGCCTTGTTCAGCTACGCAAAACTCGCCTACGAACTGACCTTCAATCCATTTGATGATGCTGTCGTGGCCATTGAGCGGTATTTGGAACAGTACCCCAACTCACGCCGCAAGGATGAGGCTTACGGCTTCTTGCTCGAGGTCTACATGTCGTCCAAGGATTACAACCGGGCGCTCGAGGCATTGGATCAAATCGAAACGAAGACGCCGGATGTGAAGAAGGCGTACCAGCTGGTCGCTTACAACCGCGGCGTCGAACTCTTTCGCGCAGCATCGTATGCCGAGTGTCAAGATTACTTCGATGCGGCACGGACCTATGCCATTGACGCCACCCTCGCTGCCGAATCGCATTTTTGGCAGGGAGAAGCCCATTACCTCCAACGGGATTACACCGCAGCAACTGGCGCCTATGCGGCATTTGAATCGGCGCCCGGAGCTTTCAAAAGCAAGCATTACGCCAATGGCATGTATGCCCGAGGTTACGCCCTTTTCCAGCGCGGATTGTACCTGGACGCTCTGAGTGCATTTCGAAGCTACCTGAAGACCACAGAGGATTCAGAATTGCCGAAACGAAATGACGCGAAGCTCCGCGTGGCTGATTGTTACTACGCCAACAAGGAATTTGAACCGGCCGCTCGTTACTATGGCGAGGTCATCGCTGAGAGCAAAAAAGACGAGGCCTATGCACGTTTCCAACGGGCCGAATGCTTTGGCACCTTGAACAACCCTGCGGCCCAAATTGAAGAATTGCTTGACCTGATCGCAACCGGAACAACATCGACCTACCTCCCTGAGGCCCTTTATGCCCTGGGTCGTGCTGAAATTGAAACAAACGACATCGGCTCGGCAAAAGTCCACCTGATGGAACTTCGCGCCAGCTATCCGGAATCCCTCAAGAGCAAAAATGCATTGGTTGACTTGTGCCTCATCGCGATGAAGCAAAATCAGCCAGAAGAGGTGTTGGCCCTTTGGGACGAAATCCGAACGCGCTATGGAAATGATGCCATTGCCAGTGATGCCTACAACGTTGTGGAGCCGGTCTTGATCGACCAAGGGCTCCTCAATGACTTGCCTCCAGGTGTTGGACTTGATACAGATGAGATTGAAGCGCGCCTGTTCAATGCTGCGCGCGATGCAGCGTTGGAGCGGGATTGCGAAAAAGCCATGCGACGGTTGACCGAATACATCGCTGACTACACCAATGGCATGTTCACTACGGAAGCCCACTTTTTTCTAGCTAACTGTGCATATGACACCGGCGACCTCGACTTGGCACGCGCTTCTTTTGAAACGGTTTTACAAGCACCCGTTAACGACTACACCGAGCCCTCTGCCCTCGGGGCTGCGACCATTGCGTGGAATGCACAAGACCTCGTCGGCGCAAAACAACATTACGCCACCTTGGAGGCCACAAGTGTGTTGCAAGAGAATGCGTTGGAAGCCCGAATTGGACTGATGCGATGCCACTACCTGTTGGAAGAAACCGAGGAAGCCGTGGCGTATGCCAATTTGGTCATCGATGACAGCAAAACACCCGATGATATTGCCGCTACTGCACGTTTCTGGCGGGGCAGAATCAAGTTTGAGGCCGGAGCTTATACCGAAGCGTCATCCGATTTGAAAACGGTGGCAGCCCTTGGCGGAACACGAGGAGCAGAAAGTCAATTCATGCTGTGCCAAATCGCCTTTGCCAGCAAGGATTACACAGCCACCGAACAAGCCTTGTTTGAATTCATCCAGGCCTATGCCAACTACGATACGTGGAAACACGCAGCTTTCTTAATGCTGGTCGATACGTACATCGCCACGGGTGACTGGTTCCAAGCAAGAGCCACGGCAGAAAGCATCTTGGAGTATGTAGAAGCAGAAGAAATTCGCTTCGCTGCGACCCAAAAACTCACCACCATCAATGAATTGGAGCTGGCCGAATTGAATCCTCCTGTATCGAGTGACAGCACGGACACAGATTCCAACATCCCTCGACAAAACGTTTCCCAGCAATGAAGACTTTGACCTTGATCGCTGCCACGGCAGCAACCCTCGGAAATGCATCACCTGCACATGCTGAAGCTCCTCGGGACACGTTGGATTTGAATGTGACGTTCGTCGGTGACCGGGAGGTACTCATGCGCGATGCGCACAAAGAAATGCATTGGCCAGAACCGGCTGTCATCGCACTCCAAAAACCGGATTTCACCTATTCTGTTCTGCCCAAGCGTATCGATGTGCAGCCCACATGGGAAAGGGAAAAAGCAAAACGGCTGAAAGTCGAAGACCCCTTGCAGCGTTTGTACAAAGGGTTTGTAGAAGCGGGCATGGGCAATTACACCAGCCCGTATTTGCTGTTTAATTATGCAGACTTGCGATCACGCGAACGCGCTTGGGGAGTGGAGTATGCGCACACCTCAACAAAGGGTGGGTTTTTGTACGAAGACGATGCCCTGGGACAAGGGGTCCCCCAACATTTCAGCACAAACACACTGGACGGGTGGTACAAGCGCTTCTTCAAGAAGGAATACCTCAAGGTCAGCGGCACCTATGATCGAAACGCCATCAGCTACTACGGTCGCGTCAGCGGTTTGGCTGAACCGGACAGCTCTTTATTCGCCCTCGGTGACTCCGGACGATTCAGCACCTTCCACGTGCGCGCTGAAATCGGCGACATGGCGCCAGCAAAGCGATCGTGGAACCACCGGATTGTATTGGATTACGGAACCCTTTGGAACGACCGCAACACCAAAGAACACAACTTCGATTTCCAAGCCAAACTCAAAGGGCACATCGAGGACAATCCGGTTTCGCTGCAAGCACACGCCAACATCGATCGATTGGAGCGCGTGGAAGAAGGCTTGATTGTGCCGCCGTTGAAGCAGGCAATCTTTGATTTGCACCCGGCCGTTTACAAGGACTACAATGCGCTGAAGACAAAAGTGGGATTCGGCATGTGGGTGGACGCCCAAGGCAACCAACCCTTCCTGTTCGTTCCCGAATTGGAGGCGTCCGTCTCATTGCTGCAAGACCTCTTCATTCCCTACGTGGCTGTGAACGGAGGGGTGAATCAAAACCGATTTGAGACGGCCCTGCAAGCCAATCCATTCTTGCCCTCCCCTGAGGATTCTACATCGGTTTGGAAAAATTCCTATGAAACAATCCGTGCGACGGGCGGGATGCGAGGCTCCATCACTTCATTCTTCACCTTTGACCTGAATGCTTCACACCGCCGTATCAATCAAGCGTTGACCTATGCACCATTGGGCATTTATGGTTCAGGAGCGGGCTTCCAGCCCCTCTACCAAGACCTATCAATCACAACGATCCAAGCCAATGCCAACCTTGCCCTCGGAGCTTCAACTTCCGTGCAAGGGCAAGTCAAACAGCACACATATGCCGTACGCGACTCCGCGCTCAGCGAACTAACTCCCTGGAACCTTCCCGGTCTCGAAATCAATGTGCGCGCACGTCATAGCTTCAAGGATAAGTTGATTGTCCAGGCCGGTATACGGACCGTAACGGGTCGAAGAGGACTGCAAGCCATTCCGGTTGCGCCTTCAGGAGAAAATTTCATCACGGATGCGATTGGCACCAATATTGGATACGCCTACGATCTCGCTGATATTGTGGACTTGAACATGCAGATTGAATACCGCTACAATGCGCGTTTAGGCGCCTGGTTATCAGGCGAAAACCTATTGAACCAATCGAACCCACTCTTCTTCGGATACAACAGCCAAGGAACACGGATCACCTTCGGATTCAACTACGCTTTTTAACCACGATGCACCGCTTGTGAGGAAAGTGCGAATTCCTGTGGAAAACTGCACATATTAACCGCCGGAAACCTCAGCGTTTCCGGGCGTTTCGTGTTATTTTTAAAGTCTAAACCCGCAAGCCGGGTTTGCACCAAATTGAACGAGAAAACCATGGCGGAAGAAAACCAGAAACCCACCCCAGGTACCCCCAAATACGACGCCTCCAACATCCAGGCCCTTGAGGGCATGGAACACGTGCGTATGCGCCCCTCCATGTACATCGGCGATGTGGGCGTTCGTGGCCTGCACCACCTGGTGTATGAGGTTGTCGATAACTCCATTGACGAGGCGCTGGCTGGGCATTGCGACACCATTCACGTGACCATCACCGAGTCGAATGGGATTCGCGTAGAAGACAACGGCCGCGGCATCCCTGTGGGCATTCACGAGAAAGAAGGCGTTTCCGCGCTCCAGGTGGTTATGACCAAGATTGGGGCAGGCGGTAAGTTCGACAAAGACAGCTACAAGGTTTCCGGCGGTCTCCACGGTGTTGGGGTTTCGTGTGTAAACGCCTTGTCGAGCCATCTGCGAGCCGAAGTGCACCGGGATGGCAAGATCCACGAGCAAGAATATGCCCGAGGCAAAGAATCATATGCAGTACGCGAAATCGGCACATCCGACAAGAACGGCACCACGGTAGAATTCCAACCCGATGAGCAAATCTTCGAAACCCTCGTATACTCTTACGACACGTTGGCCGACCGCATGCGTGAGCTTGCGTTCCTTAACCAAGGGCTGACCATCTCGTTGACCGATCACCGGGAAACGATTCAAGACGAGGAAGGCAAGGATCTCGGACACCTCAGCGAGACCTTCCACTCGACCGAAGGCCTTAAGGATTTCGTTGGCTACCTCGACTCCAACCGCGAGCCCCTGATCTCTGAAGTTATCCATGTGAGTGGAGAACGCAACGGTGTTCCTGTCGAAGTCGCCATGACGTACAACACGTCTTTTGCAGAAAACCTGTTCTCCTACGTTAACAACATCAATACCCACGAAGGCGGCACCCACTTAACGGGTTTCCGCCGCGGGTTGACCTTGACGCTCAAGAAGTACGCAGAATCAAGTGGCATGTTGGACAAACTCAAGTTCGACATCAGCGCCGATGACTTCCGCGAAGGTTTAACAGCCGTCGTCAGCGTCAAGGTAGCAGAACCGCAATTCCAAGGCCAAACCAAAACCAAGCTCGGAAACGCTGAAGTCTCGGCGCCGGTCAGCCAGGCCGTTTCAGACATGCTGGAGGCTTACCTCGAGGAACATCCTGGAGAGGCCAAAACCATCGTCAGCAAAGTCATCTTGGCGGCACAAGCTCGCCATGCGGCGCGAAAAGCGCGTGAAATGGTCCAGCGCAAGACCGTCATGAGCGGATCCGGCTTGCCCGGAAAATTGGCGGACTGCGCGGAGAAGGACCCCGCATTGTGCGAACTCTTCCTCGTGGAGGGTGATTCGGCCGGCGGCACCGCCAAGCAAGGACGCGACCGCAACAACCAAGCGATTATGCCGCTGCGGGGTAAAATCCTCAATGTGGAGAAGGCCATGCACCACAAGATCTTCGAGAACGAGGAAATCAAGAACATTTACACGGCTTTGGGCGTATCGCTTGGCACGGAAGAAGACGAGCGGGCATTGAACATGACCAAGCTCCGTTACCACAAAGTTGTCATCATGTGCGACGCCGATGTGGACGGTAGCCACATTGAGACGCTGATTTTGACCTTCTTCTTCCGCCACATGAAGGAGTTGATCGAAAACGGGTACGTCTACATCGCCACTCCTCCACTGTACCTTGTGAAGAAAGGCTCGCGTCAGGTGTATGCCTGGAACGACGACGAACGTGATCGCCTCATCGAGCAGTTCAAAGGCGCTTCCGGAAGCGACTCAGGCATTGGTGTGCAGCGCTACAAGGGTCTCGGTGAGATGAATGCAGAACAGCTTTGGGATACCACCCTAAACCCCGAGAACCGCACCCTGCGTCAAGTGACCATCGAAAATGCCGCCGCCTGCGATCATGTCTTCTCCATGTTGATGGGCGACGAAGTCCCGCCGCGTCGTGCTTTCATCGAAGAGAACGCGAAGTACGCCAACATCGACATTTGATGTCGCTTATTGCATGACCTGGAAGAACAAAACCGTTTGGATCACCGGCGCAAGCAGCGGCATCGGCCGCGCTGCAGCGAACCGTTGGTCCGAACTCGGCGCCCGGGTCATCCTCTCATCCCGCAAGGAGGCGGCGCTCCAAGACGTTGCAAACCGATGGAGCGAAGCACAGCAAGCGCAGTCACTCATCTTGCCATTGGACTTGTCCAAATCCGAGCAATTGCCGGGAAAAGTTGCTGAGGCTCTTCAATGGGCTGGAACCATTGACGTCATGGTGCATTGCGGCGGCATCAGCCAGCGTTCAACGGTGCTGGAGACTGCTTTGGAGGTTGACCGACGCGTGATGGAGGTGGATTATTTCGGAACATTGGCCTTAACCAAAGCACTGCTTCCCCATTTCGTTGAACGGCAAACTGGCCAGTTTGTCGTCGTCACCAGCCTCATGGGACTATTCTCATCGCCTTTGCGATCGGGATACTGCGGAGCAAAACACGCACTCCACGGGTTTTTTGAGTCCCTGCGGGCGGAGCACCACGACGATGGCATTGGCGTTACGATGGTGTGCCCCGGGTTCATTCATACCAACATCTCTATGAATGCGGTTGTGGGTGACGGCAGCCAACAAGGCACGATGGATGCCAAAACCGGCGCAGGCTTGACACCTGAGGCGTGTGCGGCTCGGATGATCCGTGCGGTTGAACGGCGCAAGCCCGAAGTCCTCATCGGACGGTTTGAAATCGTCGGCGCTTACCTCAAGCGCTTCGTTCCTGGATTGATGAGGCGCATCGTCCGGAAGGCAGCAGTAACGTAATGTTCAGTACTGCGGCTGGTTCCAGACTTTCACAAGATCCTCTGGAGTGACACCATTCAACACTTCTACGGTAATGCCGTCGGAAAGGCCCAGCTGGACATCGCGGCGCTCGTAGCGATTTTCTTCCACAAGCACCTCCACAAATGTGGAACCCTCAGCGTACTGAACGAGCATCTCCGGCATGACCAATGCATCCCGTCGCTCATCCAGCACCACATTCGCATTCGCCGAATAGCCCGCGCGAAGGAACTGGTCGTCTTGCAATTCCACCGCGGCTTTGATTTCGAATTGGATGGCTCCAGCTTCCTCAACGCCTTTCGGACTGATGTACTCGAGCGTCGCCGGAATGAGCAGGCCCTCGATGGCACCTACGGTCAATTCGATGGCCATCCCAACGGAGAGTTTCTCCACTTCCGATTCGTCAATTTTGCCGATGAAAATGAGGTCCTGCATATCCGCGACGGTGGCAATGGTCGTGCCCTCATTGAAATTGTTGGCCTCGATGACACTGTTGCCTTTTTTGACCGGTACATCGAGGACCATTCCGTCGATGGTCGATGTAATCAAGGTATTGGAGGTACGCCCGCTGCGAGCCGCCACACCGTCTTGAATGATGCGCAGGTTATCCTCCGCGGCATAGAATTCCTCCTGCGCCTGTTTGCGGGCCAATTCAAATCGTTGAAAGTCTGCTGCCGCGATGATGCCATCCTCCAGCAACAGGCGATTGCGCTCCGCGTTGGTCTCGGCGTCTTCCAGGCTAATCCGCGCGCGCTCGAGCCGGGTTTCCGCACTGCTCAGCGCTCCCATATCCGGCACGACCATCACCTCTGCGAGCACATCACCCGATCGGACTTCCTCCCCCGCCTCAACTTGCACGCGCCGCACAATGCCGGAAATCTGCGGCTTAATCAAAATTTCTTGGCGTGGTTGAATGGAGCCGGCGGCAACAGTTTTGATGACGATGTCACCGATGCGCGGAGATTCCGTGCGGTACGTGGCCTCCTCCTGTTGTTCTTGTTCGTACAGGTGATTCAAGGTGTAGGCAGCGCCGACCAGCACCAAAATGATGAAGGCAATGAGGGTATACAGGCGTCCTTTTTTCATGGTTATTCGGTTCGAATCGCTTCAACGGGGCGAATGGAGACAGCCCGGAAGGCTGGAAGAATTCCAGCCAAGGCTCCCATCACCACCATGGTGAGCAAAGATTGCAATACAATGTCAATGGATACTTGCGGGTTGCGAAAACTTCCGCCCTGCATATCGGGCATGCTATCCAACAAGGCATTGATTCCTTCAATGGTTCCAACCCCTAAGATGGCGCCCATCAAGCCAAACAGCGTCGTCAACAAAAGCGTTTCGCCCATGATTTGGCGAACCACAACGCCCGGCGTGGCGCCCAATGCTCTACGAATGCCCAATTCATTGGTGCGCTCTCGGACCGTGATCAACATGATGTTCATGATTCCAATAATCCCAGCCAGCAATGCCAGACCACCGAAAACAAAGCTCACCCACCGAATGGCACTGAAAACAGATTGAATTTCCTCGAATTCGCGAGCGACCGTCCAATGACCAAAGGCACGGTTGTCGTCCGGATGAATGGATAATCGGGCTTTGAGAACAGACATGATTTCAGCTGCTGCCGAATCGGCATGTACCTCTTCATTGAACAACAGGCACAACCACCCCACGTCATCGCCTTGGTGAAAGGCCTGATTGAACGCCGTAAATGGTATCCGAATGCTTTGCAAATCCTCTTCCGCATCTTCTCCCGAGCGCATGGATGTGAACACCCCTACCACAGTGAAATTGACCCCATTGATGCGAATGGAACCTCCGATGGCATCCTCCTGTTTCGTGAATAAGATGTCACGCACTCGCTCTCCGATTACAGCAATTTTTCGCTTGTCATCGATGTCTCGGTCATTCAGATGGCGGCCTTCCTTCAGCGGTCGAGCCTCGATGAGCTGCTGCTCCGGAAATTCACCGAATACTGTAAAAGCACCCGTTTTCAGGCCCCGGGTGACGTTGTTCGAACCGCGCCAGCCACCAAGCTGGTTTTGAGGAGCCACCGCTTCCAACGTCTGGCTATTCGCTGCCAGGTATTCGACGTCGGCGATGGTCAAGTCAATGGGGCGTCCGCGCTGAAATCCCTTGTACGCCATGCTGGTACTTTGCGTCCACATGAACATGCTGTTCTTGGCCATATCCCCGAGATCCTGGGAAACTCCATTTTGCAAGCCGTTGGCCGAACCGATGGTGATGATGATCATGAAGAGTCCCCATCCGACACCCAAACCGCTCAAGCCGGTTCGCAATGGCTTTTGCAAGAGCACTTGAACCATCTCAATGAAGACGTCCCAATCCGGGCGCCACATGCGGGGTTTTCGATTCGAGTTACTCATCGCGCAATGCTTCAACCGGACGAATCGAAACGGCACGCACCGCCGGTCCAATGGCGCTGATGACGCCTACAATAATCAATACCCCTAGCGCCAAAAGAGCCGACCGAAAGTCCACCCGGGGATCGCTGAAGAAATCGTGGTCAACAAACGGAGCGATGCCTTGAAGCAGCCAAGTACCAGCCAGCAAACCGATGCAACCGGAGATGAGCATCAAGAAAACGGCTTCCTGCACAATTTGAGCAACAATGCTTCCGCTGGTTGCACCCAAAGCCTTGCGAACGCCAATCTCCTTCGTTCGTTCGCGCACCACAATGGCCATGATGTTGGCCACTCCCATGGCACCGGCCAGCAAGGTCATCATGCCAACAAACCAGACAAACAGGCGAATGCCGCCAAAAATTTGCCTGTACATCTCGGCTTGTTCGTTTCGGTTATCCACCCACACGCCTTCGGCATCGTCCGGATGCACAACAAGTCGATCCTTCAACCAGCCCGTCAATGAGGCCGTCGTTTCCCGTGTTTCGTCGATGCTCGCTGCCCCGGTGCCGATGGCCACCCGGCTCACCACATCGCTGTTGGAAAACAGTTTCTGCGCTGTTGAGAAGGGAACATAAACGCTTCGATTCTCCCATCGCGAACCGGTTTGATTGAACGTGCCAACCACCGCAAATTGGATGCCGCGTACTTGAATCAAGGTGCCGACTGCTTGTTCCGGTGTCATTCCTTTCGGAAATAAGTCGGTTAATACCTGTCCACCAATCACCGCAACTTTTCGCCGCTGATCGACATCTCGTTCGTTGACGAACCGTCCCGCAGTGAGGTTAACCTGACCAATTTCGCGTTGGTCCGGATCCACACCGCGAACGCCATAGGACCCTTGTTGGTTTCCGTTCCGAACGGTTGAACCCCACCGGTAGACCAAGCGGCTCCAAGCGGGCACGCTGTCCATTTGAGCTTGCATCGCTTGTTCATCAGCATTGTGCAGTTGGATGCGGCGATTGGGTTTTCGGCCCCTGAATGCCAATTGGGCATTGCCCGTTTCCACCTGCATCAAATTGGCAGCATCATCACCAAAGGTCTGCTTTACACCCGTTTCTAACCCCGCACCCAATCCTTGCATCACCACCAAGATGAAAATACCGAGTGCGATGCTCAAACCGGTCAAACCTGTCCGCAACGGATTGCTCAGCACCGTATGAAAAATCTCAAGCCATGTATCCCGGTCCACCATCCTTAGCCGTTTGACCCCTCGATGCGGCCGTCCTTCAATCGGATGATGCGGTCGCATTGGTTGGCAATTTCATTCTCATGAGTGACCACCACAATGGTGATGCCCTCCTTGTTGATTTCCTTTAGTAAGGCCATGACCTCATCCGAGGTCACCGAATCCAATGCCCCAGTCGGTTCATCCGCCAGAATGACACTCGGATTCGCAATGAGCGCTCTGGCGATGGCCACGCGCTGCTTTTGTCCACCGCTCAATTGATTGGGCAGGTGCTCAGCCCAATCGGCCAATCCCACTTTCGATAAGAACGCCATGGCGCTTGCTTGGCGTTCCTTTCGCGGCACTCCTTGATAGTACAGGGGAAGTGCGACATTTTCCAGCGCCGATTTGTAACTGATCAAGTTGAAACTCTGAAACACAAACCCCAGAAATTCACTGCGATAACGAGCCGCTGCTTTTTCAGAAAGCCCGTCCATGTTTTGACCATTCAGCACGTACGTGCCCGCGTCGAAATCATCCAGCAACCCCAAGACGTTAAGCAAGGTCGATTTCCCCGAACCGCTGGAGCCCATGATGGCTACAAGCTCTCCTTTCTCAATGGTGCAATCAATGCCCTTGAGAACAGTCAAAGACTGACTCCCGGTCTGGTAGGCCTTCCGGATGGACTTCAATGCAATCACAGCAGCAAGATAACCCGCACTCAACCGTTGTGTTCCGCTCCACCTGACAATTCACGTGAAAACATCCAATCACGCGCAGCCAGCAAATGCGGGTGCAGGTACGCGTCGGAGTCAACAAATGGCACCACCTTCCGCAGCGAACGTTGCAACCCCGCCAACGCCGGTGCCATGCCTTCCGACTTTCGCAGGTCACAGGCTTGAGCAGCGGTAACGCATTCAATGGCGAGGACTTGCTCGACGTTATCGAGGATTTGCCAGAGCTTCAGTGCGGCGTTTGCTCCCATGCTTACGTGGTCTTCCTGGCCGTTGCTGCTATCGATGGTATCCACCACATTCGGGGTGCAAAGTTGCTTGTTCTGTGACACCAAGGACGCCGCGGTGTATTGGGGAATCATAAATCCGCTGTTTACCCCGGGTTCTACTGCCAAGAAAGGAGGCAGCCCTTGTTTGCCGGACAACAACTTGAATGTCCTTCGCTCCGAGATGCTGCCCCATTCGTGCGCTGCCAGCGCCAGCGCTTCCAACTGGAGCGCCAATGGCTGGCCGTGGAAATTACCCCCAGAGAGTACCTTGTCCTCTTTCGGGAAAATGAGCGGATTGTCTGTGACGGCGTTGACCTCCTGCTCAAACACTGCTCGTGCAGCCGCTAGGGAATTTCGGCTCGCTCCGTGCACCTGAGGGGTGCATCGGAAGGAATAGGGATCTTGCACCTGTTCGCGGGGTGCTGTCTGCCATATGCTCCCTTTGAGCCAATCAGTGACGTTGAGGGCCACCAGTTCCGCATTGGCTTGGTTACGCACTCGGTGAATTGCAGCATCAAATGGCTCCACTCGCCCATGCCAAGCCTCCAGAGACCAAGCGCACAAGGCATCCGCCCAATCCGCAATGCGCTCGAGCCGCTCCATTGCCATGACTCCGTAGGCCAGCATCAATTGGGTGCCGTTGATCAAGGCGAGGCCTTCTTTTGCTCCCAGTTCCAATGGCGTCCAGCCTTTCGCAACGAGAACCTCCCTGGATGGGATAGCGGTCCCTTCGATGACGACCTCGCCTTCGCCAATCAAAGGCAACACCATGTGGCTCAACGGAGCCAAATCACCGCTCGCTCCAAGGGATCCTTGTGAAGGCACCAAAGGAAAGAGGTTCGCGTTCCAATGATCCACAAGCCGCTGCACAGTTTCAAGGCGCACTCCACTGTGTCCTCTTCCCAGCGATTTGATTTTAAGTAAAACCATGGCGCGCACGACTTCCTCAGGAACCGCATCTCCAACTCCACATGCATGCGATAGCAGCAGGTTCCGCTGCAGCAGCCTCAAGGCTTTGGCATCAATACGTGTAGAAGCCAAATCTCCAAACCCCGTATTGACACCATAAATGGCAGCATTGGCGTCCGCATTCAGTTTGGCCTCAAGGTAGGATCGGCAATCCTCAATTGCCTGTTGCATGCCCTCCGATAGGGACAACTTTGGCGTTTCATTCACCGCATTCCAAACGGTTTCTACACCCCAATGGCCGTTGGTTAGTTCCATTCCTTTCACACTCCGAATATAGTGCCTCTTCCTCCGTTGACTGAACCTTATATTCGGGGGAAAATTACGATGTTCACAACGCTGTTCATGAATCGAGGAATGATTGTACTGAAGCGCAGTGCGTGCTGCTTCGCATTCTCCTTGTTGACCTTGACGTCTGTGCACGGGCAAAAAAGTCGACCAGCCCAAACAACCCAAGAAGAAGCACCTGCGGCTTCCATTGATGTGGTAACTGCAAATACCGCGAACGGGCTTCAACTGGTGAACATTGCTGCCGATTCATACACCTCAGCCGCATTGGCAATGGATTGGACATTCAAACCGGCACTTGAACTCCAACGAGCTGGAATCGGGAAGGCGTGGGCTCGGGTGCTCGCTGAACAGTGGAAATCTGACACCATCGGCACGGGATTGAAATTTTCCTGGGTCGTTACCCCCACTGGGTTCCAGGGTTACGGCGATGCGGCCACAGCAGCCGAATGGGGCGCCTTGATGCTGAAGGGCCTTCGCGCTTCACCCGGCTCCGAATGGCCAAATGTCCAGGCGGATTGGATAGCGAACTGGGATTCGACCTACCACGTTCCGAGCAAAATCGCTCAACGCGTCCTTCAAGCCGAAATGTTCTCGCTGCGTCATCCCTATGGTGAACGCGAACTTCCCGCGACATTGAGTGCGATTTCCCAAGCTGACGTTCAAAACCATGCCGCTTTGTATTGGCACCCCAACAACGGCAGGTTGGTATTCGCTGGACCATCCGAACAAGGTGGGATTCCCACCAATTGGATTGACATCATTGAAGATTGGCCGGTTCGCGAGCTGCAAAAGCCTGCGATTCCACCTCCTGGCAAACCCCGGCAAAACAAAGCTTTCATTGTGGAAAGCGCCTCGGACAGCGTGTACATTGCTGCAGGCCACCTGATGCGGCTCAAGCCCAGCCACCCCGATGCATTGCCCCTGCTTCTATTGGCTGAACACCTGGCTTCAACGTCCGATGATTCGTTCGCAGTTGTCCTCGATCCGCTGATGAGCAGCATCGGCTTCAATGCCAATCGGTCTGCCTCTGCGGCCAGCGCAGCCGTCCGTTCCCTCCAAAGCGCCATGGCAGCTGCAACACAATCCGCCCCGACTGTTGAAACTTTGGAAAAATGGAAGAATGCAGCCCATGCACGGACCTTGATGGACTTGCAAAGACCATTGGCTGCGGCCCGTTTATACCTTCGAGACGCTGATTGGTTCTACGCCGCAGCGGATACAGCCTGGGAGGTTTTCACCGCACCGGTTCGTCCAAATGACATCCAGCGCGTGGCCATCAATTACCTGCGGCCGAACCAACTGCAGCTTGTGGCCGTTGGTCCGGTGGATGCGGCGCGGGCTGTTGCCGAAGCATTTGCAACTTCACAGCACATCGAATGGTACGATGTGAATGGAGAGCCCAAGCCGCCTTTTGGTCCTGTTCCCGATGGATTAACCGCGCTGGAGGTGATTCGCTCACATTATGACGCCTGCGGCGGAGTGCAGGAATTCGCGGCCCTGAACTCATGCCGCAGGACAGGAACCATGGAGGCAGGCGGCGGAATGGTCATGAACCTCGAGTCCGAGGAAATTTATGGCACTGGACACCGCACATCCATAGCCATTGATGGCCAGCAGATGATGGAACAGCTCATTCAGCCGGGAAAAGGTCTTTCATTCAAATTGGGCAAACCTCAACCCATGCCCAAAGCGGAATACCTGCGCCATGAAGGCGGCTTGTACGCCATGGAATTGCTTGCACTCACGGAAAGAAATTTGATCGCTGAATTGGTGGGCAGTTACCAGCAGCTTGAAGGCCAAGAATGGGTGGTTGACTTGAGTCGGGAAGGTGTGCTGGTGCAACGGCTTTTCTTCAACACCGACACCCACCTCCTCACTCGCAGTGAAGAACACCGAAGGGGTCCAACCGGACCGATGGAAGTGTTCATTGAATACAACGGGTACAAAGCATTCGATGGACTTTTGTACGCAACGCGAATCACCCGCCAGACCAACAACCAACGCATGGTAACGACCTTGGAGGAGGTACAGCCCGACGCACGCGTCAACAGAAATCAATTTGAATGGGAATGAACGAATTACCATTGGTCAACATCCAAGAAGGAGAGATCACCATTGCTGAACACGCTGTTTTGCAAGGCATCAATTTGACCATTGGTGCTGGAGAACTCGTCTATCTGATCGGTAAAACAGGTTCCGGAAAGAGTTCCCTTTTGAAATGCCTGTATGGTGAATTGAGCCTTTCGCAGGGTGCAGGCAACGTCTGTGGGCACAACCTCAAGGCCATCAACCGCAAAAATGTGCACACCTTGCGCAGGGACCTGGGCATCGTATTCCAAGATTTTGCCTTGCTGCCAGATCGCACGGCCCATGACAACCTCGACTTTGTTTTGGGGGCAACCGGATGGAGCAAAGGCAACGCACGGGAGAACCGAATCAAAGCGTGCCTGGAGGCAGTCGGCCTCGGAACAAAGGGTTACAAAATGCCTCACGCACTTTCGGGGGGAGAACAACAAAGGCTGGCCATTGCAAGGGCACTCCTCAATGAACCGCCTTTGATTGTCGCTGATGAACCCACCGGGAACTTGGATCCTGAAACGACCAATGGCATTCTCCAGCTTCTTCATGAGCTGGTGCGCAAGGACCGCACCGTCATCATGGCAACCCACGATCACAAAGCACTTGAGGCCTATCCCGGGCGCATTCTGCGTTGTTCAGCGGGACGAATTGAAGAAACAACACCCGTCATTACCTAATTTGACACCCTGTGGACCGGTTCCTCGTCAGCGTGGTCATTCCGACCAAATCCAACCTCGCCGGATTGCAAGCCACCGTTGAATCCTTATGGGCCATCGACCCGGAGCGCATTGAAATCATTGTCGTGGACGGGGGCGGTTGTGAAGCAACAAAAGCTTGGCTGGTATCCAATCAAGCGCGCATTCACCACATCCGCTCCGCCGCAGACGGCGGCGTCTACCAGGCGATGAATTATGGTAAACAATGCGCCTCCGGAAGCTGGATTTGGTTCGCAGGTGCAGGTGATCTTCCTGCAGCAGAGACATGGGAAGCCTTTCTGAAAGATCCCGAGGCGTGGGGTTCGACTTGTTCCTTGCATGTATTTGGTGTTGAATTGGATGATCAACGTGAGGGAGGCGTACCAGCCAGGTACCTTGCGCGTTGGGACAGCAGCATGCGTTGGCGAAACACCACCCATCACCAAGGCATCTTGTACCAACGAAGCCTCATCCAAACGCATGCGTTTGATTCATCGTTCCGAGTGCTCGCGGACTACGCCCTGCACCTCTCCATGTGGGCAAATGGCGTTCAGGCCGAGCTCCACGATGAAACCTGGTCGCACGTTGCCTCGGGAGGCCTTTCGCGGGCCTTTCACTCCAGCCTCTACTGGGAAGAATGGCGAATGAAGAAAAATGCATTGTCCGGCTGGGCCAAATGGGTGCATCCCGTTTGGTTGGTTGTGAAATTCCTGTCCAAGCGAATCACCAACCGTTAGCCAGCTGATTGAGCTTGATTTAACGCTTGCACAATGTTCGCCTCTTCCGCCTCCCAGTGCAGAGCGTGTGCAGCCTTGGAACACACCGACTGCCATTGGGTCCTCGGCTGTGCCAGCACCACCTCCACGGCCGCTGCGATTCCCGCGGGTGTTGAATCCTGGACCACATGCCCGATCCCCCACCATTCAATGATGCGGGTGACCTCTGCTATTGGGCTCGCCACCACTGGAATACCGGCGTGGATGTAATCAAACAACTTATTGGGTAAACTCATCACGTAATTGCCGTGCACCCCTTGGTCCAGGCTCAAGCCCACATCCGCCGAAGCCGTGAGACCACATAACGCGTCGAATGGCATTTTGGGCAACACAATCAATCGGCCCTCAAGAGCATCTGCCTGGGTCTGGGCCCATTCCCATTCCTCTCCTGCCCCAACAACCACGAGGTACCACGAAGCCTGCTCGCGCAGGGCGTTGACCGCCTGAACGACACCGCGATCCTTATCCAGATACGCTCCTTGTAAGATCAGAAAGGGAGCATGTTCCGGAATGCCCAGGCGCTGCCTCCAACGCTCGGACTTTTCCACCTGTTGCGTTCGCTTCCGTGGCATGTTTCGCACCACCAGAGGCCGTCCTCCCCGAGCATTGGGGTACCTTTCAAGATAAGCATCAGCAATGCCGTCGTTCACCGTGATGACCGCAGCAAGGCGAGGAAAAATAGCCCGTTCCAATCGCAACCATACCCCCCGCTGGAAGGGACGGCCTGTCAAGCCTGCCGCTTCTGTAAAATACTCGTGGCTATCATAAACCAATGGCAAGCCTTGCGCCCGTGAAACCATGAATGCAGGCAATAGTGTATCCAAATCATTGGCCCAAACGGCGTCCACCCGCGCGCGCTTGAGGGCGCGCAACAATCCAAGTTGGAGCGATGCATAGAACCAAGCTCCCCGTTGAAAAGGCAGGCGCATGCGGTGAGCTTCGAAGGGAACTTCGAGCGCTTTTGACTCCGGCATTTCCCGTCCAATCAAAATCGGTTTCCATCCCTCCGCTGCTAACGTAGCACAGGTTTTGAGCACACGCTGGTCGTGGTTCAAATCATTCGAAACTAAGACAGCTATTCGCTTTGCCATGCGATGGATCAGGCGTTCATCGAATCGTGAACGCGCTTGAGCACTTTTTTGGTGTATTCAGGAAAATCTGCTCCCATCATCCAACCGAAATATCCGGGATTCTCGGTCAATACATCGACCACCCGTTTGCCTTTGTGTTGGCCGAAGTTGAAGCAAATGGACTCGTCGGCACCGATGACGAAACGGCCAGCCGGATCGGCGAAGGGTTGCCGCTGACAAAACTTCCCGAGTTCGTCCATATCAAGCGGCACTGGCCCCACGGTCTCGTCGTCCGAGACGTCAACAACCGTGTCCTGGTATCGTTCCAATTGCGCCATCAGCACTTCCAACGTCGCCTCGGTATCAGGCAGTGCCTCATGGGCACCTTCAATGGTCTTGCCGCAGTAGAATTTATACGCCGCTCGCAACGTGCGCTGTTCCATTTTGTGAAAAATGTTCTGCACATCGATCAGATTGCGGCCCTCCAGCTCAAAATCGATTCCCGATCGCAGAAATTCTTCCGCCAAAAAAGGCACGTCGAACCGGTTGGAATTGTACCCCCCCAAGTCGCACCCTTCCAGAAATTCCGACATGCTCTTGGCATACTGCCGGAACGTCGGCTTGTCCTTCACATCGTCGTCGTAGATGCCGTGGATGAGGCTGGTTTCGAGCGGGATGGGCATGCCGGGATTGATCAACAAGCGGTGTTCTGCTCCTCGCTTCTCGGGCTTTTTCTCGACCGATCCATCCGGATTCACTTTGATCATTGCGATTTCAACGATGCGGTCTTTTGACAAATCCGTGCCCGTGGTTTCCAAATCGAAAATCACCAAGGGACGTTGTAACTTCAGTACGGATACATCCATGGCTTAAACGACCGGACGGTTCAAATCAAACTCCTCCAAGTACGTCGCAACCCGCTTGACGAAGCTGCCTCCCAACATGCCGTCCACAACGCGATGGTCATAGCTATGGCTCAGGAACATCATGTGGCGGATGCCAATCATGTCCCCTTCCGGCGTTTCAATCACTGCAGGCTTTTTGCGAATGGCACCGAGGGCGAGGATGCCCACTTGCGGCTGGTTGATGATGGGGGTGCCCATCACATTGCCGAAGGTACCAACATTGGACATGGTGTACGTACCTCCCGCGGTATCATCCGGATTTAGCTTGCCTGTTCGTGCCCGCTCTGCGAGATCATTGACCCGCGTAGCCAATCCTACCAAACTCAATTGGTCCGCGTTGTGGATGACGGGCACAATCAAATTTCCCGATGGCAAGGCCGTGGCCATGCCCAAGTTGATTTGCTTCTTAATGACGATGCGATCGCCGTCAACGCTCGCATTCACGCCGGGGAAGTCTCGAATGGCTTTGACAATGGCCTCAGCGATCAAGGGTGTGAAGGTCAATTTCGTCCCGTGTGCCTGCTCAAAAGCAGCTTTGTTGCGCTTACGCCACTCCACAATTTTGGTCATGTCGGCCTCGACGAAGCTCGTCACGTGTGGACTGGTCTGCTTCGAGCGTACCATGTGATCCGCGATGAGCTTGCGCATACGATCCATCTCGATAATCTCGTCTTGACCGGAAAACGAAACCGCCGGGGCCGTGCTCGCGGAAGGCGTTGGACGCCCTGAATCGGGAGAGGCTTGGGCAGCAGGAACGGAAATGGTCGCAGATGCTGAGCCGCGTGATGCGATGTAAGCGAGAATGTCTTTTTTGGTGACGCGCCCCTCAGAGCCGGATCCTGAAATACCATCCAATTCAGCCGGGGTCACCCCTTCCGACTGTGCGATGCTACGGACCAGCGGTGAGTAAAACCGTCCGTTCGCCCCGATCCGTGCAGGCATGTGTTCCAGTGGGGCTGAAACGACAAGTGGAGCTTGCAACGCCTCAACTACTTCCGGCGCGGGCACGGGCGCTTGTGCGGGTGCTGGCGTGGGTTCTGGAGCCGGGGTCGGAGCTGGGGTCGGTTCGGGTGCTTCTGCTAAGGACGAAGGAGCGGCTTCGGCATCCCCATCAATTTCAAATTTGGCAATCGCTTGACCTACAGCAACCACATCACCTTCTTGCACCAACCATTCAACCAACGTTCCGTCCTCTGGTGCTGGCACTTCACTGTCCACCTTGTCGGTTGCAATTTCAACCAAGGGCTCGTCTGCTTCGGTTTGCTCCCCAGCATTGACGACAAACTTCGTGATCGTGGCTTCGGCCACGCTCTCCCCCATTTTGGGTAACAAAATTTCAATTACTGCCATGGCGATGTATTGCGCGGTACGAAATTAAGGCTTCCCAGATGACTTGCACATCGATTGTCCAACGATAATCACGAACGTATGTGAGCAGCGTTCGTTGCCGCGCCCTTTCGTCCATGCCTTCAGCACGCTGAAAAACGAATTGGTGAGAAGGACCGGCAGGGCCGTCATGCATTTCGTTATAGCCAACCCACGTGCGGGTTCCCGTCAAGACCTCCACGGCTGCACCGAGCCAATGGGCTTGTTTTCGAAGAATGAAGACGGGAAACGCCAACAAGACCAAAAGGGCTACGGTTGCATCCACAGTCCGTTTTGCCCGTCGCGCTCGCGGCTTGAATATGGCACCGCTCCATTCGGTAATGGCACCACGCTCGGGGCCGCCTGCTCCTACGATTTGACCGTCATCCGTCCAGGCAATCCTAAAACGAAGGTTTTTATTGGAAACCAGGCTCATGGCCCGGATCATTTGACCAGCGGAGACCTCTCGGCCGCTCATGATGATTTCGTTGAATTGATGCACGCGAATGGCATCGCTCAGGCTGTCCAGACCGCCGAGCCAACGCACCCCGTCATCTTCCACATCAACGGAATCGGAATGAATGGAAAGGGCATAAACCGAACCAAAGGCCACCGGCTCCAGCACATCGTAGGTGCGAACGAGGTCTTGCATCGGCGCCAAGTCACGGGAGCCAGAAATATACAGGCGCTTTGGTGCTGCATCGTCCGATGCCCCAAACAACCGCACGAAAAAGGTGCGAACAAGGGCAATGGTCACGGGTACCAAGGCTGTCCCGAAAAAAAAGATCGCCCGGCTAAAACGCAGCGATTCAGGAAGTAAACCGTACGTGGCAAGGAGCAATACCGTTCCCATTACCGTTCCCTTCGCAACCGCATTCCAACGCCAGGGCTTATCATATCCGCCTTGGAGTTTGACCGCCACAAGCCAGACGAGGGAATACACTCCGGTAGCCGGAAGTGCCATGCCCCAATCGTATGGAATGTTCTGCAACTCACCGTATTGCTGTAAAAAAACCACCAGCCCCCCCCAAGAGAGCAGCCACTCAACGGTAGGAAGGGCGATGGCCTTCGATACCCTCGAGACAATGGCCAATGCCGCCCGAAGGTAAATGGCCAGCTGAATCACCCGGTGCATCGCACGGCCGCTGCGCCCTCGAAAGTGCGTACGTGCAAAAATTTGCATAGCGCGGTAGAACACAAGCACGTAATTCAGCGAGCCCTTCTTCGTGCTTTCGCCTTTGTAATGAACAATCGAAGTGTCGGCGAAATAGTGGTTTTCATAGCCACCTTTGATCAACCTCCAACTCAAATCGATGTCTTCGCCGTACATGAAGTATTGCTCATCGAGCAGACCAACTTCGTCCAATGCTGACTTGCGCATCCACATGAAGGCTCCACTCAATATTTCAATGGGCTGGGATTCGTCCTTGGATAAATTTCCAAGGTAATACCGGTTCAGTCGAGCGGACCTCGGGGCCAAACGGTAGAGTCCTGTGATTTTCCAAAAAGCGGCGCTCGGGGTTGGAATGCCGCGCTTGGACTCCGGAAGGTAACGACCGCTGCCATCGACCATGGGCACGCCTAGCCCACCCAATTGGGGACGGGCATCTGCATATTTCAAACACTTCAATAAGGTGTCCTCCTGAATGATGGTGTCGGGATTCAAAAGAAGCACGTAGCGCCCATTGCTCTTGCGAATCGCCAGGTTGTTGCCCTTTGAAAACCCCAAGTTTTCCTTCGAATCGATTAAATGCACCTCTGGAAACATGCGCCGGACCATCGCACAGGATCCGTCCACAGAATTGTTATCCACCACGAACACTTCGGCTTCGTACCCCGCTTGCTTCAACACAGCGCTTCCTGCCCGAAGGGACAGGAGGCACTGAGAGAGGAAGTGTTCAACGTTGTAATTGACAATAATGACCGAAACGTCCACGGCTTGAAGTTAGGAGGTATACGGTAAGCGTTGCTTCAGGCTCTGCACCAAGGTGGCTTCGTCGGCATGTTGCAAATCTTCACCCACGGCCAATCCTCGAGCAATGGCTGTAACGTCCACCGCTGAATGGGCTAATTTTCGAAACAAGTAAAACGCTGTGGTCTCGCCTTCCATGGTCGCCGGCAGGGCAAAAATGACCTCGGTGCGCCGGTCGGCATCGGCGCCGTCATGATGCTCGAGTCGCTGAACGAGCGTATCAATGTTGAGGTCGTTTGGGCCAATGCCGTCCATGGGGCTGATCACGCCTCCCAAAACGTGGTATTTACCGCGGTATTGCCCGGTGGATTCGAGCGCCAACAAGTCCCGAATGTCCTCGACGACACAAATCAACCCTTCGTTGCGCGTCGGATCGACGCAGATTGAGCAGACCTCTGTTTCCGTCAAATTGTGGCACTGGCGGCACGCATGAATGCCTTTTTTCATGGCTTGGAACGCTTCGGCAAAGGCATCCACCTGCTCGTCCGACCGATTCAATAAGTTCAATACGAGGCGCAGCGCGGTTTTGCGGCCCACACCCGGCAGCGATGCCATTTGGTCAACGGCTGCTTCAATCAACCGCGAAGGAAGTTCCATAGTGCAAATTTACAGGTGGTTGCCCATCTTTGAGGCATGACTCCAACAACGGTTCTCCTCATTTTTTGTGGATATGTTGCGGTGTTGCTGCTTGTGGCTCGACTGACAGCCCGACATGAAGCACAGGAAAGCGATGCGCATTTTTTCGTGGCCAGCAAAAAGGCCCCATGGTATGCAGTTGCATTTGGCATGTTGGGGGCTTCGCTGAGCGGAGTAACCTTCATCAGCGTTCCTGGATGGGTGGACACCCAAGGCTTCACCTACATGCAAATGGTGTTGGGGTACTTGGTCGGTTATGGATTCATCATGGCGGTGCTCATGCCCTTGTACTACCGCATGGGCCTGACGAGCATTTACGGCTACTTCGAAAGCCGTTTCGGACCGAAGGCCTACCGCACCGGTGCCGCATTTTTCATTCTGTCCCGGACCATCGGGGCTGCTTTTCGGCTTTTTCTTGTGGCGCTGGTGCTGAAGCTGTTCATCCTCGAACCGCTCGGGTGGAGTTCAACTTCTCAGGCGACGGTGGACTGGGGCTATGCCGTGGCAGTGCTGGTCATTTTGGGGGTGATTTGGGCGTACACCCGCCAAGGCGGGTTGGGAACCATCGTTTGGACCGACACCCTGCAAACGGCTGCCATGCTCCTGGCTGTGGTGTATTCCGCCTATGCCATCTCAACGGCATTGGATTGGTCATGGGGAGAAACGGTTCAGCACATCCAATCGAGCCCCATGGGCCAATGGTGGGTATGGGACGACTGGAAAGCCCCCAACCATTTCATCAAGCACTTCACGGCCGGTGCTTTTGTCGCGACGGCCATGACCGGCATGGACCAGGACATGATGCAAAAAAACCTCGCCTGCCGAAACCTCCAGGAAGCACGCTGGAATATGGGCAGTTTCTCCTTGGTACTGGTCGCGGTAAATGTGCTGTTTTTGGGTTTGGGCGTGCTCTTGTACACTTGGGCCGACAGCCAGTCACTGGCGATCGAACGAGCCGATAGTTTGTACCCAACCGTTGCGCTTGGTGGAAGTTTGGGATGGGGATTGGGATTGGTGTTTCTCATCGGCCTGTTGGCTTCTGCGTTTAGCAGCGCAGACAGCGCCATGACCGCATTGACCACGTCCATCTGCGTGGACCTGCTCGGCACGGAGCGGCAATCGCATGAACGCGCCAAAGCGGTCCGCAAAAAGGTCCACTTGGGAGTCGCATTCGTATTGTTCGGCGTCATTCTGGCTTTCAGTGCTGTGCAGGACTCCAGCGTGGTATCGGCAATCTTCACAGCGGCCAATTACACGTACGGCCCGATCCTCGGGCTGTTTGGTTTCGGGTTGATGACCAAAGGCAAGCCTGTCGACCGCTTGATTCCTTGGGTGGCCATTGCGAGTCCGATCCTGTGTTACTTGCTTGAGGCTAGCTTGAAATCGAAGTATGGCTTCAGCTTCGGATTTGCCTTGCTCCCCGTGAATGGGTTACTCACATTTTTGGGGCTTTCGCTGTTGACGAAAAAGCGGTGATTTGTACCATGGGAGCAACAGCCCTGTGAACAAGGACTGTATTTTTGTGCTTTCAACTTTACACTTCAGGCAACCCCATGGAACAGCGACCTTCTCAACTGCTCAGCCGCCTTTCCGAATCAGCGACCATTGCCATGGCGCGGAAGGCCACCGAATTGAAGCAATCCGGTGTCGACGTGATCTCACTCTCCCTTGGTGAACCGGATTTTGACACCCCCGAAGTGCTCAAGCAAGCGGGGATTGAGGCGATTGAGAACAACATCACACATTACACGCCGGTACCGGGGCTTCAAGATGTGCGCGAAGCCATTTGCGCCAAATTCAAACGGGACAACGGGCTCGACTTCTCACCGGCTCAAATCGTCGTGTCAAACGGTGCGAAGCAGAGCATCACCAACGTGGTGCTGACGCTCGTCGATCCGGGTGAGGAAGTCATTTTGCCGGCTCCGTATTGGGTGAGCTATGCGGACATGGTGGCCTTTGCCGGCGGCACCTCCAAAGTACTCCCCACGTCCATCGAGAACGATTTCAAAATTCAGCCGGATGAATTGGAATCAGCCATCAACGACAAAACCCGGTTGCTGATTTATTCATCGCCATGCAATCCTTCGGGATCGGTGTATACGCGAGCTGAAATTGAAGCGTTGGCGGAGGTGCTGAAACGCCATCCTCACGTCTTCGTAATCAGCGATGAGATTTATGAGCTGATCAATTTTACAGAAGGGCACTGCTCCATGGGTACCCTTGAAGGACTGAAAGACCGTGTCATCACCGTGAACGGCGTTTCGAAAGGCTTCGCCATGACCGGCTGGCGCCTCGGATACATCGGCGCACCGGAATGGATTGCCAAAGCTTGTTCTAAAATCCAAGGCCAGGTGACGTCTGCTCCATGCAGCATTGCTCAGGTGGCTGCGGGTGCAGCCGTTTCGGAGGACCCCTCCATCGCCGACGCGATGAAGGCGGCGTTTCTGTCCCGTCGAGATTTAATGATTGAGGGATTGAGCGCCATTCCCGGCCTGAAGGTAAACCGGCCCATGGGAGCGTTTTACTTGTTCCCAGACGTGAGTGCTTTGTTCGGTAAGTCGAGTGGCGATCGCACCATCGAGACCGCCGAGGACTTCGCCATGTACCTCCTGGAAGAAGCCCACGTGGCGACGGTTGGCGGGGGTGCGTTTGGAACCCCCGAATGCATCCGCCTCTCCTACGCGGCCTCTGAAGCGCAATTGAACGAGGCGCTTACACGGATTTCAACGGCCGTTGCAGCCCTTCAATAAGGCCCGTTCGCTACCTTCGTAGTATGGAAGCGCTCAACGCTCTTCAACACACCCACCGGGTTTCGGCACTTGTCATAGGCGACGTCATGCTCGACGCCTACTTGATAGGACAAGTAAACCGCATTTCACCGGAAGCACCCGTGCCGGTCGTTGACGTTCACCAACGGGATAAGCGTTTGGGCGGAGCAGCCAATGTGGCCAAAAACCTGGTTGCGCTCGGAGCGCATGTACAAGTGGCCGCTGCCATTGGAGATGACCCGGCCGGCAAGGAAATTCACCGTTTACTGCAAGCCAAAGGCATTGGAACAAGCCCATTGGTAAACGTTCCCAACCGACCGACTACCGTCAAAACGCGTGTCATCAGCAATGGACAACAATTGCTGCGCGTAGATGAAGAACAAGCAAGCGAACTGGAGGAGCCTTGGACCACAGAGCTGGTTACCCGGTGCCAGGAAATCATCACCAATGAGCGCATCGACGTCGTCATTTTTGAGGATTACGACAAAGGGACGTTGACGCCATCGGTGATTGAAGCGGTATTGGCGCTTTGCCGGGAGAAGGGCATCAAGACCACCGTCGATCCTAAGTTTCGAAATTTTGGTCGCTACCGTCACGTCGACTTGTTCAAGCCCAACTTGAAAGAGATGCGTGAAGGATTGGCCATGGCCATCCACAAAGATTCGGATGCGAGCTTGGCCAACGCTGTACAGCGCATGCATGATCAATTGGGGTCGTCGATATCCATGGTCACGCTGAGTGAACGCGGTGTGTGCTTTTATGCCCCCGATCATTCACAAGACTTTCAGCGCATTCCAGCCTTTGAACGGGAAATCACCGATGTCAGTGGTGCCGGAGACGCGGTCATAGCAGTGGCTTCGGTCTTGCTCGCTTTGGACGTTCCGATTTGGCAAATTGCGGCCGTAGCCAATTTGGCGGGAGGATTGGTGTGTGAAAAAGTTGGCGTTGTCACGGTGGAACGGGAACGCCTCGAGGCCGAATGGCGAGCACACGCTGAGGCCATGGCGGCATTGATGAATTCAAAATGAATTTCCAAGAATTTCGAGAGCGGATCAACGTTGGACTCTACCAATCCAAGGACCGCGTTTTGGGTGGATTGAAAGTTCTCAACCTCCTCGTCTCGGCTTCTGCCCTGTTCGTTCTCGCCTTGTACTATGGCTACCCGAATGAATCCGAAACGGCCGCCCAACTGCTGGGCTATGTCAAATTCAGTTTTGGCTTCTACGTACTGCAGTACGTCACCCGGCTGTTGTACGATTTCCAGCCGCGTGAGTTCCTGCGGCGCACTTGGTTCGAAGCGGCGGTCATGGTCGTCTTGGTCATTGAAGGTGCAAGCGATCTGTTCACTGGAGAATTGCTTATAAGTAGGTTTATTCAATCTATTGGATTCAGCTCAATATCAGACTTTTATACCATATTTATACAGGGATATTTCTTTACCATTGTCCTGGCAGAATTGTTGCGAAGAGGGCGGGTATTGCCGCGGATTCGATTGAATCCAGCCGTAATCTTCATCATGAGTTTCCTCGGATTGATCACGATCGGCACCGTGCTGCTGATGCTGCCGGAAATGACGGTACAACCGGGGAGCATGGGTTTCCTCGATGCCCTGTTCACTTCAACCAGCGCCACCTGTGTGACCGGCTTAATGGTGGTGGATACGGTGACCTTTTTCTCCTTCAAAGGTCAGGTGGTGATCCTCGCGTTGATCCAATTGGGCGGGTTGAACTTGATTGCCTTCGGTTCGTTCTTGGTGCTCGCATCCAAATTTGGGCTGGGTGTGCGGCAACATGATGTCATCGAAGATTTTGTCAACCGGGACACCTTCAATGCAAGCTCCGGACTGCTCGGCAAGGTGCTGATGTGGTGTTTGGCTATAGAAGCCGCGGGTGCGCTTGTTATGCACTTGACTTGGGGCAATGCATTGAACGGCATGGCAACGGGGAGGCAATGGTTCTATTCGGTGTTCCACGCTGTTTCCGCCTTCAACAACGCCGGTATTTCCCTTTTCACTGATGGGCTGGCCAATGCAGCGATTGAGAGCCACTATGGTCTGCACTGGACCGTTACCATTCTGGTCTTTTTCGGGGCCTTGGGCATGGTCGCCATCTTTGATTTGTTCGACCCAGTTCGTCTGCGCGAGCGCATGAGCCAACCGTGGAAGCACATCGGTTTTGCGACCAAAATTGCCCTCTACTTCTCATTGGGACTTGTGGCGTTTGGAACGGCTGCGTTCTGGTTGTTGGAATCCAACGGAACCCTTGCGGGCATGAGCACCTTTGGTCAACTCACCACTTCCGTCTTCCAGAGCGCTACCCGAACCAGTGGCTTTAATACCGTAGACATCGGCGCAGTTGGCGTTCCCATGCTGTTTGTCTTGATCATCTTGATGTTTATCGGTTCGTCCTCGAGTTCAACGGGTGGTGGCATCAAGACGTCCACCCTTTCCATTGTCATGGCCGATGTTTGGCGAACGGTGCGCAATTTGGATCATGTTCAATTGTTCAAACGAACCGTACCCGAAGTTCTGCGCTCCAGAGCCTACAGTGTGCTCTTGTTCTTCTTGGTCGGGAACACCATTGCCATCTTCCTGTTAACGATGACAGAAGCACACATTTTGGAATTGAACGACCGCACCATCATGGACCTCATTTTTGAAGAAGTGAGCGCATTTGGAACCGTTGGACTCAGCACGGGCATTACGGCCATGTTGAGTCCACTCGGAAAGGTAATCATCATGCTCAGCATGTTTGTAGGACGTGTCGGCACATTGACCGTCGCTTATGCCCTTGGAGGTCGTGCGGTTCAGACACACATCAAATACCCGGAGGGCCACACCATGGTCGGATAAGCTATGGGAACGAAAATCACCCCGTACACCCAACCCGAAGAGGAGTCCAAAAAAGCACAAGTGGCGCGCATGTTCGACAACATCGCGCACAGCTATGATTTCCTCAACCATTTCTTCTCCCTCGGCATCGATGTGCTGTGGCGCAAGAAAGCCATGCGCTTGCTCAAGAATCACCTCGCTACCCAAGCAATGCACGGCAATGTGCACTTGATGGACATGGCCACGGGTACCGCTGATTTCGCCATTGAAGCCATGCGGTCGGGCATTCCAAACCTGCGGGTAACAGGCGTCGATATCAGCCCCGGCATGCTGGCCATCGGCCGGAAAAAAGTGGAACGTCGGGGCTGGCATGACCGCGTCGAGTTGATTGAAGGTGACAGCGCAGATTTGCCCTTTGAGGCCAATACTTTCGACGGGTATACCGTTGCATTTGGCGTGCGCAATTTTGAAAAATTAGAGGCAGGCTTGACCGAGATGCACCGAACATTGAAACCAGGCGGAATGGGCGTGGTATTGGAATTTTCGAAGCCCACAGCATTTCCCCTGAAGCAGATTTTTCACTTCTACTTCCACACCTTGATGCCAGGTGTCGGTAAGTTGGTATCGAAAGATTCTGCAGCGTACAGTTACTTGCCCGAAAGCGTGGAGGCTTTCCCCGAAGGTGACGGATTCATGGAAATAATGAAAAAGTGCGGCTACAGCCAATGCCAAATGCACCGACTCACCGGCGGCATTGCGAGTATTTACACGGGCATCAAATGATCATCCGGGTTTCCCCTTCGACCTTACGCGGTGAAGTACAAGCACCTCCTTCCAAGTCCGTGATGCAACGGCTGGTTGCCGGTGCGCTGCTGGCGGAAGGGACGAGCACTTTGCACAACATTTCCCAATCTGATGACTGCACCGCGGCTTTGCTGCTGGCTGCCCAACTCGGGGCGGAGATTGAATTGGATGAACAAAGTGTTCGTATTTCTGGCACTGGCGGAAAACTCCAGCCTCGAACTGCGCGATTGACTCCTGGTGAATCCGGGCTCGCTGCGCGGCTTTTCACTCCCATCGCAGGACTGGCTACCACACCCCTTGAGGTGATTGCCGAAAAGTCCTTAATGGGTCGACCAATGCACGTTTATGAGGCGCTTTTTGAGGCATTTGGTGGTCGCCTGACCACGACGGAAGGCACCTTTCCTGTTGCGATTGAAAGCGCCCTTCGCGGAGGCCGTGCTGCCTTAACCGACCCCTTCTCTTCCCAGTTCACAACAGGCATGCTCTTCGCGATGCCTTTACTGGATCAGCCTTCTTCTTTGACCGTTGCAAATCCGACCAGTACACCCTACCTCAATTTGACGCTGGAGATTCTTGCTGATTTTGGCATTCAGGTTGAATCGGAGGACCACACGCGTTACGCCTGCGATGCTGGGCAATCCTATCAACCGCTCGAAACTGTGGTTGATGGAGATTGGTCCGGCGCAGCCGCCTTGGCTGTTGCCAGTATGGTAGCCGCGGAAAGTTCTATTTCCATCCATGGACTGGATAACACCTACACCCAAGCAGATGAGTCCATTCGCGGTGCGCTGCTGTTTGCAGGCGGAGCCTTGTCTGGAATTGATGGCGGCATCCAAGTCGCCAAACGTCCGGTGCGGGCGTTCCAAATCGATTTGACCGAATCACCTGACCTATTCCCAGTACTGGCCGCCCTGGCTGCCTTTGCGAAAAAACCTTCCACCCTATTTGGTATTGGGCGCCTCATACACAAGGAATCCAACCGAGCTCAGGCGATTCAATCCGCCTGGGAAGCCATGGGCATTCGAGTCGAGCTGGATGTTATTACCGATACCATGACCGTTCACCCATGGGGCAAAAACCGTCCGACCAAGGTGATTGCACTCAACCCGCGCGGCGATCACCGGATGGTTATGGCCTATAGTATTCTTGCTGTAGGCGGCTCTTGCCCCATCGAAATCGAAGATGCTGAGTGCGTGGCGAAAAGCTATCCCGAATTTTTTGATGACCTGGCGACCCTCGGAGCTAGCCTCCAAACGGTTCGAAAATAAAAAAGGCCCATCGAATGGGCCTTTTCTATGGGTTCAATGCCTATTTATTCCGCACCTACTCGCGATACAGAGAGGGCGAATGACATGACATCAACGTCATCTCCGAACGCTGTGATGTCAACATAGAGGTCTTCATCCGCGCTCGTTGTGGCAAATGTCATCGCCAAGTTCAAGTGGGTATTCACCGCCACAGGATTACCCCCGGCATCGGTGAAAGTAGAAGGCGAGACAAGTCCAGTGGTCGAAGCAATCACCCTAGGATTGGCTCCGAATCCGCTGGGTGTCGGATCGTAATTCTTGAGTTCAACCAAGACCATCGCATCGCTCGCATTTGGAGCAAATTCAATCGTCAACATGGCCTCGTAGATGCCTGTTTGGTCCAGGTTGAAGTACCATCCACCTCCTGAAGTGGACGCAGGAGGACCTCCTGCAGAGAAGATTGATAATGGTGGGTTCCCAGGATCGGCAGGATTATTTACCGGATCAGAATTTTCAATTTGATACGATGGGGCACCGCCCAATGTCAAACGGGTATCCGCTCCAATTACCGCAATGGTTTGCAAACTCGCACCTGGGTCTGCCCAAGTTTTGAATGTCTCGTTGTAAGGAGCTGTGTTGGCCAGGGAATCCAATTGCCAGTAGGTCGTGAATTCATCATCTCCCGTCGCCTTTGGTCCTTTGACATCGCCCGTGAAGGTGGTCGAGGTACTTGCGTTGATGGCCAAAATTGGCGCATCGATTGTTATTGCCGTACTCGCATCGATGTCCAACGTGGACGCATCCAAGTCTACCGTTTGGCCCGTTCCGTTCAAATTGAGCCCTCCTCCTGTTGAAGTCACGGTCACTCCTCCGGCACCTTCCAAGGTCAGCGCTCCGGCGCTTGTTGTGAAGTTTGAAGCTGCGCCTGCGTCCAATGAGATATCATTCGTAGCGTCTACATCAACATCTGTTCCGTCCAAGTCCGTGGTAGTCGCATCAACATCCAACGTTGTAGCGTCCAAATCAACCGTCTGGCCTGTTCCGTTCAATGCAAGTGTACCGCCAGTCGATGTCACAGTCACTCCCGCTGCACCCTCAAGCGTCAATCCGCCTGCACTTGTAGTGAAGTTTGAAGCTGCTCCTGCGTCAACGCTAACACTGTTCTGAGACCAAATATCTGTTTCATGATTGCTAGAATAGTTCCATATGTAGATTCCGCCATTACCACTTACATCCACATCAGAATAAATCAAAACATCATCGTCGGCACGGACCTCAAAATCATAATCAGCAGTCACATGAATCTCATCATCTGAATCGATGACAACATCTCCATCCGAACCAACCGTACTCAATGTTAAATCATCCGAGTCCAAGTTAGCTCCTGTCAGGGTTATCCCTGTTATCCCT
>JAPOHG010000017.1 GCA_029979565.1 bacterium
GGAGGGGCGAGCAATTGGTCTTGAAAGCTGTCAGTCAAAGCGCTTTGTTCGTCTCCAATTGCGCCGGGTAAAAGCCGCACCACAGCATCGGTCAATACTGCTGCAGCGAGTTCTCCACCTGATAGTACGTAGTCCCCAATGGAAAGTTCCAAGGTCACCACCTGGTCCCGGAGCCGCTGATCGATGCCTTTGTAGTGGCCACAGATGATGAGTAGGTTTCCGGAAATGGATAATTGATTTACCCGTGCTTGTTTGAGCGGTTCACCGTCAGGCGTGAGGTAGATGATTTCGCTGTACGTGCACTCGGATTGCAGGGATTCGATGGCATCGAGGATGGGCTGAATGGTCATGACCATGCCGGCGATTCCTCCAAAGGGCTCGTCGTCCACTTTTTTGTGCTTGTCCTTGCTCCAATCCCGGATGTTGTGCACACGAATGTCCACCACGCCTTTGTCTCGGGCGCGCTGTATGATGCTATCCGAAAACGGACTTTCAAGCAAAGAGGGGACTACGGTGAGGATGTCGATGCGCATGCGAGGCAGGAGTTCAGCCAAAGGTACGGGAAGCCGGTTATGTCAGCAGTGGAAAGTACCTTTGCACTCCAGTCACGTTTGGCATGAAAGATCGAAAAGAGTACAGCGCCGTTGTCAGCCACCCGTTTCACGTGTTCAATGGTATTTTTTTGACGCTGCCGTTGGATGGCATTCGGCAAACCGGGCTGCGCGTGCCGTTGCTGCAAGAAGCCTGTGATGAAGGGTTGAACAAGGCCAAAACACCTGCTGAAATCTTGGATGGGTTTTTCGCCTCGCAGGGGGTGAATGATGTGGAAGGCAAGGCCGACTTGTTGTTCCGCATTATCCAATATGTGGAAAGGCAAGTGGTGTTGGTGGATGCGTTGGAAGATGCGCGGTACGCGCAACTTAATGATTTGGGGGGTGCAGAATCCCTGCAGAGTTTCATGCAGCGGATTCGACGGCACCGCAAGGAACAAGATTTGAAATCGGCCTTGGGAGCGTATGCGGTGCGCGTCGTTTTGACGGCACATCCGACACAATTTTACCCGGGAAATGCGCTGGCCATCATCACGGATTTGGCCAAGGCCATGGAAGAGAATGACTTGGTGAGCATTCGAAAGCTGTTGCATCAGTTGGGCTTGACCCCCTTCTTCAATTCGGAGCCGCCAACGCCCTACGATGAAGCCGTGCGCCAAACGTGGTACCTGGAGAACGTATTTTACCATGCCGCACCGGAGCTCTATGCCAAGGTTGCACAAACCCTGGATGACCCCTCTGCTCAAGCTTTGAGTGAAAGCCTGATTTCGATCGGCTTCTGGCCCGGTGGAGACCGCGACGGCAACCCGTTTGTTGACGCACAGACCACGTGGAATGTCGCTGAGCGTTTGCGCCTGACGTTGCTGCGGTGTTACCGACGCGAGATTCGGGACTTGCGCCGCCGCATCACGTTCAAGCACGTTTCCAGCCGCCTCGATCAACTGCAAGACCGCATCGAATACGCGATGCTTCATCCGGATTCAGCGGTGCTTTCCGTGGCGGATTTAAACAACGAACTCGACGAGATTGCCCAGTGGGTGGCGGATCATTCCAACGGGCTTTTCATTGAAAAAATAAGAGGATTCCAATTCAAGCTTCGCTTGTTCGGTTTGCATTTTGCCAGCTTGGACATCAGGCAGGATAGTCGCGTAATTCAAAAAGCCTTGGACGAAGCGCTCGCTGCGGCCGGTGTCGATGTCGAGGCCTTTCGAGCCCTGCCAGCGACGGCTCAAGTGAATGAACTGCTGAGTGATCAATGGCGAGGTGCAGTGGACCGGCTGGAAGTGGAACGGCACCACGACATCATCGCATCGTTGCGCACGATGGCCAAAATCCAACAACACAACGGTGTGCGGGCATGCAACCGTTACATCATCAGCAATTGCCGCGGCATTGTGGATGTGGCGGCCGTAGCTGCATTGGCCCGCATGGCTGGACTCAGTGAAGAGACAGCCTTGGACATTGTTCCGCTTTTCGAGACCATTGCGGATTTGGCACGATCGGAAGACGAAGTGCGTGAGATGTACAAACACCCTGCGTACCGGGCGCACTTGAGCCGCCGGGGCGACCGCCAAACGGTGATGCTCGGCTTTTCAGATGGAACGAAGGACGGCGGCTACCTGCAGGCCAACTGGTCGATTTACGAGGCGAAGCGCCGGTTGTCAAAGCTCTCGCGGGATGAAGGCATCACGGTGGTGTTCTTCGATGGACGCGGAGGTCCACCAGCCCGTGGCGGAGGGAATACCCACCGGTTTTATGCGGCGCACGGCCAGGACATCGAAAACACCGAGATCCAAACGACGATTCAAGGGCAGACCATCAGTTCCAATTTCGGAATTCCGCGCTCTGCCGGTTTCAACCTCGAATTGCTCCTCACGGCTGGGTTGCAGAGCCGCATCTTTGAAGATTCGCAAACACAATTCAGTGCAGAACAAGAAGCGTTGATTGAGGCATTGGGCCAGCAATCGTTCGCGCATTACACCCGTCTCAAGGAACATCCCGAGTTCATGAACTACCTCACCCAATGGGGCACGCTGAAATACTATGGAGAGACCAACATCGGCAGCCGCCCGACGAGCCGAGCCAAGGAAGGTCCGTTGACCTTTGGCGACCTGCGCGCCATTCCGTTTGTGGGGTCGTGGACCCAGCTCAAGCAAAACGTCCCGGGATTCTTTGGCTTGGGAACGGCGTTGGAATGGTTGGATGGAGAGGGACGCATGGAAGAGGCCCGGGCACTCTACCGTGACAATTCCTTCTTCCGTGCGCTGGTGGAGAACAGCATGCAGAGCATGATGAAGAGTGACTTCCGCCTTACGGCCCATTTGGAGAAAGACCCTCAATTTGGTGGTATCTGGTGCATGGTTCGCGACGAATACGAATTGACCAAGCGTTGGGTGCTCGACATTGCCGGTCAGCAATCGCTCATGGAGCGCAACCCCCACATCAAAGAGAGCATTGGACTTCGTGATGACATCATCCGTCCGCTGCTGGTGATTCAGCATTTTGCCCTCGGGCAGTTGGCCAAGGGCGAGGATGCTTCGAATTGGGAAGCCGATGCGTTGAAACGGCTCGTCGTTCGTTCGATGTTCGGCATCATCAATGCCAGCCGCAACGCAGTTTGATGATCGGTTCACAGGGACAAAAGAAAAGCGGCATCTCCAGGGAGATGCCGCTTTCATTTCAGGTGCTTCAAACTGCCTAGCGCAGGCCTGAAACAAAGTCCATTTCATCGATCAAGTTCTGCGCGCCGGCAAACTTATCGAGAATCCACGTGACGTAGCGGATGTCCACCGAAATGGTACGTTGCAATTCCGTTTCGAAGGCAATGTCACCGCTCATGGCTTCCCAGTTGCCGTCAAAAGCGCAACCGATGAGGTCCCCGTTGGCGTCCAAAACAGGAGAACCGGAGTTGCCGCCCGTGATGTCGGTGCCGTGAATGAAGCACACCACCAATTCCCCGGATTCGTCAGCGTAGCGGCCGAAGTCTCGGCTGCGGATGAGGTCATCCAGCGCATCCGGGACGATGAATTCCGGGTTGGAGTTGTCCTTCTTTTCCAAGATGCCGTTGGCCGTCGTGATGAAGTCGTAATTCACGGCGTCAGCTGCTTTGTAAGGTGCAACGGATCCGAAAGTCATCCGCATGGTGGAATTGGCGTCCGGTGCGATGGCTTGGTCCGCATCCATTTCACGCAGCCCTTTGACAAAGAGGCGATATCCGCGGTTGAACTTATCCTCAGCGGGGTTGGCCTGGCCGGCGAAGTAGGTTTGAATGGCGCTTTGACCCACGATGATCGCGAGGTCTTTGTCCATCACCTTCTGCGAAGGGTTGGCGATGAATTCCGCGCAACGATCAGGATCCACCAAAAAGCTCTTGGCGTACATCTTGTCCGCGAAGCGGTTGAAGTCGTTCTTGTACTTGTCGGCAACCGTTGCGAAGAAGGAAGGGTGATAAGCCGGGTCGATGTCGTCACGGAATTTGGTCATCAAGTTGACAAACAAATCCCGGTCGGTCGCTTGGTCGTACTCCTTGAAAAAGCCGTTAACGAACCCGGTCATCGCGGCTTGCGTAGCTGCTACCTCTTCGGCATCCTCGCTGAACAAGCCTGCGGCCATCCGGTAGAAACGGAACGAGAACAAGCTGATGTCGCAACCGATGAGTCCGGCTTCGAGGGCGTATACTTTCCCTTGAACGCTTGCATCCGTATCCAAGTAATAGGATTCTATCAATGCCAGTGCCATGCCATATTCTTCTTGTCGGTCCGGATCAGCATTAACCCAATCCGTGAAACGCGCTTCAAGCGCTTGCTTTTTGGATTCAACATCCAACCGCTTCAAGCCTTTGGATTGGCCGATGTAGTATTTCCAGTAGTTCGCCGTCTGTGCATACTTCGCTGCATACTGAATGCGAACGGCAGGGTCAGCATCCATGTGCGACTTCATGGTCTTCAATTTGAGGTCACGCACATCGACTACAGACGGATTGTAGAGGCGCAGGGCCTGATCGATGCCCCAGCTGCTCAAGAAGCGGTCGGTACTTCCAGGGTAGCCCATGACCATGGTGAAATCGCCCTCGGACACACCATCCATGCTGATGCGGAGGTGGCGCTTGGGCTGGTACGGGACGTTGCTTTCGCTGAAGTCTGCAGGTTCGTTGTTCTCGTCGGCGTAAATGCGGAGCATGGAGAAGTCCCCAGTGTGCCGAGGCCACATCCAGTTGTCCGTATCCCCGCCGTACTTGCCCACGCTCTCTGGCGGAGCAGCAACGAGGCGGATGTCGCGGTACGTCTTGTACTCGAATAGGTAGAACTCGTTGTCGTAGTAGAAGCTTTTCAATTGGAGCTCCTTGTCGCCTTCCGGATTCATTTCTTCCATCAAGGCCTTGCGCGCTTCAGCAATGGCAGCGTTGCGCTCTTCCTCAGACATTTCCATGGTGACGTTCTCGAGGATGCGCGAGGTGACGTCGTCGATGCGCACCAGGAAACTGATGACAAAATTTTCAATGTGCATCTCCTGGTCCAATGCCAAGGCAAAGAAGCCATCGGTCAGGTAGTCGTTTTCGGTGGATGAAAACCCTTGGATGGCGTCGTAAGCGCAGTGGTGGTTGGTCAACACCAACCCTTGCGATGAGATGACCTCTCCAGTGCAAGAACCGCCGTTGAGGCGAACAATGGCGTCTTTTAAGCTGGCATTGTTGATGTCATAAATCTCCTCCGCCGTCAGGTTCAAGCCCAATCCTTGGGCCTCCGCCATGGTGATGCGGTTGAGCATGCTCACGAGCCACATGCCCTCGTCTGCACGGAGGGCGAACTGCGAAAGCATCATGCCTGCCAGGAGCAGGGTAGCAGTAAACTTCTTCATAATTGGGGGTTACTTGGTTTCAATAGGGCGCCAATTCAATGCGACCATCGCCTCATCGAAAGCGGCATACAAGGTAGTCAAATCGGGACCGTTGTACCGGTTGGTAACGGACTTTCCGTTCCATTCGGTGATGGTGGCAGGAAGGTCCGTGATAAAAGAGTTGTCGTACAGAGAATCCAGGTTGCTGTATTGTACCGCTTCTGCAGCAACTGCGATACTCGTGTTCCATGCGTAGGCATCGGTCATCTGGGCGTGGTAGGCTCCGGGAGCTAATTTGCTCAGCGGACCGCTTCTAATCGGCCGATCGATGGACAGCTTGGCTGATCCGGATTCAGCCACCTCGAAGGTAAAGGCCGGACACGGACCGAAGCACATGGTTTTTTTGTACAGGGCAGGGAGAAATTCTGTCGCTTCAGAAGCCACGCTGGACGCTTGCTCAGCACAGCTGCTGAGCAGGGCGCATGCGGCCAACACCAGGAGGTTGCCCAAGAAAATTCGTCGCATCATTTGCGCTTCTTCTTTTTGGCTTTGATTTCTTTGGTCTTGGCCGCCTGTTCTTTTTGCATTTGCTCAAGGCGCTCTTGGAAGCTTGACTTCTTGCGAGGCTTGGCCTTGTTTTCCTCGATGCGTTCACGGATTTTATCCTCATCGATCAAGAACTGTTTGATGATGAGCATTTGCCCCATGCTGACCACATTGGCGGCGAGGTAATACAGGCTGAGCCCGGATGCGAACTTGTTGAAGAAGAACAGCATCATGAACGGAAACATCTGTTGGATAACCTTCATGTTGGGCATGCCCGGTTGCTGCGGTTGGGGCGGCTGGTTGGCCATGGTCAAGCGCATGTAGAAAAACGTGCTAACCGCCATCAGAAAAGTAAATCCGCTCACGTGTGCACCGTAAAATGGAATCGAGAATGGGAGGTCCAATACGCTGTCATATGCTCCTAAATCATCGGCCCAGAGAAAGGACTGACCGCGCATGTCAATGTTCGAAGGAAAAAACCGGAACATGGCGTACAGAATGGGCATCTGCAAGAGCGCGGGAAGGCAGCCAGCGAGCGGGTTGACTCCGGTTTTTCGGTACAACGCCATGGTTTCCTGCTGGCGAGCCATGGGGTCATCTTCGTGCTTGGCATTGATCGCGTCGATTTCAGGACGCAGGACGCGCATTTTTGCCGAAGACATAAAATTCTTCCACGTGACCGGTGACAAGGCGAGTTTGATGATGAGGGTGATGATCAACACGATGATGCCGACGGATGCAAAACGCGTCGCGAGCAAATTGTACAGTGGCAGAATCACATTGCGGTTGACCCACCCGAAGATCCACCAGCCGTAGTCGATGATGCGGTCTGCTTCCTCCCATCCGAGGGATTCGAGGGCGTTTTGCTCGTTGGGTCCTAAGTAAAATTCGAATGTGCTGGCTGCTACGGTTCCCACGCGCTGCACCTCGAAGGGCAGGGCCGCAGCATAGGCCATGGTCACGGTTGAATCTTCCTCCGGCACCACCGTCTTCAAGCTCGCACCTGGTAAGAAGTTGCCTTCGTTGCGCACGATGGCCGAGAAAAAGTTTTGCTTGAATGCAAGCCATTCAAGCGGTTCCTCGGTGATGAGGTCCTTGCTTTGGCCGTCGGTTAAGTAATCCCTGCCGAGCCCTACTTCCTTGTAGTAGATGCTGCTGTGCTGGCGTTCCCAATCGATGCCTTTTTCGTTGGGCATGCCTTCCGCTTGCCACGTGAAAACGAATTCGTCACCCAAGGACGAGTTGAAGCCTTCGAAGGAGAGATTCGAGGTCAGGGTGTAGCCATTGAGTTCGTGTTCCCATCGGATGGTTTGGCCCTCGGTCGAGCGGCTCACCAACGCAATGCTATTCTCACGTTGCGCTTCGGCTTCAAAGTGAAAATCGCTCAAGTTCAATTCCCCGGCGACTTCATTGAATTCGAAGGCTACGGTCATGGCGTGGTTCTCCTCTTTCCAGAGGCGCACCAATTCTTCTGATTGATAGCGCTTGTAACCCGTTAGTTCGGCACCGGAAAGCAGGCCGCCGCGGCTGCTGAACGTGGCCGTTACTCCATCGGATGCCAAGGAATAGGTTTGATCTTCGCCGAGTGCTGCACTCGCCAAGCCGCCGAACCGTCGGACAAGTGAGGCATCGAGCGTCTCCGTGCTGTCGGTGTCGGATGCCGCCGGTTGTTCGCGGAGTTGGGCTTGAAATTCGGCTTCCTCCACTTCGGCAACGCTGTCGAGGCGTGCCTGTTCGATCGCTTGTTCCTGGGCCGCGATGGCCGCCAGCCGGTCCTCTTCGGTGGGCGTCGTGTACCAGATGTAACCGATGTACAACAGCACCATGAGGACGATGCCAATGATTTGATTTTTATCCATGGGTGGTTGCGAAGTTAAGCGGATTGTGCAGTGAGCGGGGTATGAAATGCACGTGGGTTATCACCAATGAACCAACCCTTCGCCATGCCAAATGCCGTTGGCTTTCATGTGGGCTTCGATCAATTCGCGCACGCAGCCTTTGCCTCCCGACAAGTCACTCACGTGATCGCATACCGGCAATACATCAATTGCCGCATCACTGGGGCAGCACGAGAGTCCCACTGCTTCCAAGGCCGGGATGTCCGGCATGTCGTCGCCCATGTAGGCCATCTCCTCCAAGCCGATTCCTGTTCTTCCTGCGATGTCGTGTAGAACAGCCAGCTTATCGTGACTACCGAGGTGTACTTCTTGCACCCCTAAGCCCCGCATGCGCTCTTCTACGCTGGACTCTTTGCCTCCCGACACGATGGCGATGGGTAGTCCTTGTTTCATTGCCCATTGGATGGCAAATCCGTCTTTGGCGTGTCCTTGGCGAAGCATCTTGCCATCGGAATCGATGAGAATGGTGCCGTCGGTGAACACCCCGTCGTAATCAAAAGCGAGGAGGCGAATGGTTTTGAGTTTGGCGGGGGTAAGGGCGGTCATGAATCGGTGTTGTCGTGAAGGTTTTGAATGCTGGTTGTGGCAGCTTCATAGAATTTTTGCCAATCGGGATGGGCCCTGAGGGATTCAAGTTGCGATTGGATGATGGCATTTTCGCGGCGAATGCCGGGGCCGGTTTGTCGCTCATGGGCTTTCCCCTCAATCGCTCCTCGGCTCATGGCTTCAATCATCGGAACAAACCAATCCCACGGGAGTTCAGCCTGTTCGGCAAGCTCCTGGGCGACGGCCAGGGCGTGGTTGGTAAAGTTGACCGCAAACACTGCGGTCAAGTGTCCCTTTTGGCGCTTCTCCTCAGTTGTCGGAAAGATGCGGTTGGAAATCCGCCCGGCCAACGCTGTTAGCGCATCCCGTTGGGCTTCTTCGTTCGCAGTGATGACCATAGGGATGGTGCCCACACTTTCGGGGCTGTGCGGCTGAATGCTTTGCGCGCACCAGATGACTCCTCCTTTTTCGGGGTTGCGTTGAGCACCGCTGAAATGTACAGGGGTGAGGTGGGAAGGCAGTTGTTCGATCAGGTCAAAAACCACTTCGTCCCGTACAGCCATCAACGCATAATCAGCCGCAACATCGATGTCGGTGGGGATCTTGAAGCACCGCGCTTCCGTGCTCGTGAACCCGGGAGGAACGATGCCTTGGCGGTTGCAGAATCCGGCGATATTCACACCGCTAGCTTCCCACGCCTGACCGAGCGAAGTGGCGACGTTGCCGCTACCAAAAACGATGACCCGAGGCGCTCCGTTAGGCATGGATTCGGGGTTTGGTGTCCGTTTTCCATCGGCTCCAGACAGCCATGGACGTTCCTATGGCCATGAGAATGCACCCGAGCCACAACACATTGATCAAGGGGAAAATGGAGGCTTGCATCACGACGAAATCGCGGCGGACCGATTCGTGTTCCCAGACGGTCATCTCCAAGGTTTCCGCTTGCGGGTCGAATGTTTCAATGCGCATCTTGATGCCGTAGTCGTCAGCTTCGTAGAGGTCCGGAATGACGGTGCTGTCCCGCACGATGTACATCGGTTGATGCGGGGTGTCGCGCTCTTTGTTTTTAAGGCTGATACACGCGGCGATGGCCAAGTCTTTCTGTAGCAGGCCGCGCAACGGCTTTTCATCATCCAATACTGCACGGAGGCTGTCCACAGTCAACAACGTATGTCCCACAAGCATGCTGTCACCAACTTGCATGGTGTGGGTTCTGCCGCCCATCCAGCCCTCTTCATCGGTTTCGGGCGGAGACACGCGGCCCCACTTGATGTGGGTATACAGGTCACGGTGAAGCCAGTGCTTCGTGTCCGGTTCGGGGGCATTGCCCATCTGCTCGTTTAACTGAATGCGCGGCTCCAGGGTGAACAGGCGTTCGCCAGGAACCCCAGCTTTCCACAACTGTGCTGTTTTGGCTTGACGTTCATTGGGGAACGGGATGAACATCCAATGGTCCTCCAGGTCCTCCGAAAACTGCGGTGATGCTTCGTGGGTTTCTTTTGCTTCGAAGACCATGCCGTCGAAAAAGACCACATCACCGGGCTGGTAGGTGTGGGGTGCCTTCTCAAAGTAATCCATACGGAATTTGACATGGATGCCTTCTTGGTAGCGGTCGCGATAGCTCACGAAGTAAGGCCCCATGGAGAGCGTGTCGCCTTCCATGATGAGCAGATCCTCGCGGTTGTTCAGCTCCTCGTTCAGGGTGCTGATGTCCCCAATTTGGTTCTGGGAAATGATGTCCTTTTGGCTGGTGCTAAGCACAGCGCCAAAAATCACCAGGCCGAATCCAACGTGGGCCACCGGCGAGCCCCATTGCTTCCATTTTCCACGTGCCATGCGCAGGATGTAATCGGCATTGGAGAACACCGCGAAAAGGGCTGTAAACAGCAACGCGACCCGAGGCAATTCCCACCATTCAAAGGGGTAGGCCCAAATCAATGTACCTGTGCCGATTGCACTGAGCGCTGTTGCGTAAAACAGGTTCTTTGCGACGGTTTTGATGTTGGTGGATTTGTATTTCAGCCATTGTGCCAACCCCATCACCGCCATGATGAGCACGGCCAATGGGACCTGAACCAAGTGGTAGGTTTGGTCCAGATCGGTACCGGGTGCGAGGTTGTGCTTGCTCAAGTCGAGGAGGAATTGACTATCCCAGGATTCGCCCCACTGTGCGAGAAGGGGGCTCAGCGGCTCCAAAAAGCGGTTGAGAACGGGCAGGCTGGTTTGCCACGTGATGTGGGCTGCGCTCACAAGGAAAAGCAAGGAGCCAACGAACATCCAAAATTCCCGGCTCCAAATGGACTCTTCTTCCTCGGTGCGTTCGAAGTCCGTGCGGTAGGCTTTGACCGAGGTAACGACCAACATGCCGAGGAAAACACCAATGGCCTCCACCACATACCCCTTCATCGCGACGATAAGCAGCAGGGCGAGGATCGCCCCAAAAACAGATTTCCAAGTGGCTGATTGCAGCAACATGAAGTGTGCGAGCGCCACAAAACTCAAGACGTAAACCAGTAATTGCGGCAGGATGCCGCTGTCTACAAAGCTGTGCACGGACGTATCTCCGAGGATGCCGGACTTGGTCAGGAAGGTGCTGTACAACACCAGCAAGAACGAAATCAGCAAGAAGTAATAGGTGCTGAATAGCGCCATGGGCTTCTTTCGGTTGCGGTTGATCAGCAAGAGGTGGGCGCCGGCGACAAGGGTCAGCCACGGTACCAGCGACGAATTTTCTACCGGATCCCACGCCCAAAAACCACCGAAGCTCAAGGCTTCATATGCCCAGGCACCGCCCATCAAAATGCCCGTACCGAGTATGCCAATGCCGAAGATGGACCAGCGCAACGCCGGTTTCATCCATGAGCGGTCCGTGCGATCAGCCAGCCCTGCCAATGCGTACGCGAACGGAATGGACGTCGAGGCAAAACCCAGGAACAGAGTAGGCGGATGGATGGTCATCCAGTAATTCTGCAGCAGGGGATTGAGGCCTTGCCCATCCTGGAACATAGGGAAAGCCGTGAGGTAGTCCGCCCGGGCTGTCCATGGGAGTCCGGCATTGCTCGGCGCATCCCGCAGCAGCAAGAATGGATCAAGCCCCAGCTGGAAATTTCCGAAGTAAACCCCGAGGAGCATGGACGTCAGGAAAAGTTCGATGGCTGCCACGGTGGCCAGTACGGTGTTGTGCCATTTTGAATCCGTCTGCAAGAGCACAAGGCCCAACACGTTGTGCCAGAACATCCACAACAGGAAGCCTCCTTCTTGGCCGCCCCAAAACGCGCTGAAGATGAAGCGCATGGGCATCTCGTTGTTGAGGTGCTTCCAGATGTATTCAAATTCATACCGGTGAGCGCCAAACAACACGAAGATCAAGGCGATGGTCGCGAAGGTGCTGGTAGCGTGGACGTAAAAGGCCTTGCGCCCAACCGTTTGCCATCCGCATAAGAAGGCGACCAAGGACACGAACGAGGCGCCAAACGCCAAGGCGATGAGGCCCTGACCGAAGCTGGCGATTCCGGTCCATTCCCCCAAGTATTCCATTAGCCCTCTGTTTGGAGGTCCTCACCCATGAGGACATGGTTGTTCTCGTTGTACTTCGAAGGGCACTTCATCAGCATTTCTGTGGCGTGAAATTCTTCGCCGACAACGCTGCCGTACAAATCAATGGATTCGCTGTTTTCCAATCCGGTGGGTTTCGGTTGGTTCAAGACCACGCGCTTCGAGGCACCTGTCGCGTCAAACATGTGAAAAACAGTCTTGGTGGGATCAACCTCGGGGTTGTATTCCACGGGGAACGCCGTGTTGAGCGTACCGGAAACCTTGCACTCCTCACCTGCAAACTGCGTTGCTTCGGCGAAGTTGACGCTCCGGCTGGTGCTGGTGAAGGTCGCGATGAACGAACCGATCAATGCAGCGACCAATAGCAGGCTGATGATGTGAGATCGCTTCATGCTTCAGCGGATTCGTTCGGTGAGTCCGTGTGTTGGGAGGCTGATTCATCCAATTGCTGGATGCGTTTTTCCATGCGCCACATCCACAGGCCAAGGCCCACGATGATGATGACGGCGACACCGCCGACGACCATGGATTTACCACTGCCGAAGAAGAAACCTTCGATGGGGTTTGCTTGGAAGAGGGTGTTCAGCATCATTGGTCGTTAAGCCGGTGCAATTTCTGATTCAATTGGGTCGCTTGCAAACGGATGCGGTACATCCAGGTGCCCAGTAACATCCAGCCCAGTACGGCCGGGTAGAACACGGCCCTGAGCGAACTGTCCAAGTCGTAGCTGTTGAAGCCCGGATTGCCTCCTTTGCCCGGATGCAAGCTTTCTGTAAACCGTGGAAGCACCATCAGCAGAATCATGAGGATGACAAACGCAAACAGGTTGTACACCGCTGAGAGCCGTGCTTTCAACCGTTCATCTTCCACTGAACCGCGCAAAATCAAGTAGCCCGCGTACACCAATACGGTGACCAACGCTCCATTCAATTGCGGGTCGTCGACCCACCATGCGCCCCACGTGTACCGTGCCCAGAGGCTGCCGGTCAAAAGCCCCAGCACTCCGAACACCATTCCGACCTGCACGCTCGCCTCTGCCCGCAGGTCGAACAGGCTCGAGCCGCCAGAGGTTTGACTCAACTGCCGAATCGAGGCCACAAAAGCAATGCCCATCAATAAAAACATGGTGAACCACATAGGGACGTGGAGCATCAGGTTGCGAATGGTCTCGAAGATGCGCGGCTGGAAGGGGAAGTGATGAGGCAGGTCCGCCGGAAATTCAGTCAACGTGAGGGCCGGCCATGTTGCGGTTTCGTCGACGCTGACTCCATTGAGGAACAGCCCGTTTTGCAAGAACAACGTTCCATCCACCGGGTGGTTGATCAACACGTCCCAGCTGCGCGATGGGAGCGTGTCGGGTATGGCCAGTCCAATCACCGCGTGGGTGTCGTCAATCACTTCCACCACGGGTAAGGAAGTAAGGTTCTCTTTTTTGCGCAGCACAACGCTCAAATCCTCCGGCCGGGTGGCCCAATGCGTTCCCAACCCGATCAGCTCGTATGCAGCTACTTTTCGATCCAACCCGTCAACGACAGCGGCGCGTTCAAGGTTTCTCAATTCCAGCAACCCCGGGCCCAATGGCACCGTGAAAGTGGTCCAGAAAACGTATGCGAGCAGGGCGATTCCCCCGATTTTCCAGCTGCGTTGAATCATGTGCATTTAATCCCTCCAAAGGTAAGGGAAGAGGATGTACCCGAGGGCGCTGAACCCGGCGGTTAAAGTTGCCAAAAAAAGCAAGTGATGCGCCGTATCCGCGAAAGCGATTCCGCGCATTAAATCGCCTCCATACCGTGTAGATACGAGGATGACGGGGAGAATCAAGGGCAGGCCGAGTACGGCGATCAGGCTAAAGCCACCGCCTGCGCGCGACGCCAAAGCTTGGATCATAGCGAGCAGTGAGGCGAGGGCTGTGCTTGTCAAGAGCACCCCAGCGTAGTAATGCACAGCCGTCCAGCCGCTCAGGTGGTCCATGCCCAAAAACAGCAAGAAAGTGGCAAAGGTGACGGTGCTGACGGTGCCCAGCAACAGCATGTAGTACAGCGTGCGGGCAATCAACCACTCCTGTGGCCGTACCGTATGTACCAAAAATGCGCGTACCCCTTCGTCGTCATCGGCCCATGGCTTAGAAACGGCATTGAAACCTGCAAAGAGCAAAACCACCCATGCGAGTGCATTCCAGCTTTCTTGTTCGGCATGGGTACCGGTGACTTGGTAACACGTGTACACCGCCGCAACAGCGAATACAAGCAGCCCGGCGATGCCATGCCGATTGCGCAGTTCGACCCGAATGGCATGATGCAAGAGGAAACGGATGTTGGAGAGCACGCTCATGGGCCGACTCATTCTGGATTGACCAACTCCATGGGTTTGGCAATGACCTGGAAGAGCCGGGCCATGTTCCGAGCGTCCTCGATGGCGCGGTGCTGTGTTCCGGAGTAGGACAGCCCTTCGAGTTCCATCGCGGATTTGAGGCCAATTTGATTCTTGCTGCCTTTCCATTTGCTGTAGTGGTGCTGCAGGCACGCGTGGTACCGAAGCCACGGCAGCTCGATTTCATGCAGGTCGCTGTCGCTCAGCAGTTGACGTTTGTCAAATTCGCCCCAGCTCATGAGTACGGCGCGGCTGGCCTTGGGGTCGATCCAATCTTCAAATGCCTCGATGGCCTCGTCAAAAAATGGAGCGTGGTCAACGTCGGATTGGGTGATGCTGGTCAGTTGTGTGCAGAATTTTGAAATCTGCGGATGCAATGTCGGCTTAACGAATGCACAGAATTCGTCAATGATGTCAAGTGATTCGTTTACTTTGACGGCCCCAATTTCAATCACCTCAACCCGCTTGGGCGCACGGCTTCTCCAGCACGTGGCCTCCAAATCGTAGATGATGAAATGGCGTTGACTCATGGAGGGCAAAGATAACCCAAAGACCTGAGGGCTATTGCGTATTTTGGAGCGATGAACGTCCCTGAACATTTGGTGGTGCTGACCGGTGCCGGCATGAGCGCGGAGAGCGGCATTGCCACGTTTCGGGGGGCCGGAGGCCTTTGGGAAGGGCATCGGGTTGAGGATGTTGCTACGCCCGGGGCGTGGGAGCGAAACCCGGAACTTGTTACACGGTTCTACAACGAGCGGCGCCGAGCGGTTTGGGAGGCCCAACCGAACCCGGGCCATCGCCAATTGGCCACGTGGCAGGACCGCATGCACGTCCAGATCATCACCCAAAACGTCGACGACCTGCACGAACGGGCGGGTTCCTGTCATGTACTGCATTTGCACGGTGAATTGTCCAAAGCGAGAAGCTGCGGACCCGAGGCGGCAGTCTACCCTCTGGACAATTGGGAAATGAAAACCTCCGATCGCTGTCCAGTTGGCTACCCCTTGCGGCCGCACATCGTCTGGTTTGGAGAAGCGGTTCCCAAAATGACCGAGGCGTTTCCATTGGTGAAGCAGGCGGACTGCGTGTTGGTCATCGGCACTTCCCTTCAAGTATATCCCGCCGCTCAGCTGGCCTTCGAGGCCGCCCCTGGCGTCCCCTTGCACGTGATCGATCCCGCAGCCGATGTGCTGAACGTGCCACACGCCACCGCCTGGGCCTGCTCTGCGTCAGAAGGATTGGCGCAATTGAATGCGCGCTGGTTTGGTTAGGCTTGGGCGCGTTTGCGCCACGGCGACCGCTTCGCTGCTGAACCCATAGAGGCGTTTGTACCTTTCGAGGCCTTTCCTGCAAGGCCCGCTGCCAATTGGGCAATCTCCACATCCGAAAGGTCGCTGCTGCGTTCGAGGCTCGCAGACGTAAAATGGGCATCCACAAAATGCGTATCGAATTGCCCCGACCGGAAGGCTTCGTGGTTGATGGCAAAACGCCCAAAATCCAAGGTCGTGTAAACGCCTGCGACCTCGTATTCATCGATGGCTCGGATGCACCGTTCAATGGCTGCCTCACGGTTGGGGGCGTGCACCACAAGCTTCGACAACATGGGATCGTAATGAATCGGGATTTCTTGGCCTTCTTCGACCCCGTCGTCCACGCGTACACCGGGACCCGTTGGCGGCGCGTATCGGTGTAAAGTGCCTGTATCAGGGAGGAAGCCCGCCCGAGCGTTTTCTGCATACACCCGGATTTCAATGGCGTGGCCCCGGATGCTCAGGTCGTCTTGGCTGAAGGAGAGGGGATGTCCTTCGGCGATGCGAATTTGTTCGCGGACGAGGTCAACGTTGGCAATGCATTCGGTGACAGGATGCTCTACTTGGAGGCGCGTGTTCATTTCCAAGAAGTAGTAGCGCATTTGGTCGTCAAGCAAAAATTCCACGGTCCCAGCTCCGACATAGTGGCAACTTTTCGCCACTTCGATTGCGCTGTTGCCCATGGCCTCGCGAAGCTCGGGCGTCAAAATCGCCGAAGGGGCTTCTTCGACCACCTTTTGGTGGCGGCGCTGGATGCTGCACTCGCGTTCGAACAAGTGCACGACATTGCCGTGTGTATCCGCGAGGATTTGAATTTCGATGTGGCGGGGTGAGGTGACGAAGCGTTCGATGAAAACGGCTCCGTCGCCAAAGGCGTTCACGGCCTCGGATACAGCCCGCTCAAAACTGTTTTCAAGCTCGGCCTCCTCACGCACAATGCGCATTCCTTTGCCTCCGCCGCCGGCACTGGCTTTGATGAGCAGGGGATAACCGATGCGATTGGCCACCTCGCGCGCTTCCTCCGGCGTGTTCACCGGGTGGTCGGTGCCCGGAACCAACGGCACATCAAACGGCTTGACCGTTTCTTTTGCGGCCAACTTAGAGCCCATGGTCTCAATAGCGTGGGGGCGGGGTCCGATGAACCGAATGCCCGCTGCCTCAACGTCCGCAGCGAAGGAGGCGTTTTCAGACAGGAAGCCGTATCCTGGGTGAATGGCATCTGCACCAGTGCTGCGGGCGGCCTCGATGATGTTGGATCCGACCAAGTAACTCTCCGAGGAGGGGGCTGGCCCAATGTGTATGGCCTCGTCGGCGTACCGCGCGAAGGTGGCGTTCCGGTCGGCATCGGAATAGACGGCAACAGTGGCAATGCCCATTTCTTTGGCTGTGCGCATGACACGCAACGCAATTTCTCCACGATTGGCGACCAGGATCTTCTTGATGGGATGGATGCTGGAGTCGTTCACAGTGCAGAGGTAGTGAAAAATCGAAGGAATGAAAAAAGGGCAAGCGATTCCTATCGCACCGCTACAACCGTCTACCCTTGCTGCCTTCCGGCCCTGGGGGAGTTGACGGGAGCTGGTCGTAGGAGACTTGCCCCGTGCAAAGATACCATGAATTTCTGCGTTGCACTACCTTGCGCGTATGAAAATCCCCATGCAATCCCTCCAACAAGGCGCGGCCGCTGGTGTCATTCTCGTGGTATTGAAGTTGGTCGCGTATATACTCGGAATTGAAGCCATGACAAGTGGCTGGGTTGGTTTCGGTCAATTGGTGCTTGTTGTCGCAGGCATGTTCCTTGCTTGCACGATGGAGCGCAAGGGTGTAACCGGTGCATTCACATTCGGCGAAGCATTTGTGGCGGCCCTGGTAGCCGCTGCGACTACGACCTTTTTGGGGCTGGGCATGGATGTGGTGTTGGGCTCGATTATTGACCCGGAATTGAGCGAGAAAATGATGGCTTTTACCATGCAAGAATTGGACGCGTCGGGCATGTTCAAGATGGTGCCAGAGGATCAGGTCGAAGGCATGATTGCAGACATGGAATGGGCGATGAAGCCCGCGGGACAAGCATTGAGCTGGGGGCTTGGATTGCTATTTTGGGGAGTGGTTTCATTGATTGTGGGTGCGATAATGAAAAGGCCGGACCCGACCCAGTTTTGAAACCGTAGCGAGCCATCTTGCGTAAGGGACACCCCAAGGAAGAATTACAAATGATTGACCTGTCCATTGTCGTACCGCTTTACAACGAGGAGGATAGCCTGCCTGAGCTCAAAGCTTGGATCGACCGGGTGCTGAAGGGGCGCTCCTATGAGGTCATCCTCGTGGACGATGGGAGCCGAGACGATTCGTGGAACATCGTATCAAAATTGGCCGAGGAAGATCCGTCGCGGGTAGTGGGCATTCGAATGGCACGCAATTACGGCAAAAGCGCCGGCCTGCAACTCGGTTTTAATGCTGCACAAGGCCGTGTAGTGGTGACCATGGATGCGGATTTGCAGGATTCGCCTGAAGAAATTCCAGAGCTGGAACGCAAAATCATCGAGGACGGGTTTGACTTGGTGAGCGGGTGGAAGAAAAAGCGCCACGATCCGCTCAGTAAAACCATCCCGACTCGTTTGTACAATGCTGCTACCCGGTGGATCAGTGGCATTCAATTGAATGATTTCAATTGCGGCCTCAAGGCATACCGACTCGAAGTCGTCAAGTCCATCGAAGTGCAAGGTGAAATGCACCGGTACATTCCCATTTTGGCGAAGAGCGCCGGATTCGATCGCATCGGAGAGCAAGTGGTCCAGCACCAGGCACGTAAGTACGGTTCCTCCAAATTTGGCCTCGAACGCTTCATCAACGGATTTTTGGACCTCATGACCATCGGCTTCATGACGCGGTTTTCGCGGAAGCCCATGCACTTTTTCGGAGCACTGGGCGTGCTGATGTTCTTGGCGAGTTTGGCAGGGTTCTCGTGGATTGCGGTGGGAAAATTGATCTCCATTTGGGAAGGAAACCCTTCGAGGAACATCACGGAGATTTCGGCTTTCTATGTGTCCTTGACGGGCATGGTGTTCGGTCTCCAGTTTTTCTTGACCGGATTTCTCGCCGAGATGACTTCGCGCAACAACACAAAGCGCCACGATTACCAGGTGGCTGAAAACATCAATCGGCCCGCTTAGGACCGATTGACAGAGAGAAATTGATTTTTGCTCAGCCCGCAATGACGCCAGAGCCGATGCACTCGTCTCCGTCGTACCATGCGGCAAATTGACCGGCTGCGACGCCCGATTGTGGATGCGCGAATGTCACTTCGTAATGATCGCTGTGCCGGGTGAGGTTGGCCGTTTGCAGCGGTTGCCGATAACGGATGCGCACTTCGAACGAATCCGTGCTTTCCCCTATGGCCAATTCGCGGTCTGGACGAATCCAGTGCGCCTCATCCGTTTGGATGCGAAGGGCGTGCCGCAACAGCCCGGGGTGGTTTTCACCTTGCCCGACGAAGAGTACATTGCGTTCCACGTCCTTTTCGAGCACAAACAAGGGCTCGGGCTTTCCACCCACTTGAATGCCCCGCCGTTGTCCCACAGTGAAAAAATGAGCGCCGTTGTGTTGCCCGACGCAGATTCCGTCCTCCGGATTCCAACGGGTGGGCTGTGAAGCATCCTTTTGAGAAGCCATGGCCTGTTCGGCATGCGCTGTGTCAATCTCAATGATGTCGCCTGTTTTCGGCTCCAGCTGCTGCTGCAGGAAATCCGGCAAACGCACCTTGCCGATGAAACACAGCCCCTGACTGTCTTTTTTGTTGGCGGTAGGCAGGTCGATTTTCTCAGCCAAGCGCCGGACCTCTGGTTTGGTCAATTCTCCGATGGGAAAATGCGCCTTGTCCAGTTGGGCTTGTGTCAATTGGCAAAGAAAATAGCTCTGGTCTTTGTTCGAATCTGCACCTGCCAGCAAGCGGTGGGTCGGTTGTCCATCGATCTCAATGGTGTCTTTGCGGCAGTAATGGCCGGTGGCCACACCGTCCGCACCCAGTTCCAATGCGGATTGAAGAAACAAGTCAAATTTGACTTCTCGGTTGCACAGCACATCAGGATTCGGCGTACGCCCTGCGGCGTATTCGTCGAACATGTAATTGACGATGCGCTCTTTGTATTGGGCAGAGAGGTCGAGCACTTGAAAGGGGATGCCGAGGTGCGAAGCCACAAGCATCGCATCATTGGCATCATCAATCCAGGGGCACTCGTTATCGATGACCACCGACTCGTCGTGCCAATTGCGCATGAAGATGCCGATGACTTCATGGCCTTCTTGCTGCAAAAGCCACGCGGCCACGCTTGAATCCACACCACCGGAAAGGCCCACAACGATTCGCATTTGGCAAAGGTAATTCTTCCGGTCACAGCTGTGTACCGACCAAGCATCACCCGCTAGATTTTAACGTACCTTGTACATCACCGAGGATGCGCGAGGCAACCTTGCATCAAATAGGCCGTCTTATCAACGGCGAAAGCCATGTCTGAAAACGAATTACGTCAACACATCGAAGGGTGCAAGAACGGAAACAGGCTGTCTCAACAGTGGGTTTTCGATCGGTACTATCGGTTGATGTTTGGTGTGTGTTTACGGTATACCAGCGACACGGACCGCGTTCAAGACATGGTGCAAGAAGGGTTCCTCAAGGTGTTCACGAACATCGAGGGGTACACTTCGAAAGGTTCTTTTGAAGGTTGGATGAGACGAATCATGGTCAACACGGCCATTGATGCCATTCGCAAGCACAAGGCAGATCGAATGGATGCCACGGAAGACGCGCACTTAGAGGTGCTCGTTGGCGTGGAGGACGAGGAAGAAGAAGTGGGCCGCGAATTCACGGTCCAGGAGATTCTCGATGCCATGGAGCAATTGTCTCCATCGTACAGATCCGTCTTCAACTTGTATGTCTTTGATAACTACAGCCACCAGGAAATTGCCGATAAACTTGGTATTTCGGTGGGGGCTTCGAAATCGAACTTTGCCAAAGCCAAGCGAAATGTTAGAACCATTTTGCTCGGTAAAAACGAATTGAAAGTTGCGAAATGAGCGAAAACTTGAACTGGTTAGATCAACTAAAGAACAGCTTCCAAGGCTTTGAGCCCGAAGTAACGGGTGATTGGAAGCAAATGGAACGGGAACTGGATGCGGTTCAAGCGGGTGGTGAAAGCCAAATGGCGCGCCGCATGCGCAACGCACAGCGTATGGCCGTTGGAGCAACCGCCGTCGCTGCGGGCATGGCACTCTGGATCTTTGCACCAACATTGCTGGAAGAGCCGATCATCACAGACGGAATGGGGAGTCAAACAGAGGTAGAAATGGATGCAGAATCCTCGACAAACGGCGTTACTTCGCTGGCCCAATCGCTTTTCTCTCCTTCAGGTGGCGCAAACGATTTGTATCCTTCCGAAGGAGCTCGCACGTCCAATACATTCGTCATCGATTTGCCGAGTTTGACCGTCAAAGCACCTGCCGTCCCTTCAGACCGACTCAGCCAGCAGAATGGAGTATCCGGCAGCAATGCTTTGGGTTCTTCACCCGACGAGACCCAACCCTATTCGTCGATGGCCAATGAAAATGAACGGTCCAACCATGACATCTCCACCGGGATACTGAGTGCCGATGAGCGGTTGGACGCCGCACTTGAGGCTATGACCGCCAGCGCACAAGAGGCCTGTGCTGGAACGGAAGTAACATTCGCATTGAATGGGTTGGACCAAGAGGGCTCAGTCCTTTGGAATTTTGGCGATGGCGGGTTTTCACAGGAAATTGCACCGACCCATGTCTATGACGACGCCGGGTCGTATGACATAACGGTTTCAGTTCGTGCGCCCGGTGACGGGATGATTCGCACGCGGACCGTCGAGAACATGATTGTTGTTCGGCCGAAACCGGAGGCCACCATGGATTGGGAGTTTTTCGATGCTTCAGCAAACCAAGCCCGTGTTCACCTCATCGATGAAACAGAGGATGCCAGCAGCAGCACGTGGCTCATCGAGCAGGAGGGATTGAAGGAGGCTGCGGCCACACTTTCGATTCCAGGAGCATACCATGTGAATTTGGTGGCGAGCAATAAGTTCGGCTGCCAAGACATTGCCATGCAAGATATTCACTTAGGCTCGCGGAAAGAGGCCATTGCGGCCGCACTCTTCTCGCCGGACGGCGACGGTCGGTACGATACCTTCCTGCCGCTCATGTTGATGGATTTCAAGGGCAAATGGGAACTCACGGTGTGGGATGGTGACGAACAAGTTTTTGAAACCTCCAAAACCCGCAGACCTTGGCGGGGTGAACTCGAGCGCGGGGGCATTGCTGAGGTCGGAAAAAAGTACACATGGAAACTCGTCACAGAAACGCCCACTGGTGAAAAGCATCTGTTTGTCGATGAGGTGCTTATCGACGGCGAGTAGTCCAAAGGCGTTTCAAGGCCCTCGGGGTTATCATCAGGTCGCATTTGAGTATTTTGCGCTGTGCAACCATTGCGCAAGAATCGTGTTACTAAATTGACACCTTTGACGACCTACTTCATGGCATATCGTTTTCACCCTCAATCGCTCTCAATGGCATTTCGAAAATTGACCCTTCGAGTGTCGGGTTTGGCCAGTATTCTCATGGCCTTCACTTTGACGTTGAACGCACAGGAAGACATTCAAATTAGCGTAGGCGGCGAAGTGGTCATTTGCGATGGGTTTTTCTATGATGACGGCATCTTGGGGGCAGTGGACGGCGGCCCCTACACGGACCAAGACTATACCATCACCATTTGTCCAGAAACCGATGGGGATGCCATACAAGTGGTTTTCCTCGCGTTTGATCTGCAAACCAATGCCAACCCGAACAATAACGATGTTTTGTACGTCTTCGATGGCGACGACACCAGTGCTGAAATGGTGGGGGCGGGAACCAACAACAGCCTGCAAGGCGTGAGTTTTACGGCTTCAACATTCAATCCTACGGGCTGCTTGACGTTTGTTTTCAATTCAAACAACGGTGCGACGGCAGGTGCCGCAGGTTGGGTAGGCACCATAGCATGTGTGACTCCCTGTACCTACCCAGAATCAGGATATGACATGACCGATCCCGAGCCGTTTGAGCCGGGTCAACCCAGCGTAGGCATATGCCCGAACCAAGAAGTCTCCTTTGACGGAAGCAGTTCAATGGCTGACGGAGTGGATTTGGAATATTGGATATGGAACTGGGGCGACGGCACAGTTGATTCCACCACAACCCCGCTGACATCACACTCGTACGAAGAACCGGGTGAGTACTTGGTTTCGTTGGTGGTTGCAGACGAAAACAACTGCACCAGCGTCAACTTGGAAATCTACCAAGTACTGGTAAGTACCATCCCCATCTTCAACGCCGAATTCAGCTCGCCGTTGTGCACGGAGTCTCCCGGTTTCTTGGACGGTAACCCAGTGCAAAGCGTAACATGGACTGCATTGCCACCGTTGGCCGTGTCCGAAGAATTGCCCATGCCCGACGCCACGGGTGCGTGGTTTGAATCGGAATTGTACATCGATTTCTTCGATGACGGCCAGACGCTCGACGATTGCGACGACCTGCTCGGCATCAATGCGCTCATGGAACACTCGTTTGTGGGTGATTTGACGATTCAAGTGGAGTGTCCAGACGGAACGCAGGTGCTGATCATGGAGAACAACAACTCCGGTGCTGACGATTGCAGCGGAGGCAACGATCTCAACGGGTATTACCTCGGTGAACCCGATGATTTTGACGGTACGACGCCCAATCCTGGCGTGGGCTACTGGTACACTTTTACGGAAGACGGTGAATACCTGTTGGACGATGCGGACAATCCTGACGTGACGGGGAACACCATCCCTGCTGGTGAGTATGGCCTTTGCGGTGACATCTGCGATTTTGTTGGCTGTCCGCTGAATGGTATCTGGACGTTTCAGGTCATCGATCAATGGGGCGCAGACAATGGCTTCTTGTTCGAATGGGGCATTGACTTCAATCCTGAAATCGTGCCGGGTGTGACGACGTTTACCCCAACCATCGGGGCGGATATGGACTCGAGCTACTGGCAGGTCAATTCATCCACATACGGCGTAGAGGCCATTGATCCGGAGGCGGATTACGTCGATTTGATGTTTGATACGCCAGGTGAATATGAATTTGTTTACACCGTCACCAACAATTTCAGTTGCACGTGGGATACCACGGTTGTGGTGGAAGTCATTCCCGGCCTCGGCAATTCCGTGACGGCTGGAATGGACCAAATTTTCTGCCAAGATCCGGTTCAGCTTGAAGGAGCGTTCGTGGGAGGAGAGGAATCTGCCTGTTCGGCCTCTGAAGGAAGTGTCAATTATTGCTATGGTCCCAATGAGTACTCGGTATTTACCTATTGTCCGGACAACCCCGGCGACGGTACCATGATGACCATCGACTTCAGCAGTGGAGGGGTTCAGGCGTTCTGGGATGCCGTGGTCATTTACGATGGCGACTCGGATACTGCACCTGTCTTGGCCAATCTCGACGGAGACTTGGCAGGAGAGACCTTTACAGCAACCAATGCGGACGGATGCATCACGGTGGTCATCACGTCCGATGGCTGGGGTTCATGCTCTGACGGAACCGTTGAGGAAATGAATTACTGCGTGTCCTGCGGTGGTCAGGTCGAATGTGGATACAACTGGACGTGGGATCCGCCCACGTACCTAGACGATCCTTTCAGCCCGAATCCTACCGTTACGGCGTTCGATGGCCAGCCCATTGAGTACACCTTGTTGGTGGAGCCCGTGGGCATGCCGTACTGTGGAACCGAAGACGTGGTATCGATTATCCCTGGCTTTGAATACAGCGTCGAATTTGAGGAGCCTTCTTGTTTGCTGACCGACGGCTACGTGGCCGTGGACATCAACGAACCACCTTCGGCAGGGCCTTGGACGCTGACGTTAGCGGAAGGAGGTACGCTCGTGCAGTCCATCGAATCCAATGGAGGTCTGGACGTATTTGACAACCTTGTTTCGGGCACCTACGAATTGGAATTGAGTGATACCGAAGGCTGCGTGTACTACATGGATATTGTTTTAAGCCCTCCGCCGCCGATGGATTTTGACATCACGCCTGATCCGACCATCTGCATCAACGGATACGCTGTGCTCGAGGTCAGCTCAGACATGGATCCACTCGGTGAATGGACCTACACGTGGGACAACGGATTGGGAACCGGCGATATGCAAACGGTGAATCCGGTTGTAGAGACGGACTATGAAGTTTTTGCCACCGACGAAAACGGCTGCCTTTCCGAACCGCAAACGGTGACGGTGCAGGTCTATGATTCGTTGAATGTGAGCTTGGAAGTACCGGAACTGATTTGCGGTGGAGCATTTGCCGAAATCGAGGCCACGGGCTTCACCGGCGGAAGCGGAGCCGGTTACACGTTCAACTGGACGTGGCAAAATGCGGCTACGGGATCGAATGACCCGTACTGGGTCGATTACCCCATGGCGACAGGAACATACTGCGTGACGCTAACGGACAACTGTGAATCGCCGGCTGTGACCGCGTGTGAAACGGTGACCATTGAAACGCCCATTTCGGCGGCATTTGGAGTGGATACCACCAAGGCATGCGTGCCGGGAGTGTTCCAATTCGAAAGCCAAGTAGACCCGGAATTGATTTCGCAAACGGAGTGGTTCTTTGGCGATGGCGAATTGAGCTATGAGGCCAATCCCGCCCATGCTTATTTGAACCCTGGTGGCTACGACATCACGTTCAGCATCACCTCGCTGATCGGCTGCGAGTACACGAATTTCCAGCCCAACTTCTTGCAGGTTTATACCCCGCCTTACGTTGGATTTACGGCATCGCCACAACCGACGCGGGTTCCCGACACCGAGATTCAATTTGAGGCTGTGAACAGCTCGAATGTCGTGGACTGGTACTGGTTGTTTGACAGCATCAACGGACTGGGGACTTCGAACGTTGCACATCCCGATTTTACCTTCCCCATCGACGTAGGTGGAGATTATCCGGTCACCTTGGTGGTCACAGATGAGAACGGCTGCAGTTCACAGATTACGCGCATCGTCGAAATCCAAGACATGTTTGCCTTGTACATCCCGACGGCCTTTACGCCGAACAACGACGGCGTCAACGATGCCTTCTTCGTACAAGGAGCGGACCTCGATCCGGCGCGTTTTGAGATGCGCATTGTCAACCGTTGGGGCAACTTGGTGTTCGAGACCAACGATGTCAATGAGGTGTGGTACGGACCTGCAGATGCTGAATCCGAGCATTTCGCGCAGGACGGTTTGTACTTCTACAGCGTCGTCGTTTACAGCTTGAGCAACCCGGCTGAACGGAAAGAGATTACGGGGTCGGTTTTGGTTACGCGTTAATCGTACAGACCTCACGTGAAAAAGCCCAGGCTGCAGGCCCGGGCTTTTTCATTTTCACGCGTTTCGAATCACTCACTCCAAGCGAGCAATTCATCCATCGTTCCCGTGGACACGCTGTGGTAGTTCGGACGGGCTTTGGCATAGATGGCATCTGCCATAGCTTTCTGATCCGTATCGACCATCGCCTTGTAGAGGGGCGTCAGGAACTTGCGGCGCCCAATCTCAATAAGGAAGGATTCCAATCGTGCATAGGAAGGCTGGTATTGGCTGCGGATGCTTTGTTCCAACCAGGCAAACAAAACCTCGTTGTTGCCGGTCGAAGAAATGCCCCATGATGCGTCCAATTCGGCCAGCCGCTCCGGGGAAGTGGCATCATCTAAATTGGACAGAAAGCGGTACCGTTCTTGGTACACCCACTCGTTCCAGGGCAAATCATCGGTAGCTGTGGTTCCAGCTTCCCATCCCGCGAGTGCAGCGTCGACACGCTCGATGCGCGCAGAGCTAACCTTTGGGCAATTTTCGGGCAATCCAGGACCGAAGATCCACGCGTCGAGCTCTACAGCGGCTAGCAGCTCCTCTGTATTGAGCAGCACGGATTTGAGGTAGTCGATGAACCGGTCGGTGTCCATGACCGAAAACGCATGCGTAGCGAAGTAGGTTTTCAAGAAGTCGTCGAACGCCTCTCGCCCCACGACCTCTTCGATGCGGCGCAGGAAGAAGTATCCTTTGTCATAGGCAATGGCGGTCAATCCATCGTCAGGATCGCGGTTTTGCAAGTGCAACTTCAAGTGGGTGTCATCGGGGTTCAAGTCCATGATCGCATCGACCTCATCAACCAGGCCTTGGTAGCTAAGCGTGGCGAGCATTTCAGACACGTCGCGGCCGTACACTGATTCCATGATGCGCTGCTCGAAGTAGACCGTGAAGCCTTCGTTGAGCCAGAAGTCGTCCCATGTGGCATTGGTGACGAGGTTACCGCTCCAGCTGTGCGCCAATTCGTGGGCCACCAAGGACACGAGGCTGCGGTCGCCGGCGATGATGGTCGGCGTGGCGAACGTCAACCGCGGATTCTCCATGCCTCCAAACGGAAATGCCGGGGGCAATACCAGCAGGTCGTAGCGTTCCCACGCGTACTTGCCGTAGAGGTTTTCCGCGGCGACGAGCAAATCTTCCATTTCCGCAAATTCATACGCAGCGGCTTCGATGAGTTCCGGTACGGCGTATACGCCGGTGTGTTCGCCAACGCTCCTGAATTCCACATTCCCCACGGCCAAGGCCAGGAGGTACGATGGAATCTTTTGGTCCATGCGGAAATCGTAATGCCCATTGGCCGATTGCTGGGTGGGGTTGGTTGCACTCATGAGCGCCATGGTGCCTTGGGGTACGTCCACGTGCGCCTCGTACGTGAAGCGAATGCCGGGAGAGTCTTGACAGGGCACCCATGTACGCGCCAAAATAGCCTGGCTCTGGGTGAAGAGGAAGGGGTTGTCGCCTTCCACCCACAGCAACGCTCCGGCTTCTGGAGAGCTCTGGTAATCGATGCTGACCTGTCGGCTTTCGCCGTTCACGGGAAAGGTCAGCGGCTGCCCGATAAAGCGTTTGGCCGGGCCCAGTTCAAAATCCACAGGCTCGCCATCCACGCGCACCGCCTGGATCGTCAAGTCGGTGCAATCAAAGATGATGCGCTCGGCGTCTGCCGCCGTCTCGATGTCGTATGTCGCGGTCGCCGTGATGACGCGGGTATCAAAATCGACAGCGGCGTTCCAGTTCAAGTGGGTCACGACCGCTTCTTCAGGGCGGCTGTAGCTGTGGTGGTCGGTGGCTCGTTTCATGTCAAGAATGGCTTGGGTTTTGGCCGAATCGGCTGGGGCTTCGGTGCCGCAGCTTGCGAGGCTGGCTGCGAAGGCAAGAAGGCCTCCATAAAAGAGGGATAAACGCATGGTGTTCATGGAATTTACAAGTTTCGGGATTTCGAGGCTGCGGTGACCAGCCGGTGGATGAGCACGAGCGCCAGTCCGCCAAATGCAGTTTTGATGAAAAGGCCAGGCAGCAAGCGTTCCACGGAGTTCAGCATGGACTCTTCCACGGGGATGATGGCCCGGTACCAAAAGAGGCCGAGGCCCAGAATGATGAACTGCCCGGCGAAAAGGAGCAAAGCGCCGATCAGCACGGATTTGGTGTTTTGGAACTGCTCCATGGCGTATCCGGCGAGCAAGCCTGCAATGGGAAAGGCCAATAAAAAGCCTCCTGAGCTGCCCGTAAACCGTTCCCATCCGTATGTGCCGTATGAAAAGACCGGAGCCCCCAGTCCGCCAATGACGAGGTAGGCCACGACGGCTGCCACACCAATGCGCCAGCCCACGAGAACGGGCAAGAAAACCACGAGCAAGGACTGCAGCGTGATGGGAATGCCGTCTTCTGTGGTGAATGGGGTGATGGGCGAAAGGGTCACCAGCAGGCCAATGGCCAGCAAGAACACCAGCCATTTTACCCAAGAAGCTTGGTCGTGGATGAGCGATGCGAGCATGCGCGGGGATTAGCGATTGCGCTCGAACAGGCGCTTGATTTCAGGGTCAAATTCCACGCGATTGTTCGAACGGTCCACGTCGGCGGTCTGACGTGCCGCATCGAGTTCGACGGAGGCGATGCCGCTTCCAGTGGGCACGTCGAATGCATACGTCGGGTGTGTCCAGGGCCAATCCGGCAACAACGCTTCGCCGTCTGCCATCGGCCGGTGGCCACGCATCATCACCAACGGTGCAACGTAGGTCACCGCTGAGCCATCGGTGTAGGTTACGGTGATGTTTTGCGGCATGGGCATGGCGCCAATGCGCGAGCATTCGATCGTCGTCGTTTCTGCGCCCTCAGCCACGCGGTCGATGGCGTAATCGATTTGGTGGGTGGTGTGGATGAAGTACTGGAAGTACCAGTCCAAATCAAATCCGCACACCTTTTCCATGCTCCGCTTGAAATCGTTCGGCCCGGGATGCTTGAATTTCCAATCGCGGAAGTACGCCTTCAGCCCTTCATCGCGGAGTTCGGGTCCCATTACGGCGGCCAATTGAGCCAACAGCGTTTCCCCTTTGGAATAGGCACCCACACCGTAGGCGCGGTTGGTCTGGTAGTGGTCGGCGTGGGTTATGAGCGGCTCTTCGTTGCCACTAAGCGCTTGACTGATATAGCTCGCAAAGGCGCCTTGGTGCGGCGGTTCATCGCCTCCCGGACCCACAAAAAGGTGGCGCATGCACAGCTCGGTGGCGTAGCTCGTCATGCCTTCGTCCATGTATTCGTACAAGCTCTCGTTGGTGGCGAGCAGGGCTTGGAACCACGAGTGGGCCATTTCGTGCACCGTCACCCCGACGAGGCTGCGCAGGCTGCGCTGCCCCGTGATGAGCGTGGCCATGGGGTACTCCATGCCGCCGTCGCCGCCTTGAATGACGGAGTACTGCGGGTAGGGGTAGGGACCAATGAGGTCACTGAGGAAGGCCATGGCCTTGGCCGTGTATTCCGGCAGGGCGGCCCAGTTCTCGTCGTATTCGGCGTTGGGCTGGTGGTAGAAGTGCAGCGTGACATCGCCTGCCTTGGTGCTGATGTGGTCGTACTCTGCGTCTGCCGCCCACGCGAAGTCGATGACGTCTTCGGCGGTAAAGCGCCAGGTTCCGCTTGTGCGCGCATCTTCGATGCTACCGGAGAGTTCCCCGGTGCCGCCCACTTCATAGCCAGCGGGAAGATGGATGGTCACATCGTAGTCACCCCAGATGCCGTGGTATTCCCGGCCGATATACGGCTCGGTATGCCAACCGTCGTGGTCGTATTCGCAGAGCTTCGGGTACCACTGGGTCATCGAGTATTCGACGCCTTCCTTGTTCATCCAGCCGCTCCGGCGAATTTGCCGCGGCACTTGCGCTGTCCATTCCATTTCAAACGTGGCCTTTTTGCCAGCATTGATGGCGCTGTTGAGGGTGACATCCAGCAAGGTGCCGTCGTGCTCAAAGGCCACCGGTTTCCCGTTGACACGGAGCGAAGCCACTTCAATCCATCCCCATTCATCTTCTGGCAATTCAAAAATGCGGGAACCCACCCGGCGGTCTGGATCGCTGATGGTGCGGGACCGTACGTCCATCATGCTGCCGGGCTGAAACGCGTTGAAAAACAAGTGGAAGTACGCCTTGTCCAGGGCTTCCGGGCTGTTGTTGCGCAGCACCACTTTCATGGAGCCGCTGTATTGATGGGCAGCGGTGTCCACGGTGATGTCCATCGTGTAATCCACTGCTTGCTGCCAACCGGGGTATTGGGCAACGCCAGTCGCGATGGTCAAAATCAACAACGAAAAAGTGAGAAGAATTCGGTTCATGGTTTCAAGGCTCTTTCCGCGAAAATACGGAACCCGAACCGTTCACCGTGTTCCGCACTCGATGGCCGGGTCGATGCGGTAAATCAGCATGCGCTCGACGCGGTTGTGGGGGTTGAGGGCAGCGAGCAAGCGGTCCCATCGGCTGGGTGGAACTTGTTGTACGTATTCCATCGAAGGGTAGATGGATTTGTACCGCTGCACGGCCTCCCCGAGTAGGCGGTCACCGGAGAAAACAATGTAATTCGGAAAGGTGTAGCGCGGGCTGTTGCACATGACTTGCCGGTGGTTGGCCACATCAGTGCTGAGGTCGCTTGTCCAGTACTTCTTCCACGAACCGCTGTAAAACTGCGGAGGCATGGCACCGCCTTCGGCATGCACGATGAGGAAATTTTCAAGGTCGCCGCGATCGTAAAGCGCGGTCATCGCGTCGACCCGCGACTTTTTGGGCTGAACGAAGCACAACGCGATGCCGGCTCCGACGCTCATCACCAAGCCAACCGCAACCAAACTGCGATGAAGCCGGGCCCGGCGTTGCCAGAATCGCGAGCCTTCGATAAAGGCATGCCAACCGATGCTCCCTGCAGTAACAATAAACGGCACGGCAGGAAGGATGAAGCGCTCTTGCTTGTTGGGAAAGGCGCTGTGGAAGAGGAAGAAAGCCAAAGGAGGAAGCACCAGCAGCGCGAGGCGTTTGGCTTCTCGCGCTGTGCCAAAGACCCAGGCCAGCGAAAAGGGTGGGATCAGCAGTCCCAAGACCACCCAGACGTACTGGTGCCAGAACCCTTGGGGATAAGCGCCGGCATGGGTCGAATTGTATTCGATGTAGGCCCGCAGCTGCGCGAACGGCTCGCCCCAGATGAAGACGTCTTGGAGTTGCCCCAGCGCGAAGGCCAGCAGTGCTGCACAGCCCATGATGGCGCTGTTGAGGACGGCTTGTTGCCATTTGCGTTCGTTCACCAGCAACGCGATGACCCAGCCCAATCCAAAAACGCCGCATTGGTAGCGCAAAGAAGTGGCGATACCGATTCCGATTCCAGCGAGTGCCCAGGTCTTCCACGTCCTCCGTTCTGAGCGCAGAACCACCCAAGCAGACCACATCAATGGGGGAATGCAAACCATTTCCACCAGCTGCCGAACCCCGAGCAAGGGAAACAACCCAAACGCAGCCAAGGCCCACCCGGTCCAGCGGGCTGGACGTTCACCTCCGAGTTTTTCAGCGATGCGGAACCCCAGCACAACGATGAGCAGACTGAACACACCGTGAAGCAGCCGAAGGAGGAGCATTTGACGTCCCGGATCTACGAAGCCCAAGGCGTTGCAGACCCTGAAGTACCCACTCACGATGCCGGCGTAGGCGAGGTTCGCTTGGTGAGGAGTGGGGTTCTCGATGCCGTTGGCACGTTGCGACCAAGGCATCCAGTTGTTGTAGTCTTCGCCCACGGCCCACGAAGCGCCCGTCTCCACGACGAGGAAATGGTCGTCGTGCATGAGGTAGCCCGGTGAGTTGAAGGCAGCAAGGATGCGCAGGGCCAGGCCGACCAGCAGGATGAAACGCAGCGGGTGCTTTCCGAGGATGTCCGCACGGGATGTCCCCATGGGTTAGCCGCCGTAAAGGGTGGATTTGAGATCGAGCATCTGCAAGCAGGCAACGGCTGCTTCGACGCCTTTATTGCCATGCTCACCACCCGATCGCGCCCGGGACTGTTCGATGGTGTCGTCCGTGAGGACGCAGAAAATCGCAGGATTGCCGGTGTCGAGGCCCACACGCAGGATGCCTTCGCTTGCGGCATTGCAGACGTAGTCAAAATGCGCGGTTTCACCGCGAATGACAGCGCCGATGGCGATCACCGCGTCGCACGGTTGCTCGGCTTCCATCAGCCACTGAGCACCCAGCGGCAACTCGAAGGCTCCCGGTACTTCGTGAACCGGGAGGTTATCGGCTGTGACGCCAGCCGCGCGCAACACCTCGAGGGCGCCGTCGCGCAGAGCGTGGGTAATCTCGGCGTTCCATGTGGAAACAACAATGCCCACTCGATAGCGGGCACCGTTGGGCAGCTGGGCTGCGTCGTACAAACTTAAATTCTTACCGGCGGTAGCCATGGGCGTTACCCTTCCGCCAATGAGGCTGCAAGTGCTTCAGAGGCGTTTTTCTGTTGGCTCGTGGGGTAGTCTTCCACGATGCGGTCGAGGTGCTTCTTGGCTTCAGCGTTGTTTCCCAACTCGATTTCGACGAGGGCGCCTTTGTAGAGGAACATAGGGGCCAAGACATCTTCTGCCAAGCTCGAAGAAGCCAACGAAATGGCTTCGTCAAATGCTTCCTGAGCGGATTCGTAATCCGCCAATTCCACGTAGCAATCCCCGATGTTGCCTGCAGCGAGGATCTGCACTACATCGTCTCCGACGCTTACTGCTTCGAAAGCTTCGATTGCTGCTTCAAAGTCACCGGCGTCGCGGTAGTAAATGCCCATGCGGTACGCTGCGCGCTGGCCGACTGCCGTACCCTCGTGGTCGGCCATGACTTCCTCTAGCCCTGCAGCATATCCATCCCCGAGCGCGGCGAGGTTCATGGAGTCCATCTCGAAGTAATTCTCCGCGCGCCATGCGTCAACTTCAGCAGCAGCCTCAGCGGGTCCAAGTACAAACGATTGGTAACCGATAACGGCCAGTATCAACACCGCCAATCCGCCAATGCCGTAGGTCAAGGCGCTGCGGTTCTCGTCTACGAAACGCTCGGTTTTCGTGTATACTTCTCCTACGTCGAGCAGGGTATCGTCTTCGGGCTTGGTCTTCTTCGCCATGGGTTTGTCGTTCTCTAGAAATTTTACGTCCAAGGACGGGCAAAAATAGTGAAATTCGCATCATGGTTCTCGAACATCTTCACTTGCTGCATTTCAAAAACCACGAAGGCTCGGATTTGACCTTCGGCGCAGCGGTGAATTGTTTGCTTGGGGACAACGGCAGCGGGAAGACCAATGTGTTGGATGCGGTGCATTACCTGTGCCATACGAAGAGCTATTTCAATCCCATTGACGGGCAAAACATCGCACACGGCCAGCAACACATGCTCATCCAGGGCACGTTCGCTCGGCACGACCAGCAAGAACAGGTTAGTTGTGCCGTGGAACGCGGGGTGAAAAAAGTGTTTCGTCGCAATGAAAAGGCCTACGAACGCTTGGCCGATCACGTGGGGCGCTTTCCCGCGGTGATGATTGCACCCGCCGACGCCGCATTGATACACGAAGGCAGCGAGACGCGCAGGCGCTGGATTGATTCGGTGATCTCGCAGTTCGACCGGGAATACCTCAGCCAACTCATGGCCTACAACAAGGCCTTGAATCAGCGCAACACATTGTTGCGGTATTTTGCTGAAAACCGCCGTTGGGACGACGAGGCGCTCGAACCGTGGAATGCCCAACTTGTTCCGCTCGCCGTGTCGATTCGGGCCAAGCGGGCAGCATTTGTCGAGCGCTTCGTTCCGGGTTTCCTCGAGACCTACCGCGAAATCACCAACGGTGCGGAAACGGTTAGCGTGCGGTATTTGACCGAAGTGGCTACCACCGAAGAAGGTGTGAACCAGCAATGGAACGAAGCCCGAAACGACGACCGCCGCCTCCGCCGCACCACCCGGGGCATTCACAAAGACGATTTGGCGTTTGACATCGGTGAACACCCCATCAAAAGGTTCGGATCCCAAGGCCAGCAGAAGTCCTTCCTCATCGCCTTGCGCCTGTCGCAGCTGGCCTATATCGAGCAGGCGACCGGGGTGAAGCCCATCTTGTTACTGGACGACATTTTCGACAAAATCGATGATAAGCGCGTACAGGCCCTGATGCATTGGGTTACCGCCGGGGAGTTTGGCCAGGTATTCATCACCGATACGGACCTCGGCCGCATTCCTGCCATGTTCCGGGAGACCGGAGCTGACGTCCGCGTTTTCGAGGTGAAGGCAGGCACGGTGCGACTGGCCGATGACGTCGGTGCAAATCCATTACCTTCGGAGCATGGAGCGCAATGATGCCAAACCGCTTAAGGCGGCCATTCAGCAGTTCATCCGGGCCCACCGCATGCAGGGCAAGCTGGACGAGGTTGACGTGATCAAAGCATGGGGTACGTGCTTCGGCGTTTTTGTCGAAAAGCAGACGCGCTCGCTCCGATTGCAGGTCGATGGCAAGCTTTGGGTCAAATTGGACAGTGGCCCGCTCAAAGAGGAACTCATGATGGCTAAGGGTAAGATGGTCGACCTGTTGAATGAAGAGTTGGGCCGGCCGCTCATCAAAGAAATTGTCATCCAGTAAACGCCGCTGAGCGCAGCAGTCGGACCCGCCGATGGGCGAGCGGTGACAAAAACCCCAAGGTTTTGCAACGAAATCGGTATTTTGGCTGTTACACCTGCACAACATGAAATCGATTGTTTGGATAGGATTGGGAGCGGCGATGGTGTCGTTGGGGCTGATGGGAGCAATCGACCGTCCAGAGCATTGGCACCAAGACGGCAGACCGTACCACACGGCAACGTTTCGTTCAGCGTATGGCGGATTGCCGGATACATCCAACACCTTGTTCACCGGCAGCGGCAAGTGTGCAGGCTGCCATGGCAAGGACCCCAATAGCTTCGCGAGTATTGCGGGACAGACCTTCCCGGCACAGCCCATGCCTGAAGGCTGGGACGTGAACGTCACGGACTACTGGCGCAGCACGCTCATGGCCAACTCGGCACGAGATCCTTTCTGGCGGGCAAAGGTGCGACACGAAGTATTGGTCAATCCCGAGCACCAATTGGAACTGGAGGACAAGTGCACGTCGTGCCACGCGCCGATGGGGCACTTCGCCGCCCACCACGACGGTGAACCGCATTACACCATTGCCGCGCTGGTGCAAGACAGCTTAGCCCTGGACGGTGTCAGTTGCGTGAGCTGCCACCAACAAGCACCGACGGCGGGTAACACCCACAGCGGCAACCTCGAATTCGACGACAGCTTGGAGTTCAATGCTGATATGTTCGTCCACACGTACAAGGCCTACGGTCCATACGGTGCAGGCAAGGATGAGCCGCCGCTGTATGAGCTGCCCATGATGCAGTATGCGTTTTACAAGCCGCTGTACGGGGAGCATGTGCCCAATGGTGAAGTGTGCGCAGGGTGCCACACCTTGGTGACCCACGCCACCGACCTCGAAGGGAATTACACCGGCATCGATTACGTCGAACAGGCTACGTACCACGAGTGGCTGAATTCCACGTACGCACCGGAAGGCGAGGAACCAGCCACGTGCAACACGTGCCACATGCCGCGCATCGACGATCCCGTCATCATCAGCTCCGGGTACGTATTCTTGGAACCGCGCACGCCTTATGGTTTGCATACCTTGGTTGGGGGCAATGCCCAGATGTTGGAGATCATGCGTGACAACACCGAGGCGCTCGGTTTGGAAACGGCGCCGGAATTGTTTGACTCCACACTTCAGCGCACGCGCGACATGCTGCGCAACGAGACGGTGGACCTCAACGTGACCATGGGCGACTGGGTCGACGCGTGGGGCGCTACGTGTGAGGTCCAGTTGACCAACAAGGCCGGACACAAATTCCCATCGGGCTACCCAGCACGCCGCGCCTGGATCGAGGTGAAAGCCTCCCAGAATGGCGAGGTTATTTGGCACAGCGGCGGATGGGAAAACGGCAGCATCACCGGCGTCGACGAAAGCGGTTTGGCGGAATACGAGCCGCACCACACGGTCATCAATGACCCGATGCAGGTGCAGATTTACGAATTGGTGGCAGCCGATGTGGAAGGCAATCCCACCAACGTGTTGGAACGTGCTGCCTCCTCGCTCAAGGACAACCGCCTCACCCCGAAAGGGTTCAGTTACAATCACCCGGTGTACGATACGACACGTGTTGAGGGCCTCGCCTTGGACGATGCGCTCTTCGAAGTGGGCCAAGGCCGGCACACCGTTACCTACGAAATGGATGGCGCAGTGGGTTCAGGCCCGGTGGACATGGAGGTGACCGTCTGGTACCAAGCGATGCCGCCGCGATGGGTTGAGCCCATGTTCGCGTTTGAGGACAGCACCATCCAAGCGTTCCAAGCGTTCTTCGAGGCACAAGGCGCGGCACCGGAATTGGTGGCGGACACGGCCTTCACGGTCAACGTCGTTGGCGGCGTTGGCGGCGCTGAATTGGAATCCACGGCTTGGGCGGTTTACCCTAACCCATCGGATGACGGTTGGATCAACCTGCAAGGACCGGCACAGCGCACGTCTACGTTGTGGGAGGTGTTCGATGCGAAAGGCTCGCGCGTGGCTTCCGGATGGATGCAACCGGGCTCGACACCGTCGCTGCAGTTGCCGGCGGTGAAGGGTCATTACATCGTGCGCTGGACGCTCGACAGCGGCGAGACGGTGTCCCGCAAGGTGGTGCGCCGCTAAATCAGGAAATTCAGAGGAACGTATTGGCCAAGTTGGCCAGGTCGGAGCGCTCGCCCTTTTCGAGGGTGATGTGGGCGTACAGGTCTTTGCCGCGCAGGCGGTCGATGACGTAGCTGAGTCCGTTCGATTGCTCGTCGAGGTAGGGCGTATCGATTTGGCGGACGTCACCGGTCAAGATGATCTTGCAGTTCTCCCCGGCGCGCGTGATAATGGTCTTCACCTCGTGCGGCGTCAGGTTTTGCGCCTCGTCGATGATGAAGATGGCGTTGGTGAGCGACCGGCCACGGATGTAGGCGAGCGGGCAAATGGTGATTTTCTTTTGGGCCTTGAGTTCCTCAATGACGCGGCTCTTGCGTTCGTTTTCCCCAAATTGGGATTTGATGAAATTGAGGTTGTCCCATAGGGGCTGCATGTACGGGTTGATCTTTTCTTCGGCGTCGCCGGGCAAAAAGCCGATGTCGCGGTTGGACAAAGCGACGATGGGACGGGCGAGGATGATCTGATCGAATCGGTTGCGCTGTTCGAGGGCGCCAGCGAGCGCCAGCAGGGTCTTGCCCGTTCCGGCCACGCCGCAGATGGTCACGAGGGAAACACCCGGATTCATGATGGCGTGCAGGGCGAAGGCTTGCTCTGCATTGCGGGGCTTGATGCCGTAGGCGTAGTCCTTATCGATGCGCTCGATCGAGCGGGAGGTCTCGCTGAAATAGCCGAGGGCACTTGATGAACCGTTGCGCAGAACGTAGTAGTGGTTGTTCTGGCGGTAGGGGTCGAGCATGGTGATCTTCCGTGTCGAACCTTGCACGTAGAGCTTGCGGATGTCATCGGCGTCGACGCTTTCGATGAGGGTCTTGCCGGTGAACCGGAGTTTGACGTCGCGGACTTGGCCGTTTTTGTAGTCTTCGGCGGGCAGCTCGAGGGCCTTGGCCTTCAGCCGAAGGTTGATGTCCTTGGTGACCAGCGTGACCACCGTGGTGGGGTCTTCTTTTTGCAGCTTGAGGGCTGCGTCGAGGATGCGGTGGTCGTTGGACTTCGAACCAAACACTTGGTTGGCTTCGCTGTGTTCGCTTTCCTTGTGGAGGACAATCTTGAGTTTCCCTCCCTCGCCGTTATCGATGTCAATCCAATCCTGAAGCGTTTGCGCTTTGCTCAAGCGGTCAATGATGCGGATGCACTCGCGCGCCTCGAAGTTTTTCGTTTCATTGCCCACCTTGAATTGATCCAATTCTTCCAAAACCGTAATCGGAATCGCCACCCGGTTTTCCTCAAAACGCGACAAGGCGCTGTGGTCGAAAAGCAAAACGCTTGTATCCAATACAAAGGTTTTGGTAGTGACTTGAGCAGGGGAGGAAAGTGGTGCGGTTCCGGTGTTCGGTGGAGTGGATGTCATTGGTGTGGGTTGGTTCATTCAAACATACCCGTCACTCAAAAAGGTATCCAGCGGTGGCGATTCAGTTGTCAACATCGCCTTATGGAGTTTTAGCGATGGCCTAATGGCTTTCGTCGCCGTCCCACCATTCGCCTACGTCGTCGTTGGTTGCTTCCGGCCCTAAGTAGGTTTCGAGCAGCCCTTCCGGCAAGTCCACGGCAAGCGACTGCGCTGCGCGGTCCACTTTCACTTCAATCTGCGCGGGAAGTGGAATCAAAACCTCTTTGTCGTGCGCCTCGGCATGCACTTCAAGAATGGGATACATGGCGTAATCGAGCACCTTGCGGATGGTTCCGATCGCATCGCCTTGGGCGTCGGTGACCGTCCAGCCGTTCACTTCATGCAAGTAGAAGGCATTGCCGTCGAGCTGGGGGAGCATGGTGGTGGGCAGGTATGCAGTGCACCCTGCGATGGCCTTGGCCTTTGCTTCGTTGTCCACGCCTTCCAATTCCACCACGTACTTGTCCGCCGTGTTGTGCGGGCGCATGGAGTCGATGAAATGGGGGACGAGCCGATCACCTACTTCGACCCACACGGCCTCCACGGCTTGGTATGCGTCGGGCTCATCCGCATCGATGAAAAGGACCATGGCCCCCTTGTATCCATGGGGTTTGGTCAATTTTCCGAGGACAAAACAATCGGCCTTGTTCATGATGCGCATTCCCAATTTGGTGCAAAGAAAAGGGCTGACACCGGAAGTGCAGCCCTTTCAAATATTCAGTTGGATGAGAATCAGTCTTCCTTCTTCTCTTCGTCGTTGCTTTCTTCTTCTGCTGGCACTTCCTCAGCAGCAGGAGCCTCTTCGGCGGGTGCTTCCTCAGCAGCGGCTTCAGCGGCTGGCGCTTCTTCAGCCGCGGCCTCAGCTGGTGCTTCTTCAGCAGCGGCCTCGGCGGCAGGTGCCTCTTCAGCTGGTGCTTCTTCAGCAGCAGGAGCCTCTTCAGCGGGTGCTTCCTCAGCCGCGGCTTCAGCGGCTGGCGCTTCTTCAGCGGCGGCCTCAGCAGCAGGAGCCTCCTCAGCTGGTGCTTCTTCAGCTGCGGCCTCGGCGGCAGGTGCCTCTTCAGCAGGTGCCTCTTCGGTAGCAGGTGCTTCTTCGCCGGCTTCAGCAGCGGCTTCGGCGGCGGCTTCAGCAGCAGCAGCGGCTTCCGCTTCAGCAGCAGCGTTCTCAGCAGCTTGGTGCTCAGCTTCACGAGCCGCGTTCACTTCTTGTTCAGCCTTGAGGCGTGCAGCCTTCTCTTTGTCGCTGGCGCTGGCCAACGCATCGATCTTCGATTGAACCTTGGCGTTCTTGTCAGCCATCCACTTTTCGAAGCGCTTCTGTGCTTCTTCTTCGGTGAACGCGCCTTTCTTCACACCGTTCAAGAGGTGGTTGTGGTAGACCACGCCTTTGTACTTCATCAACGCGCGAACGGTATCGGACATCTCCGCACCGACTTGCAGCCAGTACAATGCACGGTCGTGCTTGACTTCGATGGTCGCAGGGTTGGTGTTGGGGTTGTAGGTGCCGACCTTTTCGATGAATCGGCCAT
>JAPOHG010000018.1 GCA_029979565.1 bacterium
TCGACGGCACGACGGTTGCCATTGGGGCGTATGGTAACGACGACAACGGCTCTAACTCCGGTCACGTTCGTATTTACGCATGGAATAGCGCTACGAGTGCTTGGGACCAGCAAGGCGCTGACATCGACGGCGAAGCGGCGAATGATTATAGCGGCAATAGCGTTTCCCTTTCCTCCGACGGCACGACGGTTGCCATTGGGGCGTATGGTAACGCCGGCAACGGCTCTCTCTCCGGTCACGTTCGGGTGTACTCGTTGGATTGATTTCAAGCGAACTCAACTTGGGATTGGAGCTAGATGAAATAAAAAAAGCCACGCAGTACGCGTGGCTTTTCGTTTTTGAAGCTCCCCCACCTGGACTTGAACCAGGGACCCTCTGATTAACAGTCAGATGCTCTAACCAGCTGAGCTATGGAGGAATATTTAGGACGGCAAAGATAATCCTTTCTTTTCGTTCGTGGACGAATTGGGAAATTTTTTTGCGTCTGCTGTCTGTACGGCGGCAACTGCAAGAATGTTGCATCATCCCGGTTGACTCGATGAAGAACCGGTACCTTTGCCGCAGATTTTTGGAAACATGAGTTTAGTAACCGTTGGTACCGTGGCCTTTGATGCCATCCAAACCCCATTCGCTTCTTCAGGCAAAATCGTAGGTGGAGCCGCTTCTTACATCGGCCTCAGTGCGAGCCAATTCGCGAAGGAGCAGCACATCATCTCGGTCATCGGGGACGACTTCCCTCAGTCGTTCATCGCCGAACTCGAGTCGCGCGGGGTCAACACGGAAGGCCTCGAATGCCGGAAAGGAGAGAAGAGCTTCTTTTGGGAAGGTAAGTACCACATGGACATGAATTCCCGGGACACCCTGACCACCGACCTGAATGTGTTGGCGGATTTCAAGCCGGTCGTTCCAGAATCCGCAAAGCAGTCGGATTACGTCATGCTTGGCAACTTGGACCCCAACGTCCAGGCGAGCGTGTTGGATCAGATGGCTAAGCGCCCCAAGCTCGTCGTGTTGGACACCATGAATTTTTGGATGGACATCGCGCTTGAGCCTCTCAAAGCGGTATTGCAACGCATCGATGTGCTGACCATCAACGACGAGGAGGCGCGCCAGCTATCCGGCGAGTACTCCTTGGTGAAGGCCGCTCAAAAAATCCTCACCATGGGTCCATCCACCCTGGTCATCAAAAAAGGCGAGCACGGCGCACTGCTCTTCAATCAAGACGAGGTCTTCTTCGCCCCTGCGCTGCCGTTGGAGGAGGTGTTGGATCCCACCGGTGCAGGCGACTCTTTTGCCGGAGGCTTCATTGGTTACTTGGCTCACACGGACGACACGTCGTTTGCCAACATGAAGCGCGCGGTGGTTTTGGGGTCAGCGCTGGCGTCATTTACCTGCGAGCAGTTTGGCACCGAGCGCCTGCTGAGTTTGACCCAAGGAGAGCTGGACGAGCGCATTCAGCGGTTCGTCGACCTTGTTGATTTCGACATTGTATTGAAGGGCTAAGCCTCGGTTATTCGGGCCGCTCAGGAGCGTATTCCGGGAGCCATTGCACCGGGTCGAGTGCCGTGCCATCCACCCACCATTCGAAGTGGGAATGAGGACCCGTGGAATGTGTTCCTGTTCCACCCAAGACCGCAATGGGATCACCGGCTTGAACTCGGTCGCCTGATTCAACAAGCAAACTCTGGTTGTGTTTGTACACTGAAATGCGGTTTCCGGGGTGTTGGATGTTGACGACATAGCCGCCATCTGAAGTGTATGATGCAAGCATGACCGTGCCGTCATCAACGGCATGAATCACAGACCCAAGCGGCGCAACAAAGTCCACACCGAAGTGCCCAATGGCGGGATCGAATTCGGATGAAATCTGACCTTGTAGAGGTGCGAACGGAATGCTCTTTGATGCCCGTTCGTTGGATTGCGCTCGTTGCAAAGCGAATCGGTCTTCGTCTTCCACCCGCTCGCGCAACGCAAGGTCTTCCTCGATCAATCCCCAATTATTCAACCCTTCTTCCGTATCCGCCATAGCAGCGCTGTCCAAAACAACACCCTCAACCTCATCTACCACTACTTGGCCACTGAGGACGGTCCGCAGATCAAAGAGGTACCGCTCTTGAATAGCCAATGCGTTGAGCGCACTGTCCGCGCGTAATTCTGCTTCGATGGCCCGCATACGACTGGCTTCACTGACATATCCCGGCACTACGTACTCGCGCAGCGGTGTCCAACCGATGACGAGGTAGGTAATGCCCATGATCAAGAGCAAAAGCGCCCCCGATGTAGCAGCTAACCCGAACCGACTGACACTCATTTGCCAGCGCTCCTTGTACGACTGTTCCTCGTGCAGTACCAAGCGGTAGCGTTTGAACCAGCGTTCGCGGAAGGTGTTGAGATTTGCCATTGCTGGACACAAATATCGCGGAATACACAAAAAGGCCTCGTTTGGTCGCCTTGTTTGGAATAATTTAGCGGATTCTGCGTTGAGCACCTGTCCATGGGACCAAATAAGATGAGCAAACACGGGATGTTGGGGTGGGGGATGGCAATCCTCCTCATGGTGACGGGATGTTCCACGACGCGGGACGGGTTCGCTTATCGAGCCTACCACAACATGCACGCCAAATACAATGGTTTCTTCTACGCCACGGAAGCGATGAAGGAGGCTGAGCAGGTTTTGTATGAAGGTTACGAAGAGAATTGGGACGAGATCCTCCCCATTTTTCCACCCGTCGACGAGGCGACGGCTCAAAAAGTGTATCCACTGATGGAGCGTGCCATTGAGAAATCAACTAAGGTGGTCGACAAGCACACCATGTCGCCTTCTCGCCGGGAGCAAAAGGATTTGAAGCGCCCGGAGCTGAACAAATGGATCGACGACAATTACGACGTCATCGCCCGGGCTCATTTGATTAAAGGAGAGAAAGAAAAGGCGCTTGAGGTTTTCCAATACCTAGTCCGCACCCTGGACTACCCCGATGCCCAGGCTTGGTCAAATGCATGGATGGCGCGGACATACATGGCGTTTGATGACCGGGTACGCGCGAGCAATACCCTGATCAAAGCGGCCCAAATTAACCGGGTGGAAGACCCAGAAGTCATGGTCTATGTGCACGAAGTGTACGCAGCGTTTCACCTCAAACACGATGAGGTGGAGGCGGCCATTGAAAAACTGGAGGAGGCGTTTGACTACGTGGAGAAACGAAAGGACCACGCGCGCCTGCTCTTCATTTTAGCCCAATGCTATGAGGCGGCTGGACAAGCGGAAAAAGCGATTGAGCGCTACAACGAAGTGGTGAATCTGCGCACACCGTACGAGCTGGAGTTTTACGCCAAAATCAAACAGGCCATGGCCTTTGATCGGCGCGAAACAGATAGTGAACCCATCATCGAGTTGCTGGAAGACATGTTGGAAGATGACAAGAATGACATCTACCAAGATCAGATTTTCTATGCACTTGCGACCCTAGCGCTGGAAGAACGCCGCCGCGATGATGCAGTCGGTTTGTTGAAGGAGTCGCTGTTGGTGAACGATGAGAACACACGGCAGCGCATGAAGAGCTATTTGATGCTCGGCGACCTCTACATGGAGGATTTGGATTACACCAACGCCCAAGCTTATTACGACAGTGCGCGGACCTTCATGGAGGACGAGAACGAACGGTTTGATGATGTTGACGCTATGGCGGACAACCTCACGGAACTCGTCACCAACCTGAACACCATTGCAGAGCAGGACAGCCTGCTCGAAATTTGTGACCTTCCGGAAGATGAACGCGACGACCGCATTGCCGAGATTATTGCGCAATTGGAAGAAGAGGAAGAGGCGCGGAAAAGAGCGGCGGAGGCCGCCGCCGCCGCCGAATTGGCCAATGCGGGGGATGATGGCGCGGGAATGTTTTGGCCTTACAATGCACAACTTAAGGTCGCTGGTCGGAGGAACTTTCGTGATTACTGGGGCGATCGACCCCTTGAAGACAACTGGCGCCGGTCCCTCAAGATGGAGGTGGCCTTTTCCAATGAAATGGGCGTTGGCGAAGAAGAGGCGGGAGCCATTGAATCGGTGGAAGACGGCTTAGTACCTGGTGAAATTCCGAGCTATGAAGAACTCGTGGCGGGGCTGCCTTGCGACAGCGCAGAACGAGAGAACGCCGTGGCGATGATTGCAGAAGCCTACTACAATGCAGGATTGGTGTACAAAGAAAAACTATCCGACCTCGAGAACGCGATCGATACGTGGACGGAATTGACAGAACGGATGGACGACAGTGAGTTTCACCCAACCACGTACTATCAATTGTTCCGAACGTATCTCCAACGGGAAGTCGAAGAGAATTACCAAAGCCCGTTTTGCTCGACCTGCAATTCGGAATACTGGAGCGCGCAAGTGTTGGAACGCTACCCGGACTCAGAGTGGGCAATCCTCATAGAAAACCCAGACTTTGCCGACCAAGAAGAGGTGCGACGAGAGGAGGAGCGGTTGGCGTACGAAGCGTTGCTGCAGCGGTATTATGCAAAGGCATACCAGGAGGTGTTATTGGCAGCGGATGAAGCGATCACCCCCACGAACAATTATGCATGCAAGTACCGTTTATTGCGCGCACAGAGCATCGGAGGCCTCAGCGGTCAGACAGGAGGGGATCGTCGAGCGTATTTTGAGGCGCTTCAGTTGATTGTTCGGAAGTGCCCTGACACAGAGGAAGCGGAGTTTGCCCAGGCGTTGCTGACGGCCTTGAATGGGGCTTCTCGGGATGCGCAAGAAGAAGAGGAGACCGAAGAAGAGGAGGTTGTGGCATGGGAGCATAAACCCTACCTCACCCATTACTTTGGAATGCTGGTCCCTGTGGGTCGGGGCAATGTCGAAGAGCTGCGCGCCACCATTGCAGACTTTAACAGCGAGTTCTATGCTTCCAACGAGCTCCGCGTAACAGCGAATTTGATCAACCGCAATTTTCAAATCATCCTCGTCAAAGACTTCAAGCGCGAAGACTACAGCTTGGATTACTACGAGGTGTTCACTAACAACACAGAACAGCTTGGAGCCATCAACACGTCCGGCTATGCCATGTTCACCATTTCGACCGAGAACTACATCGAGCTCTTCAAGAACAAGGAGATGGACAGCTATCAACGCTGGTTTGAAAAGGTGTATTTGGATGGAGAGGAGTGACCCCTAGTGGTTTAGTGGGTTTCGAACTACCTTTGCGCCATGCTTGGAACCACCAAAAAGTCTATGAAACCAGAAACATCATCGGATAATGCGGTCAATCGCATCGCAAAAGGCACCTCTTTTGAGGGGGTGCTCCGCAGTGAAAACAACGTCCGAATCGACGGCACGTTTGAAGGAGAACTTGTTACCAAAGGCCGGCTGGTCATTGGAAACTCAGGTCGAATCAAAGGATCGGTATCATGCGCTCATTGTGAGACCGAAGGAGAGATGGAAGGCAACATCCTCGTCCAAGAGCTCTTTGTTCTGAAGGCCTCAGCGAAAGTTCATGGAGACATTCAATACGGCCAGCTTTCGGTTGAAAACGGGGCACAAGCCACCGGCAACCTGCATTTGACTTCGAAGGTGAAAGACATCAAGGGCGCCAACTTGGACAAAGCCCCGAACAAAATGAAAGAGCAGCAACCGCAGCAAGCGGCTGTCTGATTGCCCATAAACACTCCTTAGTGGCCTCTCAAAATCCCGGATCAAACGAGCAACCCAATGCTTTTTTGAGGTTCTCGGGAATGACGTTTACCATGGCGGGATTCATTGGTGTGGCGGTGTGGTTGGGCCAAAAGTGGGATGAGACTTCCGGCTGGGAGCAACCGATTGGAACCTTGGTGGGAGGAGTGTTGGGTACTGTGGCCGCTATTTGGGTGGTCATCAGAGAACTTTCCAAATAGATGCGCTTCACCACAAAATTGATTTTGGCAAATGCCCTGTTCATGGGTGCCAGTTTTATGGTGCCCGGTTTCCAGCTATTTGCAAAGACGCCGGTATGGCCCGCTGTGATTTTGGGTTATTTCGGCTTGACCTGGCTACTCAATCGCTGGATACAAAAGGCAGCCACCGGATCACCGGTGCGGTTTATTGCTGCGGTAAACGGGGCAACAGCAATCAAACTTTTTACGAGCTTGGCTGTGGTGACCGCTTATTTGGTATTGGTGGGTGGAGAATTCCGGGTTCAGTTTGCCTTGGGAATGTTCACTGCCTTTGCTCTTAATACCGCCTTGTTGGTTGTTGAATCTCAAAAATTACCCACCTGAGATGGGGCTGTTTTTTTTCCACGGTGAATACGAAAGAAAATTGATTTTATTCACCGTTGCCTGAGATTAGTTGATTACTTTTGCGCCGAAATTCTGCGGAAACGAAAAGATGAATCGCCTTTTGAGTTTTGTTGGGACGTTGTTGGTTTTGGGTTTTATAGCTTCCAACCACCTGGTTTTTGCGCAGGATCACGAAGGTGACACCCACTCAAATCATGAGCACAAGCATCACACGGATGAAGCCCATTCACACAATGAGGGTGCGCATCAGGAGCAAGGTGACAGCGCAGTGGTTCACGATGGCGATTATGGGCATCACGATGCGCACGACGGATTGCACCATGATCAGGCCCATGAAGAGGCGGGGCACCACGAAGAAGGGTTTGTGGCGGGTACGTTCATTATTCATCACATTGCTGACGCACATGAAATCCATCTTTTTGGAGACGTACACATACCGTTGCCGGTGATTTTGTACGTCGACGGCGGATTGGAAATGTTCATGAGCAGCGCGTTCCACGGCCACGGCCACGGCGACCGCCATTTTAAGGACGAGGAAACAGGCATTGACTACATCCTCTATGCGGAAGACGGCAGCTATTCTCTGAAAAACGAAGCCGGTGAGGAGGTAGAGCGGACCTACACCGCAGGTTCTATCGCAGCATTCAAATCGGATGAGCGGTTGGACGTTTTGGACCTGAGCATTACCAAGTCGGTATTTGGAATGCTCTTCATTTTGTCCTTGATGGTGTGGTTGTTCATCAGCATTGCAAATTCCTATCAAAAGCGACCCGGTCAAGCCCCTTCGGGTTTGGCCAACGCGTTGGAGCCGTTGATTCTATTCATCCGGGATGAAATAGCGAAACCCTCCATTGGTGCGCGCGCTGAGCAGTTCACGCCGTTCCTTTTGACGGTCTTCTTTTTCATCTTTTTCTGCAACCTACTGGGCCTGATTCCATTCCTTGGAGGCTTTAACATTACAGGAACCATTGGTGTGACCATTGTATTGGCCTTTTTGGTGTTCGTGTTGACAACCATCAACGGAAACAAGCATTATTGGACGCACATCGTATGGCCTCCAGGTGTTCCAAATGCCATCAAATTGATATTGGTTCCCATTGAGATATTGAGTGTATTCATGAAGCCAACGGTTCTCATGATTCGTCTTACAGCCAATATTTCCGCAGGTCACATTGTGATTCTGGCCTTCACAAGTCTCGTGTTCATCTTCAGTGGACCCGGGGGTGAAGCCGTGCTCGCGGGCACCGGGGTGGGTGTTTTCTCCACCCTGTTCATGATCTTCATGTATTTCCTTGAATTGTTGGTGGCCTTTTTACAGGCGTTTGTATTCACGTTGCTGGCCGCGATTTACTTCGGCGAGGCAACCCACCAACCCACACATCACTGAATTAACAACACCCAAATAAATCATTAACTATGGAATTGTTGACCATTCTTTTCGAAATCGGAATTGGCCAGGGACTGGCAGGACTTGGAGCTGGTGCAGCAGCAATCGGCGCTGGTATCGGCGTTGGTTTAGTCGGTAAAGGAGCGCTGGAAGCGATGGCGCGTCAGCCAGAAACCATGAGCGATTTGCGTTCGAACATGATTTTGGCAGCGGCACTGGTCGAGGGGGTAGCTCTTTTCGGCATCATCATTTGCTTGCTTGTAGCTCTCGGATAAGACGATGGGAGCGTTATTGACACCAGCTTGGGGTACCGTAATTTGGGCTTCCATCGCGTTTATTGCGGTGCTGCTGCTGTTGCGCCGATTCGCGTGGGGCCCTATCATGACGGCCCTGAACGACCGCGAGGCGTCAATTGCAGGAGCGCTGAATGAGGCCGAAAAAGTCCGCAAAGAGATGGCGGATTTGGCTGCGAGCAATGAAAATCTTTTAAAGGAAGCACGCGCCGAGCGCGATCGCATGATGAGGGAGGCCCGGGACATGGCCGACCAAATGGTAGCGGACGCTAAAGGCAAAGCACGCGAAGCAGCCGACAAAGAGATTGCAACAGCCAAGGAGGCGATTGCCATTGAGCGCAAAACTGCAGTTGCTGAGCTCAAAGCCGAAGTGGGCAATTTGTCAATTGAAATAGCGGAACGCTTATTGCGAGAAAAATTAGAGTCCACTGAGGATCAAAAAGCCTTGGTGAATCGACTCATTGACGAATCCCCATTGAATTAATCCATGGCCACTCCACGCGCAGCCATACGATACGCCAAATCCCTCTTTAGCCTTGCGGAAGAAAAAGGGGCGATCGACAACATGGAAAAGGATATTCGATTGTTGAAAGATGCCGTTCAAGAATCCGATGACCTGGAACTCCTGTTGAAGAGCCCCGTCATCAAGGCTGACGCGAAGGAAAGCATCTTGGTGAAAATCTTCGAGGGCAAGATCGAATCGCTCACGTTGGAGTTCATCAAGATTTTGGTGCGCAAGGGACGGGAGTCCATCTTGCCGGCCATTGTTGATGAGGCGCTCAACCTGGTTCGCCAGCAACGCAATGTGCGCGTGGCAGAAGTGAAGACAGCGATGCCTATCGACGACGAGTTGCGCAGCCGTGTGAGCGCAGCTTTGAAAAACCTTCACGACGGAGAAGTTGAATTGAAGGAAACCGTAGCGCCTGAGTTGCTCGGCGGTTTTCAATTGCTCATGGACAATCGCATGATTGATGCCAGCATCAAGCGCGAGTTGGAGCTCCTTCGCCGTCAAATCACAGATCACGATTACGAACCGGAATTTTAATCCGGACATCAAAACCGAACACCAGCCGAAATCATGGCAGAAATCAATCCAGCAGAAGTTTCCTCTATTTTACGTGAACAGCTCGCAGGCGTCAAGTCAGCAGCTGAACTGGAAGAAGTAGGAACAGTCCTTCAAGTCGGGGATGGCATTGCGCGCATCTACGGCTTGACCAATGTGGAATCCGGCGAATTGATCGAATTCGAAAACGGCGCCCGGGGCATCGCGTTGAACCTCGAGGAGGACAACGTGGGTGCGGTATTGTTGGACCCTTCAGGGGACCTCAAAGAAGGCTCATCTGTAAAGCGTACAGGACGCATCGCCTCCGTTCGTGCCGGCGAGGGCATGTTGGGCCGCGTGGTCAACACACTCGGTGAGCCTATCGACGGTAAGGGACCCATCCAGGGCGATTTGTACGAAATGCCCATGGAGCGCAAGGCGCCAGGTGTTATCTACCGTCAGCCAGTAAGCGAGCCCCTACAGACAGGCATCAAGGCCATCGATGCGATGATTCCAATCGGCCGTGGCCAGCGTGAGTTGATCATCGGTGATCGCCAGACGGGTAAGACAACCGTTGCGATTGACACCATCATCAACCAACGCGAATTTTACGAGGCAGGCGAGCCCGTATTCTGCATCTACGTTGCTGTAGGCCAGAAAGGTTCGACGGTTGCTGGAATCGTGAAGACCTTGGAAGAAAACGGCGCGCTGCCGTACACCGTAGTGGTAGCGGCAACCGCATCAGACCCCGCACCGCTCCAGTTCTACGCACCGTTCACGGGTGCAGCGATTGGTGAATTCTTCCGCGACACAGGCCGCGCGGCACTGGTGGTATACGATGACTTGTCAAAGCAGGCTGTTGCGTACCGTGAGGTGTCGCTGTTGTTGCGTCGTCCTCCAGGACGCGAGGCTTATCCTGGTGACGTATTTTACTTGCACAGCCGCCTCCTTGAGCGTGCAGCGAAGGTCATTGGCGAACAAGAAATTGCTTCTCAAATGAATGATTTACCCGCTTCCCTCAAAGACAAGGTGAAGGGCGGTGGATCGCTGACGGCACTGCCGATCATTGAGACCCAGGCGGGTGACGTATCGGCGTACATCCCGACCAACGTAATCTCCATTACGGACGGCCAGATTTTCCTCGAGTCTAACCTCTTCTTGAGCGGCATCCGCCCTGCGATTAACGTGGGTATCTCGGTAAGCCGTGTAGGGGGTAACGCTCAGATCAAGTCCATGAAGAAGGTATCGGGCACACTGAAGCTCGACCAGGCGCAGTACCGGGAGCTGGAAGCCTTCGCCAAGTTCGGTTCGGATTTGGATGAAGCGACCAAGGCGGTTTTGGACAAAGGTGAGCGCAACGTAGAAATCCTCAAGCAGGATTTGAACAGCCCGATGCGTGTAGAAGACCAAATCGCCATCATCTACTGTGGTGTAGAAGGCCTCTTGAAGGATGTGCCTGTGAACCGTGTGAAGGATTTCGAAGTGGCTTACCTAGACTACCTCCGTTCGAAGCACGCGGACACCATGGAGGAGTTGAAGAACGGCAAGTACGGTGACGAGCAGAAGAGCGTCCTCGCTGCTGCTGCCAAAGAAATGACGGCTCAATACACATAACCCATGGCTGGCGGACTCAAGGAAGTACGGGAACGAATTACATCGGTTCAAAACACGATGCAGATTACCTCTGCCATGAAAATGGTGGCGGCGGCGAAACTGCGACGTGCTCAGGATGCAATCACCCGCATGCGTCCGTACGCTGAAAAGCTCCAGGCGGTGCTCTCCAATGTGAGCGCTTCTTTGGACAGTGGGGAAGGAGTCTACTCAGAAAAGCGCGACGTCAAGCGCGTGTTGCTCGTAGCCATCACCTCCAATCGCGGTTTGTGTGGAGGCTTCAACAACAACATCATTAAGCTGGTCAACAACGCCATCAAACAAGGTGGTGCTGAATACCACGTTCTGGCGTTGGGCAAGAAGTCGAACGATGCTTTCAAGAAAGATTCGTCATTGGCGCCGCAAGGCTTCGGTGAGGACACGTGGAAGATTTTCGACGACCTGAACTTTGATGCGGCTCAAGAGGTGGCGGAGGCGATTATGGAGCAATTCCGCGCGGGCACGTATGACGAGGTGAAGATTGTTTACAACAAGTTCGTGAACGCAGCTGTCCAGGAGCCGACTATGGAGGATTACCTCCCGTTGGAGCCGCTCGAAACAAGCGACGAAGGCCCGAGCGGTGTGGACATCGAATACATCTTCGAGCCAAACCAGACGGAGATCGTTGAACGCATCATCCCGAACTCACTGAAAGTTCAGCTGTACAAGGGCTTGCTCGATAGCCACGCTGCAGAGCACGGCGCGCGAATGACGGCGATGCACCAAGCGACGGAGAATGGTGGTGAGCTGTTGCGTGAGTTGCGCATCTCGTACAACAAAGCCCGTCAAGCGGCCATTACGACGGAGATTCTTGAGATCGTCGCCGGTTCAGAAGCGCTCGACGCGTAAAAACCGGCTGGCACAGTCCTTGTGTTTGCCTGACCCGCATTAGCTTCGGGAAATGGGCTTTCAGACACGCATCTTGCTTTCCATGTTGCTCGTTATCGTGCTGGCATTGGCCGGAACGATGTACGTAGCATGGGATTTTGCGGGCGATCAGGAAGAAGCGTACAATGCTCGGCGCCTTATCCGTAAAGAGGCCTCTGTCGAGCGAAGCTTGAATTACACTTTGGACCGATTGCCGGACTCGCTTCGCACGGAAGACATTCCCAACGCATTCTCGGATCGCATTTGCGAATTGGCCGACATCCACGGCATGGACATTGCGTTGTACCGCCCGAACGGTCGGCTTCTCACGCAGTCAACACGAACCGATGATGTTGGAGCGAGCCTTGAGCTACCAGTGAACGTCTTGGCAGAACTGGATGCATCGGACCAACGGATCCAAGGAGGGTCAGAGGACGGTGTGGTGAACGTGTATTGGAATGTCAAAGACGGGGAGGGAGAGGCATTGGGCATTGTGGGTGTGCGTTATGAGAAACGGGCATTGGAGGCGGGTGATTTCAAAGCGTTTTGGTCACAATTGGCGCCGCTTTACATCGTCTTGTTTTTGGGTGGGGCCATTCTTGCGGCCATTTTGTCGAACGGACTGGTGAGGAATTTGCGGCTTATTCGTGACCGCATGCGTGAATTGGAACCGGGTGTTCAGCAAACCCCCATCGAATACAGCCGCACAGATGCCATTGGAGAATTGGTGGACCAGTACAATGCCCTGTTGGAGCAGCTCCAAGCCGCGGTTCAGGAGTTGGCCAAGCGCGAGCGGGAGGGCGCATGGCGAATGATGGCCATGCAAGTGGCCCATGAAATCAAAAACCCACTGACACCAATTAAACTGGGTGCGCAGCAATTGGAACGCGCTTGGGCAGATGAAAAAGGGGATTTCGATGAGCGGCTGAGGCGCTACACGCGCGTTGTAGTTGAGCAGATTGACATCTTGGCTGAAATTGCACAAGATTTCTCCATGCTCGCAGCTGTTGGACTGGAAAGGCTAGAGGATGTTGCGTTGGATGCTGTTGTTCACGAGGTTGTTGAACTCTTTAAGCAATCACACCCGGAACGGAACTGGAAGGTAGAAGTGCCAGAGGGTGATTGGACGTTACAAGGATCCAAGCAACACCTCACACGTGCATTGAATAATTTGATATCCAATGCGGTAGATGCCACCGATGCTTGCGTGCAACCGCGAATTTTGATTCGACTGCAACGAGAAGAAAGTACCATGCATCTTATTGTCCATGACAACGGAATCGGCATTGCGCCAGATCGGTTGGATGCGATTTTTCAACCCCGGTTTACACTCAAAAAGCACGGTACTGGTTTGGGTTTAACCATCACGCAATCCATTGTACACCAACTGCAAGGAACGGTTTCAGTGTCTTCAGAACACGATAAAGGCACAACCTTTAAACTCTCATTTCCAGCGGGTTAGATAGTTTTCAAACGGTGGATTGGGGATAACCTGCGTAAACAAATTGTAAATTTTTAAGGATTTTAGGTCATACTTGTGCGGGCGAATGTGTCCCAACATGAATGAAATCTTAAATCCTGTATAAATGAAAGCAAGATTATTATTAATCGCGGCGGTGCTGTTCAGTGGAGCAGCATGGTCCCAAGGCAAGGTGACCGGTAAGGTGACCGACCGAGCGTCCGGTGACGGGTTGCCAGGTGTTGCCGTTGTTGTTTCCGGCCAAGGCGTGGGTGTGTTCACCGATTCCGACGGATCTTACTCCATCACCGCCAATGCGGCAAGTGACGAGCTCATCTTCAGTTTCCTCGGATACGGAACAGAGCGCGTGGCATGCGGTGGCAACAGTGTGGTGAACGTAGCCATGTCGGCGGGCGTTGACCTCGATGAGGTGGTAGTGACCGCCTTAGGTGTCTCTCGTGAGAAGAAGGCACTGGGCTATGCGGTCCAAGAGCTGGGCAATGACGCCTTTACGGAAGCCAAAACCGACAACGTTGTCAAGTCGATGACGGGTAAGATTGCTGGTGTGCAGGTCACATCGGGAACGGCAATCGGCTCTTCTTCGAAAATTATTTTGCGTGGTGCCAGTTCCATCACCGGCGACAACCAACCGCTCTTCGTAGTGGACGGTGTACCGATGGACAACTCGGACTACTCAAGTGGCAACCAGCAACGTTCCGTAGGTGGATACGACTACGGTAATGCCATGCAGGATTTGAACCCCGACGACATTGAGTCGGTCACGGTTCTGAAAGGTCCAGCAGCAGCGGCACTTTACGGTTCGCGCGCGTCAAACGGTGCCATCGTCATCAAGACGAAGACCGGTGAAGGCCATCGCGCCTCTGGCAAGTCCGGATTGGGTGTTTCGGTTAGCAGCACGGTTGCATTCAACGACGTGTTCATTATACCAGACTACCAAAACAGCTACGGCGGCGGCCCAAGCACAAGCTGGGCAGACACCATCGATGGCAATTACATTCCTGACTACGCATTGGACGGAAGCTGGGGCCCAGCACTGGACGGCACAGCGAATGTTCGCCATTGGGATAGCTGGTACGACTATGAGGGTGACGAAGGATTTGGCGAGACCCGTCCTTGGGAGGCCAACCCCGACAACGTTGCAGACTTCTTCCAAACCGGTGTGCTCTACTCGAACAACGTCAGCGTTACAGGTTCTACAGACGAGAGTTCATTCCGTTTGAGCTACACGAATCACGACCAGACCGGGGTATACGAGAACAGCTCGTTGAACCGCAACACGTTGAGCTTCGCGGGCAACAGCCAAGTGAGTGAAAAGTTGAGTGCGAGCGTTTCAGCCAACTACGTTCAACAGAAAGGCGAGGGCCGTCCATTGACTGGATACGGTGAGTCGGTGATGTCTCAGTTTACGCAGTGGTTCCACCGTCAATTGGACATGGACCGATTGCGCAACTACATCAATCCTGATGGTTCGCAGCGTACGTGGAACCGAAACAGTCCAACGGACCCTGCACCGAACTACTTCGACAACCCGTTCTGGGAGCGTTACCAAAACGTGCAGGATGACCAGCGCGACCGCGTATTTGGTAACCTGACGTTGAACTACAAAATCAACGACAACTTGAGCTTCATGGGCCGTGCGCTCACGGACTTCTACATCGATCGTCGTCAGGAGCGCATCGCAGTAGGGGGTGTACGTGAATCTTCTTACAGCGAGTACACGCGTCAACTCCAAGAAACGAACTTGGATGCATACTTGAACTTCAACAAGGAGATCAACTCGGACTTGAACGTGGTAGGTTTTGTTGGTGTGAACAAGCGTATCCGCGATTACAAGCGATTCGGTGCCTACACGTTGGGCGGGCTGAATACCCCAGGCCTCTACAATGTGGCCAACGGTGGTGACGGCTACCAAATCAGCGACTACGAAGAGAGCAAGGTGATCAATTCTTTGCTCGGTTCTGCTAGCATTGGTTACCAACGCACACTCTTCATTGATGTGACCGCGCGTAACGACTGGAGCTCATCGCTTCCAGAGGAGAACAACAGCTACTTCTACCCATCAGCTACTGCCAGCTACGTATTTAGCGAAGTGGCCGATATTGAGGGCTTGAGCTTTGGTAAGCTGCGCTTGGGTTGGGCACAGGTTGGTAACGATACCGGCCCTTACCAGACAGGTTTGACGTACGGGGTGAACCCGAACTTCGGAAGCAGCGGTTCAGCCTCTGTACCGAACGCACAGAACAACCCGGATTTGCGTCCTGAGAAGACGACCAGTTTCGAAATCGGAACCGAGTTGAACTTCTTCATGGATCGCCTCCGCATCGATGCGACGTACTACAACAACATCACCGAGGACTTGATCTTCAACGTACCGGTATCAGCCGCTTCAGGTTACACCAGCGCGGTATTGAATGCGGGTAAGACGCAAAACCGCGGTGTTGAATTGGCCGTTTCAGGAACGTTGATCCAATCAGAAGACTTTACGTGGGACCTCGGCGTCAACTTCGCCAAGAACAACAACGAGTTGGTTGAGTTGGCGGACGGTGTAGAAAACATCCGTTACACAAGCCTATTTGGTGTGACGCTGGAAGCCCGACCCGGACAGCCGCTCGGTACGTTCTACGGGTATGACTTTGTGTACGACGACAACGGCAACAAACTGGTCGGAACCAACGGTCGCTACTTGCGCACACCTGGCGTTGTTCCAATCGGAGACATCTTGGCGGACTTCACCGGTGGTGTTTGGTCTGACATGCAGTACAAGAACCTCTCGTTCAGCGCGCTGGTTGACTTCCAGAAAGGCGGCTCGGTGCACAGCTACTCGAACCAGTGGGGCAAGTACTCCGGAACGTTGGAAGAAACGGCTGAAGGCAGCATCCGTGAGGACGGTGTGACCGTTGAAGGTGTTTACGGCACGTATGAAGTGGATGAGGACGGCAACGTTGGCGCCATCACGTACTTGGATGCAAACGGTGAGGAATCAGCATCAGCTGTTGCGAATGAGACCACCATCTCTGCACAAGGCCACTACTTCTACAACCAAGGGTATGTCATCCACGCGGCTGACCAATACGATGCGAGCTTCGTAAAGCTTCGTGAAATGCGATTGGACTACAACTTGCCAGAGAGCATGACCGGCGGATTGCCATTCAGCAACATCAGCGTAGGTATTTACGGACGCAACTTGGCCATCTTGCACAAGAATGTTCCACACATCGATCCTGAGGTTGCAACCTCTTCTTCTAATGTACAAGGATTCGAGGGTGGTCAGCTTCCAGCTGAGCGCACCATTGGCTTCAACTTGAAGTTCAACCTCTAATTCCCACCTTCTAAAAGATTATGAAAATGAATAAGCAAATTTTCTTCCTGGTGGGCTTGATTGGAGCCCTCGCCTTCACGGGGTGCCGCAAGGACTTCGAGGAGATCAATACCAATCCCAACGAGCCGACTGCGGTTTCAACAGGCTTCCTGTTGACCAGCGCGCAGAAGTCGACCATGGATCGGGTTTACAACTCGTTCTGGGGTAGCCGTCGCGGCATGCAAACAGCACAGTACTGGAGCTCGAACCAATACTCGAATGAAAGCCGGTACCAGTACCGGGATGCCACAGCCAATAGTGCTTGGGCATCGTTCTACGCTGGACCGCTTCAAGATTTGCAAACCATCATCAACCTGAATTCGGGTGACAACGCGGGTGACTATGCAGGTTATGGGGATAACGCCAACCAGATTGCGGTTGCTAAAATCCTCCAAGCTTGGATTTACCAGCACTTGACGGATGCATTCGGTGACATTCCGATGTCGGAAGCGCTTCAAGGCGTGGGCAATACGACACCGAAGTATGACAGCCAAGCTGACGTGTACACTGCATTGATCGCAATGCTCGATGACGCGTTGAACGGCATGACCGGTGGAGCTGGGCCGCAAGGTGACCAGATCTACGGTGGCAACATGGACCAATGGACCAAGTTCGCCAACTCGCTGAAGTTGCGTGTGGCCATGCGCATGGCCGATGTCAACCCCGGGCCGGCACAGGCTGCTGCTGAAGCAGCATTGGGTTCAGGCGCGATCATCGCAGGCAACGAGGACAACGCCTTGTTCTCGTACCTCAGTGGTGCCCCCAACAACAACCCCATCAACGAAGATTACAAGACGCGAAACGATTTCGCAGCGTCCAACACCATGGTGGACTACTTGACTTCATTGAATGACCCCCGCATTGGCGTGTACTACGCTGAAGCGGCGAATGGTGGCGGTTACATTGGTGAGGTTTACGGTCTGACCGAGGCGAATGCAGCGCTTACCATGAACGATGATGTATCGCAGCGCGGTGCAGCGATCTTGGCAGCTGACTTCCCGGGCATCTTGTTCGATGCCGCACAGACGCACTTCTTGGCAGCAGAAGCTGCTGAGCGCGGTTGGGCGAGCATCCTGTCTGCAGAAGAGCACTACAACGCGGCCATTGCATTGAACATGAACTTCTGGGGAATCACGGACGAAGCTGCCATTGCTGATTACACAGGCCAGGATGCTGTAGCGTACGCGACGGCTGAAGGCGACTGGAAGACCAAAATTGGTCGCCAGAAGTGGGTGGCTTTGTACATGCAGGGTTACGAAGGATGGGCTGAGTACCGTCGTTTGGACTTCGGTGTGTTGCTCCCTTGCGCTGATGGTGCATTGGCTGGTGACGGCAACGTTCCCGCTCGCATGTGGTACCCGCTCGATGAACAAACACTCAATGGTGACAACTGGTCTGCCGCTACTGCTGCAGGTGCGACGGATCTGTTGGAAACAAAACTCTGGTGGGACGTCAACTAAGGCGCATCACCTTCTGATACAAGAAAGCCCCGCAACAGCGGGGCTTTTTTTTGTGCTTGACCTTGGCCAAAGGTTAGGCTACAGTTGAAGGCCGATGCTCATGCAGAAATAGTTTGGTGTTGACGAGTTCGTTGCGCCGGCGAGGATGTATTCCCGGGTGTCACCGAGGAAGCTGAACCAGCGCTTTTCGATACCCCACAACGTCGATCTGATGCGCATCTGAGCGCCTAAAACAAACTGGGTCGAAGCCATGACCTCGCTGATTTCGGTGATGCTTTGGTCAACCCCTTGTTCCCAAGCGTCGAATTGCCAATCTTGTGCGGCTTGCTCTGCTCGGGGCACTACGCCAATGGCTCCTGTGAATTTGAAGCGATGAGTCGGGGCATAGCCCGCACCTAGCTCGACCAGCATGGGGTTCCAGCTTGGTGTGACCCGCGGTTGCTCATTGCCCCACCAACCTTGGTAGATGGCGCGGAGGTGAAAGTAATGGTCGGTGAACGCGGTTGCCATGAGGTCGGTTTGGTTGATGCCAATGGTTGACCCGGTCGCTTGGAGCTGGGATTTCGCATAGAACAACGCTGTGGATCGACCGAATCCAATGGACACATCGATGGGAAGGGCTTCAACGGGTTGGTAGCGCACACGGAGCAAACGGGGTCCGATTTGCTGCCCCCCTCCGCCGCTGGCATTGCGAAACGTCCCCATGACATTGTAACCCATGTCGTTGAGGGTGTTCTCCAGTTCACCTGAACTGAAACCAGGGCGAATGCGTTCGACTGTTTGGCGTATGGTCGCATCGCTTTCCTCATAGTTGATGGGCGACCAGCTGTAATTGTTCAGGCAAAACACACCTTCTACCGTGAACCGTTTGCTGGAGGCTTTATCCGAATCGAAATCCCATTGGAATCCACTTTGGCGGGATTCAGTGTTCTTCAGCAAGCTGGGATCCAGCGTTTGTGCGCCGCAGGTCGAGGCAACGGCCACCCCTGCTGCAAAGAGCATCAATCGGTTCATTCAAACTCGAATTTGCCGCCAAAACCTGCCACTTGAACGGTCGTCTTGCGAAAGAAGAAGGCCCGTTGCTCACGAACGATGTATTTCGGATTCACCAGCACATCGGCATTGGTTCCATCCAAGGCTTGATATACGGCTGCACGCTTCTCACGGCTGTGTCCGCCCGCCAAGCCCAAATTGAGCCCAGGGTAGTCTGCGAATTCGTTATCTCCAAGGCGAATAAACCCCAAGATGCGGGTGGTCGACGCCATACCGATGAGGCTGGTCGTGGTGTCGACGTTGACGTGCGCGCGAATGGTGTCGACGCCAAGTACTACCGGACCTTCCGCCAATCTCGCAGTTTGGGTCAACTGCGTGCAGCTATTCAGGCCAGCGAGCCCCAACACAATGGCTGCGGGCGTGAGAAAATGTTTCATGGTTCAAATTTGGTTACACGGAATCACCACGGGCCGGCTCGGCGTTGCGTCCATGTCGAACGCGGCGGTTTGGAGGTTGAGCAAGTGTCGGCCGTCCTGAAGTGTTTCCGGGACGAAAACAAGCTCCGTAATGGTCGATTGGTGCCGAGGGTTATCAGGATACGTCCAGAAGGCGTGATGAGCCGCTAAAGCGCCGCCATCAATTTCTCTATCCACGGAAGGTAGATCAACCAACATGTGGTCTACGTTGCGTTCGACGAGCCAGGCCATGGCTTCCACATCGAAATAAGGCGGATTGGTGTTCGACCAGTTACGTCCGACTTTGGACTTGTCGTTGGGCAAGGTGCGGACAATGATTGCCGGGGGAAGGGTGGATTGTACGTTCCAGTGCTGCGAAATGGATAATGCCAATTCACGCTCGGTGATGACCTGATCGCCATTGCGGGCCTCCGGGAATACACTGACCACAAGACACGGCATAAGCACAGGGAAAGTCAATTCGTTGACGGAATGCGCCTCGGGCGAGATGTGGCCCAAACACTCCGTGTGGGTACCGTTGCCGTGCGGATTGAATTGCACATCGCGAAAATTCACGGCCCCGCCCTCGGCAACGGAACCCAAAAATCCATTGGCCCGCACCACCTGGAGCTTCATAAAATCCACGTACCACGCGCGCGAACCGTGCCCGTCGCCCATCGTGATGCTCAAGTCTTCGTTGGTGGCCCCACTTGCCTTGAAGTCCACCCCTTGAAATTCCAATTCCATGGAAACAAGGTACAACGACTGGAACCATCCGGACACAAAAAAGGCGGCACCCATGGCGCCGCCCTTTCAAATGCTGTTGGCTGTGTATCAGTCGAACAAGAAACCGACACGCAACGCACCCTGGAATACATTTCCGATGGTGGAGTTGCTGATGTGGTTTGGCCAAGGGTAGTACAGGTCGTCAGAACCTGCGCCGTCAGGCCAGTACTCGTTGTAGATTACACCGTCCAAGGCGCTGAATGGCAATTGGCCGACGAATTCACCTGCAACTTCAGCACCCGCTGCTTCTGTAGAGAAGGCGTTGTTGAAGTACATGTTGAATGCCGTCAAGTTGTCCGTAGTGATGCTGTGGTTTCCAAACGACGTGCTGCTGAAGCCCAGGCCGGCTTCGAACCCGAGGTAGATGGCATCTGAGAAGTAGTAGTCCGCACCGAAGAGAATGTTGAACCCGACTTGCGTGAAGCCCTGCTCGTTGCCCAAGTTCCAAACGATGTATTGGTCAGGCTGACCGGCATCGTTGATGTCTTGTGGTCCCCAGAACTCCTGGGTATCCGAACGGTTGCCAATGACGATTGGCAATTCAAACGCGATGTAAGGAGAGAGGTTGTCCATGCCGTCGAAGTGCATTTCGTAGCCGGGAGCGATTCCGAAGGTTGAGCTCTTCGTATTGATGTTCAACTGTGGGCTGACCGGATCAGCTTCGTTGATTTCACCGTCTTGGTACCAAGCGTGCAGGTCGTTGGAGTTGGACACGGTGAGGGACAAACGGAAGGCACGGTTGTCTTCCAAGAAGTTACGGTACTTGAGCGTTGATCCGTCGATTGGGCTGCCTCCGAAGGGAGTGAAGGCCACCTCGATGTTGTGCTCATCGCCCATTTGCTTTTGGGCCTGAACGCCCATCGTAACCAGCGCTGAGAGCGCCAGGGTAAACATGAGTTTCTTCATGATGTTGTGTTGTGTTTCAGGAAATTTCCGAACGCAAGAAAAGCAAAAAACCCTCAACTACGCACCAATGGCCCGAACTTTCGCACATGAAAGCATGTTCAAAACCGGACATTCCGCACCATTGGTCGAACTTTTACACAGCCAAAGCCTTTCGTAAAAGTGGAGGTGAAATGGTTGAGCGGCTCGCGGAATACCTCGCGGAATCACAGGCGAGACGCAAAGATTTTGTGTTGCCTTATACCCCACCGGAAGAAAGGCTAGTGTACTGGAAATCAAGGCTCAAGGAGAAAGGAGGCGTGGAAGCTGGAGCGCTTTGGAAGGCGAATATGCTCGAGGAGGTGCTCGCTCAATCCAACCGGTTGCACGATCCCCGGTACGCGGGCCATCAGGTAGCAATTCCGCTTCCGCAATTGGCGTGGCTGCAGGCTGCGACGGCGCTGCTCAACAACGGCATGGCCATTGATGAAATGGGCCCTGCGAGCAGTCCTATGGAAGAGGCTGTGATGCAAGAAATTGCTCAATTCATGGGCTTGGGAAGCGCGTCTGGAGGGATTCTGTGCCATGGAGGTACATTGGCTAACCTCACTGCCTTGCTCGCCGCACGCCAACGAAAGGCCACAGGCAATGCGTGGAAGGACGGGTCAGAACGGAAGTGTGCAGTGCTGGTGAGCGAGCACGCGCACTATTGCGTGGATCGGGCTGTGCGGGTGATGGGATGGGGTGAGGCGGGTACCGTGAAGGTTCGGACCTTGAGCAACCACCAAATCGACCCAGAATCGTTGCGAGAATCGCTCACAGAGGCCACAGCCCAAGGACTGGAAGTTATCGCGGTGGTTGGCAATGCTTGCACGACCTCGACAGGGACGTTTGACGATTTGGAGGTGCTCGCTTCGTTTGCACAGCAAAACGACCTCTGGTTCCACGTGGACGGTGCCCACGGAGCGGCGCAAGTCTTTTCAGAACGCAACAATGCCTCCCTGAAGGGCATGGAAAAGGCGGACTCGGTGGCCATGGACTTTCACAAGATGCTCGGGGTGCCGGCCTTGTGTACAGGCCTTTTTTACCGCAACGGTTCGGATGCATATGCGGCGTTCAGTCAAGAGGCGGCGTATTTGTATGAAAACGAGCAGGAAGAGTGGTGGAACCTGAGCAAACGGACGTTTGAATGCACCAAGCGCATGCTCAGCGTTGCTGTTTTTGGCATTTGGGAAGCCCACGGCCACAAATTGTGGGAGAGCTTGGTGAACCGACTCATTGACCGGGCACAAACGGCTGCTCGCTCGATTGAACAGCGGCCACATTGGGAGCTCTTTGCGCAACCGCAATCGAACATTGTGTGCTTCCGTTTGAAGGGTGCGGACAATGCGGCCCTTCGGCACGCCATGATGGAACACGGGCCGCACTACATCGTCAAGACGGTATTCGATGGCGAAACGTGGCTTCGCTGTACGTTCCAGAACCCAATTACGGAAGACAGTGACATTGAATCACTGCTCGATCGGTTGGAGGAGCTTGCTGAATCGGAGATTATTCAACCGTGACGCTCTTGGCGAGGTTCCGCGGTTGGTCCACGTTGCAGTCGCGCATCACCGCGATGTGGTAGCTCAGCAGCTGCAGCGGCACCACGGTGAGGAGCGGCGCGAGCGCTTGATCGGTGTTCGGCACCTCAATGACGAATTCTGCCAATTGCTTTAGGTCCTGGTTACCCGCAGAGACGAGGGCGACCAATCGACCACCACGGGCTTTCACTTCTTGGATGTTGGATACGATTTTCTCGTAAACATCGTCGGCAGTTGCGATGAAGAAGACGGGCATTTCCTCATCAATCAAGGCAATCGGGCCGTGCTTCATTTCCGCTGAAGGGTATCCTTCCGCGTGGATGTAACTGATTTCCTTGAGCTTCAAAGCACCTTCCAGCGCTACCGGGAAATTCACACCACGACCGAGGTACAGCGCGTTTTCGTTGTTGACGAAGTGGCTCGCGATTTCCTTGATGCGCGCATCTTGTTCCAGCAGCTTTTGGACTTTGTCCGGAATGGCGTTGAGCTCGACGAGCAGACGGCTGAACCTTTGGGGGGAGAGTTGTCCCTTCTTCTTCCCGACGAGCATGGCAATCAAAGTGAGGACGGTCAATTGGGCGGTAAATGCCTTGGTTGAGGCGACCCCAATTTCGGGGCCTGCGTGCGTATACGCGCCGCTGTCCGTTTCGCGGGCGATGCTCGATCCGACGACATTGCACACACCGAAAACGTGGGCGCCTTGTTGCTTTGCCAATTGGATGGCGGCGAGCGTATCGGCTGTCTCACCCGACTGCGAAATGGCAATGACCACGTCGTCTGGACGGATGATGGGGTTGCGGTAACGGAATTCCGAAGCGTATTCTACTTCGACGGGGATGCGGGCAAAATCCTCAAAGAGGTATTCAGCCACCAGCCCTGCGTGCCAACTGGTCCCGCAGGCGATGATGAGTATGCGTTGTGCAGCGTCCCACTTTTCCCAGTGGTCGTCGATGCCGGACATTTTGATTTCAGACCGGGACACACTCATGCGGCCGCGGATGGAATCCAGGATGGAATTCGGTTGCTCGAAGATTTCCTTGAGCATGAAGTGGTCGAAGCCGCCCTTTTCGATGGCTTCAATCTGCATTTCGAGCTCGTGAATCTCCGGGGTGATGACGGTGTTTTGGAGGTTGCGGATCGTCAGGCCGTTCTGCCGGTGCATGACCGCTACCTCTTCGTCGTCCAAGTAGATGACGTTTTGCGTGTGCTCGATGATGGGCGTCGCGTCGGATGCGATGTAAAACTCATTCTCCTCGCCCACTCCGATGACGAGCGGGCTGGATTTGCGCGCAGCGATGAGTAAATCGGGCTCATTCGCGTCAATGATGGCGATGGCATAGGCGCCTTCTATTTCCTTAAGGGCCATTTGTACGGCGTCGGCGATGGGAGCGTTCGATCGGTTTTGGACTTCGTCGATGAGGTGGATGAGCACCTCAGTGTCTGTGTCGCTGACGAAGGCGTGGCCGTTGGCCTCGAGGCTGGTGCGGAGGGACTCGTAATTCTCAATGATGCCGTTGTGGATCATAGCGAGGCGCCCAAAACGTGCTGTGTGCGGGTGGGCGTTGACATCGTTGGGCGGTCCGTGTGTGGCCCATCGGGTGTGTCCAATGCCCATGGAACCGGTCGGAACATCTTTGCCTACATAGGCCAGGAGGTCGTCGACTTTGCCTTTTTTCTTTTTTACTTGAATGGCATCCGCGCTATCGAAAACAGCAACACCGGCGCTGTCGTATCCGCGGTATTCCAGCCGTTGCAGTCCTTTGATCAGAATGGGAAAGCACTCTTTTTCTCCTATGTATCCAACTATCCCACACATCGCAATACGAATTTAACAACAAAACTTATTCGCTCCACGTCACGACAATGCGTGCGTTGGGCTTCCAATTTGTGGTGTCGCCGGCCAACGGCTGAACCGCTGGACCATTTAGCACGACGCCTTGCAGAGAGATTCCTGCACGTGAAGACACAACGTAGAGCTTGTCCGATTCGTACGTGCCGTTCAGCATCTGCTGAAATGTCTGGGAAATATTGAATCGGTAGGCTTTTTCGGCGGCGTCGTAATTGCCGTTGATGGCGAGCCCGATGGACGTTTGGTCCGGTGTAGACACAGCCTCTCCGGCTTCGTTTTCCGAAAGGATAAACAGTTGGGAGGGGATGGGGTAGCGTGGGTCGTTGTATTGAGGATCCACGGGCAACCACAATTCCGCCTTGTGCACCGCTCGGTCTTCGTCGCGTTCGCTCTCCCAAGCAGTCAATCCGGGCATTTGGATGCGGGTTTTGAGGCCGGCGCCTGAGAACACCCCTGCTTGAAGCGAACCATCCAATGCGGTGATGTAGGCCTCATCCAACGCCTGGAACGGAGGGTACCATTGGTGTGCAAAGAGGTTGTTGCGTGGGCTGAGCCCGTTGATAATGAAATCGTATGTGGCCGCGCTATCGGTGTCGCTATGGTAGTGCAATCGCATGCGACTCAGACCGGTCGTAACATCGATCCCGACAGCACCTTGCCCAGGTCCGTTGGGCTCCGGAGCAATGAGCAATCCCGCGAAATACGCCCGCCAGTCTTGATTGGAGTCATAAATCGCCGAGTCGGCGTCCAGCAGGGACTGGCCGAAGGTGTTGTCGAGGTAAATGCGTACTTCTGGAGCAACGGTGTCTCCCTCGATGTATAAGATTTCGCCTGGATTCAATACAACCGGTTGAAAAGCCGGGTCCACAAGGTTGACTCCTGAAGTCAGGATGGATTGATTGGAGTAGTAGGCTGAGTCAAATGTCAAGGTATCGATCAATTGCTCAACCCGAATGTTTTGGGGACTCAGTTGTCCATAGCGATCACCGGTGTAATTCAATGACAAGTAGATGCTGTCGACAAGGGGGTTGGGGCCGAAATCGATGTCCGGAGCGCTCAATCGAAGTTGCGCGGCGAAAGACCCTTGGTGCATTCCGAAAAACGGGTGCTCCATGTTGCCCAATACCGCTGTGCTTAAGTGGCTTGTTTCCAAGCTGTCTTCCCGTACCGTTTCAAAAATCAGCGCCAGCGTGTCGGTTTGGTGCAAGCCCAGCAAGTCCTCTTGGGCAAATTCCAGTCCAAGATCGGTGGTTGGTTTTTTACAACCGGTCAGGACGGCGAACCCCAAGATACTCGCCACGACTGCCCCGTACTGACTTGCGGTGATCTTTATCATGCCGCGAAGTTCAACAATTACGAGACAGCCTCAGCCTTTCCCTCCAAAATCGTATCGTAAAAATTGTTGATGTCGGTGACGTACCCTTCTTCTCCGTGGTACCCGAGAACAGGAACACCTGCGTTTTCAATGGCTTTTGCTGTCTCAGGAGCCAGGTCCTCCGAGCCGACGATCAATCCATCGGAATGCTGAATGGACAACGCATTCAAGGCATCAAATGTGGGTGTTGCGATGCACGAAATGGAATCGGTTGAAATACCGTCCTGCTGCATCTTATCGGCCATACGGCTGTCCAATGCTCCCTCAAAACCTTCGTCGTATATGCTGGTAATGACCTTGCTATCGGCAAAGTAGGGATCGCTGGCGAACAACTGCTTAAGGTATACCGGTACGGCAGATGTCATCCAGCCATTGCAGTGAATGATGTCTGGAGCCCAGCCCAGTTTCTTGACTGTTTCGAGGACACCGCGAGCAAAGAAAATCGTGCGCTCATCATTGTCTTCGAACAGATTATCGTCCGCATCGTGCAAGACCGCCTTTCGCTTGAAATATTCGTCGTTGTCGATGAAGTAAACCTGCATGCGTGCGGTCGGAATCGACGCCACTTTGATGACGAGGGGGTGGTCAGTGTCGTCAATCAGCAAATTCATTCCTGATAGACGGATGACCTCGTGCAATTGATGCCGTCGCTCGTTAATTTTACCAAAACGGGGGGTGAAAACTCGAATCTCCCTTCCCTTTTCATGCGCAGCTTGCGGAAGGTTTCGACTCACGGAGCTCATCTGAGTTGCGGGCAAGAACGGTACAATGTGTTGGGATATGTAGAGGATTCTTGCTTTCTCCATGGCAGCCTGTGAGTTGTTTGGTTCGAACGAAGTTCAAATGTACGTAATTTTCGCCTGAAATCCAAGTAAAACCGGGTAAATCAAGGGGTTTAAGCCATGAAGAGGGTCCAAACAATTGAGGCGTTGCAGAGCCACATTGAAGCGGCTAAAACGAAAGGGAGAAAAGTGGGGTTTGTGCCCACCATGGGCGCGTTGCATCCCGGCCATGCCTCGCTGATTGAGCGGGCACGGAATGCGTGTGAGGAAGTGGTGGTGAGTATTTTTGTCAATCCAACCCAATTCAACAACCGAAAAGATTTTAAGACTTACCCTTCGACATTAAAAGACGACTTGGATGTGGCCAGGAAGACGGGAGCCACAACGGTTTTTACACCTACTGTTGACGAGCTATACGGGGGTGACCTCAAGGTGGGACCAGTGGATTACGGGCGGTTGACTTCGGCCTATGAAGGGCAAAAGCGCGCGGGACATTTTGACGGAGTTGTGGCAGTGGTGCGGAAATTGTTTTCAGCTGTCCGTCCGGATATGGCGTTTTTCGGCGAAAAGGACCTGCAGCAACTGGCGGTCATTCGTCAGCTTGTCCGATCGGAGTTCGATGGGCTTGAGGTCGTTGGCTGTCCATTGGTTCGTGAGCGTGACGGGCTTGCCATGAGCAGCCGAAACGTTCGGTTGCTCGGTGAATCCCGGCAAGACGCCTTAAAGCTAAACCAGTGGCTCAACCGGATCAAAAGCACGGCGTGCAACGGTCGGGACGTGTCGGCCGTGCTTCAAGCCATTGAATCAGAAGCGGCATCGATGAAAGCAATCGAGCTGGAATACATCGATGTGGTTGACGCCAAGTCGTTCGAACCGCAGCACAACGCATCTTCCCAGCAAGGGGCATTTGCCATTGTTGCCGCGCAAGTGGGGGGAGTTCGGTTGATTGACAATTGCTGCGTTGCCTGTTCGTAACCCCATTCAGTGCGTCGCGTGTGATTGGTATTTTCTTCAGACCTTAGTTAAAATTTTTGGCCATGTTCAATGCAATGAATCCCGGTTCTATTCTGCTTATCGCCCTCGTGGTGCTATTGTTGTTCGGCGGAAAGAAAATTCCTGAATTGATGAAGGGACTTGGGCGGGGTGTGAAGGAATTCAAAGACGCCACCAACAACGACGAGAAGGAACAAGACGGTTCCGAAGGCTAATGGTGCGACCGACAGCGCACCTCCTTGCATGGGCACTCAGCTTGTCCGTGAGCCTGGGATGGGGCCAAACACCGGCGGTTGAACAAGCGACACCCGTCGACTCGGTTCTAGGAGAAGCAGGGGAGCCTGTGCTTCTCGAACTTTCTTCAGCAGAATTGGCCTGGTTGGATTACTTGGGAGAGAACTGGTGTTTTTCTTCTGATACGAGCCTGCTGAACATCCACAATTTTGAAGAGGGCGAAACCCCGGCGCTGGATACCGCGGCCCTCCAAGCACGCTTGGGCTGGCTCGACAGCCGGTCGCCTCTGGACCTCGCCTGGAATCCGGTGGTTCATTCGCGCATCGCTTTTTACGCAAGCAAACGCAAGAAGCACTTGGGCACCATGCTCGGTCGGGCTCCCGGCTACTTTCCGCTTTTTGAAGAGACCCTCGATCGCCACGGCCTCCCTTTGGAACTGAAGTACCTCGCGGTGGTGGAGTCCGGCCTGAATCCAATGGCCCGTTCTCACGCCGGTGCCCGTGGCTTGTGGCAGTTTATGTATGCGACGGCCAAGTACCAAGGCTTGCGCATCGATTCGTACATCGACGAACGGCGGGACCCGGTGCGCAGCACGGAGGCGGCCTGCAAATACCTCAGTCGATTGTACTCCCTGTACGACGATTGGTACCTCGCATTAGCCGCGTACAATGCCGGTCCCGGCAACGTGAACCGTGCGATTCGCCGCAGCGGGGGCAAACGAAACTTCTGGGAGATCCGGTTTTTCCTGCCGCGCGAGACGCGCAATTATGTACCGGCTTTCATGGCGGTGGCCTACCTGATGGAGTTCCCCGCTGAACACAACATTTTCCCCCGAGATGTGGCGCCGCCCTTTGCGTTTCTGGATACCGTGATGGTGGACGAGGTGATGCGCTTTGACCAAATTGCCCCGCTGTTGGACCTCGATGAATCGACGCTCGCGCGGCTGAACCCCATGTACCGCATGGACATTGTTCCTGCCACAGAGGAACACTGGCCACTTGTGTTGCCCCAAATGGAGATCCCGGCTTTTCTGGCCTTTCAGGATAGCATGCGCCTGATTGAGCCCGAACGTACACCGGAAATCGTATTCGTTCCTGAGCCGGTGACCTATCGCGTGAAAAGCGGCGACGTACTGGGAAAGATTGCGGATCGTTATGGAGTAAGCGTCCGCCAACTAAGAGAATGGAACGACCTCTCCGGTTCCATGATTCGAATCGGGCAAAAGTTGATCATCCATGCAGACCCTAGCAAGCTTTAAATCCAGCGTTCTCTCCGTTTGCGTTTTGCTCGTGTCGTGCGGCAGCCAGGAGGGTGCGCGTTCGGCCTTAACGGGGAAAGTCGGCGCGGCAGGTGAAATTGTGGTGGTGTGCGATGAAGCAGTGTGGAGCGGAGCAGCGGGTGACACGCTTCGGGCAATTTTTGACCAGCCCTTTCCCGTGTTGCCGCAATACGAGCCGTGGTTCGACCTCGTGCACCTTGAGCCGGAATCGTTCGACCGGTTTTGGAAGCCGCACCGCAACATCATCGTCCTCGAGCTGGCGGATCGGGTGGACACCCAGACGCCAGAGGTCAAGATTTTCAAGGAAAAATACGCCCGCGAACAACTGTACGTTGTCGGCAAAGCCCGTTATGCTGCTGGCCTGGCAACGGCTTTGGATGCGCGCGGGCCGGAGCTATTGAGTGCGTTTCATCGGATTGAGGTGGATCGTTACGCGGGGTTGATTGGCTTGAGCGAAAACGAGGTGATCCGCGATGAATTGGGCCAACGGGCGGGGCTGCAACTTACGGTGCCGCGCGACGCTCGGTGGGCCAAAAAGTCGGATGACTTTCTGTGGATTGATCGCCAATTGACCCGAATGAAAGGCGGGGACAACCACGACGTGCAGCAGGGTTTTTTCGTTTATCGGGAGCCGTACACAAGCGACGAGCAGTTTTCAATGCAAGCCCGGTTGAGCAAGCGGAACGAAGTGCTCAAAGACCACGTGCCCGGTCCGACGCCCCGCTCGTTCATGACAACGGAAATGCGGTACACCCCTTCGTACGAAGAAGTGGTATTCAACAGCGGATTCGCCGCTGAATTACGTGGACTTTGGCGCATCGAAGGCGACTACATGGGCGGGCCGTTTTACAGCCTCACCGCCTACGATGAGCGCAGCGGAGAATTGGTGACGGTGGAGGGCTACGCTTACGCCCCCTTCTTCGACAAACGCGAATACATGCGCGAAGTGGAGGCCATCGTGCGTTCCCTCGTCTGGTACGAAGCCCCAACGCCCACACCGACGCCATGAGGAATGCCGGGTTGTGGTTGATCGTATTGTCATGGGCGGCTGTCGGCTGCGCACCACAAAGCACGCCTGCGCAATGGGAGTTTGACTCCAGCATTCGCGCCCTGACTTTAGCGCCCAATGGCGACGTCTGGTGGGCGGGTTCGGCGGGGCTCGTGGGACATCATGTGAACGGCTCATGGACTGTTGACACATTGCGAAGCCCCGACGGGGGTACGCCGGCTTTCCGTTCCATCGCGGTGACCGATGAGGCGGCTTTCGTTTTGAGCATCGCGTCGCCGGCGCTTCTCTACCGCAAACCGCACACCGATGACACCTGGAGCGTGGTGTACACCAACACGGATTCCCTGGCCTTTTTTGACAGCATGCACTTCTGGGATAACCGGGAGGGCATCGCCATGGGCGACCCGTTGGGAGATTGTTTGAGCGTCATCATCACCCGGGACGGAGGAACGACTTGGTCGGAGGTTTCCTGTAGGGATTTACCACCGGCGGAGGAAGCCGCATTTGCCGCTTCCAATGGCAATATCGCTTTGTTCGGGGATGAAGTGTGGATTGCGTCAGGCGGTGTGGCTTCACGGATTTTTCGCTCGTCGGACCGCGGCCGGACTTGGTCTGTCGTAGAGACGCCCATTGTGCAGGGAGGAGCCATGACGGGCCTATTCAGTGTGGCCCGTTGCGATGCTTCCAACGGCATGGGGTGGGGAGGAAATTGGGAGGCCATGGACGACAACGCTGCCAATAAAATCACTACAACGGATGGCGGCGCGATTTGGGAAGTGCTTACACCGGGTGCCGGCCCGGGCTACCGATCGTGCGTGCAGTACGTGCCGCACTCCGGCTGCCAATCCATCTGGGCTGTAGGCATTCCAGGGGTCAGCCGCTCGAGCGACGGCGGCGCTACCTGGACCACAGAAGCCGACAGCAGTTTTTACACGGTTCGATTCACCCAGGACGGACAAACCGCTTGGCTTGCGGGACGGGGCAAGGTGGCTCGACGCGCCGTCAATCCGTAATCACTTCACAACGACGGTCTGTCCCGGCTGGTTGTTCACGCCGATGACGTACGATCCTGCGCTCCAAGTAGAGGCGTCGAATTGCCATTGGGTCGTGCCCGCCGGAGGGCGCACCGATGCCGTCAATTGGCCGGCAGCATTCCACACGTTCAACCGGTGGATTTCGGTGATGCTGCGCACGGTGAGCTGTTCCAGAACGGGATTGGGCCATACGTTCGCGAGCGCTTCTGCTGGCTCGGGCTCGAGCCCAACGGAGACGTCCCCTTTGGCAAAGGCGTATTGCCCTTTCTTCAAGTCCAACACCCGGAAGAGGCCGGCGCCGTTGGCAAGCGATCCCGGCTGCCATTCGTAGGATTCACATTCCTGCCAAGGCTCACTGGAATCGGGGCGCCAGGCGAGAAAACCATTGGCCTCAGTGCCTCCGTAGAGTTCATAATCCAACGCGTCGGCATCGTTACCGTAGTACTGCAACCGCGCATCGAGGTGGGTGCCTTCGGGCCAAATGCCGTCGACGACCCAAAAGTGGGTGGTGCTTAGCTCGTCCACGTACGGCGCGACGGGCCCTTGGTCGGGCGACGCCCAATGGTGCTCCACCCGCACCAGTGCGGAGTCCCCTTCCGGCATCGCATCGCATCCCACCCGCATTTGCACCCAGGGCAGGTTTTGGATGCCCTCGGTGTCGTCTATTGTGTACATGAAGTCCATGCGGCCTTGGTTCAGGCGCCCGTTCGGGTTGAGCGCGATGAGCGCCGGTTGTTCGATGCCGGGGTGGTCAATCACGACCTCATCGTACTGGCCACTGGCAACGATTTCGGTGTCGTAGCGGCTCCAGTCGGCGTCCCATACGGCCACATCCAACGGCTCCGACATGTGGTAGTTATCGCAGGCGCGGAGTTTTTGCTGCAAGTGCAGCGTGGACTGCTGCGCGCCTGCTGTCACGGCGGAGTCCAGGACCCAGGTGGAGAACCCCGGCTGCAGCACTTGGGCTTCAAACCACGGCGTCATGTCCACACCGGTGACCTCCTCCAAGGTTACCTCGAACTGAGCAGCGTCCATGAAGCTGTCGTACAATTCGGCCAACACAGACTGCATCCCCGATCGGAACAGTTCATCCCCGAGGTAGGCCCGCAGGTTGTGTACGATGGATGCGCCTTTGTAGTAGGTGTGGCGGCCGTAGATTTCTTCGTCGGGCATGGGTGACAGCGGGTGGAACCCGTTGTCTTGGATGTGGCATTCTTCGAGGACGAACAACTGGTTGTCCTTGACCACATCGATGAAGGCTTCTTCGCCGTCTTTCCACTCCACAAACAGATGCGAGCTGTATTCCGCAGGCCCTTCCTTGAGCCACATGTGGTTGTGGATGCGCGGTGCAACGATGTCGCCCCACCAATGGTGTCCGAGTTCGTGGCTGAACAGGTCGCCGTTGGCCACCAGCCCTTCACCCACCATGAATTGCGGGTAAGCGATGTTGGTGGGGATTTCGAGGGCGCCGTCGGTGGTCAACACGTACCCGACGCGTTCCCATGCGTACGGTCCCCACCAGTATTCCAATGCGTCAATGGCAAAACCCAATTCTTGGAATTTGGTGACCATAGGCCCGATGTGTTCGGGCTTGCCCGTAAGGCGCACGGGCACATCCCCGTACGCGCCGGTATGCACGTAATTCGAGTCCACATACGGTGCCACTGCGATGGCGGATTGGTGGGTTGTGATCGGATGGGTCAGCTCGAAGCTGCGCTGAATGGTGTCGCCTGCCAACACCTGCTCACCGATGAGGTGGCCTTGGCAATGGGCGGTACGCCCGCCGGCACTGGTGACGTGGTAGGTGTAGGTGGCGCGCTCGACGAAGTTGTCAAAGCACGGGTACCACACCTTGCCAAAGTTGGGCGGGATGGTGGTCAACCCGATGCCCAAGTTGTAGATGTAGTCGCTCACGAAATAAAACCCGCCCCAGTACGGATCCTGGTAGGGTGAGCCTTGGTACCACACATCGATGGCGTAGACTTGGCCGGTCGCCCAGCCGCCTTCCGGCGCATCGATGTGCACCTCTGATTCTCCTTGATCAAAAGCGACTGCGACCCCATCGATGTGGATGCTATCTACGGTCAATTCCACCAAGTCAAACCACAGGTCCGTGGCCCCTGCATCAACCACTTCCAGCGCAATGGCCGCGTGGGCATCGAGGAGCTGGTAGCTGTAATTCGTGACATCCAGCGTCAATTCGTAGGTGTGCACATCAAACGAATCGCTGCGTGCGATGGAGGGTTCCATGTCGTAGTTCATCATCCACCGAGGTGCTGGCGTGGGTTCGATGTCTAGGCGCTCGTCTGCTTGGTGGCGGTAGTGGTGGCACTGCACCGGGTTGAACACACGCGGCGTGCGCAAGGGCCGTTGGTCGGATTCTTGGGACAGGGCGGGCAGGGCTAACAAAAGGGCCAAGGCGCCCAGCCCAACGATTCGCATAAGATGTGAAAGATGCATGTGGCCAATTTACATCAACCGCCTACTTTCGTGGCATGAACAACGCATCCATTGCCCCCGGGAAATTCATCGAAGTCAGCTACATCCTTCGCGAGGCCAACAGCGAGGCAGAGGAGCTGGAAATTTGCCCGGCAGACGAACCGTTCGGGTTCATGGCAGGGGAAGAACAGGTGCTCCCGGCGTTTGAAGCGGCTTTGATTGGCCTGAAGCCGGGCGACTCGTTTGATTTCAAGATTTCGGTTGAAGACGCGTACGGCGAAGAGGACGAAGAGGCCTACGTCGAAGTGCCCAAATCCGCTTTCATCGTGGACGGTGAATTGGACGAAAGCGTGCTGGAAATGGGAGAGGTTGTGCCCATGCAAACGGAAGACGGCGACGAAGTCATCGGTGTGGTGGCGGAGGTTCGACTCAATTCCGTTGTGGTGGATTTTAACCACCCCTTTGCAGGCTTGGAATTGCATTTTGTCGGTGAGGTGTTGCGGGTTCTGGACGCGCCTCCAGCCCGTTGATTGGCAAAAAGATTCGGCGGTACCTTTGAGGCATGCAACGCACGGAAATTGAGTCTTTGGGAGAGTTCGGATTGATCCGCCGATTGACGGAACAAACGGTGCTCCGCCAGCCGTCTTCATTGTTGGGCATTGGTGACGATGCAGCGGTCATCAACCCCGAAGGCAAACGCGTGGTGGTGTCCACCGATATGCTCGTTGAAGGGGTTCATTTCGACCTTTCGTACGCCCCCCTCAAGCACCTTGGCTACAAAGCAGTTGCGGTGAACCTTTCGGACATCTGTGCGATGAACGCGTTGCCCACACAGGTTACGGTATCCATTGCGGTGAGCAGTCGTTTCTCGGTTGAAGCGCTCGATGAGCTCTACACCGGTGTGCACAAAGCGTGTGCGGTTTACGGGGTGGACCTCGTTGGTGGCGACACGTCATCCTCTACGTCTGGATTGATGATCACGGTCACGGCCCTGGGATTGGTCGACGGTGACCAAGCCGTTTCGCGCTCGGGTGCTAAGGCCGGTGATTTGCTGGTGGTGACCGGTGACCTGGGCGGTGCCTACATGGGATTGCAGGTGTTGGAACGCGAGAAAGTTGTTTTCCAATCCGCCCCTACGGCCCAGCCGGACCTCAGTGGCCACGAGGGCATCCTCGAGCGTCAATTGAAGCCCGAGGCGCGCACCGACGTCATCCGTGAATTGGCCGAGCTCGGCCTCAAGCCGACGTCGATGATTGACATTTCCGACGGGCTCGCATCGGAGGTTTTCCACCTGTGTGCCTCCTCGGGACTGGGTGTCAAACTCTATGAGGACAAACTGCCCATCGACCCCCACACGTACAAGACTGCCCGCGATTTCAACCTCGACCCCACGCTGTGTATGCTCAGTGGCGGCGAGGATTACGAACTGCTTTTCACGATTTCCCAGGACGATTACGACAAGGTGCGCAACCACCCCAAATTGTCTGTGATTGGCCACATGTTGGAAGACACCGAGGAGAAGACCTTGGTCACCAAAAACGGCCTCGAAACGCCGCTCAAGGCGCAGGGTTGGGACGGCATCAAGAAGTCAAACGAAGGCGAGGAGTCGTAAGCAATGTGTGGTATTGCAGGCGTATACGGCATCAGTGATCGGTCGAGATTCCCGGAGGCCTGCGGCGCTGTGGGTCGCATGGTAGAAGCCATTGCGCACAGAGGGCCTGACGCGTCCGGGGTGTGGATGGAAGAGGATGAGGTGGTGCTGGGCCATCGACGCTTGAGCATCATCGATACCCGGGAGGCCTCCAACCAGCCATTCATCGACAGCGCAACGGGCGATGTGATTGTCTTCAATGGAGAAGTTTACAATTACCGGGAATTGCGTGCCCAACTCAGCGGAGATTACGCGTTTCAAACCGATAGCGATACCGAAGTGGTTCTTGCAGCCATGCAGGTCTGGGGCCGGGCGGCGCTGACCGAATTCAATGGGATGTTCGCGTTTGCGTATTGGAACCATGCGCGACGAGAATTGACGTTGGCCCGTGACCGCATGGGCATTAAGCCGCTGTATTACGCCCACGCCGACAACATGGTGGTGTTTTCGAGTGAAGTGCGCAGCTTGCTGGCCTCGGATTGGGTTGAGCGCAAACACGACCCTGTGGGCTTGGCCGATTACCTCCGTTACCAGACAGTGCATGCGCCTCGCACCATCGTGAAGGGAGTGAGTTTGTTACCGGCTGGCCATTGGATTCGGTTGCAGGGCGAAGAGACAGAAACCGGTCGCTGGTGGGACCCCGCAGCATCGCCGTCGCCGTCGGGGCGCTCACGGAAGGAGGAATTGGCGCGGATCCATGAGGCCCTCTCTCGGTCCGTGGAATTGCGGTTGCGTTCGGATGTGCCGTTGGGTGCTTTTTTATCCGGCGGGATTGATTCGAGCGCCATCGTTGGCTTGATGAAACAAGCGACCGAGCAGCGCGTATCGACGTTCAGTGTGACGTTTAACGAGGGGGAATTTGATGAGAGTCCGTATTCACGCTTGATTGCTCAACGGTTTGACACCGACCACCACGAAATTCGTCTGACTCCGGATGCGTTTCTCGAGGATGTACCATCGGCGTTGGAAGCCATGGACCACCCGAGCGGTGACGGACCCAACACCTATGTGGTAAGCAAAGCGACCAAAGCCGCTGGAATCACCGTAGCCTTGAGCGGGTTGGGGGGTGATGAATTGTTTGCAGGCTACCCGGTGTTTCAGCGGACGAAAGCCTTGTGGGATCAGCGCTGGCTGGGCTCTTGGCCAAAAGGCCTCCGCAAGCTAGCCGGCGGGGCATATGCCACATACAAAAAAGACATTACGGCGTACAAGAAAGCCGAGGCGTTGTCCGGAGATTACTTTGATCTGCTGCACACCTATCCATTGTCCCGCCAGGTATTCCTTGAGCGGGACATACGCCGATTGGCGCCAGGATTGGCGGACCATCCGAATGCGGTGTACAACCACTTATTGGAGGAGTTGGGCCCCAAGAGCCGTGGCGAGAAGCTCCCCATGTTGGGCCAGGTCAGCATCGCGGAAATGGGCACGTACATGCAGCATACCTTGCTGCGCGATACGGACCAGATGTCCATGGCCCACGCCTTGGAGGTGCGCGTGCCGTTTCTTGACCACAACGTTGTTGCTGCGGCGTTGTCCGTATCAGATGAGGACAAATGGCCGCACTCGCCCAAGCAATTGCTCACGGACGCGTTGCAAGATTTGCTCCCGCGCGAAGTGATTGACCGCCCGAAGATGGGCTTTACCTTGCCTTGGGAAGTTTGGATGCGAACCGCGCTGAAACCCATGTGTGAGGAAGGGTTGGAGGTGCTGTCAGAACTGGGGACTTTTGCTGAGCACGAGGTGCAATCCATTTGGAATGCATTCATTGAAGGAAGCCCACGCTGGTCTTTCTCGCGGGTGTGGTCGTTGGCGGTGCTTGGGCACTGGATGAAACAAAACCGAATTGCCTGAAGTGAAAAAGCGCGTGCTGATAGCAGTCGATTGGTTCCCACCGGCATTCAAAGCAGGCGGTCCGATTCGAAGCGCCTACAACCTGGCGGCCTTTCTTTCTAAAACGCATGAGGTTTGGGTGGTAACAGGCAACCGCGATTTGGACGAAGAGCAACCGCTTGATGTCAAAACCGACCAATGGAACTCAGTGGACGCAGGTGCTGGTACGGTGCAGGTTTGCTACGCTTCAGGCATCAACAAGAGCCAGTGGCAAGCCATCCTGGATGAGGTAAAGCCTGAGGTCGTTCACTTGAATAGTTTGTTTTCTAAAAGCTTCACCTTGTTGCCATTGCGCGTTCTTCGGCAACGACCCAACGTACGCGTGGTTATGGCGCCTCGGGGCATGCTCGGTGAAGCAGCGCTTTCCATCAAGCCCTTGAAAAAGCGGCTGTTTCTGGCATTGGCTCGGGGCATGGGATGGATGGATCGCGTCCGATGGCACGCCTCCACTGAGCAAGAAGCGATGGAGGTCCGACAGGCCTTTCCCCGCGCAGAATCCGCAGTTGCACAAAACCTATCTTCTCCTGCTCCTTCCGAAACCCCGTCACGCCCCGCCGACAGCTGGAACATCGCTGTCATCGGCCGCATTCACCGGGTGAAAAACCTGCATTTCGGATTGAAGGCAGTACTTGAAGCCAAGACTTCTCGCCCCGTCACCGTCAATTTTATCGGTCCGGTGGAGGATGCGACATACCAAGAAGAGCTGGAGCGCCTCGCCACCAACAGCCCAGCGGTCAGGGTGGTGTTTCACGGCGGGATGCCGCCCTCGGAGTTGGGGCCGCATTTTCACGCGGCGCACTACCTGCTCTCCTCGACGACCCAAGAAAACTTTGGCCACTCCATCGTGGAGGCTTGGGCCCACGGATGTCCGGTGATCATCAGCGACCGGACACCTTGGCGGGACCTCAAAGCGCACAACGTTGGGTGGGATTGGC
>JAPOHG010000019.1 GCA_029979565.1 bacterium
ACCACCGAAGATGGTGACGCCGCTCACGACCAATTGCTCGCTCATGTCCACCTTGAAGGTTACAGGGACAGGAGAGATCATTTCGCATGAACCGTCCGTGCTGCACTGGCCGAAGCATGTGCTGACGACAGTGTTGTTGTTGACTTCTGGCAAGAATCGGTCGTTGTAGTTGTTGGGGTCGCCACATGGCAAGCCTGCGAGGTTTTCCTTGCACGACCAATCGCCACAAGCACCGTTGGTGAAGGTGTAGAAGCTGCTAAAGCCAGCAGCGACCTCCACCGTGATGGAGTAGATGCCATCGCCGTCTTCGTCCGTCATCTCATTGTCACCGGGGTTGCCAAAGTTGCCGCCGCCCGCGAGGTATACACCTGTCGGGTCAACATCTTCCATTTCCATGTTCACATTGAACGTGACGGTGTACGTGCTGTCACCTCCGCCGCCACCGCCGGAACCTTCACAGGCGTCGCAGCTGTTGAAGCAGTATGCCTCGGTAACAATTGGTTCATCGACTACCTCGAGGATGCGGTTGGTGTACGCACCGCTGGTCAATGTGCACTCCACGTAAGTCGAGTCAAACGCTTCGTTCGCTCCACTGTTTTGGAAGAGGTATTGATAAACGCCCGTTTCCAAAGATGTAGTGTACTCGTAGATGTTATCGCCATCGTCATCGGTCATGGGAATCGCGCCCCAGCCGTCGTATGCAGCATGAAGGTACACGCCGTCTGTCACGGTCTGTTCTGACATGTCCACGCGGAACGTGACATCGGACGCCGTGAGCGAAGCGCACGTTCCATCTGTAGTGCACTGCGCGAAGCACGTTGAGTAGGTCGCTCCAGCCGAGGTTACTTCTGGCAAGAATCGGTCAGACCATTGGCCGTAGGCGCAATCTTGTCCGACGATGTTTTCTTTGCATGACCAGTCTCCACAGGCACCATTGGTAAATGTGTAGGCCCCGGAATATCCGAGAGGCATGGCCATGGTGATGGTCCAGATGCCGTCGCCGTCATCATCTGACATGGGATTATCCCCGGGAAGACCGAAGTAGTCACCACCAGCGAGGTAAACGCCATCTGGCGAAACCTCTTCGTTGGCCATATTGACCTCCCAGGTTATGATTCCAACTTGGGCGGTTGCCAAGCCAAAAAACGCGAGAAACGCGAGGGTAAAGAAATGTTTCATTTAGATATAGTTTGGGTTGTTTTCATTCAACTTTAAAGTCTGCCGTAATCTCGTTGATTACCAAGGTAAAGGCGCCTGGCTCGACCCGGTCTTTCAGGTCCCTGTGTACAAAAGACAGGTCGCTAATTGGCAATTTGAGGTCATAAGTGACTGTTTCACCGGGTCCAACGTACACACGTTTAAAATCGCGCAAGCGCCGAACGCTTGGTGTAATGGATGCCACATGGTCCTGCGCGAAAACAAGGACCAATTCATTGGCCGTTCGCTCCCCTGCATTGGAGATCTCGACCGTTCCGCGAATGGTATCGCCCAGATGGTAAATGGAATCCTTCAACGAAAAATTGCTGTATTCAACGGTTGTGTAACTCAAGCCGTGACCGAATGGGTACTGAGGGTAGAACCCTCCGGAGGAATCAGGTTCAAAACGGTCAGCATGCTTGTGGTCATAAGTCAAATGCGCAGACGGATGACGCGGCCAAGTAAACGGCAATCGGCCGCTGGGGTTGTACGACCCATCCAAAACTTGAGCGATGGCTTGTCCGCCGTAATCGCCGGGTAAGTAGGCCATCACCACGGCATCCATCAGAGGTTCAATGTCGGCAAACGTCCGCGGACGGCCCTCAATGAACACGCCGACAATGGGCACATTCAATGCGTGAATCGTGCGCACGAGTTCCTTTTGGTTGCTGAACAAGCTCAGGTCTTCGTCGTTTCCGACAAATTCCGTGTACGGCATTTCCCCCAACCCCAAGACGACACAGGCCGGCCGAGCCGTTTTAATCGATCGGACAATCCTGTCGATGTCTTCCGAATCAAAATCCATGGTCAAGGGCGCATCGACAATGCGGTCCGCCCCAAAATGCCCCGCCATGGCCTCTGCCAAATGCGGCCGACCAGGTGTGTTGTAAAGGGGGTTATTTCCCTGCCATGTGCCTGTCCATCCGCCATTCAAGGCATTCAAGCTGTGGGCCGTTGGTCCGGTGACGAAGACCTTGCCGGTCCCTCCGATGGGTAAAATGGGCCGATCCGGATAAACAGCATGCTGACCTTCGTTCTTGAGGACCGTGATGGACTCCAACGCCGCGCGCGCCGCTGTCCCTTCGAATCGTGATTTGTCTGGATAGTTCTGCAACGCGGGCGGCATCCCCCCTGTTTCAAACAATGCCAATTCCCATTTCATGTTGAGGATTCGTCGCACGGAAAGATCGATGCGCTCTTCGCTGACGGTGCCTTCTTGCACCAACTCAACCAAGGCTTCACTGAATTCGAGATCAAGTGGCACCATACTCATGTCAATGCCGGCCTCAATGGCCATGCGCGTGGCCTCTTTGTAATCTTCGGCAACCTTGTGGCGCTTGTACAAATACTTGATGTCGGCCCAATCCGTCACCACTACCCCTTTGAAGCCCAACTCATCGCGCAACAAATCCGTCAACAGGTGGCGATTGGCGTGCACCGGAATGCCGTTGATTTCACCGCTGTTGACCATGATGGACATGGCTCCTGCATCGATGGCGGCTTTGAAGGAAGGAAGAAAGTATTCTCGCAATTCACGTTCCGGAATCCAAGCTGGGGTGCGGTCCTTACCGGATAAGGAAAAGCCATAACCGAAAAAATGCTTCAACGTAGCCGCGAACGGGACCTCGCCATTTTGGTATCCATCCACCATGGCCACACCTAGTCGCGAGGCGAGCAAGGGATCTTCACCGAAGGTTTCCCAGAAGCGAGGCCATCGGGGATCCCGTCCCAAATCGAGCACCGGAGAAAAATTCCAGGGAATGCCACACGCCGCGACCTGTGCAGCAGTAGCGGCAGCATTCTTCCGCACCAATTCCTCGTTCCACGTAGCGGCCAAGCCAATCTGCTGAGGACCGAGAACAGCTTCCGACGTGTACGTCGGACCGTGAATGGCATCGATGCCATACAAAACGGGAATGCGGGATTCTTTCAGCGCAGCACGCTCTTGGATACCCGTGATGAACTCGTGCCATTTGGCGGGGGTGTGTGCGTGGTTCCCGCAGTTGAGAATGCTCCCTACCTGGTACTCGATCAATGCCTCTGCTGCACGCAACGAATCGAAGTCCTGCGGCTCGATGATTTTCTTTTTTTCCTTTTGTAAAATGGCCCCCAAAGTGAGCTGGGTCATCTCTCCCACCTTAGCCTCCAAACTCATGGTTGACAAAAGGGAATCAATGAACACCTGTTTGTCGCTTTTTTCGCCCGTCGCCGCGCTACCACACCCCCCCATGAGTAGGAGAAGTCCAGCAATCCCAAATAGGTAATAGAATTTTGACAGGCTGTTCACGTAGAGTGAGCGGTTTTCCTTCGGTGAGTTCACGCCGGGTTCATTGCTCAGGCGACAGGTGTGCAATTTACACGCTTAATTTGACATAACCTGTAGATTCGAGAGCCTTTTTTTGCCCCTCCTGACGGAGCGTTCTATCTTGGAGAATTGCAGCATGCAAACCACTAAAAACATCCACACCACCTTGCCCTTTTGTACAGCTCAATTATGGCATTGCCTCGCGCTGATACTGTTCGCCATGTCCGGCTGCACGCCTAAATCGCAGGTAGATTCCGTTTGTATTGATGATTGGGAGCTGTACCTCCCACAAACAAATGAATGGTTGGCAGTTCAAGTACCGGGAGATGTCATGACCGACTTGCTACAGCATGGACGGATTGATGACCCATATATGGAAACCAACGAACGCACATTGCAGTGGGTTGAAAATGAAAATTGGGTGTACAGAACACGCGTTTTGGTTTCGGATCATGCAACGGAATCGGTGCTTCGATTTGAAGGACTGGATACGTACGCAAGCATCGTCGTCAACGATTCTCTGATGCTGGAGACCGACAATGCCCACCGGGCATACGAGGTCGCCTTGCCGCCGTCCGAGGATGCCTGGAACATTGAGGTAACCCTCCATTCTCCGGTCGAACGGGGCCAGGCCATCTTGGATGTGCAGCCGCGCAACATTCCCGTCAGCAATGAAATGAAACCGATTGGTGAGCAAACGAGCAGCGTCACGCGCAAGCCGTATTACCACTTTGGTTGGGATTGGGGACCTCGACTGGTTTCTGCGGGCATTTCAGGTCCGGTCACCATTGTGCCAGCCACCCAACCGCAGGCCTCATCGAACCGGATTCAAACCACGATGGCAGCAGACGGGTTGGCCGTCATCAGCTTTACACCGGACAGCACTTGGCCCACCGGAACATGGACCTTATCTCACCCTAATGGAACGCAAGAAGCCGTCAGTGTGGGCCACAATGGCGGATCATGCACCATAGCATCCCCCGAATGGTGGTGGCCAAACGGCATGGGCGACCAACCGCTTTACCGTTTGACGTGGACACCTGATTCGCCTTCGCTTCATTCGCTTCATTGGAACATCGGACTCCGGACCATCGAGTGGGTACGCGAGCCAGACGCATGGGGCCAGTCGTTCGCCTGTCACGTCAACGGGGTGCGGGTTCAAGCCCGGGGAGCCAATGTGATCCCCACGGACTTTTTCACGGTGCGCGGCAGCGAAAGCGAATTATCCCGGCTCCAAAGTGCCGTCGATGCCAACATGAACATGGTGAGGGTCTGGGGCGGTGCCTCCTACCCCAGCGAGCAGTTTTACAACTTCTGTGACTCTGCGGGGCTCTTGGTGTGGCAGGACTTCATGTTCGCTTGCGCCATGGTGCCCAGTGACTCTGCCTATGTCGCCAACGTAGAAGCTGAAGCAGTGCACCAAGTCAAAAGGCTTCGTCATAGGCCGTCACTCGCGCTGTGGTGCGGCAACAATGAGTCGCAAAAGGCCTGGGAAACGTGGGGCTGGCCTGATTTATTTGAATTGCACGGTGCAGATTCGATTGCGACGGAGGAGGCCTATGCAGCTGTGTTCCACCAAGCGCTTCCGTCCGTCGTGGCGAGTGAATCCAATGCCTTTTACTGGCCGTCCTCCCCCTCTCGAGATTCACTTGCTCAATATGCATTGGATTCGGGGGATGAACATGCCTGGCATGTATGGTTTGACACGCTGGATTTCGACTTCTTTTCAGAACACATTGGACGATTTGCAAGCGAATACGGATTGCAGAGTTTGCCCGATGCATGGACGCTCTCAAAGGTGGGGGTTCGTGCCTTCGAAGACGAGGCACTGCAATTCCGTCAGCGCTCGAAAATGGAGTGGCTGGAGCCCGGGCTGGACGGTTGGGGCATGATGCGCATCTACGCCCGTCGGTATGCTGCGGACCCTGTAACGGACGACACCTTGCACACCCCATTGGAACGGTGGATTTACCTAACCCAATTCACCCAGGCCCTTGGACTGCGGGAAGCGCTCGAACGGCACCGCACCAGCGATGGACGATATGCTGGCTCTTTGTATTGGCAACTGAGTGACGTCTGGCCCACTGTATCGTGGTCGACGGTGGATTATTACGGACGTTGGAAACTGGCGCACCATGCCGTCCAGCAAGCCAACAAACCCCGGTGCGTTCAACGGGCTCATGGACGCACCACAGAAACGTTGATCGCCTTCAACGACGCACCGGAGGCATTGGAATCCACTTCACTTCAAGTAGCATTACTCAATATTCAGGGTGACACGTTGCATGCCGAAAATTTTGCGATCGATTTGCCCGCTTTCTCCCACCATGACCTCGACCTAGGTGCATCCTTTCGCACTTCAAAAGGCATCCTGCGCTGGACGTGGAGCGATGGTGCCGGAAACGTTCTCGACAAAGGAACGCACCTACACGCAAAGCCCGCAGACGTAGACTGGCCCGACACCACCATTGAAACCGTCTGGAAAGGCGACTCCTTGGTGTTGACATCCGATCACGTCGCACTGGGGGTGCGGCTTCAATTGGAGGGCGTGCAGTTCGAAGAAAACGGGTTCATGCTCTTCCCGAACGAGCACAAAGCCGTCCGGTTCCGAACCACCGGTTCTCAAAAAGCGGTGCGTGACGCGCTGAGCGTGGAACATTTTGCCCAGTATCAGTAGACCTTCAGGATGGCGTGCTTCGCGCCGTTGATTTCGAAACCCTCTCCTGCTCGTTTTCCGAGCATGGCTTGAGCAGCGGGGGATACTGGCGAAAGGGCATACACCGGTTTGGCACCCTCCACTGGCAGTTTACCGAATGAAATGGAAATGAAATAGATGATGCGCTCGGTTTCGACCGCGGCACCGCGCGCTGCAACTTCGCACGGCGCATCGGTTAATTGTTGCAACTCCGATTGGCTGCGCTGTGCCTTTTCCCGTTGCTGATTCAATTGTTGCAGCTCCTGGTCCACCATGGCTCGGGCTGTTTCGTGCTTATCCCCTGCTGAACTTTTGGTATCCGCCTGCCTGCTATCTTGAAGGGCCACCATGTCCGCCTGAAGGCGGTTCAACGCGTCCCGAACACCGGCGTCCATGATTTTCAGCCAAGCTTGCTTTTTCATTCCCGACAAATTTTGAAAAAAGTTGAATTGAAAAGTTGAAAATCCAACTAATATTGCTTCAGCAAATTTGAACGTTTTGTCAAACGCACACATCCAACCCACTCTGGCTCAATGGAAAGCAGAGCGCCAGCGCATCGTTACGAAGCGCCGTGGATGTGCTTTTGCTTTCCGAATCTGATCGGTCATTGAAAAGAATTGCCTGCGTTGGTAGCGTCGGGCACTCGCAGCCTTTTTCAATGTTTTACCCCTCAGATTCTTGCAATGAAACTGCAGTATTTTGATTTGGTGGACCAAACGTTTGATTGGCCACAACCCGAGTTTGAAATCGAAAACGACGCGTTGCGTTTCCACGGCATTCCCATGATGGATGTGGTGGAACGATTCGGCTCCCCCCTCCGCATTACGTACCTCCCAAAAATCGGCGAGAACATTCGCCTTGCGCACGGGTGGTTCCGGGATGCCATGAAAAAGCTCAACTACCCCGGTGCGTATCATTACTGTTATGTCACCAAGAGCTCACATTTCCGGCACGTAACCGAGGAGGTCTTGAAGCACGGAGCCCACATCGAGACTTCGAGCGCATTCGATCTCGACATCGTGAATTCTCTGCATTCCACCGGCCACCTGGACAAACAAGACCGCATCATTTGCAACGGCTTCAAAACCGACGGGTACATCGACCGAATCGTTGCGTTGCGCGAGAATGGATTCAGCGGATTGCTGCCGGTCATCGACAACGAAGATGAATTCAAGCGATTGGCTTCGCGGCTGGATCGGCCAATTGACGTCGGCATCCGGATCGCGACGGAAGAAGAGCCCAAGTTTGCTTTCTACACCTCCCGCCTTGGCATCGGCTACCACCGCATCAAAGGATTTTACCAAGAGGCGATTGAACCCAACGACTTGGTCAACCTGTCGATGTTACACTTCTTCTGCAACACCGGCATCCGCGACACGGCATACTACTGGAACGAACTCCGCAAGGCCATGCGCGTGTACACAGAGCTGCGGAAGGTCTGTCCCACATTGACCGCGCTGAACATCGGCGGAGGGTTGCCAACGAAAAACTCGTTGGCGTTTGAATACGATTACGCGTACATGATTGAGGCCATTTTGGAACAGGTGCAATTGGCCTGCCAAGAAGCCGATGTTCCAGCACCGGATATCTACACCGAATTCGGCTCTTTCACCGTCGCCGAGGCGGGTGCCACCGTCTTCAAGGTCATCCACCAAAAGCGTCAGAACGATCGGGAGAAATGGAACCTCATCGACTCTTCGTTTATGACCACCTTGCCCGATTCGTGGGCGATTAACAAGCGATTTTTGATGTTGCCGTTAAACCGGTGGTTGGACCCGTATGAACGCGTTTTCTTGGGTGGTCTGACCTGCGACAGCGACGACTACTACAATTCCGAGCAGCACCTCAACGCCATTTACCTTCCTCAGTACAAGCGCGATGCACCGCTTTACATCGGCTTCTTCAATACCGGGGCGTACCAGGACAACATTGGTGGACACGGAGGCGTGCACCATTGCCTCATCCCGGGCTTGCAGCATGTCCTGATCGACCGCGATGCCAATGATGAATTGACCTACGAGGTGTTCTCAATCGAACAAACCTCGGAACAGGTGCTAGGACTGCTTGGATATGCCAAACCTGCTGCTCGTAAGAAAACAACTCCAGTTTCTGTTCAATCCAATCGAAAATGAATCCATCACCATTCAGTCCGTACGCCGGGGTCGACACCCCGAATGCCGAGTATGAGCACGCCAAGGCCGTCCTCATCCCGGTTCCGTATGACGGGACATCCACGTGGGGAAAAGGAGCCGATGCGGGACCTGAAGCGCTCCTTCATGCCACCGAGAACATGGAGCTGTACGACATCGAAACGGGTACGGAAGTGTTCCGCGAAGGGATATTCATTGCCCCTGCGGTGGAGGAATCCGCCTCCCCCGAATCCATGACCGCCGCTGTCAAAACCTACACCGCCCAGGTTCTATCGGACGACAAAACTCCTGTGGTCTTGGGCGGCGAACACAGCGTGAGCATCGGTGCTATCCAAGCGTGTGCTGCTGTCCATCCCGACCTGGCCGTACTCCACATCGATGCCCATGCGGACCTGCGACCGTCCTACCTCGGTTCGGTATGCAATCACGCCTGCGCCGTGCATTGGGCATCTCAACATTGCACCCTCGTCCAAGTAGGGATTCGAAGCATGGATGCGTCCGAATTGCCATTTATCCAGGAGGGCTGCCTCTTCACTGGCGATGACTGCCGATACCGCAACGACGATGCTTGGCAAGCTGACGCTCTCGCGGCATTGGGACAACCAAAGCGCCCTCTTTATATCACTGTGGACCTCGACGCCTTTGATCCCGCCTACCTGCCCGATACAGGGACCCCTGAACCGGGCGGGCTCGACTGGTTTCAAATCACCCGTTTGATCCGCAAAGCTTCCGAAAAATTTCATGTCGTTGGCTTCGACATCGTCGAATTGGCCGCACATGCCGGCAGCAAACCCAGCGACTTTTTGGCGGCCAAACTGCTGTATAAAATGCTCACTTATTGCCTCAAACCTACCCCCGTCAGCGCACCCCAATCATGAGTCAAACTTCTTACATGCGGGATTTTGTCTCTCGCCACTTCAAACATTTCAACGCCGCAGCGCTCGAAGACGCTGCCAAAGGGTACGAATCCCATTTGGCTGCCGGCGGCAAAATGATGATTACGCTCGCGGGAGCGATGAGCACTGCAGAATTAGGTAGAAGCCTCGCCGAAATGATTCGCCAAGACAAAGTAGCGATCATCAGTTGCACCGGCGCGAACTTGGAAGAAGACGTCATGAACCTGGTTGCTCACTCTCACTACGAGCGCGTTCCCCACTACCGGGACCTCACGGCAGCCGACGAGCAAGCGTTATTGGACCGCGGGCTGAACCGGGTTACGGACACCTGCATTCCGGAGGAGGAAGCCTTCCGACGATTGGAGCACCATATGGTCGATTTGTGGCAAGCTGCTGAGTCAGCGGATAAGCGTCATTTCCCGCATGAATTTTTCTTCCAAGCACTCACCTCGGGTATTCTCGAACCGTACTACGAAATCGACCCCAAGGATAGCTGGATGTTGGCCGCAGCCGAGAAAAACATCCCCATCGTCGTCCCGGGTTGGGAGGACAGTACGTTGGGCAACATCTTCGCCGCCCACTGCTTGATCGGTGAAGTACAACCAAGCACCGTCAAAAGCGGCATCGAATACATGATGTGGTTGGCCGATTGGTATACCGACGTCACCGCGGACGGAACGACCATCGGCTTCTTCCAAATTGGTGGCGGCATCGCAGGGGACTTCCCCATTTGCGTCGTCCCCATGTTGCACCAAGACCTGGGCCGTGAAAGCGTACCGCTCTGGGGGTATTTCTGTCAAATTTCAGACAGCACAACGAGCTATGGATCATACTCCGGTGCGGTTCCGAACGAGAAAATCACCTGGGGCAAATTGGGCGAGAAGACACCCAAGTTCATCATTGAAAGCGACGCCACCATCGTGGCTCCCATCGTTTTCGCCTGGATTTTGAATTGGTAAGCCATGAAGCGCATCATCAAGAACTATACAAACATCACGGAGGTGCACATTGCCTTGATCACGGCGGAATACCCCGACGGTTTCGGCGATGAAGACGTTTGCACGCTGTCGTTGCCGGACGGCAAATACATTCGATGCTTGGAAATCAAGACGGAAGACACCATCTACCTGTTCCGCATCGACAGCGAAATGATTGAAATGCTCGAAGAAGCCACAGACGATGATTTCGGCATTAATGTAGAAGGAGAAGAAGAATCCGACGATTAAGCCCTCAATGGTCTCTTTTGAGGGACCCGAGAACTTGTGGCTCCGTTTTGCAGTTTAATTTAGCGAAATGGAAAAGCGTTTGAGTCATCTTGTGAAATGCATCGGAACCACGGGGTTTGTGCTCGCAACGGTGCTTGCATTTGGACAGGATTCCTTGTTTATCATGCGAGGGACGTGGGATCAGCTTCCCGAAGCACCACAAGTACTCAGGCTGAACACCTCAGCCAATTGGTCCGAGCAAAACGCCATCCTTGAACGCGAAGCTGATTTAGCTTCCACCCTCGTCATCGTCAATGCAGATTCCACAAGCCATCAATGGGCGCTGCTCATGGGCGATACGGAAGGCATCACCATTGAATCAGGAGATACCACAGTGGTCAACTTGCCCGCTCTGCCCATGGGAACCTACCGCCTCGGATTGATCGATGGCGAGGGCAGCGGATTGGGCGCACAGAGCATGTTGCAAGTCGGGCTCCAGTCGGATGCAAACCTCGCCTTGTTTCACTGGAATTTGTGCGATTGGGAAACCGATCAAATGGCAACCTGGAGCAGTGGCACGGAGCCTGACCCAACGGCGACGTACGTTCCGAATTATTTCTCCATCAACGAGCAAACCTACCCTACGACCCTTGAAGACCCCAATGCCCTCGTCAGCGTCGCTTTGGGTGACACCTGTTGGATTGCAGTAGCGAACCATGGACAAATGGACCACGTACTGCACTTCCACGGGTTCCATGTGGAGGTGCTTACCAGCAACCTGCAACCCGCCCGAATCGGCTGGTCGAAAGACACCGTTCCCGTGAAGAAAGGAGAAGGCCTAACGGTGCAATTGGTTGCGAATCAAGCCGGCATCTATCCGGTGCACGACCACAACCTCATCGCCGTGACCAACGCGGGCTTTTACCCAGGTGGCATGCTCACGCAAATCATCGTCGACCCATGAGCACCTTCCAATGCATCCTTCGCACGGTGGTACTCATCAGCACCGCATGGCTTGCAACATCCGTTTACGCCCAGCAGCAGCCTCCGCAGCTGTTTTCGGGTATGGAAGGGTATACGTTTCTGCCGGATGGCACACCAGTGCCAATTTGGGGATACGGCTGGATAGCCGACGGGTTCATCACGCTTCCCGCTCCGCTGCTCACCTATACCGAAGGCGAGTCGGTCCAGTTGAACTTCACCAACCCGAGTCCTGAGAGCCACACCATCCACCTGCATGGACTGGATGTCGACCAAGCGAATGACGGCGTCCCCGGGACGAGCTTTTTGGTGACCACTGGAGGCGAAGCGACCTATTCCTTTGAAGCCGATTATCCAGGCACTTTTCTCTATCACTGCCACGTCACGACCACGTTGCACTTGACGATGGGCATGTACGGCATGGTCTTGGTCACACGCCCGGACTTCACGTTATACGAAGGCGGACCTGCATATGCTGAGGATGTTCCGTTGCTGTTCAGCGATTTGGAAATCGCCACCAACATGGATCCGGTGGGCTCTTACCCTTTTCACGACATCCGTCCAGACGTTTTCATGGTCAACGGTCAGTCGGGCAGCCAACTCGAAGCCCCCGAGCGCATTGTGCACTTTGAGCCCGGCCAGCCGCTCGCGCTCCGATTGGGATCCATGGCCTATAGCCGTGTGGTGTGCCAATTCCCAGCGGAATTGAATGCTACGTGTTACATGAGCGATGGCCGCCCTCTCCCAACGCCTTTCGATCCGGATGCGTTGGAAATCTTTCCCGGCGAGCGTTTCACTGTTTTGATTGATCCTGAGCCCGGTTGGGACGGATCGCTTCCGTGTGAATTTTGGAGCATGGTTGATGAAACCCTCGAATCCGTCGAGAACATCAAGATCCGTGATGCTGCCTTGGGGGTTACACAACTAGAATTCACCGGCGCAAAGGGCTACCCAAATCCAGCGCGGGAGCACATCACATGGGACGAAGCACGGCAAATTCAGGTTTGGAATGCATACGGCGTACCGGTGGCCGACATTCGTTTCGAGCAGGGTGTCCTCGATGTAGCCGGCTGGCCTGTAGGTACCTACGTAGCGCGCATTGACGGTGGCCGCAGTGTGCGGTTCGTCGTTACCGAATGAGGGTCACGTGGCCGCGCCACTCCCGCTGAGCAGGGCGCTGAGCGAGGGATTCCACGCGCAAGATCCAAGTATACGCATCATTCATCCCGAAGAAGGCGCTTTCCTGTCCTGCTTGACCGATCCAGTATTCCTCCGGATCGTGGGATTCCCAGACGAGCTGGCCGTAGCGATTGAATACGCGTAACCAGTAGCTGTCCACCAATTCAGGGGCTGAAATTTCGGGGCGCCACCCGTCGTTGACGCCATCCGAGTAGCCATTCGTCGGTGGAGTAAACGCATTGGGAACGAATACTTGAAGGTTTTCTTCTACTTCGATCTCCCGCGTCGCCTCGCCTGCACAGCCAAAAGCATTGACCACCATCACATTCACCGCGTACGTTCCCGGTTGGTCGTACGTGTGCTCGCCGTTCCAAATGGTTGACAGTGTTCCGTCGCCGAAATCCCAAAGGGCTTCGCCTGCGTCTGAGAGGTTCTCAAACGACCACGTGCTATTGAGGGGATCCGGGTTTTCAAACGTTCCTGCATACGGGTTCGCTGCGAAGTCCACAAAGGGCGTCGGGAAAACAGTAATGCTGTCGGCGAGTTCGACGGTGTTTTCGCACCCCCGATTGTCCACGACGTGCAACATCAACTGATAAGCACCCGGCTGGTTCAACACCAGAATAGAATCGAGCGCAGGAAGCATTGACGTGCTTCCCTCATGGAGCAAGCTCAACGTGGGCTCGGCTTCGCCAGAAGCAACATTCAATAGGACTTCCAGTGGCCCGCAGCCCATCATCGGCTCGGCGCTCAATGCAGCCGAAGGAAGTGGGAGGACTTCAACGGAGTCCGCCGCAACTTGGGTGCATCCCCATGCATTGGTCAAGACCGCCTCAACCGAGTGCCAGCCGAGGCTGAGCAACGAAATCGAAACCGCATCGCCCGTCGTGACCGGTTGATCATTCACGTTCCAGTACACTTCTTCACCAGCGTTTGTTCCTACCAGCGCTTGAACCGTTGAAGGGAATCCGCAAACGACAGCCTCCTCCAGTTCAATCTCAGCATTGGGCTGGGGCCACACTTGAATTTCTTTGCTCGCAAAACCCGAGCATCCATTGGCATCTACGAGGCTCACCCCAACAACGGACGTGCTTAGCGTATCCACGGTCTCAACGACCATCTCCAACGTTGCCTCTCCACCTGCTACCTCACCGTTCAGCAACCAATTCCAATCCGATGAGCCGGTGATTCCTTCCACTGAGAAGGCCACCTGCAAAGGGCTGCATCCTGCATCCACATCAGAGAGCACATCAAATTCCGGCGCTGGGTGAACGGTTACCTGCCACGTGGCACTCGCACTGCATCCGGATTCAGCATCATAGGCCAAGACCTCAAATTCCTCCGTCCCGACTGTAGCCGGTGCAAAGAGCAAGGAATCAGTATATACCGATTGATTCGACCAATGCCATTCTACGGAGTCTGCATCGACCGCATCGACGGTTAACAACACCTCCGAATCTGCACATGCGGCGGCAGCCGTTTCAGAAAAGTTCAACTCGGGAGCCGGCACAACCTCAAGGAGCAAGGTGTCGCCGGTGGCGCACGTGCCCATTCCGGCTGCAACCACCAAACCATGAACACCTAAACCCAACGCCTGAACATCAATAACGCCCAAGGACGCATCCAAAACCGCCGATGACGGCCCATCTACGGCTGACCAGGTGACCGGTACTGACCCGTTCACTGGCGAAAGCTCTAACGTGGCATTCGACACACAGGCTGCTGTATCGGGGCCTGCTTGGACGTAGAAGGGAAGCTCTACGAACAACGCGATGGTATCACGGGCTGCGCACCCCGTCGCTGGCGCGAACTCGTAGAGCATACTGTAGGCCCCAGGTACGAGCGTTTCCGGATGGAGAATACCAAGTGTATCAATGGAAGAAGCTGCGAAATCCAATCCTGTGAAGGCGTTTATTCCCGGCTCAGTACCTCCGGCATACTGCGTGAGGTCCACCGGAATGGCTTGGTTGCAAACCGTCACGGATTCTGAGGAGTTGATGGTGGATGCCGGAAGCACCTCCACACTCCAATTCAAGCCGGCACTGCACCCCCAATCGTCCGTAGCGCTTACTTCGATTAGGTGCGTACCTTCTGTAGGCCAGAAGACACTTAGCACTGTGCTATCCCCGGCAACAGGGACCGCATCAACGGTCCATGCCATGGCAACGGGTAAAGCCGCTGTCATCACGTCTACCTCCAGCATCAACAACGAATCGGCACATACCTCATCGGTAGAAATCGCAGAGAGTTCAGGTTGAGCGTGAACCTCCAATTCAACATCTGACGACGATGTGCACACCTCACCCGTATGGGTAAAGGAATAAGCATACGTTCCAGGAATGACCAAACTCAAATCCACTGCGTCCGGATTCTCGGTGCTCAATGCGGGGCCTTCCCAAAAGCCTATCAGCTCAGCCGGCGTTGGTAAAAAGGCCAAGCCTTGATCCTCGCATGCGTGCACCTTGGGTCCCAAGTCAAATTCAACGGGTGCGACCACTTCCGTTTGCATCACCGCCTCATTGGCACATCCTGAATCGTCAACAACCGCATACGTCAAATCATGGACACCTGCAGCTGCAGCCGACGCATTGAAAACGTCCGATTCCACGCCCGTGCCAGACCAGATCCCACCATTCGGTATGGCCTCAGGGAGGTCAACGGTGCCCTCATTGGCACAGATGGCCCAATCGGACGGAAGGTCAATCATTGGAAGCGCTTGTACTTCGAACAGCAATTCAGCCGAGGCCTCGCATCCTAAGGAATCCGCAACCACGACTGTCGCTGTCACTGGACCCGGTGCAATCCACGGTCCTGCGCTCAACTCCCACGGATTATCGGCGTCCAACATCTCCGGCGCCTCCCACATGAAACTATACGTTCCGAGGGTGGCTGCACCTACGATGGCCACTTGGCCAAAGGCTGTATCGCCAGCGCAGAGCACCTGTGCCTCAGACGGTGAAAGCACAGGCAAAGCCGTGACGGTTACCGTCATGGTGTCACTCACAGCGCAAGAAGCCTCGCCTACGGAATAGGTTAAAACGTGCATGCCAATACCCGATGCGAGAGGATCGAACATCCACGCACCTGCAGCCGTTTGCTGCGCTCCTTCCCAAAAGCCCAAGGAAGGTTCAAATTCCTCCAATTCAAATGGCATTGCATCGGCGCAAACAGACAGAGACGGTCCGGCGGACACAAACGGGGTGGCCAGGACAGTCATCAAAGCCGTATCGGAGTTCACGCAACCCAGCGTACCTGTAACGGTGTACACCAGACTTACATGGCCTTCACCTACCTCAGCCGGATTGAATGCGTTGGTATCCTCGTTTACACCTGGACCGCTCCAAGCGCCTGTTTCGCCTTCTTCAATGGGCAAAAAGATGGGGAAATCCTGATTGCAAGTAGGTTCCAACAAAGGCGCAGTGGCATCCGGCAAGGAAACGGGCGTCACAAAAGCCAGAGCCTCGTCTTGGCATCCAACATCATCGATAACCACCAGCTCGATGGCATCGAGAGGATCATTTGCATTTGCTACGACAAAAGGCATACCCTCGGGACCAAAATTGACCTGGCTTGAAAATTCAAACTGGTAATCGCTGCCTGCGGCAATTTCACCGCCGCCCGCGAATGCTTCAAGCCAAACGGTATCACCGTCGCACGCCAGACTGCCTTCTGTGGAGAGGAAGACGGTCGGATTTTCGAGAATTTCCCAAACCATGGTATCCGCAGTTGCACAGGAGCCTTCACCGAGGTGATAGACCAAGTCGTGCAGACCGGGCGACAACGCCGAAAGGTCAACCACTCCAGCTCCAGAATCGGTAATGCCTGGACCGGTCCAGTACCCTCCTTCATCAGAAGTGCCCAGAATCGCCAATTCGTTGCTCTCACAGCTAACCGTATCGGCACCTGCTGCCGCCCAATCGGGCGCTTGAACTTGAAGCAAGATGGAATCAGAAGATTGACAACCGTAGCCGTCCTCATACGTGTACACCACTTCATGCTCGCCCAACCCAAAAGCCCCGGGTACCCATTCATTCAAAAGCGTCCCATCAAGAGTCGACCACCAGCCACCTTCAGGGGCAACCGGCGGGAAATCTTCCGCAATCGCTTGATCGCAGCCCGTCCAATACGACGGTGCTTCTATTACGGGCAATGGCACAACTTCAATTTGGTGGGCGATGGTATCGGCACACCCGTAATCGGGGAGCCACACGGGATACGGATCAAACACAACCGCCGCTTCCACGGTGTGAACCCCCGGAATCGTCTCCCCTTCCCATGCATAGTTTACCGATGTGGACGTGGAACCCGTAGGCGCCCAGACCGTATCGGCAGAAACACCATCGACAATCCATTCGACCGAAGTATCCCACCCGTAAGAGGTGATGATGGCCTGTAGTTCTACGGCATCGCCAGCACAAGCCACTTCATCGGCCACAACCGATACCGATGGCACAAAAAATCCATATGCGTTGAATCCCATGCTGGATGCACATTCCTTGGTTCCGTGATCCACTGTGGTGAACACCGAACCCAACACCTGAGAACCAACCGTATAGCGGGCTGTAGAATCACCAACCTCTCCGCCTGCGAGCAATTCCGAATTCGAGCTCCACGTGAATTCACCATCGCCCTCTGCCACAAAGTCTACATAGGATCCTAGGCAGTACCAAGAATGCGAAGAGCTCACCGTCAATGCCGGAGTCGGATACACCGTAACATGCACCGTGTCCGCATTAGATCCACAAGCATTGGATGCCCAAGCTACGACTTCGTTTGGCCCTGGTGTTTCAAATGATTGCACCAATGGCGCAGGAAATGCCAAGGTGTCCCACGCAGCATTTGCTCCCCAGGCAAAAGCAGTCAAGGCCGTGTTTCCAGGATTGACAAGCACCTGCAATGTTCCATCTTCTCCGACACACAATTCAGGCACTTCCGTAATCATCACTTCCGGAGCGTTTGCAACGGAAATTGTCGTTGCATTGGATGTCCCTAAACACCCGGTTCCAGCAGTGTCCACCACCGTCAGTTCAACCTGAAAAACACCGGATTCTAGAAACTGAATAGAAGGTGATTCGGATGCATTTGAGGTTCCTCCCGTCCAGGCAAAATCCCCTCCGGTCACCTCCCAAGCGAAGGAATAACCCGCGGTCGATGTCGGTTCCAAACCATGGGACAACAAAGTGGTAAAAGGCGCGCATCCAAATGCCTCAGCCGGTTCAATGCCGAACCCGTTGCTCAACGGGTGGCATTCGCACGTCTCCAAGCAATCTTGGGCCCAGGCCGTACCACTGCACAACAATCCTACGAGGCTTAATACCACGAACTGAAATCGGCTTGAGCACGAAACGGAATGCAATGGTCCATTCATACGCATGGGCATACGGGAATTGTGGACAAAACGTTTCATCCCATGCTATCATTTTTTCTATCAGGATTTTGGGGGTTCCCGTCAGCGTTCATACCCACATCATTGCAACTTCTACCGGTTCCCCTTCATTGGAGAGAAGTATTGGGGTTTAATTTTTCCAATTCGAAGCCGTAGCGTAATTTGCCCGCACGGCAATTTCCCGCACTTTTTATCGGTTTTTTCATTCAAAATGAACAGAAAATGGAATTTTCTGCTGCTTTCCGCTTTGGTCGCAGCCACCCTCGTCGTTGGTGTTGATTACGACACAATTCAGTCCCAAACCGCCTCTTACGACTCAGGTGATATCGCCTGGATGGTCGTCGCAAGCGCATTTGTCTTGCTCATGACGCCCGGTCTTGCCTTCTTTTACGGCGGCATGGTGAACAAGAAAAACGTCATCTCAACCATGCTCCAGAGCTTTGTCGCACTCGGCGTCATCAGTGTCGTCTGGGTTGTGGTCGGATTCAGCCTGTGCTTCGGCGATTCACTCGGGGGGATCATTGGTGACCCGCGCACGTATTTCGCTTTTCGTGGCGTGGGATTGGTTCCAAACGCGGATTTCGCGGAAACGATCCCCTTTCTGCTCTTCGCGCTGTTCCAGCTGAAGTTTGCCATCATTACGCCCGCTCTGATTACGGGGAGTTTTGCCGGTCGCATCCGGTTCCGGGCATACATTTTGTTCATGGTGCTCTTCAGTTTGATCATTTATCCGCCTTTGGCTCATATGACTTGGCATCCAGATGGTCTCCTTCGCAATTGGGGCGTATTGGATTTTGCCGGCGGAACAGTGGTGCACATGTCAGCGGGATTTGCCGCTTTGGCCGGTGCCTTGTTTTTGGGCAAACGCAACGAAGTGGACAACCAGCCAGCCAACATTCCATTTGTCATTCTCGGAACGGGATTGCTCTGGTTCGGTTGGTTCGGTTTTAACGCAGGTTCGGCACTTGGCGCCAACGCCGATGCAGTCAAGGCATTTGCCAACACAAACCTCGCGAGCGCCACGGCCATGATCACGTGGGTGTTCTACGACCGCTTCCAGAATCGAAAGATGTCTGCCCTTGGTGCGTGCATCGGAGCGATTGTTGGCCTCGTCGCCATTACGCCAGCTGCGGGATTCGTATCCATTTCGCACAGTATTTTCATTGGCTTCCTCGCCGCGCTGATCAGCAATTGGGCCATTCGATTCCAATCGCGGTTTGCGATCGACGACACGCTGGACGTGTTTGCAAGCCATGGCATTGGCGGCTTGGTAGGCATGGTGCTCACCGGGGTTTTTGCTGAAGAAGTGGGGCTCATTCACGGCGATGCGACCGTATTTGTTCGGCACCTCATTTCTTTGATGGGGGTTGTTGTAGGTGTCTTCGCCTTGAGCTACGCGCTCTATTTCCTTGTCAACCGCATCATTCCGCTGCGTGTTCGCACCGACCAAGAACAGCGTGGATTGGACCACTCGCAGCACGGTGAAAGGCTCATTTCATAGAGAGATTTACAGAAATCGGACTATCTTCCCAACAAACTGCCTGGAATGATCCTGAATCCTTCGAAAACCCTGTGGCTGGCCCTTGCCACGCTCTTCCTGTCAACGGCCTACGGGCAATCCGAAATCACCTTCGGATATACAGGTGAGGTGGAAATTTATGTTGTACCCAATTGTGTTTCGCAATTGGAGGTACAACTCAAGGGTGCTGCCGGAGGAGGATCCAATGGTGGAAACGGATCCACCGTCACCGGAATCATCGATGTGGTAGAAGGAGAAATTCTGGAAATCAGGGTGGGCGGCGAAGGCGGATGCCCATCGGCTGGCTACAATGGAGGTGGCGCAGGCGGGGCTGCCGGCGGGGCCAATGCCGGATGCGGAGGGGGCGGAGCATCTGATATTCGCATCGGAGGATCGGCATTGGCGGATCGCTTTGTCGTTGCTGCAGGCGGCGGAGGCATGGGGGGAGGGAATACAGACGCCGACGCCGGTGATGCGGGTTGCAATGCCGGCGGTGAAGGCGACAGCCCCTTTGGCCAAGGCGGCAACGGAGCGACGCAGAATTCTGGCGGTGCCGGAGGCCCGCCTTGGATTGGATCCGGAAACAACGGCGATGGCGGTGGCCTTGGCTTAGGGGGCGATGGTGCCATTGACCCCTGCTACAACGTCGGTCCTGGTGGTGGCGGTGGCGGTGGCTACTACGGCGGTGGCGGTGGCGGAAGTGACTGCTTCGCGTCGGGTTCGCTGGGTGGCGGTGGCGGAGGCGGAGGATCAAGCTTGACCCCAGCGGGCTTCTCATGCGTGGGGGGTAACGTCTCCGGTCAAGGCTCCATTGTCATTACGCCCATTGGCGGAGTCGGTTTGGTGGTCGAACCCACCGCTCCACAGTTCTGTGAAGGTGACTCGCTTTTTTTGACCCTTTCTGGAGCAGACAATTACGATTGGTTTGAAGCGGATGGCTTAACGGTCATTGATGGGGCAAACGTCCTGGTCAATCCGCTTGAAACCACCGTGTACAACGTCATCGCATCCAATGAGGAGTGCATCGATACCGTTGACGTCACGGTAACCGTGGTGCCCTACCCTGTTATCACGGTAGACCCCGAGTACATCACTACGTGCAATGAACCTGTATCCCTTTCAGCCACAGGGGCTTTTCAACTCCAATGGTTGCCCAATGAGAGTTTGGTCGGAAATGGTTACGGTCCATTCCAGACCGCAAACCCCACCGAGACAACGGTCTATACGGTGATTGGGACGAATTCTGGATGCAGTTCCGAAGCAACCGTAACGGTCGCATACCAGTTGGAAGTGGAAAGTACCGAGTACTACTGCGAAGGAGGAAGCTACAGCCTGCCCGACGGGTCGGAAGTCAGTGAAGAGGGAACGTACATCGCGGAATACGTTTCCGTCGAGGGGTGCGACAGCATCGTAACGGTAAACCTCTTTGAACAGTCCACCTACGACTTCCAGATGCCGGTGCAGCTCTGTGCTGGCGAGACGTTCACCCTCCCTGACGGGACCATTATCAATGAGCCGGGTACATTCCCCGTGGTGCTCGAGACTGCTCAAGCGCAATGCGACAGCGTCATCACCACAGTGGTGTCGATGCTTCAGCCGTTTGAAACCCAAAATACTTTGGCGCTCTGCGAAGGAGAACCGGTGGTATTGGGCGACGGCACAGTTGTCACGGAGGAAGGCGTGTACACAGTGGTCTTGACATCCGAAACCAATGGATGCGACAGCACGGTGACGTCCAATGTGATTTTCCAACCCAACTACGACATGAGCGTTGCCCTGGACGCCTGCGATGACGGTTCCTATCTCTTCCCGGACGGAACCCTTCCCACTTCCTCGGGCGTTTTCAATTTTGATTTGCAAACCACACTGGGTTGTGACAGCAGTGTCACCATTGATTTAACCCTCAATCCGGCGTACGACATTGCCTACAACGCATCCATATGCGCGGGCGAAAGCTATACCATGCCTGACGGTTCCGCCATCACGGCAGCCGGTCCGTACACGTCGGTCTTGCAGACCACTGCCGGGTGCGACAGCAGCATCACGGTTCAGTTGACGGTCAACCCGCTTCCTGAACTCTCTAGCAGCGCTGAAGAGAGCTACTGCCTTTACGACGGGAACATTGAATTGAATCCCACGCCAGGTGGCGGGACGCTTTCAGGAGATTTACTGAACGGAAGTACCCTGCAGCATGAGGGGGCCGACCCCGGGACATACGAAGTGAGCTATTCCATCACCGACGGCAACGGATGCACCAACATCGATTTGGTCGAATACGTATTGGCAACGCCCATCGAACCTACGTTTGATTTCGAAATGATTTGCAATGAACTCGAACTCATCAGCACCGTCAACGATTCCAACGAAGAATATGGATATGAGTGGTATCTGGATAACGAACTGGTCGCCATTTTCGCCAATCCAACCTACTTCTTCGACCAAACCGGCAGCTTTGAAATGCAGCTTTCTGTCACCGATCCTTACGGATGTGTCTACGATGCCTCGCAGGAAGTGTACCTGCAAAACGCCTTGAACCTCGATGGATTTTTCGTTCCGAATGTCTTCACGCCCAATGGTGACGACTACAACGATTCCTTCCAGATACCTTCAGCGGTGAGCGCCTGCCTGAATTATAACGTCGACATCTTCAACCGCTGGGGCCAGCTGGTGTACACCATGACACCTTTGAAGTCTGACTTTGCTGGTAAAGATGAGCTGGGCAACACGTTACCAGAAGGTGTGTATTACTACACCATGGAAATCCTGGAATACCCCTGCGATGAAACACCGGAACTGCAGCCTTTCTGCAGCGGCACCATCTCTCTCTTCCGATAAATACGTTCCACCATGAAGCATTTTTTCTCTGCGACCCTCTTGACGCTCGTCTTTAGCGCCACCTCCGCTTTCGGGCAATCCACTCCCGTTGAAACCGCTGACATCAAATCAAGTTACGAGGCTCAAGGCATCAATTTCGATCAAGTACGTTCCATGGTTGAGACGGTCACGAACAATGCGCTCGAGCCCACTGAAGCGGTGATGGCAGACTTTTTGCGAACCATCGCATCGTTTCAAGCCGCTGGCACCCCCGTCCCCATGACCGAAGAATGGTTGACCCACTGGACCATGGCGTACGCCATCACCAATGAACAGGCACAGGACTTGTACAAAGTTGCGCTCCGATTCGGGCTGCAACGTCGGTGACGGTGAAACGCTTACAAACTATGTGCAGTCATTTACAAAGTGTGGCATATGTGCACAAATGTGATGGATTTGTAATGATTACTTTTGCTTAGTGCATATTACCCCAAGTAACATTCACGCGTGTCGCAATGAAATCACCAAGGCTTGGGGACGCTCAGTGCAAACGCAACGCGACTGTGTTGCCCTTTCCGAAGCCGTTTTCTCGAAAACAGGTAAAAAGGTAGCGAGCCACACGTTGCGGCGATTTTTTGGTCTGGTGTCCTTTGACGGGCAGTTTCGAAAGTCCACCCTCGATAACCTGGCCAATTTTGCAGGGTACGAGTCCTGCGATGAGTTCCTCGATCGCCTCAAGGACGAAGAAGACATGGTTGAGCTGTTGGTGCGGCTGCAGGTGCAGAACGTCGAGATTGACGAATACTACATCAACCGCCTCATCGAACGGGACATATCGATGGAAGCCGTGATGATGGCAGGGCATTTGATCAACCTGCGGCTGGAACAAAACGATCACGAACGCATCATCCGGCTGTTCCAAGCCTTAAAACCGGTGGACGAAGGAAGGCCTTTGTATTACGCCATCGTATCCGTTTTTGCCCACTACGTAGGGTCCAAGTTTTTCGCCATTGAAGACAAGACCTTCATCCATCGGCTCATGAAGGAAACCCCATTCATCAACTTGGTGGTCTCGTTTTACGTACCGGTCATGAATCTGAATGGTGAATACGGTAGAATCATTGAGATGATGTTGAGCACATCGACCGATCCAGAGCATCAAGCTTTCGGGAACAGTCTATTGGCAACAAGGGCAATGTTGAGTGGAAATAGAGAACAGGCGCTCGACCATTTTCATCGGATTCCAGGCGGTTCATACTTCCCCATTCTTGAAGGACGGATTGCCGTGTTGGATTACTTTTTGAACGGCGTGAAGGAGGATGCCGTTGAAGCCCACTTTACGCCGCCCGCGAACCAAGCAATTTTCTATTTCAAGGCCATCACACCCTTGTTGGTTGCATTCGATGAGGATGAATTACTTGAGCGCCTCATCGATAAGCATGATCTCCTCAACATCACCTCTCAACATTGGATGGAAGAATCGGTCAAAAAGCAAACGGGATTGGCCAGAGCCTGGATCCTCGCCAAGCGAGGAAATGTCTTGGAAAGCAAGGCCACTTTGGGCATTTTAAAGGAAACGACCTTTCCACGCGACTACCAAGGCACATCACAACTCATCATCGAAGCAACTGAAGCGCTATTGAACGCGTAATCACATCCAAGGTCGATTGGTCGATTCCGCTTGATAAAGAACCAGATCGCGCAATTGCATCGCTGTTTTTTTCGGAATGAAACGCACCACGACAGGCCCAGCGGCCGTGTAAACACGAGCATGCGCAAGTCCTCGTCGGCGCATCAACCAACTTTCTGTCAGGACGACACGTTGCGCTTTTCGCAATTCCGTTCGAAGGTGTTTTTGGCGAAGCCATCCCGTACGCATGCAAAGTTGTTCCTCGGATGTCATCAATTCCACGCCACGGTATTGATTAACCCCTGCTACGGCCAACCAAACGCCCCAAACAAATGCAGCCAATTGCATCCAAGTCTCGCCCCAAATCAAAACCGGGACCACCACAGCAGCCCGAAACACCAACATGCGAATAAGCATCAACTTGTGAGGTCGAATCACCTCAGATTCACCAGCAAAAGGTGGAAACAACATCGCATTAAGGCGGTTTGCATGGTCGGATTCCAACCCCGGAATCGCCAAACTCACAGCACCTTGAGCATCATCGGTTTGAGCTCGAGCCTGGTGAATTCGAAACGTCTCAAAGCCCACCACACGTTGCAAAACACTGCTGCTGCCTTCCAACATTTGAACTTTGTGCAATGGAATTTTGAATTCAAATTTTTTGAACAAGCCCCCGGATAATTCCAACCCTTCCGACTGGGCGCGAACCTGCAGATTGTAATACCGCAATACAGCACCGATGAGTGAAACGAGCATGCCCACAACAACCACCCCAATGGCAATAAGGGGAATCATCAGCACCCACAAAAACTTCAACACCACCCACGTGTAAGACGGGACATTTGAAAGCCACCCCGTCATCAGCCCTTCCAACGGTTCTGCCAAGGCAATGATCGAACCAAAGGCAATCAGGGCATTGCGCAGATGATTCTGCGTGAGGCCAATCTTAAACAACCGACTCCAGGACAAGGAAATCAGCTGCTCGCCATGCGCCATGGAATCCAACCCTTCATGATCTGATTCTACCTGCAGGCGGCCCGAGGATAAAACCACCTTCAAAGCCTTCGCGTCTTCCACCTTGAGGGCTGCGATTTCCACCTCGGCCCCAGCTGTACCCGCCGTATCCACCTTCACACTCATCACCCCAAAAGCCCGTTGCCAAATAGACTGCTCGAGGTTGACCACTTGAATGCGCTCAAAAGCGATGGTGATGCGCTCACGTTCTAAGACTCCACGGCGGATAACCAAGGCATCTTCGGTAATCTGGAAGGTGAATTTCCAATACTGAAACACAGCGCTCAAACATGAAATGACCAAAACAGCGAGGCTGATCCATTCCCCATAAGCGCGGATGTTATCGGAAACGGCAGCTCCGGCAAGGATTGGCCAAAAACCACGTATGAACATCCACGTGTATTTGACGATGTATTGAAAAACACCCGTCGGATGCTGGCGACGTGCAGGGAAATGCACGGCTAGCGGTTGAGGGATTTCCTCGGGGCTAGGCGTGGCTGACTCGTTCATCCAATTGTTGCCTGAGGCGCTTGGCCCGTTCGACGTCCATCCCGGGCACACGCAAATTGGCCCCCGAGTTGCCCGCGGTATAGAGTTTCAACGTACATACCTGGAACGCCCGCGCAACCGGACCTTGGGCGATTTCACTGTGCTGGATTCGATTGAACGGGACCGTAACGGTTTCACGCTTGAAAAACCCCGACCGGTAGCTTAAGTCGTGTTCGCGAACAAGTACACCGCGCAATGGGAATCCCTTGATTTCTTCGATCGCCCAAAGCAAACCAAACGCGATACTTGCACCGGTAACCAGCCGCACCCCCCACCGAAGGGTTTGTACCTCCTTCCATTCAAACCAAATCAGTACACCCAATCCGGCAAACACCAATAGCATTACAATGGCATAGACCGCGGCCCGCAGTGTGCGGTACCGCAACGGCAGCCCTTCAAATTCTTCTTCCACAAGGGAAGGCAAAGCGTCAATGCGCAATGAATTATTGGAAAAAAGTGCCATGCAATGGTAGGCCTGAATTTACACGAATGTTGCCAATTCTCCTCAGGAGCACGCACCGGCCGTAAATTCCATGATGCCATAGCAACCTGCTTCTCCAGAATTCATGTAGGTATTGCCATCGCATCCACATACGGGATCGACGACCATGGGGTAGAAACAGTCCTCATTTAGGACCGGTGTGCAGTCGGAATTTTTGGCGCACCCCGTCGCCATGATTAGAAAAAGGACAACGGCTTCAATTGCCGCTGCCCCTTTTCTGTGTGTTCGTAGATTCAATTTATTCAGACTTATCGGCCATGAGGTGGCTGCAAACCAGAGCGACGACCAATCCAATGCCCAATCCCTTGAGCAAGTCGATGAAGACAATGGCCAATATGGTCACCACAAACGGAATGAAGTGCTTCATGCCGCTTTCATAGATACGCTTGAACGTAGCGGGCTTAGCAAGCTTATACCCCACTACAAAGAGCACCGCCGCGAGACTGCCCAATGGAATGTAGGTAAGGAGCGTAGGCGCCAACAAGAAGAACAAAAGCAACCACGCACCGTGCAAAATCGCACTGAGCTTGGTGGCGTTTCCCGTCTGAATATTGGCAGAAGAGCGCACAATCACCTGGGTAATCGGCAAGCCACCAATCAATCCGCTTACGGTATTACCGACCCCTTGAGCCAGCAGTTCCCGGTTGGTGGGCGTAACACGTTGCTCCGGATCCAGCTTATCCGTCGCCTCGACACACAGCAAGGTTTCCAAACTCGCAACCACTGCGATGGTCGCCGCGAGAATCCAAATTGCGCTGTCGCCGATGGCGGAGAAATCAGGGAACGTTAACAGTGAACCCCATGCCGATGGATCAATGCCGTCAGCAGCATGGCCTGTTGGTACTTCGACCAGTTGTTTCGTCGTCAAGGCACCGTCTCCGTTGCGCGTGATGAGGTGGACCACAATCCCCGCTAGGACCGCTGTCAATGAACCCGACAGCACCTTGGTGAACTTCTGGGCCTTCATGAACGACGTTTCCCACGAGATCAAGATGGCGAGGCACACGAACGTGACCACAGTCGCCGTCGCCGAGGCGTAGCTGATGTTGTCACCAAGTAGCAACAGCACATCAAAAACCTTGTCAGCCTTGGTGGTTCCCTCTGCGCCGGCATAGCCCAAGCCATGGGGGATTTGCTTGATGAAAATGATGATGCCAATGGCGGCCAACATCCCTTGGATGACGCTGGAAGGAAAGTACTTTCCGACCACGCCGGCCTTGACAATACCCAACACCAACTGAGCCAATCCACCGATGACTACGGCTAATAAAAAAGCTTCAAAGCCGACCTCTTGAATGCCGTCATATACAATAACCGCCAGGCCAGCCGCCGGTCCGGATACGCCAACATGGCTTCCGGAAATGGGTGCAACAATAAGTCCGCCAATGATGCCGGCAATCAAGCCGGCGATGGGCTCTGCGCCCGAGGCCAATGCAATGCCCAGGCAGAGAGGCAGTGCGACCAAAAAAACAACCAAGGATGCTGGAGCATCCTTTCCAATATGCTGAAACATGGATTTCGAGAGTAAAATGAAAGAGAAATGAACGCGCAGCCTGTTGCAGGCTACTATGGCCTTTAGGCCTTCATTTCCGGGGGCTCAAACACACCTTTGCGGAAAGGGGAATCCCAATCTCTATTTGCTGTAGCCGAGCGATTGAGCTCATGCATCGCCAAGGCTTCAGCATTCCATTCCGACCATTCCGACCACTTCTTCACCTCGTCGTCTGCTGCCTCCTCTTCGCCTTGTTTATTTTCCTCGCCTCGCTCATCTTCCGCATCGGACATGAGCCATACCACTTCTTCCTCACCCCAATTCAAAGCTGAGGCACACGGCATCCCCACCCAACACACAATGGAAAGCAACCCGAGGGCGAAAGCCCAAAACGCTCGATAAGTGGAACCCAAAGTCACGGAGCAAAACTACATACTATGGCCGAGGCGACGTGCCTCAAAACTGTCAAAAAAACCCACTAGCGGAAATAGACCACACGCCAGAGATGCATCAACGAACCGGCGAGGGTCACCGCCGCAAAAACGAGATGATACGGAAGCCATTTTCGGCTTTGTTCCTTGATCGACACCCAAGAGCCAAATACCAGTGAAGCGAAAAGAGCAAGTGGCAGGAAGCCGAGCAGTCCGTAACCCAGCTGCAGCGAATGAACCAAGGCCAGCAGAGGCACGGCCCAAGCCAATGCTTGATGAACCTCCACCCAATCGTCCCACTGCGCCCCCTGTTTTTGGTACACCAAGCGTCCAATGGAAAGCGCCCACTGCGCAAGGATGGACACAAGAAGCGCACTCCCTGTCCAATTTCGAAATGCATCACCCTGTTGGAAGTCCATATCGATGAACCCGAACTTGGACAGAACTGTCCCAATGAGCAAGCCCATCAGGCACCCCCAAATCCATACCAATTGCCGCTTAAGGTTGGTCATCGATGTTGAGTATGCTGGCCATCAAATGCACCGCTGCCAATTCGGCCACACTGTCTTGAAACGTCTTTACGTCCGGAATGAAGGCTCCTTGGGAAGGCCACCCAACGCCAATGGCAGGTTGCTCACTTGGATCCATGGCTTGGATCTCATCGAGGTACCGGGACCAGACAGAGGACACCCCGGACCGATATGCCTTGAGCATATCAACGAGTTCATCGGTCGTCACCGAATCGCCGGGATACGACCACGTGGTAGCGCCCATCAGATCCCCGAGTTGCCAATCGGACTTCGAGGTACGTTCGTGCTCGTTGTGGCAAGAAACACAGGCCGCTGCTGAAGCGAAATCCGGGTACATGCCGATGGTCTCGTTGGTCACCTCATCCATAAAGTACTGCGGAGAGCGGTCTTCCCGCATAAGCGCGAAGGCCTCTGCCTGACGCCCTTGAAATTGATTGGATGCCTCAATGGGGAAATCCGAACCTAGGTACAGCCCCAGGGGCACGTCGCTCGCCTTCAGTTCATCTGCAACTCCGCGCAAAAACAGTGCTGGAAGCGGTCCGGCGATGACCTCCGGGTCGGCCCAACGTTCCGAAAAAGCGAGGCCTCGAGGCTTTCCGGCACCGACGATGGCCTTGGTGTAGAGGGTGCGCGTCACATCGTTTTCCAGCGCCAACATGGCCATGGCCTCCTGTGTCGAATAGGACTTCACCGCGGCATCGGTTGCTAGAAGCGGAACCGGTGCTGAAAAAAACAGGTACCCCATAACCCCGACAAATCCCATCGACGACAACACCCAGAACTTTGTGACTCTGTTCATGCTTGCGAGGTTTACAGCCGAATCGTCGGCGAAAAATTCAGTGCAATCCAACCCCACTGTTGCCATCCATTCTCAATGGCAGTTCGGTTCTGGGATGCGTACATCGCATCGGTCGCGGTCATAACGGACCAACCGAAGGACGCTTTTACAAATTCAGTGGGATTGAATACGAGCACCGCGTCCAACTCATTGGCGAACAATGCGTCGAATGATGAACGGTAGAAGCGGTGGTACCGCACGTCCCACTTGGCTTTCCACGCTGCCTTTCCAAAAGGCCTTGACCAGTGCACCCGCGCATCGGCCATGCCATTGGCTGGGATGCCAACGTAAAATTGGTCCATCCACCCGTAGTGGCGGTGGTTGGTGCCCAAGAAGGGATGGAACGCTCGGCCTCTGTTATCCCCTTCGAGCCAATCCAAAGCCACCAATGCCTTTCCCATTGCACTCGACGTGTAGTGCAACTCTGCCACGCCCATGTAGGACGCCGGCTGGCCGTTCGATTGTTCTTGCACGTAGCCTTCAACGACCCATGAAACGACCTCGCCTCTGGCTTTACCGGTCCATGTCGCTCCGGCCGTGACGACCGAAGCCGTTGGATCCAGGGAGTTCTTCTGGTTGAAATAAAGAATTGAAATCCGATTCCGCTCACTGGCATAGACGTGGTACCCCATGATTCGGGTCAAACCGGCAGGAGCGTCCCAGGTCAAGGCGGCTGTTGTGGTGCCGATGGCCGTGGATTGGTCCCAACGGAGTCCATCGAGGAATCGACCGTATTGCGACCAATTTACTGCGCCAACAATGCGTTCGTTGTCAAAGGCGATACGCTGACGCCCGGCTGTGAAGCGGGTGTTGGCATTCGGTTTCCATGCGCCCCATGATTCGGTCGCCGCAAATGCTCCGTAGCCCGCCGTGTTGCCGGCCATGTCCCCAAACGTGCGAACATCCTGAAAGCCGAGCCGCACTTCCCATTTTTCGGTGCCGTGGTGCCAGGTTAAGCGGGTGCGTTGCATGGTGAGCAACTCCCCTGCGTCGCCCGGTTGCCGCAATCGCTTGTACCCGTCTCGCCATTCCGAGCGCGGGCGCACTTGAAGTATGATACGGTCCTCCTCACTTGGCTTTTCTTGGGCGTGGGAGGCATCGGCGCACGCCAACAAACCACCTAAAATCAAGGCTCCCAACCTCAGCCAACTGTCCAATCTAGTCTTCATTTTTTGCGTTGTATCGCTTTCCGTTTCCATACGGGTCCAATCCGCCCTCAAAGTAATCGCGCACTTCGGATTCTCGCAACCTATTGGCCATGCGCGTCGGTACTTCGTACATGTGATTTCCGTGAAAATCATGGCACGTCAAGCACGTGGACCATTGTCCGGATTCAGCCAATTCGGCGTGGGGCACGTCAATCGGGTCATCCACGACCTCCATGGCGCTGTGGCAATGTTGGCAGTAATCCATTTCAATAACACCGACCCGGGCCCCCGTGTGTTCCCCGTGGCAGTTCGCGCAGCGGTGGACACCAATGGCCTCTCGCTGTGCGGCGAACCGCAGCTCTTCGAAGCGTGTGACCGGATGGCGATCGTTCGGACGTTCGTGGCACGACTGGCAGGCTGCATTGTCCACTTCCGCATAACCCACCGGCACCCAATCGTGCCCGTGCAAGGCAACAGCGGTTCGAGCATTGTGGGCCAGTTGTTGGCGCAACGAACCGGGCGCCTTCTTATGGCAGGACTCGCATTTCAAGTTGGAATGCCCGGTATTCATACTGCCTTTCGACGACAGTCCAGTTCCCGGTGAAACATTCCAAAAACCGAAGAATACCACCCCAATAACCAAGGCGGCTGCGTACCACTGCGACCGGTTCAATCGGTTTGCCGGTCCCAGCAGTGCCTGTTCACCTTCCATTGCCGTGGTGGTGCAAGTCGTCACGCGGTCGCCCGCACGTTGAACCTTTCCATTGCACTGAACGCGTCCTTCAAGCACCCGGGCTTCACAGGTACCGCAAGCGCCGACCAAACAAGCCGCATCCAATCGAACGCCTCGTGCTTGCAACGCCGTGAGCACCGTGTGGTTCGATGCTACCTGAACTTCCTGTTTTCTACCAAACAAGCCCTTCCAAGCCACCTTGCCTGCATTGGACGTCGAGGCCCTTTGACCATACGATTCCATGCGAATGGATTCAGCAGGAACTCCAAATGTCCCGAGCTTGTCCACTACCGCTCGATTCATGGCTTCAGGACCGCAGATGTAGGCCGCAGCTTCTTCAAAATCTTCTGGCCTGAGGCCGTCAAGCAGCGTCCTGCCAATAAACTCATGAAGATCCAACTGACCGGTATCGGCGAGCTGCCGCAATTCCGATCCAAACATCACCTCATCCGCTGATGCGTTTCCATAGTACAACGATGGGCGCACCCCCTCCTGCACCAACTGTTGAATCAAGCAATAAATCGGACTGATTCCACTGCCACCTGCCACAAAGGTGTGTTGCGAAAACTCCCTATTGAGGGCAAAAGCACCAAAAGGACCAGCCACGCGAACCGGAGTGCGCTCGTCCAGCTCGCAGAGCCATTCACTCACGCCACCCTTGCGTGCCTCCTTGACCCCCAAGCGCCAGTGGTCTGCTTCTATTCCGCTCAGCGAAAACGATGCCCGTTGCGGCGCGCGATTGACCTGGGCTTCGAGTACTACAAATTGACCGGGATGCGCCTCCGGCATACCGCCGCGGATATCCAACCGCAATTCGACCGCTCGACCGGTGAGCCTTTTTACCCGTTCTATGTACCCTTTTCGCCACATGGGAAGGCGAATTTAATTCCTTCCTTGCAATGCGCTGAACATCATCCGCTTACGCGTGTTATTATTTTGATTTGCAGTACATTACCATGAAGTCTTTTTTGCTCGATAGCGCCAACGCTGTACTCTCCGAATCCACCCGGTCCCGTGTGGAACGCGGGCTGGTCGGCTTGGCTTTGGGTATGTTCATGTTGCACCTGCTGCTCTATGGCATCAACCTCATTTTTGAATTCAACTGGCCGGCTGCCTACTTCAGCCACCCCTTGCAGACGTTGTACACCCCTTTCTCTGCTATTCTGGTAGCCGAGGTGTACTTGCTGATCCACTACCTCCCAACTTCTTTTGCTCGGTCCATGGGCAAGCAAATGGAAATTGTAGCCCTGATTGAAATCCGGTCGGTATTCAAAGACGTGGACTTCACCACGAAATGGCCGTGGGATGCGGATTTCTTTCCGCACTTGATGGGCGCCATGGTTGTCGGCAGCATCCTCGTCGCTTTCTACCGTGTGTTGCCCCGAAGGATTGCGCGCATCGAGGAATTGGAGCTTCAGCGTTTCATCGAATTCAAAAAAATCCTGGCTGGGTTCCTGTTCGCCTACCTGATTTTCTTGAGCGGCTGGTCGTTCTTCACCTGGGCATATGACCTCTACGCCGGTTCAGACTGGGCCCTTCACGACCCCAATGACTTCTTCTACAACGACTTTTTCACGGCGCTGATTCTGGTGGACGTCTTGCTGTTGGTCATTTCCTTTCGGTACCTGTCCGACTTCGGCTTGGTGTTCCGCAATTGTGGGTTCATCATCAGCACCATCCTACTGCGCCGTGCATTGGTCATCGAACCCTGGCATGCGCTAGCGTACGAAGCCACCAGCGCCTTGTTGGCACTCCTTGTACTGTTATTGCACCGAGGGTTGACAAGCAAAGACCCTGAGGAATAAGGCTGAAGCAATTAGTGCACTTCCACTGTGCCCTCCACCGTCGCTCCGAACATCGCAACGCCTCGGCCGTCTGGCGAGGACCACGCTCGAAACATACCGGCGCTGTTGCAAACGAGTGAAATGGCTCCCGAAGCATCCACAGCGACCACACCCCCATCGCCGCCCAACGCCCCCATCTCATCGAAGATGGCCCCGCGGCATGCCTCCGCCAGCTTTTCGTCGCCGTGCAGCATGCGTCCGTGGATTTCCTGCGCCACACCTGTCCGAATGAAGTACTCTCCCCATCCGGTAGCCGAGACCGCACAGGTGCGGTTATCGGCCCAAGTTCCCGCGCCAATGATGGGGCTGTCGCCAATGCGCCCGTGCTCTTTGTAGGTCATCCCACCCGTTGACGTACCTGCAGCTAAGTTGCCTTGGCGGTCCAAGGCCACGCATCCGACCGTACCCTTCTTGTAAGCAAGGGCGTCTTTCGCTTCAGCCCTGCGTTTGGCACGCAGGTAGCGGCTGTGGGCTTTATGCGTGAAAAACCACGCATCGGAAGCGGGCTCATGCCCCATCGCAGCGGCAAATTCTCCGGCCCCGTGCCCACTAAAAAACACGTGTTCGCTGCTGTCCATCACCGAACGGGCCACGGATATGGGATGCCGAAAACCACGGATGCCGGTCACGGCCCCGCAGTTGCGTGTCTTCCCGTCCGCTATGGATGCGTCGAGTTCTTGGACGCCTTCAGCGGTGAACACCGCCCCGCGCCCTGCATTGAAAAGCGAATCATCTTCCATCCGTCGGATCACAGCCTCCACGGCTTCCACACTTGTTCCGCCTTGCGCGAGTAACTCCTCACCAAGCGCCAGGGCCGATGATAACGAAGCCGTGTAAGCCGCTTGTTGTATGGGCGAGAGGTCCTCTTCCCCAAAATGACCAGCGCCGCCGTGGATGGCGATGGCCCAGTCCCGCGGTTGCTCGACCGATTGCTCTGCGCCTGGTTGCCCGCATCCGAATGCCATGACCATCAACAAAGCCACGGATGTGGCTATCCAATACTGTTTCATCGTTTCTTCATATTGTTGGCTTTCGCCCAGACACAAACAACTTTCCATTGTGGGCTTCCACCCCGACCTCTTGATCGTAACCGATGGTGGTCATTTCGATGTCCTCAAACCCTGCTTCCTCCATCAATGACCTCAAACGGTCTGAGGAGCAATAATGCAAAAAGGCCACGTGCTCTCCTCGGGTCCTTCGGTAAAAAACATCCCCCTCTTCATACCCCTGCTGACCAAGGCGCTGGTCGCGAAATTGCTGCAGGGCCTCTGGGCCCCACTCGTGTTCGTCCTGCACATCAAAGGCATCGAAATAAAACCGCCCACCTGGATTGAGCATCCTGAAGGAGGCCTCGATGACACAACGTCGCGTTTCCCGGTTCGGCAAGTGGCCATAGGCATATAACAAGGTCACGGCGTCGTACGAAGTACCTTCAATAAATTTCTGCGGGTGGCGTAAAGAGGCTACCTGCACATCCACATCGCGCTCGGCGGCTTGGGTCGCCATCTCCTCGCACATGTCCACTCCTTCCATGGCGTAGTCCAACTCCGATTCATCCCGGATGTCCACCGCGCGCCGACCCGTCCCGCAGGCGAGGTGCATGACGCGTTCTACTGGCTTGGATTGGGCGAGCGATTGCAGACCCTGTGCTACTAAGCGATCTATGGCTGAGGTATACCGCCGGCGTTTTTGAATTTGCGCATCCAAGGCGTCGTATTGGTTCGCATGCTCAGCGAAATAGCCTTCGATCATTCGTTCAATGGCTGCCGCATCCGGCTTGGGGACAATGTTGCATTGCAGGTGCGAGGCTTCCGGAAGGGGCGCGTAACGGAAGGCCTCTTGTTGTATACCCCGGTAATTCGAAGGCGGCAAATGGATGGAAGCCGTGGGAGCGGTTTTGTTGCAGGTGAAAGCGGAGCCGGTGGCTAGGTCGTACAACACCAGCCCGTCCAAATCTTCCAAGGCGGGGTGGTAAAAATGCAGGGTCACCAATGCATCCTGATCGCTCCCGTTTCGAATCTTGTGAATCGTACCGTCGGGCTCGGGTACGATGCCTTTCGGTAGTGCGCGCAAAACATCCTTTTCACTGAGCACGCCATCCGCGAGGTTGTACGTCACATTTTCAAGAACCCCTTGCAGGCATACCACAGTGCCCCAAAATCCCTCGTGGTGATGAACGGCACTCTCCACACCAGCAGGCCAATGCAGCAAGACCACCTCAAAAGGCTCAAGGCACAAAATGTTGCGGGCATAATTGTCCTCCTTTTCAACTTCCGGGACGTGTTCGGCCCAATCGCTCTGGGTCCAGTCGATGCCTTCGACCCAGCTACACAACCCTTCGTACGTCAGTGGTTGGGGTGCGGTCCGGGCCAGGTTGGCACAGAGGTCCTTGAGCTTGATGGGGATTGGAACTGCAGGCATGGGTTGGTTTGCTACATCCGACAAGATAGGCGGCCTGCATTCCCCCTTCCAAATTGGCGTATCTTTCAAGTATGTGGAAACTCCGCCTCACTTCTTGCTGCTTGGCCCTCGTTTTGGGAACCGTGGCGCTCGTACCAAACCCCGTTGCAGCTCAAACCGATTGCGGCTGGAATCCCGATTTCGAGCAGGATTATGCCATCGGCATCACCGACATTTTGGCCATTCTGGGCATTTTCGGAGCCGTTGACAACGACCAAGACGGCCTGTGGGATGTGAACGATTTGTGTGAGGACACCACGGCGTGCAACTACGACGCTAACCCAACCGAATCCTGCCTCTACGAAGATGCATTTGGCGTGTGTGGTGGCGAAGGGATCTTTCCCGAACTGCTCATCGGCTCCTGGCAGTTCTCCAGTGTCGCGGGTGCGGTATCGGTTGGACCGGATCCCTTCAGCGATGCGTGGTACAGCAGTCCAGCCAATGGCCTACAAAACGCCCAATACGATGACGTGTACACATTCCACCCGGATGGATCGTTGACGACCGACTACAGCGGTGCCATCATCGATGCCTTCGCAGGGTATAGTGAGGTCGCTTACGGCTGCACCTCCCCCTCCACCCAATTCCTTCCAAACGGAGGAACGTCCGGTGAAGACGCCATTGAACTGCTCACGGGAACAGGTGACTGTGCATGCCCATTCATTGGGACAAACGATGCGGGCTTGATCTACGACATCGTCACGCTTGATGAAACCACCTTGGTCCTGCACGCCCAAGGAGACGATGCCAATTGCAACGCGGCCGGTCTGTATTTCACCTTCACTTTCACCCGCATATCAGACGGCCCGGGAGATACCGGAGACGGCGAGGGCTATCCTGCAGCTGACGCCTACGAAGGCATGACGTTGGTGTGGTCGGATGAATTTGACGGAACCAGTGTAAACCTCAACAACTGGACGTACGATCTCGGCGCGTCCGGATGGGGCAACAACGAGTGGCAGAATTACACCAACAGTTCGGAAAACAGCTCGGTAGCTGATGGCTATTTGACCATCACTGCGCGGCAAGAAGGCTCGGGATACACGTCGGCTCGCTTAAAGTCGCAAGGCCTCCAGTCCTTCCAATACGGCCGGATGGACATCCGGGCCAAATTGCCTGAGGGCCAAGGCATCTGGCCAGCTATTTGGATGTTGGGGGATAATTTCAGCACCACCGGATGGCCAGCCTGCGGGGAGATTGACATCATGGAATTGGTGGGGCACCAGCCATCCACCACGCACGGAACGGCCCACTGGGGCAGCAGCTGGAATGTGCACCAGTACAACGGCTCCAGCATCTCGTTGCCAAATGGCGAAAAATTCTCTGACGCCTTTCACCTCTTCTCCGTCATTTGGGAGGAGAACGAAA
>JAPOHG010000001.1 GCA_029979565.1 bacterium
AACTGTCCCTTCATCAACGCGGTGTGATAGCCCTCCATCAACGCCCTGTTCAGGCTTTTGTTCTCCACCGGTCGTCGGTTGACAAACAAGTGCTGATTGGCCCGGGTGGAGCGGGATATGCCCGGTTTCATCGTTGGAGCCAAGGAAGACAAAATGGGCATCCGAGGGTCGGATACGCACACCTTGATGTTCCAAGACGTGAAAGTGCCCAAGGAGAACCGCATCGGTGAAGATGGCTTTGGATTCAAGTTTGCCATGAAGACTTTGGCCGGCGGGCGCATGGGCATCGCAGCTCAAGCTTTGGGGATCGCCTCCGGGGCATACGAACTCGCGTTGGCCTACTCCAAAGAGCGGAAGGCGTTTGGCAAAACCATCAACCAGCACCAGGCCATCGCATTCAAACTAGCCGATATGGCCACTCAAATTGAGGCCGCACGCTTAATGGTGATGAAAGCCGCCGCCTTGAAGGACGCCGGTGAAGACTACGATCTCGCTTCCAGCATGGCCAAGCTCTACGCTTCTGAGGTGGCCATGACCCAAACGGTAGAAGCGGTACAGGTGCACGGCGGATATGGTTTTGTGAAAGAATACCACGTCGAGCGCCTGATGCGCGATGCCAAGATTACCCAGATCTACGAAGGCACCAGCGAGGTCCAGAAGATCGTCATCAGCCGTTCGATCCTGAACGACTAGTTCGCGAGGCGCTGATTGCCTGCGTCCCACAGTTCTTCGCCAGCGGCAGTGGTCACAACCACTTCTGGAATTCCATCTCCCGTTCGGTCCTCCACGAGAACGCTCAAACCCCTTGTCATCCGGCTCATCCCGACCGGTTCATCCGACCCAATGGTCCGCTCCTGGACCCATCCCTCGTCATCCACGTACAACACCGTGGAGGAGGCGAGGTCTCGGCCCAGGCGGAACTCCGGATGTTGGCCAACGGGGACCCGCACCGGCGAGCGGAATCGGTCTTCTCCGGTCCGACTGAGGATGCGCACTGAACCGTCATCCTGGCCTGCAAAAATGTAATCGCGCGGTCCAATGCGGAGGTGCGCCAAGTTCACGATGTACCGGCCGGACTCCGCCTTGAATTTCCAACCTGGGGTGCGTTCGCCTTCTTTCCTGAAGTTGAACACTTCCCCATTGGGCGCAGCAAGCAGGAAACGGAACTGCCGATTCTTATCGTAATCAAACACCGCAAACGCGGAGAAACCATTGGACCAGCGCTTGGGAAACCCTTGCACCTCACGACCGAGCACATCGATGACATGGAACCGCTTGCCCGCACCAATCGCCACCTGGTATTTTCCGTTTCGGTAGAGGTCAACTTCCCACACCTCCGGTACTACGCCCGGTTCGATTTCAATCGCCCACACCTCGCTACCATTTTCCAAGGCCACCACGCGATTTTCTTCTCCGATCACCTCCATGCGTTGATTGGATCGGTGGTTCCGCGCATACCCCAATAACCCCAATGACTTCGTTGCCGTTGAGGGCGCTGTTTCAATCGATGAGACATCCGTTGCAGCCGCAACAGCACCTCCAGCAGCATGTCGGCGATGGACCGTCCACACCAATCGACCATCACTCAGCGCTCGGCCGGTTCGCGATTCGACTTCGTTCTTGCGCGCAAATTCAAAAGCAGCTGGCGCCTCGCTTCCATTGGAATCGTATTCGGGTACGCGGGACCACGAGGATTCCCCACTCCTCGCGGGAATGTACCATACACCGTTCTCCCAAGAACCCCGACGCTGTACCGCTGCCATGGAGTCTACACCTGCATATGCCCTCAGACGATTGCCCTCCACCTTACATGTCAACCACGCTGCTTCCACCAACCAGGCCAGCGAATCAGGCACCTCAGCAGATGCTGTGGGATAGGCTCCGACTGCTGCTGACTGGACAGCTGCGTCAGCTGCAACCCGTTCAAACCACCCCGCCCACGATTGAGGCAAGACCGGGTCTCCCAATGGCGATACCCCTGCCACCTGAGTTACCAGTTCTCCGTCGTTTCCCGCCTGTCCATTGCGGTTGAATGAAGACTCGATCGTTCCATCGCTGAGTAGAAGCTGCACCGTCCTTCCACCGGAGCGCGGTTGCCAATGGGCAGCCATCAAGCCCGGCTCGACCTTCCAATCCTCCAATGCGGTACCGAGGATCCAACCGCCTTGCCAAGGGTCACTGATCCAACCGGCGGGCAATGCTGTGGGTGCCGATGTCGCATGGTACACCCGAGAGGAGTCGGCACTTCGCGTAAAGGCAGTCAACGTGCAGGCTACAGAGTCCTGAACTTCCAGCCCTTCCGGCCACATCGCCGGCTGCTCCCATCGGTCAAAGGCGTCGCTCACCACATCAGTAGGATCGACGCACTGCTGCTGCTCCGCTCGCTGCAACAGCACCCAGGCGGCACTTGTCGACACGGCCACAACCACTCCGCCAATGGTAAGCCCCTGCTGCCAATTCATGGGAACAAGTTCAGGAGATCCGGCTCCAATTCGTGCGGCCTTTTTGTGCATGTATCAACGCAGCCTTGAGGATAGCGTAGGCAGGTGACTCGAGGCGTGGATCTTCCTCGAGGATTCTGTTTCCGATGTACCGCGCAGTGGTCAGCAATTCCCGGTCACGCAGCAAGTCAGCCATTTTTAAATCCGGAATCCCCGATTGCTGCGTGCCCATCAGGTCGCCAGGTCCGCGCAGCTCCATGTCCACTTCCGCCAACTCAAACCCGTCGTTCGTTCGGCACATGGTTTCGAGCCTGCGCCGGCCGTCTTTGGACAATTCGTTTCCCGTCAGGAGAATGCAGTAACTCTGTTCTCCTCCTCGGCCCACACGCCCGCGCAGTTGGTGCAATTGCGCGAGGCCAAAGCGCTCGGCACTTTCGATGACCATGACCGAGGCGTTGGGGACGTTCACCCCGACTTCGATGACCGTTGTCGCCACCATGATGTGGCTTGTCCCGTTGACGAACCGCTCCATTTCCATGTCTTTGGCTTCAGGTTTCATCCGACCGTGAACGATACCAATGCGGAAATCCGGAAGTGGAAATCGCCTTGAAAGGCTTTCGTAGCCGTCCATCAAGTCCTTGTGATCCAGAGTAGCGCTTTCCTCAATAAGCGGATAGACGACATAGACCTGACGCCCGCGCTTGATCTCGTCTTCCATGAATTGAAACACGGAGAGCCTCGCCTCATCGGTCCGGTGTACAGTTTTGATCGGTTTACGGCCGGGCGGCATTTCGTCGATTACGCTTACATCCAAGTCGCCATATGCCGTCATGGCCAAGGTGCGCGGGATGGGCGTGGCGGTCATCACCAACACGTGCGGTGCCGGGTTGGCCTTGGCCCAAAGCTTACTCCGTTGCGCCACGCCAAACCGGTGTTGTTCGTCTATAATGGCCAGCCCCAAGCGGTTGAATTGAACCGCCGGCTCGATCAGCGCGTGCGTCCCGATCAAAATCTGCACCTCACCGCTCTCGAGACCGGCGAGTATGGGCTTCCGCTCGGACGCCTTGACACTGCCCGTCAACAGTTCCACCCGCACGGGCAAATCGGCTAAAGCCTCTTGAAATGAAACGCAATGCTGGTTGGCCAAGATCTCCGTGGGCGCCATGACACACGCCTGGTACCCATTATCCAAGGCCAACAGCGCTGTCAGCAATGCGACCATGGTTTTGCCACTGCCCACGTCGCCCTGCAGCAGCCGGTTCATATGCCATCCCGTGTTCAGATCCGCCCGAATCTCACGCATGACGCGTTTTTGAGCATCGGTGAGTTCAAATGGAATGTGCTGGCTGTAATAAGCGTTGAACAAGTCTCCTACCTCACCAAACCGGACGCCCGGGACGTCCTGGGTTTGGGCTTGTTTCTGTCGAAGCAGCTTGATCTGCAGCAAGAGGAGTTCTTCAAATTTCAGGCTGCGGCGTCCAAGCTCGGCTTCCTCGGCATTTTGCGGGGCGTGCACCCGCCGGAACGCTTCGGCGCGGGAAGGAAACTTCAATTCCGTTCGAATGGACTCGGGCAAACGCTCTGCCGCACTGAATTGAGGATGCGCCAGCAGCGTTCGAACCGCCTTGGCCAGTCCGGCCGATGACAAGCCTCGCTGTGTCAGTTTTTCAGTGGTCCGGTAAACCGGCTGTAAACCGGCGCCTTTTCGCTGCTCAAATTGCTCCTCCAGCTCAATTTCAGGGTGCGGCATGTTCCAGCGGTTCTGGTATTTGGTGGGCTTTCCGTACACCACCACCTTTTGTTGAACTGGAATTTGAGAAGCCATCCAACGCGCGCCTTTGAACCAGACCAAATCAATGGCTCCCGATTCATCTTGGAACTTCGCGACCAACCGAGACCCTCGTTTACCGGGCACTTGATTGATGCCGGTGATTACACCACGAAGCTGCACAGCCACGGCATCGGAGGCTAGGCTCTCGATACGCGCAAATTGAGTGCGATCTTCATAGCGAAAAGGCAAGTGCTCCAATAAGTCCCCTGCGGAGTCAATCCCCAATTCCGAACGCAACCACTCTGCGCGCTTCGGGCCAATGCCCTTGACGTATTCGATGGGGATATCAATGAAATCTGGTGCCATGGGACGTTGCAGTGCGCGTCCTTCGAAGGTCGGCGTGAACACCTTCAAATGCAACACCCACCAACGAAAAGAGCCAACCCAAGGGCCGGCTCTTTTTCGAATGGAAAAACGATTGAATCAGTAGCCGTTGGCCAGCATTCGAACCGGATTTTCCAGGTAATTCTTGAAGTCTTGCAAGAAGGCTGCGCCAGACGCGCCGTCTACCGAACGGTGGTCGCAGCTCAAGGTGACCTTCATGACATGCCCCGGTACCACGGCGCCGTCCTTCACGACAGGTACGGCATTGATGCCACCTACGGCCAAGATGCACGAATCCGGCGCATTGATGATCGCCGTGAACTCGTCGATGCCAAACATGCCGAGGTTGGAGATGGTGAAGGTGTTTCCTTCCCAATCGCTGGGCTGCAATTTCTTATCGCGTGCCTTGCCGGCGTAATCTTTCACCTCAGCACCGATCTGGGACATGCGTTTCAAGTCGGCGTGCCGGACGACGGGGACCAAAAGTCCTTCGTCCACTGAAACCGCAACACCAATGTGCACGTGCTCATTGAACCGAATGCGGTCACCCAGCCAGCTGCTGTTGACGACCGGATGCTTTTTCAATGCAAGCGCCGCTGCTTTCACCACCATGTCGTTGAAGCTGATTTTGACTTCGCCTCCGTCGTTGATGGCTTTGCGCGCAGTCATCGCAGCGCCCATGTCCACACTTACTGTCAAGTAGAAATGGGGCGCGGAGAATTTGCTTTCGGAAAGGCGACGCGCAATGGTCTTGCGCATTTGGCTGATGCCCACTTCTGTGTAGCGCTCCACGCCTTGAACCGGTGCACCGGCTCCTTGGGCTTGGTATGCCTCCACATCACGCTTCACCACTCGCCCACCATCACCAGAACCGGGAATCATGGAAACGTTCAACCCACGTTCTTCGGCCAGCTTGCGCGCCAATGGAGAGGCTTTCAAGCGCCCATTGGTTAAAGGCACCACTGGGGCCGGAGCAGGTGCTGCAGCTACCGGAGCAGGAGCAGGAGCAGGCGCGGGGGTCGGAGTGGCGACAGGTGCAGGCGCAGGAGCAGGAGCAGGAGCAGGGGCTTCGCTTTCAACGGGTGCTTCTGCCGATGGAGCATTGGCCGCTTCTTCCAAAACCGCGGAAATGTCTTCTCCTTTCTCACCCAGAATGCACAGGAGGCTGTCAACCGGTGCAGTCGAACCCTGTTCCACGCCGATGTGCAGAAGCACGCCGTCGAAGAACGACTCGAATTCCATGGTGGCTTTGTCGGTCTCGATTTCTGCGAGAATTTCACCGCTTTCCACCTCGTCCCCCACTTGTTTGAGCCAGGATGCTACCACGCCTTCCGTCATGGTATCGCTCAACTTGGGCATGCGAACAATTTCTGCCATTGTCTATGTATGTCGTGTTCTACTCGTCGTTAAATCAATCGCGAACGAAGGGGTAGTCTGGCGTCACGTAGACGTCCTCATACAATTCGCTAGCATCTGGGTAAGGGCTTTCTTCCGCGAATGCAATGGATTCTTCTACCTGGGCCTTGACTTCCTTTTCCACGGCTTTCAATTCTTCAGCTGTATTCCACCCTTGGTCGATGAGAACCTTGCGCACGTGTTCAATGGGATCCTGCTCTTGGTATTCGCTGAGCTCCTCTTTGGTCCTGTACTTCTGAGGGTCGGACATGGAGTGTCCCTTGTAGCGATAGGTTTGAATATCGAGCAAGGTGGGGCCTTCGCCTTTTCGCCCGCGTTCAGCAGCTTCTTTGATGGCGTCGTGCACCGCCTCTGGGCTCATGCCGTCCACCGTCGCTGCTGGCATGCGGTAGCTCGCTCCCAATCGCTCCAAGTCGGTTACGTTGGACGTACGCTCGACGGAGGTCCCCATGGCGTATTTGTTGTTCTCGACGATGAAAATGACCGGCAATTTCCAGGTCATGGCCATGTTAAACGTCTCGTGCAAAATCCCTTGCCGTGCCGCACCGTCACCGAAGAAACACAGGGTAACGTGGTCCTCGTTGCGGTATTTGTCGGCGAAGGCAATTCCCGCACCCAAACCAATCTGTCCGCCAACAATTCCGTGGCCTCCGAAAAGGTTTCGTTCCTTGTCGAACATGTGCATGGAGCCCCCCTTTCCTTTGCTCGTACCCGTTCGGCGTCCGTACAACTCGGCCATAACAAACTTGGGGTCCGTGCCCAGCACCAATGGATGCGCGTGGTCGCGGTAAGCAGTGATCATGCGATCCGTGGGGCGGATGGCCTCCGAAATGCCCGCGAGGACGGCCTCTTGTCCAATGTACAAGTGGCAAAAACCACCGAATTTTTGTTGGATGTAGAGCTGACCGCAACGCTCCTCAAACTTCCGCATGAGGTACATGTCGCGGAACCACCGCTGGTAAACCTTCTTGGAATGCGGTACAGACGCGGCTTTTTTGGCCGCTTTCTTTGGCGCCTTTGCCTTGGCTTTTGCCGGGGTTGTCGGTGTGCTTGTCGACATGGTTTAATAGGTCTAGAAGTGCAAATATAGCTTGGAGTTTTCGATGAATCGAAACCCGTATTTCAATTGCATTTGAACGGACCTCAAGTGGTGTAATTCGTACACGAAAATTTACCTGCTGAGGCGACGGCATGCCAATGGCCCTCCGGCAGCGTTTTCTAGGCCGATCTCATCGATTTTCGTACCTTGCTGACCTTGAACCTGGAAACCACCCTTACTTCTCTTACCCCTATTTCGCTGACTGAAATCGAGGGCGCGGAACTCATGAGCCGCTTGGATCAGAAGTATCTGATTCACCGCGATTGGGTCCCGCGATTGATTGAAGCCGTGAAGAGCGACTACACGATTCTCGAAGTAGAAGGCATGCGGCAGACAGAATACCGAAACCGGTTCATTGAGACCGCTGAAAACAACTCACTGTACGCACACACCCGAGGTCGGAACATCCGCTTCAAAGCAAGGATTCGCCAATACGGCAGCAACCTTCGAAGTTTCCTCGAGGTCAAGGAGAAAACGGTGCATGGCCGAACCATCAAAGCCCGGGTGGAGCGCGACGCTTCAGCTGGAATCGAACACAACTTGACGCCAGAGGAACGGGAATTTCTGAAGGTCCATTACCGCCACGGCGATGCTGAACTTTCCGGAGTGACCTGCCATTTCAGTCGATTTACCTTGGTTTCCAATGACCAAGCCGAGCGCATCACCATTGACAGCAACATCGTGTTTCGTTCCGGCAAGCAAGAAGAAGGCCTTGGAGGCCTTTGCATCATGGAAATCAAGCAGAAACGCATCAATCGCAATTCACCCCTTTTGCAGGCACTTGGGCGTTTCAAATTCGAGTGCACGCCCCTCGGGAGAAGGACAAGCATGTCCAAGTATGTCGTTGGTATGTTACTTTTGAACCCTAACCTGCCCCCTCGAACCTACCGTTCGGTGATGAAACGCGTTCGGCGCCTGAGGGAAAACTTACATTGAAGCGATGGATAACGTGTTGAATCTGCTCATCCCATTTGTCGGGAACCTGGTTTCGTGCCTTGTGCTCGTCCTCGGCATCTACCATATGATATCAAAGCGCAGAGATTACGTTTTCTCTTTCATACTTGTCTCCTCCGCCGTCTACCTGCTGTGCAACTTGCTCATGGCTGTGGAGATTGACCTCGCTTTCGCGCTCGGACTCTTCGCCATTTTTGGCATCATCCGCTACCGAACGGATGCGATTCCAATTCGCGAGATGACCTACCTCTTCATTGTAATTGCGCTGTCCGTACTGAATGCCCTCGCTCCTGCAGCGACGGGATGGATCACTGTAGGTGCGGCCAACTTGGCGGTTTGGGTCATTACGTTCGTATTGGACCGTTTGTGGGCGATTCGCCACTTGGCAACCAAGGTCGTCATCTACGACCGTGTCGACCTCCTAGCTGAAGGTCGTCGGGAAGAATTGGTTCGGGATTTGGAGCAACGAACAGGCGTATCCATCATTCGCATCGAGATTGGCAAGGTGGATTTGTTGCGCGATACCGCGGTGATCAAGGTGCACTTTGATGGAGACGCCCAACCGGGACATTTCGAAAGCCAAGCAGGCCGCTAGGCTTTTTCCAACAGCACCACGGCGTGTGCGCTCACGCCTTCTTCACGGCCGACAAATCCCAACTTTTCGGTGGTGGTGGCCTTGATGCTCACCTGATGCAATTCAACCCCCATGAGACCGGCGATGCATTGGCGCATGGCATCCACATGCGGACCTACTTTCGGGCGTTGCAGGCAAATCGTACAATCCACATTGCCCAATGCCCAACCGGCTTGCGTCACCAGATCGTACGTATGCTGCAAAAGTTTTTTGGAATCAATGCCTTTGTACTTCGGGTCCGTATCGGGGAAATGATAGCCGATATCCCGCATCGACAAAGCGCCGAGAAGTGCGTCGCAGATTACGTGCAGTACTACATCTGCATCGCTGTGACCAACTGCCCCGTGCGTATGAGGCACCTCAATACCTCCCAACCAAAAGGATTCTCCTTCTGCCAGTTGGTGCACATCGTAGCCGTAGCCGATTCTAAAGGCCATGAGCTCAGTCTTCGATCTCTGTGGCTTGTGCCAAATCGGAGAACTGCAACCGCAAGGTGAAGCGGAGGGTATTCGCCAGCGGATTCTGCTGACGTGTGGAGATGAGGTAGCTCAAATCAACCGTAAAGACGGTGTACTTGATGCCTGCTCCCAAGGTGATGAATTGGCGCGCACCTTTCGAGTAGTGCTCATTAAAAAAGCCGGTGCGGAAGGCGAACGCATCGTTGAAGAGGTACTCAACACCCCCTCCTATGTTGAATTCGCGCAATTCCTCTCTGAAAATGCTGCCTTCTTCAATCGCGTAGGTTCCGTCTTCATTGAAATTCACAACGCCAGGAGCATCATAGAAGCTTTGGATCATGCCGGTCGCAACCCCCACGTTGGGATCGTATCCGCTGACAATGGACGTTCCGCTTTCTTGGTCATAGATGGGGGTCGTAGGCACCAAAAGTTTGTTCACATCAGCCGTGAAGGTCAGGCTGTTGTAATCATCCACTAAGACCTTCAGCGCGGCGCCCGTTTTCAAATTGGTCGGGATAAAGTCACGTTCTGCGGATTCACTGTAACTCATCTTCGCACCGATGTTCGAAATGCAAAGGCCCCAATTGAATTCTGCGTCTTTGCCGCGGAACTTAGCATTGGGATTGGTGTAGAATGTGCTGACATCTACGGCTACAGATCGACCAGGCTTGGAATTTGCACCCAATACGTTGGTGCCTCCTGTCAAGTTTGAATTGATGAAACGTCCCGCGATGCCACCACTGAAACGGTCGCTCAATTTCTGGCTGTACCCCACATCCAAGCTGAACTCAGCCGGTTGAAAATCGCGGATGGTTGTGCCGGTTTCGTCCGTGAAGGTGATGTTTCCCAGGCTGAAGTACCGGAGCGCTCCTCCCCAAGCTGAACGCTTATCAATGCGTCGAACCGCAGAGAGGTAAGCCAGGTTCATGTCGTCTACGAGTGCACGCAACCAGGGAGCGTAGGCAAGGCTGAATTCGACCTCGTCAGTAACGAAGGCCATCTTGGCCGGATTCCAATGCAGGCTATTTCCGTCTGGAGAGAGCGCAACCCCTGCATCGCCAAGGGCTCCCGACCGGGAGTCCGGAGCGATCATCAAAAACGGCACGGCCGTCGTAATGGTGTTTAGCTGCACCTGCTGAGAAACCTCTCCAGGCGTCAACTGGGCGCTTGCAGAACCAACCGTCAGCATCAGGACTGCAATGGCGGTCATTTTACACACAAAAGCTTTCATCTCTTTCATCGTTGTCGGGGTAGCGCAAAGTAAACGCAAAAAGACATCATTTGGTTACGGACGGATAACGACCAACTGGTCAGAATATTGTGCTGGAGCGCCCGATTCAGGCACCAATGTCAAACGGAAGACGTACAAGCCGGCGGAAACAGCTGCACCGGTCGCGTCATTCCGTTGGTCCCAGCGGACCGAGCCGTCCCTAAATCCGTCAACATGCCATGTCGCTTCTCGGCGGTGCACCAATGAGCCCGAGGTCGAAAACACTTCTAGCACATAACTAGCATCTGAACACGCAAGGTTGTGCTCTATTTCAAAATTGAATCCCGTAGCCGACGGGTTGGGATAGGCCATCACAGAGCCAATGGCTGCGTCCACGCTTGAGGCGACAATGAAGTCCACCTCAGCACTTCCTTTGTTGTTTTGCACATCCCAAACAACCAATTCCAAGGTGTGAATGCCCTCCTCAAGTCCCTCAAAAGGATAACGGACCGTACCGCTTTGGTAGGTATTTAAATCGGTTGTGTAGTGGTCATTCAACACAATGCTTTCGTCGGATTTTCCATCCAAGGTCGCTTTGATGTCATGACCAATGCCAACACCGGAAGCATTGATTCCTCCCTCATCAAACACCCGCGCCAGGAGCCACGGATTCTCATCGGTCATGCCTCCGGATTGGAACAATGTATCGTTCAAAAAGAGGTTGACTTCCGGTGGGGTCTCGTCAACCGCATAGGACGTACTGACCCCGCCCACGATGAAATTCTCGTTCGAGCCGTGTGCATCGGTCGAATCCGAAACGGCGTAGGCACTGATGCGCCCTGGGCCGTAACTGTAATCAATGTCGCGCGGTACCACGAATTCAAAGTCGAAGGCACCGTTCGTAACACTCACCACACCCCTGAAAAGTACATTTCGAAACACTTGAAACGTGTGGGGGTTGGGAGCTCCGTCGTTATTCAAGGTGGTAATATGGGAGCGCTTATCGAAGATTTGCACATGCACAATGCCATTGAATTCGTACAAGGTGTCACCGGCCACATTCGCGACATGGCCAGCAACTGAAGCCAAATCCAAGGCACGCAACGTATCCGGAAATGATGTGATGTGAATCCGGTGTTCCGGGTAATTCAACTGCAGCGCCGGGTCGCCCAACAGCGAGAAGTTTCGCTTGTTGCTGCTATTTGAGACTTGCGGGTCGTTTTTGGTCACCTTGACAATATCCCCCAGACGCAGCGGTACGGAACCCGTGTCTTGCAGGGCGATGGCATAAAAAGCCCGGTTGAGCTGTTGGTTCGACCCACTGAACACCACGCGGGTGGTTGTCAGCATCGCAATGGCACCGCCATCGGGATTGCGCACCATCATTTCGCCCGCCGAATCCACTTCAGGATCATCGAAACGCGCCAACTCGCACGTGGCCGTCATGAACAAGGGCATCCGCGCGAGGTTTTCCCAATTCTGGATGGTGGTCGTATTCAAAATGCGTTCGTGCGACCAGCCGCGTTCTCCGCCGTGTCCGATGTAGTTCACGATGAGTGCCCCGTCTTGAACCTGTCGGTCAATGGCCAACTGCGCGTCCGGGTACCGCTCCCCGCCTGGCGTGGATTCTTGCGGGTAGGCGTCCAGGTAAATCTTGGTCACATCGTACTCCGGATGTTCTTGCGCAAGCTTGGTGGCGTGCTCGTCCGAGTTGACCATGTGCTCGATTTCGGTGGGGCCGCCGTTCCCGTCCATGTCATCACTGACAAAACAAATGCGGTTGCGCCATCGGCCGTCATCAGCTCCGACTTCACCCACACAGCCTCCTTCCATGACTTCCGCACTGGGGTGGCGCATGTACGCGACAATTTTATCGACCATGGCGTTCGCCTCGGTTTCGGTTTCGCACGCGATTCGCCCCACACCAATGGCCAACTTATCGCCAATGCCTTCCCCGTATTGGTCCTCTAAGAAGCCGAAGTAATCATCGCTTACATAGCTACCGTTCGGGCTCACGGAATTTTCGCTTTGGTAGGTGATGACGTAAGGGGAGGCCTCCAAGTTGACGCGGTTGGCATAGGTGCCATCTCCAAAAAGTTGCAGGTACTTGGGGGGCTCCCAACCGCCATCCAAGGCACGGTCGCGGAGCATCATCATCAACATCTTGATGGCTGTTGGGTCAATGCTGCCACTCGAAAATTCATCAAACACCGTTCGCTGCGTCGTCACCAATACTTCCAAACCGTCATCCGCGTGGAGTGCAGCAAGGCGTTGAGCAGCTTCAAGGAAAATGGGCCGGGTCACGATCACGAGGTCGGCTCGTTCGACGGCATGTAGGTTGGAAGGCGCAACGAGGCCCTCAAATCCCGGTTTTGGCAATGAGGTCGAAGCGAAAGCCACATAAGCGCGGGTCGTATCCGACGCGAGCATCCATTTGACCCCGCCGTCCATGGGTTCGAGGGCAACTTCCCGGGGCTGCGGACCATCGGTTACGTCCCAAACGCGCACCCCATCGACCTCGCTGAGCAGTTGAGATTCGGCCAATTCGCCCATGGAAGGGGGGAAAGCAACGGCCACAGGAGCACCGTCAAACTTCAAATGGCAGGGCTGCTCAACGAGCAGATAATCCAACCAACCCACGGCGGTACTGACGCCCTTGTTGAATGCAACTTGGACAGAGACCAAGGCATCGTCCGCATCCAATCCGGTCTGCGATGCTGCTGAGCCTTCTCCTGAGGCACTCGCAAAGTTGGCTACGTTGCTGGTTGACGTCGAACTGGTGTAAGAAGGAGCGGCATCAAACGCGATGTCCCCGCTCGTCACCGAGAACGAGCTTTGCACCCCCATCGATTGGGCGGCAAATCGCCCGGATACCTTGGCCGCCTCGGCTGTAGGATAAGGGGTAGTGAAGGTAAATGTCCGCTGGTTAATGGACCCGAATGATTCGCCAAACCACTCGCGTCCCGAGCGGTTGGGACTCTCCAGCTCTTGTTCGTGAAATTGTACGTTCTGATAGCGGGTGTAAACCGTATCCGGCGTTCCGGAAACCACTGTGGCTGGGGAAACGCGTCCTTCGTCAAGTTCTTGATCAATGGCCAAGAAATACCAAGCTTTGTCCTCGTACGGGTGGCGGAGGTGTTCCCACTCGGAGATACTCGTGTTCCAACCAATCCAATCGGGACCTTCGCCCCAAAAAACCAACTCATCACCATCGTCCCACGCCCCGTCTTCACTGCCCGGAAAATCAACGGCGACAGTTCGCAAACCCAACGGGCGATCTTCCGCATTGTCCATGGGGAGCAATGCGCCCCCGTTGCCGAACAGTTGCACCTTTCGTGGATCAATCGTGTCGGGGTCAAAACCGGCATCGACCATCCAAGCGCGATCGATGCGGTACAGCCCTGATTTTGGAATGGACAACCGCACGGAGGTGCTTTCGGAAAGCGGATGCTCATCCGGCCATTCTCTGGTGCGGTTGCCGGCAGCATGGGAAATACTGGCCCAGCCTCGCCCAAAGGCCCCCGAAACTTCGATCAATCGTTCAAAAACCTGCTTGCTGGAATTCCAACGCAGGAGCGGACCTTTCCATTGGGCAGCGCCGGTGATCGCGGATGTGCTCCATTCACCGTCAGGCCGGCCAGCCGTGAGAATTTGCCGTTGTCGGGAAGTGAGCGAGGCTTCAGGAGTTTCAACCCAGGACTCCGATTCAGTCAAGCTTTGACCGGATTCCCAATCCTCGGGCCAAGGCGTTTCAAAAACACCCCACGGAATTTCATCCAACCAAAACCCGTCCCGAACACCCCAGTGCCCCACGGGTGCGCTTCCTTCCTCCCATTGCACGGAGTGAACCGACTCAACGACTTCTACCCCCTTATTTTCCTGGGCATGCAGCGGCATTGAAACCCGAATCAACGCGGCTAAAACAACGGGGAAAAAGTGGCGAATCATGAACGGTAAACTCAAGGTACGAAGGTGGTGAAAAAACAGAATGCAACGCAAAGGGCAAAACGCTCGTTAACTACAATTAGTATGGCATTCGAAAAGTTCCCGTGCACGGGAATTTGAGAGTAGCATTCGATTTTTTCTTATTCTTGTAAATTCATTGGGAATCATCTTTATGAAGCACCTCCTAGCAATCCCCGCTGCGGCCCTTATTTTGACCGCTGCATTTGTGAGTTGGACCGGAACCACAGCAAAGGCTCAAGACCCTGAGTTTACGCAGTATTTCGCCAACCCACTCTACTTGAACCCCGCATTCGCAGGGTCTGCGCGTTGCCCGCGCTTGACCATGTCGTACCGCAACCAATGGCCAGCCATGAGCGGTTCGTTTGTCACCACAGCGGCGGCATATGACCAGCACGTGGAGACGCTTTCCGGAGGATTGGGCTTCATTGTTATGAATGACCAGGCCGGTCGTGGAACGCTATCTACCACCACGGCCAGCGGGATCTACAGCTACCAACAAGCCGTGACGCGAAAGCTATCCCTGAAGGCCGCCATGCAGGTCACCTACATGCAAAAGGCCTTGGATTGGGGGCGCTTGACATTCGGCGATATGATCGACCCACGTCGGGGCTTCATTTACGAAACCCAAGACATCCCTCGTGGCGGCATGGTCCAGGCGGTTGACTTCAGTACCGGAATTCTCGGCTTTACCGACAAATATTACTTCGGGGCGGCTGTCCATCACTTGAATGAACCCAATGAGTCGTTGGTTGTCGGCACCAGCCGTTTGCCGATGAAGTACACCTTCCACGCTGGAGCGGTGCTTCCTTTGCAACGGTCCGTAACCGGAATCGAATCAACGATTTCTCCGAATGTCTTTTACCGACGCCAAGGCGAGTTCCAGCAATTGAACTTGGGCTTGTACGTCAACAAAGGCCCACTCGTTGGTGGCATTTGGTACCGCGGCATCATGTTCACGGATTACCGCGACGCCTTCATCGTCACCTTGGGCATTAAGTCGGACGTCGTTCAATTCGGCTACAGCTATGATTTGACCGTCTCCGAATTGACCCCTGCTACCGGTGGCGCCCATGAAATCAGCATGACCATTCAATTCGATTGCCGCGGCAAACGTTCGAAGTTCCGGACAATAAACTGCCCGTCCTTCTAGTTGAATTAAAGCGATTTAACCTGTCGCACCCTACAATCTGCATGAAACCCACACGAACCTACATTACCATGAATTGGAAGTACTTCGCCCTCGGACTCGCTGCCTCTGCAATGGTCCTGTCCAGTTGTACCCCCGAGCGCTCTGGTGCCACAGGATGGGCGTACAACGACACCTCTAACGGTGGCTTTGAAAAGCGTTTCTACGCGGGCCAAGAAACCGCCCCAGGCCTTGTCTTCATCGAAGGTGGAACCTTTACCATGGGCCAGGTAGAGGACGATTTGACCATGAATTGGGACAACATACCTCGCAGTGTAACGGTCCCTTCCTTTTACATGGACGAAGCGGAGGTTACCAACTCTTTTTGGCTCGAATACCTCTTCTGGTTGAACCGCGTCTACGGAGATTCATACCGAGAGGTGGTCCAGCGTGCACTTCCCGACACCTTGGTGTGGCGTGAAAAGCTGGCATACAATGAGCCCTACGTCAATTACTACCTGCGGCACCCAGCTTACCAGAATTATCCCGTAGTTGGCGTTTCATGGAACCAAGCCAATGACTTTTGCAAATGGCGCACGGACCGGGTGAACGAACAACTCTTGGTTCGCGAAGGACTGATTGCGCACAACCCCGAAGCGCAGCTGGACGAAGAGTTCTTCACCACAGAAGCATACCTCACTGGCCAATACACCCCCGAAACGGTGACCGAAGGGTTAACCGATTTCCGTCCGGGTTCTTCCGGTGCACGAAACGTTCGATTTGAAGACGGACTGTTTCAACCTGCTTACCGCCTGCCCACCGAAGCGGAGTGGGAATTCGCTGCCTTGGGATTGATCGGCAACAGTTATGCAGAATTGATTTCGGATCGCCGCACCTATCCCTGGGACGGTCACTACACCCGGAATGACAACTCCCGTTCGCGTGAATATGGCGGCATGAATGCCAACTTCGCCCGCGGACGAGGCGATTACATGGGTGTCGCCGGCTCCTTGAATGACGGTGCAGCAGCTACGGCATCCGTTTATGAATACGCCCCCAACGATTACGGTTTGTACAACATGGCCGGAAATGTCAATGAGTGGGTTATGGACGTGTACCGCCCCTACAATGCTGTTGACATGGAGGAATTCCGTCCGTTCCGCGGCAATGTTTACCAAACCACGCAGCGCAACGCAGAGGGGATCGTAGCTGACAAGTACGATTTTGTCGTTTACAACGTCGAGGGGTTGGAGACGGATCTGAAGGCATACGAAAAGGCCGCAATGAAAAACTTCACCGACGAAGAGCAGAACTTGGTCGCCAATATTTTCAATGCAGTTGAAGCTGCCAAAGAGGAAATCAAGGCCAAGCGCATCGAAGAAGGCCAGGAACAAATTGCAGAGGCGAAGGAGTTGGTTTTGGAAAGCGAAGAAATGGTTGCCCCGGACCTTTTGGACCTGTTTGTCCAAAACGTTGATGCTGCTCCGGGCGAATTGCGCTACCGTGACGTAACCGTTGAAGAGAGCTTAGGCCGAGACAATTATCGGCAAGCGGACAACATCGATTACCTCGATGGCGACTTCCAGTCAAGCATTAAGTATAGCGATGAAGAATTCAATTCGCCGAGCAAGAAAAATGAGACGATGTACGGATATGCCAAGACAAGTCTAATCAACAACCGCTCCCGTGTTTACAAGGGCGGTGGCTGGAATGACCGGAGCTACTGGCTCAGCCCGGGAACACGTCGATTCTTGGACGAAGACAAGTCCTCAGCATCCATCGGCTTCCGATGCGCGATGGACCGAATGGGTTCACAAACGTTGAACAGCCCGCGTTAATGGGTCATGAACATCCCGTATTGAATTACAAAGAGCCCTGCATGCTGCAGGGCTTTTTTGTTTTCTGAACTTGACCCTGAAGCCTGCGCCATGTTTCTATCCGACTCCAGTCCCCAATTCGAGGCCATTCAGGCGCACTTTGATGCGTCCACCGGTGTCACCACGGATACGCGCGCTGCCGGAGCTGGCCAATTGTTTTTCGCCTTGAAAGGCGAGAATTTCAACGGCAATGCTTACGCGCAACAGGCCATCGATACCGGCTGCATCGCTGCTGTCGTGGACGAAAGCGAACACGTACCGGTTGATGATGCACGTTTTATTCTCGTGCCCAACGCATTGGAGGCGTTGCAGTCCTTGGCCCGCTGGCACCGCCGCCGGTGGTCCTGCCCCGTCATCGGCTTAACGGGAAGCAACGGTAAGACCACGACCAAGGAATTGATGAAGTGCGTATTGGAAGCCGCTCACTCCCACGTTCATGCCACCGTTGGAAACTTCAACAACCACATCGGCGTCCCGCTGACCCTGCTCGCCGCGCGAACGGAACCCGACATCGCCATCATTGAAATGGGGGCCAACGCTCAAAAAGAAATTGCCCTGCTGGCCCGAATCGCCGAGCCCAACGCGGCCGTGATCACCAACATTGGCCGGGCGCATTTGGAGGGGTTTGGTGGAGAAGATGGGGTCATGATGGGCAAGGGGGAGCTGTTCGATTTCATCCGCAATGAGAAGCCCGAGAGTCCGGTATTCGTCAACAGCAACCACCCCAAACTCTTGAAACTCTCCGAAGGCTTGAATCGCCGCGAATACGGGGCTCCATCATCGGCTCCATTCGTCAGCGAAGTACATGCTGAAGATGCCTTTGCATGGGTAGGACCTTCGGGCGCCTCGCATGGATCGCTGAAGGTGCACGTTCAAGGCGAGCACAACCGTGAAAACATCATGACAGCCATCGCCATTGGGCTTCACTATGGTGTCCCCGAATCAGCCTGTTCGCAAGCCGTCGCTGCGTACCAGCCAAACAATAACCGGTCGCAGTGGACCTCAACCCAGCACAACCGCATTTTGCTCGATGCATACAACGCCAATCCCTCCAGCATGCGCGCCGCACTCACCTCGTTCAAGCGCATGGTCGATGAGACTCCTGGAGCGGGAAAGCCGCTTTGCATCTTGGGAGACATGGCCGAGTTGGGTGAACATACAGCGGCCGCGCATGAGGAAATCTTGGCGTTCGCCCTCGGGTTGGGCCTGCAAACCTGGGCAGTAGGCCCCGGTTTCGACCACGCGGCAAAGGCCTACAAAAACGTCGTGGCCTTTGCAAATACAGAAGACGCCGCTGCCCATTGCAGAGCGACCGAGCTTGCCGACCACCGCATCCTTTTGAAAGGATCGCGATCCATCGCACTCGAGGCGCTCGTCGAAGTGCTGTAACCCTTCCACAAGTTATCTTTACAACCGATGGATTTTATCAGTGAATTGAAGTGGCGCGGCATGTTGCACGACATGACGCCCGGGTTAGAAGAGCTGCTCGCAAAGGGCAACGCAACCGGCTACGTTGGTTTTGACCCCACGGCTGATTCCCTGCACATCGGCAACCTTGTCCCTGTGATGATGTTGGTGCATTGGCAACGGTGTGGCCACAACCCAATCGCACTGGTTGGGGGAGCGACGGGCATGGTGGGAGATCCCAGCGGCAAGACCGCCGAGCGGCAACTGCTCGACGTGGAGCGCATCCAACACAACCTCGCCTGCCAAAAGGCCCAGCTTGAGCAATTCCTGGATTTCGACGGAGCGCATGCCGCTCGCGTGGTCAATAACGCCGATTGGTTCAAAGATTTCCGCTTCCTTGATTTCATCCGCGACGTCGGGAAACACATCACGGTGAATTACATGACCTCGAAAGACAGCGTCAAAAAGCGCTTGGAGACCGGTATGTCGTTCACAGAGTTCAGCTACCAATTGGTCCAAGGATATGATTTCTATCACTTGTGGAAAAACGAAAACTGCATGGTTCAGTTTGGCGGTTCCGACCAATGGGGCAACATCACGACCGGCACGGAATTGATTCGCCGCATGGGAAGCGGGCAAGCGTTCGCGGTAACCGCTCCGCTGATCACGAAGGCCGACGGCAGCAAATTTGGAAAGTCCGAAGGCGGCAACGTATGGATTGACAAATCGAAAACATCGGCCTACAAGTTCTACCAATACTGGATCAACGCAGCGGATGAAGATGTGTCCAAGTACATCCGCATCTTCACCTTGAAGAACCAAGAAGAAATCGAATCGCTCGAGGCCGAGCATGCACAAGACCCCGGTCGCCGCATTTTGCAAAGGGCCCTGGCCGAGGACATTACGACACGCATCCACAGCGCAGCGGATCTGGAAACCGCCATCGCGGCCTCTGCGCTGCTGTTCGGAAAAGCGAGCAAAGAAGCCATTGAAGCGCTGCCTGAAGCGGAATTTCTGAGCGTCTTCGAAGGTGTGCCGAAGGCCACACTGGGTGTTGATCAAATCCAATCCGGCCTCCCCATCATCGATTTTCTCTCAGAACACACGGGATTCCTAGCTTCAAAAGGCGAAGCGCGTCGGGCCTTGAAGGAAAATTCGATCTCCATTAACAAGGTCAAGGTGAACGAGAACACCACCATTACCGGCGAAAACCTCATCAGCGGGAAACACATCCTGTTGCAGCGGGGCAAGAAGAACTACTTCCTTGTCAGCTGCAGCTGATCATTCTTCTACCGTCAACAGATTGCACCCGCGTATTTCGGAGTGGTCAAACCGTCCCAGAACTTCAAACATACCGTCCGGGTGCATGCGGCCAATATCGCTGGTTTCCAGAAATGCACAACTCGACAAATTGGCCAGATCCATGATGCGAATCCGGCCTTGTTTGCCATCGGGTGCCCACGCTCCAGGATCATTCAGGGCACCGAGTCGCACACACATCCAAGGGGGTGTGGCAAACCGTCCTTGGCCCAAGGACCAGGCCTGTGATAACAGTTCCGTCATGCCGTATTCGCTACCGATGGCCGTCGAGGCCACCAACGGCCGAAGGGCAGCATGCACCTCTTCGCGAATGCGTTCGGCACCGTGCCCCTTCATCCCGCCCGTTTCGAGCAACTGCACCTGCTGATATGGTTGGTCCAGCTTCGCCTCTGCGGCCCATTTGAGCAATGCGTGCGTCACCCCCATGACGAGCACCTGGTGCCCCTCCTCCACCGCGGCATCAAGCTTTTGTTCAAGGGCCGTCCAATCCTCCATAAAGAACCAGTCCGCCTCTGCTGATTGACCGCAGCGCCGCATGAATGCGCGCACCATGTGAATCAACGAAGACTCAGGCCGGTACCCTGGGAGCAGCGCAACGAGCTTTTTGCCGGCGAAGGGACCTACGCACCGTTCAAACCCGGCCATGGCCACTTCATCGTACCAGTCCAGGTCGTCCACAGGATGTCGGGATCGGATTTGTCCCGTGGTTCCTGAACTCTCGAAGACGCGGTCAATGGGCGTCCCTTCCTCAAATACGGATACCCAATGCGATTGAAAGAACGTCACGGGCAAGTATGGAACTTCGCGCGTTGAAGTGACCTCTTCCGGATCCACACCGCGCAGCCGAACGAACTCGCCGTAAACGGGGTTGTGTGCACATTGAAATCGAAATACCTTCAAGCCAAACGCTTCCCAGTCGCCTCCGCTGGCGATCAATTGCCGCATTTCTCCACGCAACTTGGCCAGCAAATCAGCAGTATGGTCGGCACGGTTTTGCATCTTTTCGCGGGGTCAGCTTCGGTACGCGAAGTTGCAGATTCCTTAGCTTTGATGCCAATCAAAACGATGAAAATCGCACGTCACTTCCCCAAGTCTCCCTTGCCCGTTGCTTTGATCGGTGCACTATTGCCGCTCAGCGGCTGCTTGCCCGAACCCAATTTTCCGGATGAACCGGCCATCGAATTCCAATCGTTTGATCTCAGCGCAGGAGGAGGACGGGAATTGGTGATCGGATTTTCGGATGGCGACGGCAATGTAGGGTTGGCACAGGCAGATACTTTGGCACCCTTTTGCCCGACGTGCGAATTCCACCAAAACTTGAAGTGTGAATACCAAGAATGGCGGGACACCGCGTGGGTAGAGATCGAACTCAATCCCGACGCGGGCCAAATCCCGTTTTACTACCGCGTCCCGCCTGCCGCACCCACGGGCCAGAATCCGGCGCAGAACGGCACCATCAGCATCGACATGAATTCGTGGTACCTCAACAGCTCCTACGACTCCATGCGATTCAGGATTACCCTGTATGACCGGGACCTCAACGCCTCGAACGAAGCGTTTACGCCTGCCACGCCCAAGCCTTAAAGCAAGGTCCTGAAAAGGAAAAAGGCGCCCCATTTGGAGCGCCTTTCTCGTTCAATGCGGTTATGCGATTACTCTGGGCAATCCGAACCGAATTGAGACAGGAAGAAGAGCAAGTCAGGGGTACCGACTTGGCCGTCTTCGTTAACATCTGCTGGGCATGGGTCGGTGAAGTCGAACTCACACGTCCCGTTTTCCATGGTCGCCGAAGCGTCATAATTCGAAGCATCCGCGTACGTGCAGCCGTAGCAGTCGTACGTGCAAGAGCCGTCGTCAAAGAACGCTCCACCGTTGAAGTTGCATGCGCTCGCATCCACACAGCCGAAGGCCGATGAGTTTGGTGCACCCGGGGTGCCGTTGTCCACCCAGCTCGCTTGCCAGTTGTCCGGATCCTCGTTGTTCAGATCGGTTTGGATCAATTCCAGGCTTGAGCAACCGCCGTCAGGGCTCTGGACCAAAACGTTGCCCAAAACCGCAACTGTTTGCGCTGGCCATGGATCGGCGTCGTCATAAGTGACGGCGTTGACCACATTGCCGAAGCCGTCTTCAATGCTCACGCCTTCACCGGAGTTGGAGAAGTTGCCCAAGTCCAATTGGAAAACCTGAACACCCAATCCGCTGTAGTTGGCCGTACCGGCATCGGAAACGGTCATCAGGACGTATTCACCCGCGGCAATCGACGTGCCTTCTGGGAAGACGTAGCCGAGCTGTGGGGCGCCGCTGGCGGAGTTGTAGAACTCGAAACCACTGATGTCAGCAGCCATGTCGCCACCGTTGTAGATCTCGACAAACTCGTAGTCGAAGTCATTGCCCTGTGCACTGCACGGGTTGTAGTGGATTTCATTGATGACCAAGTTGGGCAACGTGTAGTAACAATCCTCGTTGGTTGGGTTGTTGACGCCCTCTTGGTAGTTGAATGCTGCAGGATCATCGCAACCGCTGATGATGCAAGAGCCATCGTCCAAGGTCGCTGCTGGATCGTAGTTGTCTGCCGCAGGGTCTGTGCAACCGGGCGCATCCACACACGAACCATCGTCTTCTTGTGCATACGGATCGTAGTTGCTGAACGAAGCCGTTGTGCAACCCAATCGGACAACATCCGCGGAGTCACGTGGCAACAACTTCCAGGCGCCGTACGCGTAGAAGTTCGGGCCAACAACACGGTACGAACGGCCTTCTTCCAAGAGCGGTGCGTACGTTGCTCCGCCGTCAGCGGTCAATGAATCGCCGATGGCGTCGTAGCCCACATCATCGATGACGCCGATTCCGGAACCGTCGTTCAGGTGCCATTCGCCGTAACCGGCATCTGCGTTGACGCATTCACCGGTCATGCTGATCAATACGCACTCCCACTGCTCATCGTTGATGGCTGCAGTCGCGAGCATTTCTGCTTCCGGCAAAGCGTTGCCTGATGACAAGACTTCAGGTGTCGCCGCTTGGATCTGGCGCAAGCCATATACTTCGGTCACGTTGCCCAAGATGGACACTTCGTCGCCGAGGGCGACTCCATCACCGATGACCCAGATGGCCGAGTTGGGTCCTGTGCCGTCTTGGATGACGTACGAGGCTTGGCCGGCCAATCCACCCGTTGGAGGGTAGGTCGCCGTTACGATGCCTTGCGTTTGCATTTGACCGCTCAACCCACCAGACTGGATTTCCTGGATGGTGAAGTTGTCTATGTAGATGCATGAACCGTCATCCGAGGTTGCATTTTCATCGTAGTTGATCGCGAATGGATCGGTGCAACCACTGGTCGAAGCTGCACAAGAACCCGAGAACGTGTGCATGCCCAAATCCGTGAAGTCATCTTGATCGAGTACGATCCACTCGGAATCCAATTCATTGGTTCCCGCTGACATGGCCCAATCACCACCGTTGCCCGTGAAGACGAATTCGTTTCGCACCAACGTGTGGTTTTGGGTGGCATTGGTGGTACCCGCGACCTCCCATCCTGAACCCGGGTCTGGGCCGATGGTTCCGATGATGTCCACCAATAAGGTGTCCTCACCGGCCAATTCAAACAAACCGTACGTATCGTCACCGTTGGAGAGGTATTGGTATGTAACGTTCGCTACGTCCAAAATCTCCTGAGCAGCCGAGGGGTGCGCAACGATGTACGTGCCGCCTGGAGCAAGTTCCGCATCGAAGGGGAAGTTGAACGTGAAGTAATCGAATTGGTCGGATACGTTTGGCGCATCGGGCGTATCGCATCCGTTGCTGCAGTTGCCCAAAATGTACTGGCTCAAGAACACCGTTGAAGCGGTTGGGTTGTACAGCTCGAGGTACTTGTTGTTGCTGCTGCCCTCAGAATATTCCGAGAAGAAAATGCCGCATGACTCGCCGGAAAATTCACATGAGCCGTCGTCGATGCCTGCACCTGGATTGTAGTTGGCCGCATCTGCGCTTGTGCAACCGTACAACAAAGCGTCGGCTTCAGAGCGCGGTTGAATTTTGAAATTACTGAACGAGTAGTCCAGTGGACCTGTCACCTGCCACGTGCTTCCTGCCGTCACGTATCCTGTGCCAATAGCATCGTAACCACGGTCGTCCACACGGCATTCACCCGAGGTATCGTCCAAGCCCCACTCACCATAACCAAGGCTTGGCGAACTCACATCACCTGTGACTTGGACCAATACCCCTTCCCACTGCTCGTCGGAAGCCACCGTAGCGGTGCTCAGCACCTCAGGGGTTGGCATGTCCGCATTTTGAGCGTTGATCACAACTGAAACGTCGGTCAACTGGGTCAATCCATAGTACTCAGAAACCGTACCGGTGACTTCAATGTCGTCACCGACCGCTACCGGCACATTCGGTCCGAACATCCAAATCCCACTGTAAGCCCCTTGGCCATCTTGCAAACTCACGAGGGAGCCGTAGACACCCGTGACCACACCGTTCGTCACCACCGTGGTGCCCGTGTAGGCATCCGTCAACTGGCCTTCTTGAATGGCAGCAATTGCCGTCGTGGTAACTTCCAAGCAAGAACCGTCGTCGAAATCAGCTGCTTCGTTGTAGTTGGGCGCTGCAGGGTTGGTGCAACCACCGGTACCGACCGTAACCGTTCCGACCATGCCCAAAGCAGCGTGCGTGCCGACCGAGCAATCGTACGTGTAAACACCTGGAACGGTGAACGTGAAGCTGCCGATGCATACCGGACTTCCGCCCGAGCTCACGGGTGAGAAGTAGAAGTCTTCTGGGTTACCGAAAGATTCTCCAGTCTGTGTATCAGTCGTGCCATTCGCATTGTGAGAACCACCTACGTTTTCCCAAACAACTGTTGTACCTGGCTCAATGGCCAAATCAGTGGGGCTGAAGTAGTATGATCCTGCTGCGACTACAACGCCGTCGACGTTGCATGCATTGTCAAAGGTGCATGAGCCATCGTCTTCGGTAGCTGCTGGGTCATAGTTTGTAGCGTTTTCGTTGGTGCATCCGGGAACAGCTGCACCGCAACTTCCAGTAAATTCATGAGCTCCGAGGTAGTCCCAAGTGTTTTGCGGGTATACAATCCATTGGCTGTCATCGGCATTCGTACCGGCCGAAGAAGCCCAATCGTATCCAATTCCCGTGGTTACATCAGACTTTCGAACCAATGTGTGGTCTTTCGTCCCATCGGTTACGCCTGCAACAGCCCAACCTGAACCCGGGTCGCCTTCAAAATTGCCGATGATGTCCACGAAGGTGTAGTCGCTTTCTGTCCCGAATACGAGGGCGTAGCCGTCATCTCCATTGAAGTAGGCATTACCAGTTTGATCCGTTTCCGCAATGATCGCCGGATCGCTGGATGGATTGGCCCAAACAAATACGTCGCCCGGAGCAATGGTAGCACCAGCTGAGAACGTATTCCAGTATTCATGAACACCAACTGTGGTAGGCGCATTCCCTACTGATGCGATGGCATACTGGGTAAGGTCAACCGTTTCCGATGTTGGATTGTAAATTTCGAGGTACTTATTGCTGCTACTTCCTTCTGAATACTCAGAGAAAAACAGCCCGCATTGAGCGGTACCAGCTAGGCTTGCTCCGAAAAACAAGGCTGCCAGCAACAGGTTTAGTGAACGCATGTCGTGAGTTTTGGTTAAAATGGTGATGCAAACTACTGAAAACTCGACAAATCAACGCATTGTGTGGATAAAAACAACGTTTCGTTAACTTAACGGTTGCCAGCGACTTGCAAGGTTAACCACCACACAACCCTCCTTGTTCAGCCGAACAGCCTCATTTGCTCGGGCAACTGCCGAAACGTCGCTCGGTGATGTGGAGTGGTGCCGAGTTCCCTGATGGCTGAACGGTGCTGTTTCGTTGGGTAACCGGCATTGGAATTCCATCCATAGCCTGGGAATGCCGCGTGCAACTCAAGCATGTAAGCGTCCCGGTGGGTTTTAGCCAACACACTCGCCGCTGCAATGGATGCAAACCGAGCATCTCCCTTGACATAACACGCATATTCCGGAAGTCCCTCGGCCGTTCGAAACCGGTTGCCATCGATGAGCATAAAATCCGGCTGAATGGCCAAAGCCCGAACCGACCTTCGCATGGCAGCGAACGATGCATTCAAAATATTGATCTGATCAATTTCTTCGGGCGAAACGTGCGTTACTGCCCAAGCCAGCGCCTTGGCCTCAATCTCAACGCGCAATGCATCACGCTTCGCCTTGGTCATTTTCTTCGAATCATTCAGGTGTCCTTCCCGCACGAGCTGTTCCGCAAATTCAGGCTCAAGGACCACTGCCGCGGCTGTAACGGGGCCCGCCAAGCAACCTCGACCTGCTTCATCGCAGCCGGATTCCAAGCGGTTTCGTTCGACCCAAGGTTCAAGCATGGTTGGCCAATATCTTTTCAATGGATGCCATCAGTCTTCTGGCGGAGGTGTCCCACGAAAAGTCTTGCGCGCGTTTCAAACCCGCCTTGACAGCGTTTGCTCGAAATTCACCGTCAGATTCCAGACGATTCATGGCCTCTGCAATTTCCTTGGCATTGGACGGGTCTACCAAAGCGGCCGCTGCCCCACCGCAGACCTCTGGCATCGCGGTTGCATTGCTTGCTATCACTGGGACACCCGAGGCAAAAGCCTCGACAATCGGTACACCGAAGCCCTCGAACCAAGGCACAAAGACCAGCCCCGCTGCCCCACGCATCACTTCCGCCAAAGCATCGCGACCCAGGCGTCCCGCGTAGTGGACGCCCGCTTGAGGCACTTCACTCGAGGTCCACATCCCCGCTCCAACAATCAAAAGTTCATATGCCCCGCCTCGAGCCCGATACAATGCATACGCCTCCAGCAACCCCTTCATGTTTTTCCGCGGATGCAAGCTTCCTACAAACAGAAAGTATGGGCGGTTGGCGGTGTAACGCTTTTCGGACGGGGCACCTTCATCGGTGTTCGGGGCATAGATTGTATCCGGGGCATTGTATACCACATCAATTGCCTCAGATGTCACCCCAAACTGCTGAACGATATCTGCCTTGGAAAATTCACTCACCGTCACCACCCGTTCGGCAATCCGGGCAAATTCTGGGAAACGGCTTCGGTAATACGCCGCCTCCTGCTTCGGCATCCACTCGGGGTGGTGCATGAAATTCAAATCGTGAAAAACGGCCAATTGCGGCACCCCTGTTTTGCGGCTGAGCATGCCGTCAGTGGAGACGAAAACGTCCGCCTTCCACCTGCGCAGGGCACGGGGTACGCTGTAATCGTACCACACATCGTACAGGAATGGCCGGCGTGCTGGAGGCCACAAGTGCATGGAGTTCGCATTGGGGCCATAGCGAAATGCCGCATTCGGAGGGCGGTCGAAAAGCAGCAAAAACTCATGCTCAGGATGGGACGCGATGATCCTCCGGTAACACGCATCCGTAAACCACCCAATACCTTCCAGGCGATCGGGAATCAAGAGCCGTGCGTTGAGCGCGATGCGAGCCATTCCTGCGAAGATAGCAGACAATTCTGCGGTGCATATGCCGTTATTTGCACTACCAAGCGATTTGCGCGTTTTGAAGAAATTCCTCTCCCACCTCTCCTGGCTCATGGTCCTGAATTTGACCATAAAGCCAGCATACTTGTTGGTGGTTGATGCAAAAATCCAAGACGTATTGGGACCGGAGGCCTGGGGGAATTTCTTTCCGCTGCTGAGTTTAAGCGTGCTGCTCAATATCCTCTTGGATGCAGGTTTGGCCAATCACACTACCCGGTCCATTGCACAGAATCCCGCCGAATTGAAGGGCCATTTTCAATCGGGGTGGAAGGCCAAAGCCGTCTTGTTGCCGCTCTACCTCGTCACCTTGCTCGCCGCCGGCTACCTCCTCGGTTACCGAGGCATCTCCCTGCAATGGTTGGCCTGGTTAGGCGTCAACCAGGCATTGATGAGTGCCGTCCTGTTCGTACGGGCAGGTCTTCAGGGTGCTGGTGAACACATCACCGATGCTTGGGTATCCATCGCCGATCGGGCGCTCTTGTTGGTTGGCCTTGGGGGGCTGCTCATTGCAACGGAGGGTTTTCAACTGGAATGGCTGCTGGGTGGAACGACCGTGGCACTATCCTGCAGCTTGATCCTCGGCTGGCTGCGGATTGAAGCGTTGCGTCCAGAATCGTCCACTGCAGCCGCTTCCGCTTCAAATATTTGGCATCACTTCCGAGAAAGCTGGCCCTACGCCCTGCTCTTTTTGCTCATGATGACGTATCACCGTGTCGATGCCATCATGCTCGAGCGCATGGCGCCCAATGGTGCCGTGCAAGCCGGATGGTATGCGATGGGATACCGCCTGTTTGAAGCGGCCAACATGATCGGCTTTCTGTTCGCGACCCTTTTGCTCCCTTATTTCACGCGAATGCTGCGGGCAGGCGACGACGTTCGGCCGCTCGCCGCAGGGGTAAGCCGCTTGCTCCTTGTGGGTGGAGGCAGTGTTGCGTGGGTCGCGGCTTTTTTCGCGCCCGCCTTTCTCGGCTTGTTCTATGGATCCTTTCTGGTTGAAGCTGCACCGGTTTTACCGTGGTTGATGCTTTCGTTTGCCGTCTTTGCCCAAGGCTACGTGTTCAGCACCTTGTTGACGGCGCGAGGGGACCTCAAACTGCTGAACCGACTGGCGGCATTGGGTGCTGTTGCCAATATTGGAGGCAATGCCTGGTGGCTGAGTCAGGCCGACGATTCCAATGCGGCATGGGGGTGCGCAATCATAAGTGCTGGCACGCAGATCTTGGTTGTCGGATTGCAAACAGCAGCTGCCATGCGTTTCCACCCGGGTCGGATTTGGTGGAAGGTGGGGCAAGCAGCCCTCCTCCATTCGCTCGCTTGCCTCGCAATATGCGGGGTGTTTTCGCGTTGGTCAGACACGTCCGCATGGTCCGTGCTGGCTTGCCTCCTTTGTTGCATTGCAGCCGGTGCCCTCCCGGGTATCGCCCAAACCAATCCCCTCCGGCAATTGCTATCGGATAAGATGAATACCTTTGCCGATTCCTAGTCCAGATTCACTCCATGAGCACTTCTGATTCTCAACTTAATTCCACGCACCTGCTCCGATTCATATTCGATCGTTTGAGGACGTTCTTGGCCATCGGTGTCGGTGCCGCGGTGCTGTCTTCCATTGTCGCATTGATGATGGAGGAACAATTCAAATCGACGGTGGTCATGTTTGCGACGCCGCAGCATTCGATTGGAGAACAATTCTATGAGGAAGTCAAGCGCAACGACCTCCTGGAATACGGTGAGACCGAGGATGCCGAACGGTTGCTTCAAATCCTCAACTCAGATCGAATCCGAACACGGATTATCCAGAAGTATGACCTATGGTCACACTACGACATCGATCAAAGCCAGCCCGGGGCCCAGGCCTTGCTTGGAAAAGAGTACAACTCCAATGTCGACGCTCGCCTCACCCGGTATGGCTCCATTGAAGTGAGTGTTTTGGACCGCGACCCCGAACGCGCTGCCGGTATGGCAAATGACATCGCGTTTTTAGCGGACTCAGTCGCTAACCGACTGCGCAACGACCGCGCCGGTGAGGCACTGGGGTATGCGAAAAGTTCACTGGAACAGGTTCAGCAAGAAATCACCGCCATGGAAGACGAATTGGGGCAGCTATACGGCTTGGGGGTGTATGACTTTGCCACTCAAATTGAAGGTTTGAATGAGCAATATGCCACGGCAATTGCCAAAGGCCTGCCAGGCAATGCGGAGAAAATCCGAAAGCAGATGGCGGAGATTTCAAACTATGCGAACCAATTCAACAAGCTCTCCAACCTCATAGAGGCTGCGTACGAACGAGAGGCCATCCTCAAAAAGCGATTCGAGTTGATGAAACTCGATGCGGAGACCCAGATGCCTTCTGCCTTCGTTGTAGACTATGCGGCCCCTGCTGACAAAAAATCCAAACCCATCCGATGGCTTATCGTCGTGATGAGCGTTGCAAGCACCTTGGTGTTCGCCCTGCTTGCTCTGCTCGCAGCAGAAAACCTCAAGGACTCTTCCGCGGCTTAACCCGTGTCTGCCTTACGAACACATTGGCCTTTGATTTTGACTGGAGCGTTTGCGGCTGCAGTCATGTTGGGTGTGTACTTTGATTTTCCCTGGCTCGCTCTATTGCCCTTAGCGGTGGGCGGGATCTGGATGGCGTTCACGCGGTTGGATGCCTTGCTCCTTTTTCTTGTCGCCGCGGTGCCGTTGAGCCTCAACCTCGAGGACATGGAATTGGGTGGCCTTGGGGTCTACTTGCCAACCGAACCCTTGTTGGCGGGGCTCCTGTTGCTCTTCATCTTGCGAGCCATGCGCGGTTTTCCCGTGGACCAACGGCTGCTCCGCCATCCGTTGACCTTCTGGATTGCCGCTTCCCTGCTTTGGATCGCATTGACAGCCATTGTGAGTGAGCATCCGGTGGTTTCATTCAAATTTCTGACCGCGCGGCTCTGGTTCGTTGTTGGTTTTTTCTTTTTTCTGGGCCATCTGTTCTTGCATGCTCCAGAACGCCGGCATCAGTTCATTTTAGCCTATGCCTTCCCCCTGTGTATCGTCATCGTTTACACCTTGATTCGGCATGCCGGATTTGGCTTTGAAAAAGATGCCGGACACTGGGTAATGAAGCCCTTTTACAAGGACCATACATCGTATGGTGCAGCCTTGGCCATGGTCATCCCGCCGGTACTCGCCTTGCTTTCTTGGAGGCGATTCTCAGCCTTCAATCGTTTGATTTTACTCGGCGTACTGGGCGTATTGGTCACAGGAATGATTTTCTCCTACACGCGGGCTGCTTGGGTCTCATTGGCGGCGGTCGCTGCTTTGTTTGCCGTGATGAAACTGGGGGTTCGGTTGCGGACCTTGATCGGAACAACCGTGCTGGTTCTCGGCTTTCTTTGGGTGGCTCAAGACGCGTTGTTGATTCAGCTTCAGCGCAACGAACAAGACTCTTCCGACGACCTCGCTGAGCACGTGGAATCAATCTCCAATGTGTCGAGTGACGCGTCAAACTTGGAGCGCCTCAACCGCTGGAATGCCGCTGTTGCCTTGTTTCAAGAACGCCCACTGCACGGCTGGGGACCGGGAACGTACCAGTTTGTATACGCGCCGTTTCAACGCTCCGAAGACCGAACCATCATCAGCACCAACAACGCTGATGGAGGCAATGCCCACAGTGAATACCTCGGGCCACTTGCCGAGCAAGGCGTCCTCGGTATGGCCTTCGCTCTGGGGTTACTGGGGTTTTGCTTGCACTTGGGATTCCGGGTGCAAACCCAGTTGCGCGACCGGGACCAGCGTAACCTTGCCATGGGCGTTTTCCTGGGCCTGATGACGTATTTCGTGCACGGGGTACTGAACAATTACCTGGACACCGATAAAGCAAGCGCGTTGTTTTGGGGGTTTTTTGCCTTGCTCGTGGCATGGAACCTCACCGGCGATGCGAGCGCGGAAGATCAACCTGCGGCCATCACTTGAAGCGAACCACCATCAGTGCGGTGTCATCGAAACTGGGCTCTGCACCCTTGAACGTTCGAACCGCCTCAATTAACGCCTCTTGAACCGCATCTACGGGCATGCCGCGTCGTTCGCGCACCACTTCTTCCATGCGTTGCATGCCAAAGGGTACATCGTCTGAATTTTCCTGTTCCACAAGCCCGTCCGTGTAGCACAGCAAGGTTGCTCCAGGCCGAATGTTCACCGTTCCCGATTCAATGGAGGGAATGTCCCGAAACATCCCCAGCCCACAGCACCCCAGTTCAAGTTGCTGGGTCGTGCCATCTGCTGACATCAACACCGGCGGGTTGTGACCGCAATTGATGTATTGCAGGGTCTGACCCCTGCGGTTGTATACCGCAGCAAACAGGGTGATGTACTTTTCGCCTTTGGCATTGTCCATCACACGTTTGTTCAATTGAGAAACCACCTTGGACAGGTCGCTTGGCTCGTACTGGAAAATCGCTCGAAGGTTGGCTTGGAAATTCGACATGAGAAAGGCGGCCGCGATGCCCTTTCCACTGACGTCGGCCATGCAAAACACCAACCGATCCTCATCCACCGAAAAGACATCGTAATAATCTCCGCCCACTTCCAAGTGGGGTTTGTAAAATGCCGCCACGTCAACATCCCGATCCCGGGGCCAGTCCGCCGGCACCAGCATGGACTGAAGGTCCGCGGCCAACTCCAGCTCGCGGCGTGTCGCCTCTTGCCGAACCCGCTCGATTTCCAACCGTTTGTTCTGCAGGGCCACAATCAACACATTGGTCAACAACTCGATGAAGCGCAAGTGCTTCACCACGGGACTCACACCCGTTCCTTCCTCGGTATCCCCGGCGAGCACGTAGGCCAAAGGCTCTTCGTTGTGCAACACCGGAATAACCACGTCAAAATCTTCGTTCCCTTGCGATGAATGCAATCGAACTTGGCCTCCCTGGTCAAAAAAGGAGGCCTCCAACACAGCGGGAATTTCACCGGCAACGCCGTTCGTCAACAAGCACCTCCAGCCCTCATCGTTTGCGTACAACACCAACCGGTGAATGCCAAGGTTTTCAGCCAAGGTGACACGGTACTGTTCCAGCAATTCTTCCTCGGATGCGCGCGCGTTGATGCCCTGCGTCACATCAAGCAACGCATTCAGCTTGTAATCTTGGACCTCGAGCCGTTGCTCAAGCCGTTCGACGCTGTGGGCCATGGTGTTACTTTTTAACGCGCTCTACGTATTCTTTGTTCCGGGTATCCACCTTCACAGAATCGCCAATGTCGATGAACAATGGCACGCGAATCTCCACGCCGGTATCCGTGGTCGCTGGCTTCAGCGTATTGGTTGCTGTATCCCCTTTGATTCCAGGCTCGGTGTAGGTGATCTCTGCTTCGACATGGGTAGGCAGGTCACAGCTCAACACACGCTCCTCATCCGCATGGAACTGCAGCTGGCAAATCAGTCCGTCCTTCAAAAATTCTGGCGCATTGATGACATGACGCTCAATTGGAATCTGCTCAAACGACTCCAGGTTCATGAAGAAAAATCGCTCATCATCGTTGTACAAGAATTGATACTCGCGTGTCTCAATTCGCACCGGGTCAATCTTTACACCTGCGTTGAACGTGTGGTCCACCACTTTTCCTGTTTGGAGGTTCTTCAGTTTTGTGCGGACAAATGCCGCTCCCTTTCCAGGCTTGACATGCAGAAACTCGATGATCTGCCAGAGGCCGTTGTTGTGATTCAACACAAGGCCGTTTTTGATGTCAGAAGTTGTTGCCATAAGTCACTCGTCTTTGGGCTAAGATAGCGTCACAAGCTCATGCGCATGGAGATGTTGAATTCAGTTTGTGCAGAGGTCAGTGTCAACATATTCCCGTTGCCTTCCACATCGGCCGGACGGTTGGAACGGGAAACGGCCAACAGCCATGTCCATCCAGAAGGTCGCTTGCATTGCAAAACCGAGGCCCATCGATGCCCCGAAGCCGCAATCATTCGGTAGGTGGTGCCGGTCCATGTCGGTTCGGGGATGTAGGCACCACGGCCGGCATCAAATGTCCAGACCGTGAAGCTTTGCTTGAGCTTCCATGCCTTGAATTGATGCGAGACAAACGCACTTACCGCACCCGGCGCCTGGGCATCGGCGCTCGGAATCAAGGTGAAGCGAATGACCGATGGATTGACTTTCCACTGCCAGCGAAACTCCAACCTTTCCCTCTCCTTTGCATCGTGGCCCTTCGATTGGGCCGAGCGCCAATGTACTTCCAATGCGTGCCCCCCGCTCCATTCCTTCTTGACCTTAACCCATAAAGGGTGTACCTCGGTGCGGTTTCCCCACTCGATGAGCCATCGAAAAATGCACCGAGACACCCGCCATTCCCCTCCTGTTGACGCTTCCCATTGCAACACTTTCCCACCATCTGGGTAGAATGCATTCAACTTCAACCGCGCCTCATTGTGACGAAGGCGAATCCATTGACTCGCACCACTCCATGCCCATCCATCCGGCAAGCGCCCGGCTTCGGTCACCCAGTGACAATTGCCCCAAAGTCCTTGCGCAAATAAGGTAGCGGAGGGTGTACCGTCTTCGATCCGTGCAAAAATTCCTTGCCTTCCATTACGGTCAAAGCCCAAGGCAACGTCTCCATGGCGGATGTCCATGCTCAGCGTTGAAGCTACAGGGCCTTGCCGATGCAACACGAATCCGCGCCTTCCCCCCTGTCCCGTTGGGCCCCACATCGGCGCGAACCCATATTGAACAGGCAATGCAAAAGACGGGGCATCCAATCCGGCGAACAACATCCCTTCCCCAACCAAAGTTCGATTGCCCCAACCCAACCGATGTCCACCAGCCAGTGCACTCCAACGTCCACCCGGTCCAAGCGGTGCAAGCACATATCCCGAAACATCGGCCTCCGCTCGATCGAACCGAACACCCCATTTACCGGGATTGCGAAAACGAACGGAGTGCAGCCCCGAACCAACTGCATAACGCGCTTCAACCGACGGACCCTTTCCTCCTGCATCGCGGTTTGCCCGATTGACCAAATGCTGCCACTCAACACAACTCATTAACGTGCGTGCAGCACCGTGCGAAAGGCCATCGATGGCCCAAGCTTCGCACACATCGATGGGCAGGCCGCTGCGTTCAAGATGATTCAAAATGCTCAGACGCTCTTGGGCACTGAGCCATCCTGAATTCACTTGATCCGTCAATTCAGCATCGAGCTCCAACCATTGCGCCGCGAATTGCTCAACCACACTCAAACTCAGCGTGAGTAACCCCCACCGGAAAAGCGTCACATTCCAATCCATCAACACACCTGCATTCCAAGGGCCAAACAATACCCCTGATGGCCAAGCCCACGGAGCAAGCCAAAAGTCCACCGGTGCGACCGGGATTCGTGACTGCCATGAATCCCCAAGTATCCTGGCAACATTCGCCAACTCAATCCCATCTTCGACAGGGAATTGATGCGAACAGTCCATTGCCAATTCACCGCCAGTCCAGCGGATGTCCATGTGGCCCTTGCCCGCAATTGTTGGCCGTTCCTTTGTGCGAATCCAGTCAATTGAATCACCAGTTCTTCCCTCGATTGCATGCGCGGCAAGCGCCCTTCTGGAACAAGGGCAATGGCCAAGGTTGCGGACTCCCCATCGCTCCCGATTCCCTGGAACAGCAAGTGCACGTTGGGACGCCATAATCCTCTGCTCCCAGTGCTTGTCGACCATCGACGCGCCAAGCAACCCACTCGGAATTGAGCGGATACTTCCGGGGAAAGTGGAATGCTCGGACCCGTACACATTTCAAAACGGGTATGGGTGCCAATTCGAACAATCCCTGAAGACAACGACCAAGCCGATGGCAAAAGCAACCGCTGATTTACGGCCACTGTTTCTCCAGCGCTCCACGATTGAAATTGCCAGGCATTCGCTCGGATCCAAGGCAACTCTTGAACCCATCCCGGATGTTGCCCCAGTCCGGATACCGGCCCAATCAATCCCGTCAAAATCACCCAAATCCTCCACATTGCTTGAACCATCCGCTCGTGCAAGGTTCAACCCCACATCGCTCATGGAACTTCCAATGTGCAGCCGTTCACTCGCGCTTAACTTCCGGCGCGTTCACCCAATTCAATCCCTCCAACACAGGCGCAGCGGCATCGCCTGATTTCCATTGCCCCTCTGGTCGATCCAACAAGACAATTCGTTTCACCTCACCTTCATCAAAGTCCATGCGCATTTTGCTGCACAAGGCACGGTTGAATTCAGCGCAAGGGGCGTCGGCCTCGGAATCAAAATACACCGATTGCGCATTCCCATTGACCCAAATGGCCTCCAAGGTGCCCGATTCAAAACGGCCCGTGATTTCCCGTCCAGCAATTTGTTGGAAACACGATGCGCTGTCAACGGGCATCATCAAACTGGCATGACCCGCCGCGCGCAAGGACTCCGGGCGGTTTTCAAACACAGTCCATTCCAAGGAATCGGATTGAAGCAACCAGCCTTCCATCCACATCTTCGGTGCGCGCTTGAGGTGAACACGGTCTGCATCGGTGTCCCATGTAAGGGTATCGCACGTGGCCGATGCGTCACCCTGGCTCAACGCAACGGCGGGCCAAACGGTCGTTAACCCACCAACCATTGAAATGGTGTCTGCAATCAACTTCAACGTGTCCTCTTCCGCTGCATCAACCCAACTGGCGCGGCGTTCGGGCTTACCGGCCACCCAAACATCATATGCTCCTTCCCCGCGAATCAACCGCTCCGCATAATTCCCAGACAAGGTCCATTGCTCGGCCGTATCTGTGATCTCCACCTCCCCGACCGCAGTCGCAGGGAGCAGGCTATCCGGGGGGAGGTGAACGCTGTCCGCCTCGAGCCACACCTCCTCATTGCGCAACTTTACCCCGGGGATTCCGGCCCCACCAAACCAACCTGATTCGGTCACCACATCGAATTCGCCGCTGCTGCAACGCAATTCAAACTGACCATCCGTAGTGCGCAAATGAGAAGGACCGTGAAACGAGAACTGGTCCATCGCTTCACGCCAATGAACGCTGTCGGAATCCAGGGTGTAGTCGGCATTGTCCATGTGCACGGCACCGCCGAGCAGCAAGAGAGCCGACTTCGCTTGGTACTTACCGTATTGGAAATCCACAGACCGGCCGGCATCTTCCAACCGACCTCCGGACGGGAGCATGGCCACTTCGCGTTTCAAATGATAGCGCAGCAAGGTGCATGTCAGCTCGCCGGCGTCCGCATCGAGTTGAACCCGGTGTTCGTCGAAGGAACGAGCACGAACCCATTGGGTCTCTGGATTCAATTCCATCTCGTCGGCACGCAACGTTTGAGGTCCATCCGTCAGCAATACATTGCCCATGGTCCGGAAGGTGCCATCGTCATACCGCCACGCACTGTCGCAGCGCAGGCGGCTCTCCTCCATTCCCAAAACCACGTCGCCAATCAACCGTTGCACGTCCAGCTGAGATCGATCGCGGAGAATGGCATCGGCCTGGAGGATTTGGATGCGAATGGGTTCGTTTTCTTGCCCAAAAGCCAGCGTCGGAATCGCTCCCACAAACCCCAAACAAAGGGCGGACAACCAGATTTGAAAGCGACTTCCGAAATACATCGCCTGCAAGTTCCATCGAAATATTCGTATTCCTACCTTTGCACCCCTTTCTGACTGGGCGGGTGTGGTGAAATTGGTAGACACGCTGGATTTAGGATCCAGTGCCGCGAGGCGTGTGGGTTCGAGTCCCTCCACCCGCACCATTCGGAAAGCATGAACCAAAAACGCTTGAACAAAGGCCATCAGCAAACGCTAACGTCATTCTCCAAGCTTTCTTACATCGCCTATGCAAATCGATCGCAACCCCATCGACGAGCTCACTGCTCGACTGACCGTAACCGTTGAACCTGCGGACTACGAATCCCGCGTTGAGAAAATCCTCAACGACTACCGCAAGAACTCCACCTACCCTGGATTCCGCAAAGGAAAAGCGCCTATGGCCTTGATCCGAAAGCAGTATGCAGCACCGGTCCTCGCCGATGAAATGAATAAGATCATTTCGGAAGAATTGAGCGCCTACATCACCAAGGAAAAGCTCGATATACTCGGCAATCCCATCCCGGAAACCAGTACCGAAGCGTCGGGAAATTGGGAAAAGCCTGAAAACTTCACCTTCGCCTACGAAATCGGCCTCGCTCCTGAAATCAACTTGAGTTTTGGACGCAGCGCCAAATTCACACGGCACGTCATCAAAGTGGATAAAAAGGCCATCGAAGCCGCTGTCACCGATCACATGCGCCGCCACGGCAGCATCAGCGAACAAGAAGTCGCGTCCGATACGGATTTGCTCATCGGCCACTTCACGCAATTGAATGATGCGGGCGAAGTGTTCGAAGGGGGCGTCGAAAGCGATTCCAACATCGCACTCGAGCACCTCGACGACAAAAAAACCCGAAAAGCCCTCACCGGCGCCAAAGTGGGCGATGCTTTTGAGGTGGATCCACATAAGGTTTCGCACGGACACGATGATCTGGGTAAAATGCTCGGCATCAGCCACGAACAAGTCCATGATTTGAAGGGGAATTTTCGCTTCGAAGTCAAAGAAATCAAGCGCCTCACGCCGGCGGAGAATGACCAAAGCCTGTGGGACAAGGTCCTCGGTAAAGACGTCGTCAGCACCGAAAAGGACTTCCGTGCGAAGGTCGCTGATGAATTGACCGCACAATTCGACCGCGATGCAGAGCACATCTTCCGCCGACGGTTTGTCGTTGACCTCATCGAGCACATGAAAATTCAGATGCCCGACGCCTTCTTGAAGCGTTGGATCCAGATGAACAACGAAAAACCACTGACCGACGAACAGCTGGAGAAAGAATATCCCAGTTACGCGGATTCCATGCGTTGGCAGTTGCTGCAGCAAGCGGTCATGAAGGACGCTGACATGCGGGTGACCGGTGAGGAACTCGAAGAAGAGGCGAAAAAAGTCATCGGAGCGCAATACGCCCAGTACGGCATGCCATTGGAAGGTGAAATGCTGGACAACTTTGCGAAGAATGCATTGGCCAATGACGATGAACGACGCCGAATTGCCGACATCATCATCGAGCGTAAAGTGGTGGATAATTTGAAACCGCGGGTCAACATCAAAGACAAAAACGTCTCCTTCGAAGATTTCGCTAAAGTAGCAGCAGAGGTCCGCTGAAGGCAGCCGGGTCGAGTCGGCTCGGATTTATCAAGAAGACCCGTTCACAAAAGATTCCTAATCGGCAGCAAATGCGCGCGCCGAAAAGGGGAATCGTCCGTACTTTTATAACATGACCGATCGCAACGACTTTCTCAAGTATGCCGTCAAAGACCGCGGCATGAGCAGCCAAACTGTCCGGGATTATATCTCGCACGCATACGGCCCTGAAAACCTGACCCGTACCGTCATCGAAGAACGCCAGATGCCCTTCCGCGAAGTGGATGTGTTCTCGCGTTTGATGGCTGACCGCATCATCTTCTTGGGCACAGGTATCGACGATTACATCGCCAACATCATTCAGGCGCAACTGCTTTTCCTCGAGTCAACCGACGCGACCAAGGACATCCAGATTTACATCAACAGCCCCGGCGGCTCCGTGTATGCTGGACTCGGGATTTACGACACCATGCAGTACATCCGCCCGGATGTCGCCACCATCTGCACCGGCATGGCTGCGTCCATGGGGGCCGTACTGCTTTGTGCAGGTGCCACCGGAAAACGCACCGGCTTGAAGCACAGCCGAGTCATGATACACCAGCCCTTGGGTGGCGCAAGCGGCCAGGCCTCAGACATTGAGATCACGGCCCGCGAAATCCAGAAGCTCAAGAAGGAACTCTACGCCATCATTTCTCACCACAGCGGTCAAACCGAAAAGAAGGTCTGGAATGACTCCGACCGCGACTACTGGATGATTGCATCCGAAGCCAAGGAGTACGGCATGATTGACGAAGTCCTCGAACGCAAGTAAATTTCACCTCGATGAGTGACACCCCCATCCACTGCTCGTTTTGTGGGCGCAGCAAGGAGGACGTTGAAGTCCTGATTGCCGGCGTTACCGGACACATCTGCGACCATTGCATTGAGCAGGCTGAGGGGATTTTGCGCGAGGAGAAAAAAGCAGCACCGGCCGGAGCGGCCTTTTCCTTGAAGCTCCCGAAAGAGATCAAGGAGCACTTGGACACCTATGTCATTGGGCAAGAGGAAGCGAAGAAAACGGTCAGTGTTGCCGTGTACAATCACTACAAACGCATCCTCAATCCCTCACACGACAACGAAGTCGAAATCGACAAGTCCAATGTCATCCTCCTCGGAGAAACGGGAACGGGCAAAACCCTGTTGGCGCGGACCATCGCGCGCATGCTTGACGTGCCGTTCTGCATTGCTGACGCCACGGTATTAACCGAAGCGGGTTATGTGGGCGAAGACGTAGAAAGCGTGCTCTCGCGTTTGCTCCAAGCGGCAGATTACAACGTTGAGCAGACAGAGCGCGGCATTGTCTTCATTGACGAGGTCGACAAAATTGCGCGCAAAAGCGATAACCCTTCCATCACGCGTGACGTGAGTGGTGAAGGGGTCCAACAAGCATTGCTCAAATTGCTGGAAGGTGCAGAAGTTAGTGTACCCCCACAAGGCGGTCGCAAACACCCTGAGCAAAAGCTCGTCACCATAAACACAAAGAACATCCTCTTCATCTGTGGAGGAGCATTTTCCGGCATCGAGAAAATCATCGAGCGAAGGGTCAACCGTTCTTCCATAGGCTACCAAACCGATGAAGAACATGTCAACGACGAAAACCTTCTGCAGTATGCGGCACCAGCCGACTTAAAGAGCTTTGGGCTGATTCCTGAACTCATCGGTAGATTCCCTGTATTTACCTACCTCAATCCCCTCGATGCGTCTGCCCTCAGGCAAATCCTGACCGAACCCAAAAACGCCTTGTGCAAGCAATACGTTGAGTTGTTCAAAATGGACGGCATCGCGCTCAAATTTGATGCCTCCGGATTGGACTACATGGTCGAAAAAGCCGTGGAATTCAAACTCGGTGCACGGGGACTTCGCAGCATCATGGAAGCCGTGTTGAACGATGCGATGTTCGAATTGCCGGGAACCAAGGAAAAAGAATTGACCGTTACCCGCACTTTTGCCGAAAAACAATTCACCGATAACCACCAGTCTGGGTTGCGTGTGGCCTGACCCCCCATGGCCAAGAAAGCGACACCCCTTATGCAGCAATACAATCGGGTTAAAGCCGATTATCCCGAGGCGCTGCTTCTATTTCGGGTAGGTGATTTCTATGAAACCTTTGGAGACGATGCCGTCAAAGCAGCGGATGTCTTGGACATCGTGTTGACCAAACGGGGCAATGGCAGTGCAAGCGAAGTGGAGCTTGCAGGGTTTCCGCACCATTCACTCGACACCTATCTTCCCAGGTTGGTTCGAGCGGGCCACCGCGTTGCGGTATGCGACCAACTCGAGGATCCAAAAAAAGCGGTGGGCATCGTCAAACGCGGTGTCACGGAGCTGGTCACGCCGGGGGTCGCTTTTCATGACCAAGTGCTCAACGCTCGGACCGACAATTACCTCGCGGCCGTACACGGCGATAAGACGGGTTACGGACTCGCCCTTCTGGACATTTCAACTGGCGACTTTGCCACAGCTCAAGGGGATGAAGCGCTCATCGACCGCTTGCTCCGCGCGCACCAACCCGCCGAGGTTTTGGTGTTGAAGGGCCATACATCAGCATTCACAGAAGCATTTGGCAGCGACTGGCATCTGAGCCGGTTGGACGACTGGGTCTTCAAATCCGATTACGCCCAAGAGCGAATCCAAAAGCAATTCGAAAACAAATCCCTCAAAGGTTTCCAACTCGATGCTCGACCGCTGGCTTTGCTCGCGGCAGGAGCCGTATTGCACTACCTCGACCACGCCAAACACGACCGGCCGAAACACGTTCGCACCATCCGCACGCTTCGCGAAGACGGCACATTGTGGATGGATCGTTTTACCATCCGCAACCTCGAACTCGTTCAACCCAACCACAACGACGGCACATCACTTGCCCAGACCATCGACCGAACCGGATCACCCATGGGAGCTCGGATGCTCCGCCGGTGGCTCATCATGCCGTTAACCGACGTCGATGCCATCAACCAACGCCTGGACGCGGTAGAATGCCTCAATGGCAAGGAGGATTTGCGCATGGGGTTCCAGGCGCTATTCAAATCTACAGGTGACCTTGAGCGGCTCGCATCAAAAGCCAGTACCGGGCGGATCAATCCGCGGGAACTGGGGCAACTCCGACAGGGGTTGGAAGCTGTACAATCCATTGCGGCACTGTCAGCCGGTGAAGCACCTCTCCTTCCCTACCTCGAACGGCTGACCCCATGTGACCACCTTCTTGAGCGCTTGCGTTTGGAATTGGTCGAGGAACCCCCGGTCAACCCCGCGAAGGGCCAAGTCATCCAACAGGGTGTGAGCGCTGAATTGGATGAACTGCGGACGTTGAAAAGCAATGCGCAAGCTGCGCTCGACGCCATCTGCGCACGGGAGACGGAGCGCACGGGCATTTCATCACTCAAAATTGCGTACAACCAGGTGTTTGGCTATTACCTCGAAGTCCGCAACACGCACAAAGACAAGGTGCCGGCGGAATGGATCCGCAAGCAGACCTTGACCCAAGCCGAACGGTACATCACCGAAGAGCTCAAAGAACTCGAAGCCAAGATCCTCGATGCGCAAGAGCGCACTGCTTCATTGGAACTCGCCTGCTTTCAGAACCTCGTTCAAGCCGCTGCAGAGCACATCGGGGGCCTGCAGCAAAACGCACACGTCATTGGAGCGTTGGACGCCCTCACCGGTCTCGCCCAAGTAGCGATTGATAACGATTACGTGCGACCCCGGCTAAACGATGAACAAGGCATTCAAATCAAAAACGGACGACATCCGGTCATTGAACGTGCGCTCAAACCCGGCGAAACGTACATCGCCAACGACGTCGCGCTCCACCCCGATAGCAACCAAATCCTGATGATAACCGGGCCGAACATGGCCGGTAAATCGGCTTTGCTTCGGCAAACGGCACTCATCTGCCTCATGGCGCAAATGGGCGGGTATGTGCCAGCAGCATCTGCGGATCTGGGTGTCCTCGACCGCATCTTCACACGGGTTGGTGCATCGGACAACATCTCCTCCGGAGAATCGACGTTTATGGTAGAAATGAACGAGACCGCTGCCATCCTGAACAATCTGACATCGAGGAGTTTGGTGCTTTTGGATGAAATTGGAAGGGGTACCAGCACGTACGACGGCGTGAGCATTGCTTGGTCGATTGCGGAATACTTGCACGAACACGTCCACAAAGCGCTGACCCTTTTTGCGACCCACTACCACGAACTGAATGCCATGCAGGAGCGGTTTCACCGCGTTGTCAACCTGAATGTCACGGTTCGTGAAGTGGACGGTAAAATCATTTTTCTCCGCAAACTTGCCCCAGGTGGCAGCAACCACTCGTTTGGCATCAACGTCGCCCAATTGGCAGGAATGCCAACGCCTATTTTGCGTCGGGCCAAGGAGGTGCTGAAGCAATTGGAATCGAGTCGCAAAAAGTTGGACCAACAGGACGACGGGACCACACCGACACCCGACGCCTTTCAGGTCCCGATGGCCTCAGACGTTCAACTCAGTTTTTTCCAATTGGATGATCCGGTGTTGGAACAAGTGCGTGAGCAAATCCTCGACCTGGACATCGATAACCTCACGCCCGTCGAGGCATTGATGAAACTGAATGAAATCAAAAAAGTGGTTTCGGGAAGCGCTGCGGCAACTAACTCAGAACGTAGCTAAGAGCAGGTCCAAGTCTTTGTGCGCCAAGCCCGATTCCTCCGCCAAGCCCGCGTGCGTGACATTGCCTTGAAACATGTAAATGCCCGACCGTGCAAAGGGGTTCTTGCGGATCGCTCCATCCACGCCGCCGTCGGCTGCAAATTCCAGCAACAACGGGGCCATGATGTTGCTCAGGGCTTTGGAGGCCGTGCGGCTTACCCGTGAAGGAATGTTCGGCACGCAGTAGTGAATGACATCCAGTTCAGTAAAAGTTGGTCGTTCGTGTGAGGTCACTCGGCTGGTTTCGAAGCAGCCTCCTCGATCGATGGTAACATCGACGATTACCGTACCTCGGCGCATACCCGCAACCATCGGCTCCGAAACAATTAGCGGGGCCCGCTGTCCAGAGCCGCGAATGGCTCCGATGGCAACGTCTGCGGTCTTGAGGGCCTCCTGCAACACAGAAGGCTGGACCGTACTGGTCCACAGCCGCTGTCCCAGGTCATTCTGCAGGCGAATAAGCCGGTGCGGGCTGTTGTCGAACACCTTCACAGTCGCGCCCAGACCTATGGCTGCTCGCGCCGCAAATTCACCCACGGTGCCGGCTCCGATGATGACCACCTCGGTCGGGCGCACGCCGGATACCCCACCGAACAACGTTCCTCTTCCCTCCGGACCTGCAAGCAATTCGCCCGCAATGAGCACCGAAGAGTTCCCTGCAATTTCGCCCATGGCCCGCACCAGTGGGAATATCCCGTTGGCGTTTTGGAGAAAGTCCCAAGCAATCGCCGTGGTTTTCTTCTGGGCGAGCGCCGAAAGCACTCCTTCGGACTGAACAGTCCACTGCAAGGCACTGATCAGGGTTTGCCCAAGGCCCATCAGGTCCACCTCCTCAAGGGTGGGCGGCTCAACTTTGATGACCATGCCCGTTTGGAAAACCTGCCGGCGGTCGTAGACAATGCGCGCGCCGGACTCACTGTAGTCGGAATCTTGGTAATGTGCCTGTTCCCCTGCACCCGATTCGACGAGCACTTGGTGGCCTCGAGCCACAAGCAAAGCAACGGCTTCGGGAACCAAGGCCACGCGCTTTTCCTGGAAACTCTCTTCCTTGGGGATGCCGATGACCAGTTCACTTGTGCGCTCGGAGATCTGAAGGACCTCCTCTTGAGGCAACAACGCTGCCTCACGTGCCAGTGACTGAATCCGTTTCTTATTGTCGCTCATCGCAGCACAAATTACTACATCCCGCGTTGATGTGGAACGGAGAGGAAAAGCTCACGCGTTCCATCGTGTTGTTGGCCGTTGACACGGACTTGAAGTAACACGGCGTCCGCGGGAAGAACACCCGGTGCCTGCTCCGGCCATTCCACAAAATTCAAACCGTCTCCATCAAAGTATTCAGTCAATCCCAAGTCCCACGCTTCTTCTTCGTCCTTCAACCGGTACAAGTCGAGGTGGTAGATCGCTCGGCCTTGGCCTTTGTAGCATTGAACCAGCCCGAAGGTTGGGCTGACAGCGTCCTCTTCAACCTTCCATGCCGCGCACAAAGCCTTGACCAGTGTAGTCTTTCCGGCTCCCATTTCGCCTTGAAGCGCGACCACACCGGCAGGAATCTCCCCGCCTTCGACGGGCCGAAGAACGTCCGTCAAGGCTGGAATCAACCGTTCTGCTGCCGCGGGCAAGCCTTCCAAATCGAACGGCCCGGAGGCCCACACGCGTCGCAACGGTTGCATCTGTGACATGGCAAATCGCTAGGAAATCGGATCCAATTCTACCCAAGGTATGATGACTTCTTCCAAGGAAATTCCTCCGTGCTGGAAGGTATCGCGGAAGTTCTGTGCAAAGTGGTTGTAGTTGTTGGGGTAGACCAGAAAATCATCTTCGCGTGCGAAAATGTAGGCACTGCTAACATTGGGGCGCGGCAGCCCGGCTTCCTCCGGCTGGCGAATTTCGAATACCTCCCCGCCATCGTAGCCCAAATTCCGTCCCACCTTGTACCGCAGGTTGGTATTCGTACTGCGCTCTCCTTTCACTTTCAGCGGATTGGCGACGCGCACCGTACCGTGGTCGGTGGTAATGATGACGCGAGCCCCTCGTTCGGCCATCAGGTTTAACAGGTCTTTCAAGGCGCTGTGCTCGAACCACGATAAGGTCAACGAACGGTACGCCGCTTCATCTTCGGCCAACTCTTTGAGCACCTCCATCTCCGTGCGGGCATGCGAAAGCATATCCACAAAGTTGTATACGACGGCCGTCAATTGATTGCCGTGCGTTTGGTGGAATTGATCCACCATTTTCTTGCCCGCTGAGAGGTTGGTGATCTTGTGATAAGATGATTTACCCGAGAAATCCATGCGCTTCAGGAGCGCTTGGAACAACTCGCCTTCAAATTTATTCTTGCTCCCCTCCACGTCCTCGCCAATCCAATACTGGGGGAAGACCCGCGCGATTTCTGCTGGAGAAAGCCCCGCGAAAAGCGCGTTGCGCGCGTATTGCGTGGCGGTTGGTAGCATCGAGAAGTAGGTCTCGTTGTGCGCCACGCGGAACCGGTTCAATAGCAACGGCTCAATCATTTTCCATTGGTCCAAGCGCAAGTTGTCAATCACGACGAGGTAGACGGGACGGTCATCGCCCGCCTCGGACCAAACCCGCGGCAACTTGGCGGGCAACAACCGGTGTGAAAGGACCGGGGTGTCTTCGCCAGGACCGGCCATCCACTCAGTGTAGTTGGACTCATAGAACTTGGCGAACTGGCGGTTGGCATCCTTGAACTGCATGTCCAAAACGTCCGACATACCGGCATCTTCCGACTGTTCCAATTCGAGCTTCCAGTGCACCAGGCGCTGAAAGATGGACGTCCAATCCGAAGCATCCAACCGATCCATCAGCTGCATCGAGATTTCACGGAATTCACGCTGGTAATCCGACATCGCCTTCTCACTTACCAACCGGCGCTCGTCGAGGTTTTTCTTAATGGCAAGCAAAATCTGATTGGGGTTGACCGGCTTAATCAGGTAATCGTTGATTTTGGAGCCGATGGCTTCCTCCATGATGTGCTCCTCCTCGCTCTTGGTGATCATGATGACCGGCAGATGAGGACGTTGGTCCTTGATGCGGGCGAGCGTTTCCAATCCATTCAATCCCGGCATCTGCTCATCCAAAAAGACCAGGTCAAACACTTCGGCTCCCAGCTTCTCTAATGCCTCCACGCCGCTGTTCACAGCCGTCACATGAAACCCTTTGCCCTCCAAGAACAACAGATGTGGTTTCAGCAAATCAATTTCGTCGTCTGCCCAAAGGATGCGTGGAGTTCTCTGCATGAATGAAATCGTCTCTTCAAAAATACGCGCTACCGCTTTTGACAGGTTAACTTGCGCGGGGAATAAACGCACCAACGCGGCAATTCATATGCCGGTAGTTCATGTCGAATCACAACAAACATAAAATCCTGAACGATCCGGTTTACGGGTTCATCACCATTCAGCACGCGCTGAGTTTTGACCTTATGGACCACCCGTACGTTCAGCGTTTGCGACGGATCAGCCAACTCGGGCTCTCCCACCTCGTCTACCCCGGGGCTGTCCACAACCGATTTCACCATGCCATTGGCGCACTGCACCTGATGCAAGAGGCCATTGCGGTCCTGCGGGCCAAGGGAGCCGAAATCAGCGATTCCGAAGCCGAGGGGGCATGTGCAGCCATCCTGCTCCACGACATTGGGCACGGCCCGTTCAGCCATGCCCTCGAACACAGCATTGTCAAAGGAGTGCACCACGAGGACATAAGCACCCTGATCATGGCCCGCTTGAACGAAGAATTCAACGGTGCGCTGGATACAGCCATTGCGATCTTCAATGACCACCATCCGAAGAAATTCCTGCACCAACTGGTCTCTTCCCAATTGGACATGGACCGCATGGATTACCTCGCGCGGGACAGTTTTTACAGCGGGGTCGCGGAAGGGAAAATTGGCAGCGAACGCATCATCAAAATGTTGGCTGTGGTGGACAATGAATTGGTGGTGGAGGAAAAGGGCATCTACTCCATCGAAAAATTCCTGATGGCCCGGCGATTGATGTACTGGCAAGTCTATCTGCACCGCACAGTGCTCTGCGCCGAGTTCATGCTTATGATTGCCCTCAAACGGGCCAAAGATCTGGCACAACAAGGGGCGGAAATACATGCCTCCCCTGCCCTGCGCACGTTCATTTATGAATCATTGGACCGCACCCGGTTTTTTGCAGATGAAGGCATCCTGGACCAATTCTGCCTGCTCGATGACAGCGACATCCTTGCCGCATTGAAAGTGTGGCAGTTTCACGAAGACTTTGTACTCAGTGAGGTGAGTCGCCGCATCATCCACCGCGATCTCTTTCGCATTGATCTCCGTCCTCAGGCTTTTGATGAGGAGGAGGTACAATCGCTTATCGACCGCACCGCTCGGCATTACGGCATCACCGACACGGAAGCGAATTACCTGGTCATCAACGACCGCATCGACAACAAACTGTATGAATCAGGTGGGATCACCATCCGATTCAAAAACGGAACCAAGGCTGACTTCGCAGACGCCTCGGATCAATTGAGCCGAGAGATTCTGATGCGCACCGTAGCGAAATCGTTTGTCTGTTATCCGAAAGAACTGGGCACCTGACGTCTATTCCAACTCAACGCCCTCAGCGTCATAGAGGTGGAATTCCAAGATTTCCATGGACGAGTTGGACTCGACGTGAATTTTGATGCCATGAGAACGCTGCCATTGGCGGAGGATGCTGTTGAACCAACCCTGCTTGATGTAGGCCTCAATGATGGGGTGCATCATTACGGTCAACCGCTTGTGTGCCTCTTTCTCAATGGCCTGGTGAATGGCAGATTCGATGGTATCCGTGATGAGAATGGATGCTTGCACGGCTCCGGTTCCCTGGCACGTTGGACAGGCTTCTGAAGTCTTCACATCCGCCACAGGCCGGACGCGCTGCCTCGTCATCTCGACGACACCGAAGCGGCTAGGTGCTAGGATGTTGTGCTTGGCCTTGTCGCCCTTCATCGCCTCCTTCATCGCCGTCGTGAGTTCCTTGTTGTGCTCGCGCTTGGCCATGTCGATGAAATCGACGCAGATGATGCCACCCATGTCCCGCAATCGCAAGATGCGGGCAATTTCTTTGCAGCACTCCAAGTTGGTTTGCAGGGCGTTTTCTTCCTGGTCTTTGGCACCCGCCTTTCTTCCACCGCTGTTGACGTCGATGACGTGCATCGCCTCGGTTTGTTCAACGATTAGATATGCTCCACTGCGCAGGTTGACTTGTTTGCCAAACGTCGCCTTGATCTGGCGGTGAATGGACAATGTATTGAACAGATCCTTGTCTCGGGTGACCTTGACCATGTCCGTCTTTTTGGAGCCGATGCTTTGCAAATAGGTTTTGACTTCATCGCCCAACTTGGCGTCGTTGACCCGAATGCCTGTGCAATCCGGCGTCAGCACATCCCGCAAAACGGCATTGGTCTTGTTCAACTCGCCCAAAACCCGCTTTCCGGGCTTCGCATTGCGGAGCTTCTTGTGCATGATGCCCCACCGCGTTACCAAGTCTTCCAAGTCCGCGTGCAAATCCGCCGCGCCTTTGTTTTCAGCCACTGTGCGAATGATGATGCCAAAACCCGGAGGGCGGATGCTTTGCATAAGGCGCTTCAAGCGTTTCCGCTCTTCTTCGCTTTTGATTCTGCCGGACAAGGATACTTTATCGCTGAACGGCACCAGAACGATGTACCGTCCGGGCAGGGTCACTTCAGCCGTCAAACGCGGACCCTTGGAGCTGATTGGCTCTTTGGCAACTTGTACAAGCACCACTTGAGAAGCCGAGACCTCGTCCTTGATTTTCCCTTTCTTATCGATTTCGGTCTCCTTCTTGAAGTTGCCCAAATCCGGGATCGGCTGCTTGCCCTGCATGACCCGCTTCATGTACTTCTGCTGCGTTCGGTAATGCGGACCCAAATCGAGGTAATGCAAAAAGGCATCGCGCTCGTGTCCTACGTCGACAAAGGCAGCGTTGAGACTGGGCAATACCTTCCTGACTCGGCCCAAGAATATATCTCCGACCGCGTATGCTTTGTCTCCCTGATCGCGGTGCAACTCAACGAGCTGACCGTCCTCTAACAAAGCTATTTCCACCTTTCCTGAGGTGGAATTGATGACCAATTCTTTGCTCACGCAGGAATCGGATTAGCGCATAGAAGCAAGCATTCACCGAGGAAATTCCCCAGCGAACCCTTACTTCTTCTTGTGACGATTTTTGCGCAATCGCTTCTTCCGCTTGTGGGTCGCCATCTTATGTCGCTTGCGTTTTTTACCGCTGGGCATGATAAAGGGGTTTTATTCGTTTGTTCCGGCAAGTGTGCCGAATTCTAGTCGTGTAATGAAATCCTGAACGCGATTGGCCACAACCGTGTCCGGTGCGTAAGGTAGGTATTCGTTGTACCGGATGAGCGCAGCTTCCGTCTTGCCCATGGCTTCGTAACAACGCGCCGTAAAGAACAGCCCATTGGCATAGGTTGAATCCTCGCCCATGACGGTTTCAAAACCGACAACGGCACGATCGTAAGCGCCTTCCTCCATATCAAGCATCGCCAATTGCCATGTGGCTTCGAGATGCCCTGGCTCCAAGGTGAGTGCCTCGGAAAAGCGTTCGCGCGCTTTGTCCATTTGGCCACTTTGGATGCCAAAAATGCCGAGCCAAACTACGGCATCTACATTCGGTGGTTCTGCTTCTGCAAGGGCTCGAAGAGCGAGGATTCCCTCCATGGGATTTGCTCCCGAAACTTTTTGCACTGCAGCTTCTACGGGGTCCTCCGACGCAAGGGCTTCCGTGGGCAGCGCTGAAAGCTGCTCCGCATCAGCGGATTTGCGCGGCAACCAGAGCACCGTGGCCACCAAGGCCACACCCACTGCAATGGTCACACCGATACCCGTTTGTCGATTCATGGAATTAGTCGACTTTGACTTGCGTCTTTACATTCTCCACGAAGTCCTTCGCAGGCTTGAAGGAAGGAATGTTGTGAGCAGGAATCTGAATCGACTTCTTCGCCAAAATGTTCCGACCGGTTTTGGCCGCTCGTGTCTTGATGACGAAGCTTCCAAAGCCACGCAAGTAGACATTTTCTCCGCCTTCTAAACTGTCTCGAACAGAGCGCATAAACGCCTCGACCGTTGATTGAACGTCATGTTTTTCCATACCGGTCTCCTCTGCAATCCGGTTTACGATATCCGCTTTGGTCATCTTACTTCCTAGGTTTGTCTTGCTATTACTACTGTGGTTATCCCTGAAAAAGGGGTGCAAAAATAGGGCTATTCCGCTGAAAACGAAAAAGGTGATGCAAGAGAAATTGGACAGCATGGACAAAGTCAACTGGGTGGCCGGCCGTCACGCACTCATGGACTGGTACCGTGCAAACCACCGATTGCTGCCTTGGCGAGAAGCACCAAACCCCTATGCCGTGTGGCTCTGCGAAATCATCATGCAGCAAACCCGCATTGATCAGGGGTTGAAGTACTGGCATGCCTTCGTCAACACGTGGCCTGACATTCAGGCGCTCGCCCAGGCCCCCTTGGATGATGTATTGAAAGCTTGGCAAGGACTGGGCTATTACAGCCGGGCACGTAACCTGCACAAAGCCGCTCGGACCATCGCATTTGAGCGAAAAGGCAAATTCCCGCAAACAGCCGCCGAATGGAAAGCCATCCCGGGTGTGGGGCCGTACACAGCTGCGGCGATTGCCTCCATCTGTTTCAACGAACCAGTCGCTGCGGTCGATGGCAACGTGCTCCGTGTCATCAGCCGGTATATGGACATCCAAGCTCCCATCGACCGGCCCATCGGTCGGAAACAAGTGGACGCATTCGCCGCGCATTGGGTCCATCCCAACGAAGCAGGAACGCACAACCAGGCCATCATGGAATTGGGGGCGCTGGTGTGCAAACCCACAACTCCCTCCTGCTTAGAGTGCCCCCTCGAATCCACCTGCCTGAGTGCTCAGCCCGCATCAGGAGGCACCCCTGCCCCTCCAATCAAGCAGGGCAAAACAAAAATCAAGACGGTCAACTTGGTTTTCAATGTGGTCACCAACGGTTCGCATGTTTGGATGCGTGAACGCCCCACCAAAGGGATATGGGGCGGGCTCTGGGAATTCCCTTCGCAAGAGTTTCCGCTTGAATCAGCATTGCCCAAAGGACTTCCAGCCCAAATCAACATCGTTCCGGAAGCCGTTCAAAGCCAGGCGCTTTGGAGCGAACCCGTGGAGCACGTCCTCTCCCACCGTCGACTGCGCTGCCATTTTGTAATCTGGCATGTCCATGGGGAACCGATCCTTAGCGAAGGCAGCTGGCTGCGGTGGGAAGAGGCGGAATTGAAAGCGCGTCCGAGGGCAATTGACCGGTGTTGGGAGGGTCTTGAAAAATCCTGCTTGACATTGGGCCATCGCTAGGACAGCGTGCGCTATTTTTGAAGAATGGCAGGAATCAACAAAGCAATCCTTGTGGGCAACCTAGGGAAGGATCCCGAGATGCGCTACACCCCGAATGGTGTGGCTGTTTGCTCATTCCCGATGGCGACCTCGGAGACGTATAAAGACCGAAACACCGGAGAACGCATTACCCAAACCGAATGGCACAACATCGTCATTTGGCGCGGGATGGCCGAGACCGCTGAAAAATACCTGCGCAAAGGCTCGCAGGTGTATATAGAAGGCAAGATAAAAACCCGCTCCTGGGAAGACCAGTCAGGCCAGAAGCGCTACACGACGGAAATCGTAGCGGATGTGATGCAATTGCTCGACCGCCCCAATTCATCCGGCGGAGCTCCGCAGCAAACCCAAGCTGCGGCCCAGCCTGCGGAACAAACCCAGCCGGCAGCACAAGCACAGCCCGCTGCTCCGGCAGAACGCGGTCCACACAGTGCGGACGACCTGCCCTTCTAATCGGAAAACGACTTCGTGGACCCCGACTTATTTTCCATCCTTCTCGCAGCTGATGCCAGCGGTGCCGTGACGTGGGTGCCCTTCGTCATCATTGCCGGACTGCTGTTGCTCAGTGCGATGGTCTCCGGATCTGAAGTGGCATTCTTCGGTCTTACGCCAGCGGACATTCAGGAGTTGGAAACCGCTCGCGAGATCGAACAGTCAGCAGCCGCTGAACGGGTCATTGACCTGCTCAAAAAACCCGACCCTGATCGCGCGCCTCGTCATTTGTTGGCGACTATTTTGGTCTTAAACAACTTGACCAACATCATCATCATCCTGATTTCAACGGTGGCGATGGAGCGTCTGTTTCCCGTGAATTCACTGGAGCCTTGGGTATACTGGAGCCTCCACGTAGGCGCTGTAACCTTTCTAATCGTGTTGTTCGGTGAAGTCGTTCCAAAGGTCTACGCCACCAACAATCGCTTGCAGTTTGCTCGATTCATGTCTGGGCCGCTTATCGTGGGACGTCAAGTTCTGGCGCCCGTTTGGAAGCCCTTGGTGCGTCTTGGGAATTGGGTGAGTAAAGGCGTGGATGTTCCCAATGCAGACCTTTCGGCCTCCGACTTGGAGCAGGTGTTGCAATTGACCGCTGATGAAGACCGGACCGATGAGGAGCAGCGGATTCTCGAGGGCATTGCGGCCTTGGGAACGAAAGATGCTAAACAGGTCATGACCGCTCGCACAGACATGGAATCGGTCAGTTCGGAAGAACGCTGGGAGCAATTACGCGCCCAAATCGTCGAATCCGGCTATTCTCGTATCCCAGTGCACAGCGGGTCGCAGGATGAAATCATCGGAATTCTCCACATCAAGGACTTGCTCCCTCATCTGACCGAATCCGACGTCGCTTGGGTGAAGCTCATCCGCCCTGTATACTTCGTTCCAGAGAACAAAAAAATCGACGACCTGATGCGCGAATTTCAGGAGCGAAAAACACACCTCGCCATTGTCGTGGACGAATATGGCGGTACCAGCGGCATCATCACCCTCGAAGACGTCATGGAAGAGATCGTCGGGGAAATCGCCGACGAGTTTGATGCGGAAGAAATTGCGTATTCCCGATTGGACGAGCGGACATTCATCATTGAAGCCAAAACAGCCCTCATTGACGTCTACCGCATCTTGGGAATCCCCGACGAAGCGTGGGAAGCCGCAAAAGGAGAAAGCGATACCCTCGGCGGATTCATCACGGAACAAGCGGGGCGCATTATGCGCAACGGTGAAAGCATGACTTTTGAAGGTGTCGAAATGAAAATCGATGCCGCAACCCCGCGAAGGCTGCTGCGCATCAAGCTTGTTCTTCCCGAACCAGATTCCAATGAATAAGCGGACTGGATTCGGCCTGACCCTGTTGGTCGCAATGACTTCATTGCAAGGATGTGACGAGCCGCCGGTGCCCAAACCACGAGGGTACCACCGAATTGAATTCCCCGCTTTTGAGTATGCCTCGTACACGCATCCTTGCGGTGTGTCGTTTGAGGTTCCGGTTTACAGTAAGATTGAGCGCATCGAGCGCGGTGCCCCTGAGGCAGGCATCTGTTGGTTTAATTGCGCGGTTCCGCGTTTTTCGGCCAAACTCCACTGCACGTTGATGCCCCTTGCTGAAGAAGCACAGTTCGTTTCGCTGGTGGAGGATGCGCATCAAATGGTTTTCTCCCATGAAATGAAGGCTGCGGGGATTCGCACGCAACAATTTGATTTTCCTGAACGAAACGTGAGCGGCGTCCTCTATACGTTGCAGGGGCCCGTGGCCAGTCCCATTCAGTTCTTTGCAACCGACAGTGTGGCACATTTTTTGCGCGGCAGTCTTTACTTCGACCACGCTCCGAACCCCGACAGCCTCAAGCCGTCCCTAGCGCACATCGAACAGGACATTGTGCACCTCATCGAAACGCTGGCTTGGACGCAACCGACATCTACGCCATGAGCCAAACATGCATTCTTGATTTTGGGAACACCCAGGTAAAATGGGCTCGATTCGTTAACGGCGAATTCGAAGACTTGTGGCGGGACGAGGAGGCCTGGCAGCGACTGCAACACTGGAATGAAGAAGCCCGCTGGCTGGTTGCCGCTACCGGCCCCATGGACGACCGTTGGAGTGCATGGGTCGAGGCCTTAAAGACCAAAAACCTCCACGCTGTTGTGCATCTGGAAAGTGCAGAGGGCGTCCCCTTCCCTACCTCCTATCGATCCATGCACACACTGGGGCTGGATCGAATTGCCAATGCCGCCGCAGCCGCAGCTGAGGACGAACATGCCGATTGGCTGGTCATCGATGCCGGCACCTGCATCACCGCTGACCTTCTTGAAGGCGGGAAATTTTGTGGAGGGTCCATTTCACCCGGCATCGACTTGCGACTGCGGGCGATGTTCGCCGGGACAGCGAGTTTGCCCTATCCCGAAGACTGGAGAGATCAAACCGCCGACGGGATTGGATTGGACGTGGGAAACGATACCGTATCGGCGCTTTTGGCGGGTGCAATTGGCGGTGCTCAAGCAGAACTAACAGAGCGCATTCGCCGGTTTAGAAACGAAATCCCCTCCATCCGCGTTGCATTAACCGGTGGAGATGCGAAATTCTTGCAACTCCAATCGGACTTAACGACTTTTGCCGACCCAAACCTCACTTGGAAGGGCTACTACCACCTGCTGAACCGCATGCTGACTCATGAATAACCACAAACCATCCACAAAATCATTGGTCGGACGGATGGCCTTTGCGGTTGTTTTCGTGTCGCATTTGGTACCGTTCCTAGGATGGGCCCAGCAATCCGAGCTCTCCCCCTACTCGCGATATGGATTTGGGTTGATAGGACAGCTGCAAGCACCGGCATATGCTGGCATAGGGGGCATGGAAACCACCCTGCTCAGCGGCGCCCAGTTTCAACCCAACAACCCCGCTTCTGCGACATACCTGAACCAGACCACATTTCAAGCCTCTGGCATCGGCAATCAAATGCAGTTGAAGCAGGGAGACACCTCCGCATCTGCGGCGTTCGGATCTCCGGGACCTTTTGGCATTGTAGTCAAACGCACAAGCGGCAAAAACGCGCTCATCCTCAACCTTTCGCCCTACAGCAATTCCGGGTATGCGATTTCACGAAGTGATACATACGATGGCATCGGTCTGGCCCAGGAGCGATACGAGGGACAGGGCGGCTTGAGTGCCTTGAACGTTGGATGGGCCCATGTCTTCAAAGGATCAAAATTTGTTCAAGCGGGAGGGGACAGCATTCGCATCCAAAGCAATGCCCTGCACCTCGGCATTCAGTCGCATTACGTTTTCGGTCAAATCAGCCAATCCTCGACCCTCGACATCATTGACCCGACCTTCCTCGACCACCGCAACCGATTCACGGCACAACACCGCAGCGTAACGGCCACTGCCGGAATGGTCTACGACCAACTCCTGCACGTTCGGTATAACGACCGGGGCGATTTCGAGCAAAGCGTCTCGCTGCGCATGGGCGGCGTTTTGACGCCTTCGACCAACCTGCATAGCTCACTCGTCAGCATCGACGAAACGACCCAAACTTTGGGGGGCATACCGGTCCCCCTGGATACGGCATTCTACAGCGAGCGCCTCGACTACCGGGCGCGCATGCCCCGATCGCTCAGCTTAGGGAGCAGCGTCCATTTCGACCGGGGCGACGGCATGCGCATTGCGGCCGGAGTCGAGTACAAGACTTCCGCTTGGGATGCAGTGGCACTTGATTTTGCACCAGAAATGCAAGCTGATGGTGTCGAATGGATGGCCTCCGAGTCCATGCACCTCGGGGTTCAATTCAATCCGGGCAATCCAGAACAGCGTCATCCCACATGGGGGAAAGCGACCTACCGACTTGGGCTGAACCGACAGCTTCAACCTTATGCAATCAATGGCCACCAAGTCCAAACCCAAGCCATCACAGGAGGCTTCACATTGCCACTTGTCGGAAGCCGTTCGCTCAGTCGATTGCATTTCGGCACGGAACTTGGGGAGCGTTTTACGGAAGCAGGTGCATTGGAGGAAACGTTTGTTCGGTTCCATTTTGGCGTCTCCTTGATGCCCTTCTTCAAGAACAATTGGCTGATACCGAGATTATATGATTGAAAAAACCAACACCATGAAATTGATTGTTCGCGGAACATTAGCGTTGCTGGTCTTGGCGCCCGCTTTGACAAGCGCGCAAGACCGCTACGGAGATACTGAAGAACAGCAGATCCTGTGCAAGGAGGCCATCAGTGTTTACGTCAGCTACAAAAAGCAGAAAAACTACGACGAGGCCTTCATTCAATGGAAAAAGGCCTGTGATGTATGCCCTCCAACAGCGCGCGAGGGCATGTACTCAGACGGGGTACGCTTCTTGAAAAACGAGCTTAAGAAGACCGAAGATTCAATCCGCACCAAGGCCCTCCAAGACAGCATTTTCTTGCTCTATGACCAGCGCATGGAACGCTTCCCGAGTACGAGCAAAAGGCCAAACAACCGGTGCAGAATTCTGGCATACAAGGCAACCGATTACTACCGGCTGTACAAAAAGGACGGAGCCGCGGTCGCCAACGCCATGTTCAAAGAAAGCATCGACTGCCTCGGCGCTGCATCCTCCCCGGCAACGCTGAGTACCTACTATGTGACATCATTTTACGCCATGAAACGCATGGAGGATGACGCAGAAGCCAAAGCCAAGTTGGGTGAAATGCTAACGGAGTACCTGACCTTGATGGATTATGTGGAGCAGGGCATTGCAGCGGCAACTGAAGCCGGCAAACCGGATGATGTCGAGGACTATGAAAAGGCCAAGGGAAATTTGGATGAAGTATTCATTGCCATTGCGCAGTGCGAGGACATGGTTCCGGTATTGAGCGAAAAAGTCGCTGCGGATTCTTCGAACTTCGAATTGAAGCAGAAAGTCCTTCGCTTGCTGAACCAAAAAGATTGCACCGACAACGACTTGTACTTGCCGGTTGCCATCGATGTGCACAACGAAACACCGAGTCATCCTTCAGCCTATGCCATTGGAAACGAACAGGCCAAAATCGAAAACTTCAGCGAGGCGTTCGCCTACATGGAGGAAGCCGTGGAATTGTGCGCCGACTGCGCAGAGTTGGAGACATACCTGTTGAAGGCGGGCAAAATCGCCTCGTTCTTGGGCAAGTCGAGCACAGCGCGTTCATACGCACAGAAGGTACTCGCTAACAATTCGGAAAGTGCGGAGGCGTACATGCTGATCGGTGATGCCATCGCCGGTGCAGCCAAGCAGTGTGACGACGGTGCGTTGGGCAGCCGCTTGGCTTATTTGCGTGCCTGCGATTACTACAATATGGCCATCAGCCGTGGCGATGAAGACATCAAAACCACCGCTAAGAAAAAACTCAACGCCAACAGCAAGCAGTTCCCGAGCGTTGATGAAATTTTCGCCGTTGGCAAGTCGACGGGTGACGCCATCACGATTCCTGCTGTAGGCGGATGTCCATGTGCCGGTGAATCCACCACCATCCGCGTGCGCTGATCACCGCAGACTGAACGGAGGTGCTCCGACCAACTACAAATCTTAGCCGCTCAGGACTGAACCCCTTTTGGGTGGCAGGCTGGGCGGCTTTTCTTTTGCTCGGATGTGCCAACTCCGATGCCGACGTCTCAGACGTTTTGGCCGAGGAGACCCGTCCGGTGCAGACCGTCACCAACGGCACGTTTCGCTACAGCGAGCGCGGCGTGATCCTGCACGAGCTCCACGCGAGCCATATGCGCCGCGAAGAACACGGCAATGCCGAGGTTTCGGAGGACGTCGTGGAAGTCCGGAACGGCTTCGAATTGTTCATCGGTGGAGACGCCAGCAACCACGAAGCGCACATGACCGCGGATTGGGCGACCCTGGACGAAAAGAACCTCCGGCTCATCGCCAAGCACGCCGTCACCCTTGAAAATGCCGAAGGTGACATATTGGAAACCGAATACCTCGTGTGGTCAGAGGACTCGAACCGGGTTTGGACCAATCGACCGGTGACCATTCGAACGTCCGATGGAGTGATCTACGGTGAAGGCTTGGAATCGGATGCACGGTTCGAGACCTACCGCATCATCAAACCCCGCGGTGAAATGGTGTTGGAAGGGACTGAATTGAATTAGGTTTGCACCGGAGTCACTACGTATGAATGAGGAACAACTGCGCCGCGTCAACCGCATAGCCGAACGCTTCTGGATTGGGATCATCGTTTGCTGCATCGCGGCGTCCGGGTATTTCATTTGGTCAGACGGCTGGGAACAGCAAAAGCAATCCTTGGTCCTGCCTGCACTGGCTGGAGCATGGTACGGGTTCCGCCGGTTCTTTCGTCAACGCCTCGAACGAGGAAGTAACGCGCGAAATGATTAGGTTTGTTATAGCCTTGCCCCATGGATCCTGACCCCTCGAGTTCGTTTTTGATTATCGGATTGGCCCTTGTAGCCTCAGCCTTCTTTTCCGGAATGGAGATTGCCTTCGTTTCGGCGAACCGCCTGCAACTCGAACTGGATTCGAAAAGCAGCTGGCAGGGGCGCATCCTCACCCACTTATCGTCGCGCACCAAGCTGTTCATTGCCACCATGCTCGTTGGCAACAACCTCGCTTTGGTTTTTTGCGGATTGGAATCAGGGGCGCTCGTGAGTCACGGTATTTTTGGGGTAACTGACTGGACAGAAGCCGCTCAACCCCTTGTGGTTCTTGCCGCACAGACACTGATTACAACCCTCGTCATTTTGGTAGTGGCCGAGTTCATCCCCAAGGCATTGTTTCACAGCAATGCCAACTTTTGGCTCCGGTTTTTTGCCGTCCCCCTAGCGGTCATTCACTACCTACTGCTGCTGCCGGGGTTGCTCGTGGTCGGGTTGAGTAATTTCTCGATTCGCCTCGTCGGCAGGCCGACCGGAAAGGACGAAGACGACGAACAGCTCGGTGCCACGGATCTCGATCATTTCATCCGCGAGATGAGCGGTCGCATGGAACCCGAACAGGAATTGGAGCATGAGTTGCAGATCATGCAAAATGCCCTCGAATTCAACAAGGTGCTCGCCCGAGACTGCTTGATTCCACGCAACGAGGTTGTCGCCGTCGATTTGGAAACGCCGCTCGACGAGGTGCGCGAGTTGTTCATCTCCAAAGGGCTCAGCAAGATTGTCGTGTTCCGCGGAGACATCGATCAAACGATCGGATACGTCCATTCGAGGGATCTCTTCAAGAATCCCACTTCCGTCAAGGCCATCCTTCACCCAACATTTGTTGTCCCGGAGCCCATGCCCGCGGATGATGTACTGAAGCGGTTCAAGCAGCGGAAACGCCACTTGGCCATTGTCGTGGACGAATTTGGTGGAACTTCGGGTATCCTGACCATGGAGGACATCATGGAACAGCTGGTGGGAGACATTGAAGACGAACACGACAAGGAGGAGCTCATCGAGGAGGCCCTTGAAGCAGGAACATGGCGGTTCTCCGCCCGGCTGGATGTGGAAGACTTGAACGAGCGGTTTGACATGCAGTTGCCGCTGAACGATGCATACGAGACATTGGGTGGGCTCGTAATTCACTACACGGAAGACATCCCCGAAGCCGGATACACACTGGCTCTGGACGGCTTCAACATCGAGGTGGAAGAAGTGAGTGGGAACAAGTTGCAAACCGTCATTTTGCACGTAATCGCAGAAGAAAACAATTGAAACCTGACCGCGAGGTTTCCCGTTCAAAGAGGCACTGCACGTAAAAACGCCCGGAGATATTGGATTTCCCTTATCTTCGCAAACCTTAAAAAAAGACACGTTTATCATGTCAATGATTCAACAAATTCGAAACCGACAAGGCTTGCTGATTGTGATGATCGGCATTGGCATGCTCGGGTTTTTGGTTCCCTATGACGCAGTGATGGCCTTGTTCGGTCAAAATGGAAGCCGAGATGTCGGCGAAGTGAATGGGGTGGCCGTATCGGGGGCGCAGTACCAGATGGAAGTTCAAGAGCGTCGTCGACTGGGATTCAGCGGTGATCAATTGGCCGAGGAAGTGTGGAACGACATCACGTCTGAAATCGTGCTCGGGGATGGCTTCGACGCGTTGGGATTGACGGTCAGCGACGAGGAGTACGAAGAAATGCTTTTCGGTACGGCATTCTCGCCGTACATGAACCGTGCATTCTACTCCAATGTAGAAACCAAGGGATTCTGGCAACAGAACTTCGATGCGATGTTGGGCACCGACCGCGGCATCGCCGACTTCATGTCGTACAAACGCCTCATTGTTGCTAAGCGCATTCGCGAGAAGTACGACAACCTGGTCGTCTCAGGCATTTACTCCAACTCCCTGGAAGGCAAGTACGACCATGCCGGCGCCAACCGCAAGGTGAACTTCAACTACGTCTTCAAGCCGTTCAATGCGATTGATGAGACCGAAATCAACGTGACGGATAGCGATGTTAAAGCGTACTACAAGGCTCACAAGGATGAAGCCCAGTACAAGCAAAATGCCGGCCGCAACATCACATTTGCCCGCATTCCGTTGCAGGCATCTGCGGAAGATGCCGCAGCCATCGAGGAAGACTTAGGCACCATCAAGACCGTGTGGGAGAACACGGAAACAAGCGACAGTTTATTCGTAGCCACGGAAAACGAAGCTCCGTTTACGGCCACTGTTTTGCGCAAAAGCGATGTGGAGACGGATGTCAACGAAGCGACCTTCTTCGATGCGAAAGAAGGCGATATCATTGGCCCCTACCTCAAAAAGACCAGCTACCGATTGGCCAAGGTCATGGCGTTTTTCAGCGAGCCTGACAGCGCCGCATGCCGCCACATCTTGCTCAAGGCCGATAACCCACAGGATGCTGCGGAAATGGCTGTATTGATGGGAAGAGCGGACAGCCTCAAGCGCGTCTTGCGCCGTGGAGCATCGTTTGATGAACTGGCCGAACGCTTCAGTGAAGACCCGGGATCCAAGTCCAAAGGCGGATTCTATGACCTGTTCCCGCGTGGGCGTATGGTCAAGCCGTTTGAAGACTTCTGCTTCGAGAACAAACCCGGCAGCATTGGAGCCGTTGAAACGTCCTTTGGCGTGCACTTGATTGAAGTCATGGAGCACACCGACGCGGTAGAGCAAGTGCGTGTAGCCCTCATTGAGCGAGCCATTGAGCCGTCCACAACCACAGCCCGTGAGTCTTACGGTGCGGCCAGTGAGTTTGCCATCCAGGCCACGTCACGGGAAGCATTCATGCAAGCTGCTGGAGATGCCGGGTACGCGACCAACACCGCAACGGATGTTTTGCGCAATGCCACCTCCGTATCGGGACTGCGCAATGCCGCTGAACTCGTTTCTTGGGCATACGGTGCCGAAGCAGGAGAGGTGTCCAACCCCATCCTCGTTGACAAGAATTACGTCGTGGGCTACCTCGACCGCATCACCGAAGAAGGCGCTCCCCTATTCGAATATGTCGAAAACGAAATGCGCACCGGCGCCGTGAAAGAAGCCAAAGGCGAGCTCTACAGTGAGCGCATGGCCACGGGCTCGTTGGAGGAGATCGCCACAGGTGTGGGTTCTACCGTGGCTAGCGCTACGAACATCGCATTGAAATTCCCCACCATCAGTGGAGCAGGCTCGTTGCCAGAACCCGAGGTGGTAGGCATGGCCTTCGCCATTCCTGTAGGGAACGTATCCGCTCCCATCGTAGGCAACAACGGTGTGTGGGTAATCGCCCCAACATCCAGCACGGACGCGGCAGCGAAGTCGGACTACCTGACTGAGCAAACGACCCTGTTGGCACGGGCACGCGGCGCAGCAACCATACGTATTTCCAATGCGATGATGGACGCAGCTGACCTGGAAGACAACCGCAATTAAGACCTAAATCCCTTCATCAAAAGCCCGCTCCATTGGCGGGCTTTTTTGTGCCCTGTTACTGCTGATTCCATTCCAGGTAACTTCCATCACCGTAGCTCAAGAAGCGAAATCCTTCTCGCAGGGCACGTGCATAGACCCCTTTCCATTCTCGACCGATTGCCGAAGCCACAAGGCAAAGCAAGGTGCTATTCGGAAGGTGAAAATTCGTGATCAATCCCTGTACCGAGCGAATGCGGTAAGGCGGTACCATCATGACAGCTGTGCGGAAATGCCAATCGCTTCCGTCGAGGGCGTTGACGCACCACTGCATGGCCGTTTCCATGGTCCAGCCCAAGCGCTCAGCCGCATCGCCGAGTTCTTGGCGCCATTCCCATTGCTCCAGTTCAAAGGGCTGTTCACCGGTCTTCTTCCACTTGATGGCAAGCCAGAAAAGACTCTCTAAGGTTCGCAAACTTGTCGTCCCGGTGGCCACTCGATGCACCCCCTCTTCAGCAAGGGCTTGGATGGCATCGAATGAGACGGAGCAATGTTCACCGTGCATCACGTGATCGGCAATATCACCATCGCCAAGGGGTTTGAAGGTTCCAGCACCCACATGCAAGGTCACTTGATGAACGGAGGTACTTGTGCTCAATTCGGCCATCAACGGCGCGTCAAAATGCAATCCAGCCGTCGGAGCCGCCACGGAACCCGGGACTTCGGCGTAAACCGTTTGGTAATCTTCCGCATCTTGCTCTTCCGCTGGACGACGCATGTAAGGGGGCAACGGCATCTTGCCCATGGCCTCCAACAATTCGGCGAAACTCGCTTCTCGGGCGTTTCCTGTCTCAGCCGATTGGTGCTTCCATTGCAACTCGATGTAGCGAACCCCTTCGTCCATGCCGACGCGTTTGGCCGCAACCTTCCACTTTCCAGCAGCATCCTCCACCTGCAGGGATGCTTCACCAGCCGTCCATCGCTTTCCCCCTTTGACCATGCATTTCCATACCACCGATTGGGTCGATGCCAATGCTTGTTCCATGGACTTTTCATGGGGCTCCAGAAGGAAAACTTCCAACCGCCCGCCCGTGGGTTTTTGCAACAGCAAGCGCGCTCGGATCACACGGGTGTTGTTTACCCACAACTGCGTGCCTTGGGGCAAAACCGCAGGCAAGTCAGCAAACCGCCGATCGGTGGTGACCTCGCCCTTACGCCATGTGAGCAGCCGCGCACTCGAGCGGGGCGTCACTGGACGCACAGCGATGGCCGATTCAGGAAGGTCGTAAACGTAATCGGCGGTGTGCATGCATGGAATTTTTGAACAACGCGGCAAAAATAGCCCGTGAACCCGCCAATCATTCCTTCAATTTGCAAAGGGGTGCATTACCTTCGTTCCATCATGGCCAAAATCCTCGTCATCGGTGCTGCTGGACAGCTGGGCATTGAATTGGTGCTTGCGCTCCAAGCCAAGCACGGTGTGGAAGCTGTGGATGTTTCAGACATTCGAGTTCCCAGCAATGAAAGGGTCATGCGAAGCCGCTTTATGCACCTTGATGCAACCGACGAAGGAGCCGTCCACAAAGTGTTGGAGGAGGGCCGGTACCACGCGGTGTATCACTTAGCTGCCATGCTCAGTGCCACCGGAGAGAAAAAGCCCATTGCCGCATGGGACTTGAACATGCAGTCCTTGCTGAACGTCCTCGAAGCGGCTAAAGAAGGATGGGTCGACCGGGTCTTTTGGCCGAGTTCCATTGCCGTATTCGGGCCGGAATCGCCCAAGAAGTCTGTCGCACAGGAAGCACTGCTCGACCCGACCACGGTGTATGGAATCAGCAAACAAGCGGGTGAATATTGGTGCCGCTATTACCATGAGAAATACGGGGTCGACGCCCGGAGCATTCGGTATCCGGGATTGGTGGGTCATCGCTCCGCACCGGGTGGAGGTACCACCGATTACGCCGTCGAGATTTACCACGCGGCTGCGGAAGGCATGCCGTATACCTGCTTCCTCAGAGCAGATCAAGCCTTGCCGATGATGTACATGGATGACGCCGTGCGGGGGACGCTGGAGTTGATGGAGGCCCCTTCGGAAGCGATCCAGGTGCGCACGTCCTACAACCTTGGCGCAATGAGTTTTACACCCGGCGAAGTAGCCAACAGCATCCAACAGCACCTGCCCAATTTTCAGGTTCACTGCGAACCCGACCACCGTCAAATCATTGCAGAAAGTTGGCCAGAGAGCGTTGACGATGGAGCAGCGCGCGCAGACTGGGGCTGGGAACCCAAGGTTTTGCTTCCCGAGATGACAACCATCATGCTCGATGCCCTTGGAAAAAAGACACACGCGGCTGTGCACTGATTCGCGATCAGCCACCCGTTGATAGTGTGGGATGCCTTTTCTTTGCAGTTGCGCTTTGTGCACCGCTCTGACGCTCAACAATGACAATCCCCCATGGCCGAGTTTCCTCCCTTGTACATTCAAAACAGCCTGACCCGGAAAAAAGAGTTGTTTACTCCGCTCAATGCACCCTACGTTGGGATGTACGTGTGTGGCCCCACGGTGTACAGCAACGTGCACCTTGGGAATGTCCGCACGTTTCTGACGTTTGATGTCGTGTACCGCTACCTCCTGTTTTTGGGGTACGAAGTGCGGTATGTTCGCAACATCACGGACGTCGGGCATTTGACGGGAGATTCCGATGACGGGGAGGATAAAATCGGCAAGAAGGCCCGGCTCGAAAACCTCGAGCCCATGGAAATCGTTCAGAAATACACCAATGACTTCCATGACGTGATGCGCGTCTTCAACATGAAGTCGCCCTCGATTGAACCCAGCGCCACGGGGCACATTGTCGAGCAAATCCAAATGATCGAGGCCATCCTCGATCGCGGATACGCATACGAGTCCAATGGCAGTGTCTATTTCAACGTTCGCAAGTACAACGAAGACCACGATTACGGTGCCCTCTCAGGCCGCAAAATCGACGACCTCCTCAACAACACGCGATCGCTGGACGGACAAGACGAGAAAAACGACCCACTGGATTTTGCCCTCTGGAAAAAGGCGGATGCCTCGCACTTGATGAAGTGGCCCTCGCCTTGGAGCGATGGCTTCCCTGGCTGGCACTTGGAATGCTCCGTCATGAGCACCAAATACCTCGGAAACCAGTTCGACATCCACGGGGGGGGAATGGACTTGAAATTCCCTCACCACGAGTGCGAAATCGCCCAAAACACTGGTGCGACAGGTGAAGCGCATTCGGTGCGGTATTGGATGCACGGGAACATGCTGACCGTCAACGGCCGCAAAATGGCCAAATCTGAAGGAAACGGCTTCACCCCGGAAGAATTGATTTCAGGAAATCACGCCTTGCTTGAACGGGGATATTCCCCCATGACGGTGCGGTTTTTCATGCTTCAAGGTCACTACGCTTCCACCCTCGACTTTTCCAATGAAGCGCTTCAAGCTGCCGAAAAAGGGCTGGACCGGTTGATGAGTTCCATGGCTTCACTTGAAGGGTTGCCTACAGCCTCGGATGCACCGAATCCGGATGTGGATACAGATGCCTTATCTGCCCGGTGCAGCGAAGCCATGGGCGACGATTTCAATACCCCAATATTGATCAGCGTGTTGTTCGATGCCGTCAAACTCGTCAACAGCGTTGCGTCCGAACGCATTGCCATTGATGCGACGCAAAAGGAACGCTTGACCAAGCTGCTCCATGGCTATGTTTTCGATGTGCTCGGCTTGACCCAGGAGAACGACGCCGACGGCGGGGGCAGCGAGGGGGAATCCGATGCGCTGCTGGACCTATTGGTGGAATTGCGCGGCAACGCCAAAACCAACAAAGACTGGGGAACAGCCGATGCCATTCGGAATGCCCTCAGTGCATTGGGGATTTCCATCAAGGACAGCAAAGACGGAAGCACATGGGAGCGCGATTAATTCCTTTGCTCTTCCTGGCCTCAATGGCCTTGTTGCTCGTACGCTGCGGGGGTGACCCAACTCCAGATTCTTCCGCATCGGAAACGACTGCTGTTCAAACGCCCCGCGTCGACGCTCCAGCGTTCAATGCGGATTCGGCTTACGCATACATTGCCCAGCAGGTAGCATTCGGCCCGCGCGTTCCGAACACACCAGAACACGTCGCTTGTGGGGATTGGCTGTCCAACGAATTAACCCGCCATGGCGCCAATGTGATCGAGCAACCCGGTTTGGTGCGTGCCTACGACGGGACCATTCTGCGCATCCGAAACCTCATCGGTCAATTTCGCCCAGAGAATCGGGAGCGCATTTTGCTGTTTGCCCATTGGGATACGCGGCCCTTCGCTGACAAAGACACCTTGCGCATGCGAGAGCCGATTGATGGGGCCAATGATGGTGGATCGGGCGTTGGGGTGTTGTTGGAAGTCGCCCGCATTCTCGGGGCGGATTCCACGCTCGACGTGGGCGTGGATATCGTCTTTTTCGATGCGGAAGACTACGGCACACCTGAATGGGGGGAGAAGAATCAAAATTCCGCTTTGACTTGGTGCCTGGGCAGCCAGTATTGGGCCAACCAGCCACACCGCATCGGTTACAACGCCAAATACGGCATCCTCCTCGACATGGTCGGAGCCGAAGGAGCTGTTTTCAACAAGGAGGGAACGTCCATGGCCTATGCGCCAACGGTGGTCAAACGGCTGTGGGCATCGGCAGAACGGTTGGGCTACGGCGACTATTTCAAACGTGATGTCACGCCGGAAACCATTGACGATAATTTATTCGTTTCTGAATTCGCCGGAATTCCATCGGCCAACATCGTTCACTACCAAGTGCAAGTGCTTCCCATGGGGTATGGCCCCTTCCATCATACCCATGCCGACAACCTCTCCATCATCAGCACTGAAACCCTCGCTGCCGTTGGGAATACGGTGCTTGATGTGCTTTGGAACGATTGATTCAATCGGTTCCGGTTATGCGCCCGTACATGTGAACAATTTGGGACAATCTTTCACGACTGGGTAGGCCCAGACCGTAGTTTGGTTCCATGATGCCCAGGGTCTTTTGTTCAAACCGATACCGCTCCGTCGAGAGGAGAAAAGAACGGAAGATGACGGTGGCCCTTGTGGCTTTGGTTTGGATTTCAACGGCGGTTGGATCCTTCGCACAAGAAGTTGAAGAGCCGGCGATACGCCCCGATCCATCCATTGAGGAGGCCAATCTCATGCTCGACCGAGGGGATTCGTTGCTGAACCTCAAGAAACCTGTGGCTGCATTGTCCATGTACCGCGGCGCAATTGAACGAACGTTCGACCCCTGCCAGCAAGCTCGGGCCTTCGTCGGGATTGCGCAGATTTATACGGCCAGTAACAACCCGGATTTGGCACTGGCTGGACTGGAACAAGCCCAACTTGGATTCTTGGCGTGCGAGGCCGAAGTGCGCACGCGCATCGTCATCCAGGCTGCCGACTTGTGGTTGAAGCTGCATTTCGAAGACCGAGCCATTGAACTCATTCAACGGGAATTGGAGCTGAACCCGGGATGTACGCAATTGAATTCGAAACTCGCCGACCTGTGGTTTACGGGCGGCTACTGGAAGAAGGCCCGAGCTCAGTATGAGGAGTGCATTCGCCTATGCCCGAAACAAGCCCACGACCTCCGTGCCGATTGGATCAGCGCACTCATTCAAATCGATGGGGTCCAAGGGCAAGCGCCAGGGGATTCGATTCGTGACCAATTTGAACAAGAAGCGGCATTTCTATCCCCTCCCGTGGCCCAAGGATTTCGAGAGCAAATCCACCTCGTACTATCCATGCAAGGGCTACACATGGCCGCCCTGGAGTGGGCGCAGGCCATTTTAGACGAGACGCCGCCCGAGGATGTGGCACACCTTGCGGTGGCGCATATGAGGACGGCCAACAGCGCGCAATTCGCTCACCGGCCCCTCGATGCTTTGATTGGCTATCACGAAGCCATAAAGTCGGCCCGCGCAGCAGGCGATTGGACATTGCTCGCGGAAGCGCTGCGCCAAAAGGGCCTGTTTGAAAAAGACCGAGGCAACGACGCCGAAGCGCTACAAGCCTTCATCGAATTGGACGAAATCCACACGGAACGCCTCGCTCAGCAACCGCAATCGACTGGACGTGAAACCCGCCAATTCGAAGAGCAAGTGCTTCCTGTCATGGATCCGTTTGACGTGGCGGCATTCGAACTCGAACGTTCGCAGTCTTCACCCTACCGTTCAACCGGTTGGCCTTGGATTGCAGGCATCCTGGCCATCGGTGTCCTGGCCTATGCAAGGCAACAACGCCATCTCCGATCAGCTCTTCACAAAGAGCGAAGGCGGATCATTCGCCTCCGATCCTTGGTTCCCGCTGACCGCTTGCCCAGCAATCCATCGAACCCGGTACACACCGATGTCGAACTGGGGACGAGCAGCTTGATGCCGAGCGGTGAGTTCATTCAAACCGGCGACGGAGATGCCCGCTCGCAATCCATCCAAGCTTTCTTAAAAGAACTCGATGCTGACTTGCAGAGCCGCATTCAGTTCAACATCGAGGAAGACGTGCAATTCAGCATTGGCCCGGAGGTGCGTGTGGTTTTGCGCAACCTGCTTCGCGGGCTTGTTGACATCACGACGGAGGACCGTTCCATTGCCTTGGGGGTCGAAGCCGTCGCAAAATCCCACTGGGTTTTGCAATTGGATAGCCAGCATACAGCAGCTTCCAAAGCATTTGAAGGCCTGTTCTACGGGAAAGACGCATTGGCGTCTTCGCGCTGGAATGAGCTGCATGCGCAATTGCGCAAGCTTGCTGGGAAAATCAACATCGAACGGGTTTCCCCGCTTGAAGAGCGGCTTACCTTGACATTGCCTTACATCTAAGGGATTGCCTACCGTTGCCCTTGGAACTGCTCCAAGAACCGCATATCGCTCTCGAAGAACGCCCGCAAGTCCCCGATTTGGTACTTGAGCATGGTGATGCGCTCCACCCCCATGCCAAACGCAAAACCGGAATATTCACGCGAATCAATGCCCGAAGCTTCCAAGACGGCAGGATCGACCATGCCGCAGCCCAAGATTTCGAGCCAGCCCGTGCCTTTGGTGATCCGCTTGTCGACCTCCGTCTCCAGTCCCCAATACACATCCACTTCAGCGCTGGGCTCTGTGAAAGGGAAATAAGAAGGGCGAAGGCGGATTTTGGTGTCGGCCCCGAAGAACTCCTGGGCGAATCGCAGCAGGGTCTGTTTCAGGTCAGCAAATGACACGCCTTTGTCGATGTAAAGCCCTTCAATCTGGTGGAACATGCAGTGCGCACGCGCGCTGATGGCCTCATTGCGGAACACGCGACCGGGCATGATGATGCGCATGGGCGGTTCCCGCTTTTCCATTTCACGGACCTGCACCGAAGATGTGTGCGTTCGGAGCAACATGTCGGGGTTTCGGTCCACAAAGAAGGTGTCCTGCATGTCCCGAGCAGGGTGTTCTTCGGGAAAATTTAATCCGCTGAATACGTGCCAGTCATCCTCAATTTCTGGCCCCTCAGAAACGACAAATCCCATGCGTTCGAGGATGCCAATGATCTCCCGTCTAACCACACTCAAAGGATGGTGGGCGCCGACCGGAATGCCCCCATCGGGCCGCGTCCAATCGAATTGCGCAGCGTCATCACCCTCAGAATGGGCTTGGCTTGACGCCCCCTCGGCGACCCGCTGTTCAACCTGTTGTTTGAACTCGTTGATCAGTTTGCCCAACTCGCGCTTTTCCTCATTCGGAGCCGCTTTAAAGTCAGCCATGGCATCCTTCATTTTCCCTTTTCGCCCCAGCCATTGGATGCGAAACGCCTCCACCTCCTCTGCGGTGTTGAATTGAACAGCCGCGACTTCCGCGGCCCACTGCGCCAATTGTTCCTTCAGTGCCATCCTATCGAATTACCTCCATCGCCATGCGGACATCGCTCATAGGACGGTTGCCTGCACCCGTCGGAACGGCGGCAACTGAATCGATGATGTCCAACCCTTCCACCACATATCCAAACACGGTGTAATTGTTGTCCAAAAATGGAACGCCTCCATCTGTCATGTAACGTTCGATTGCTTCATCCGAGTACTTGAACGGCTCCCCGGTATCGAAGTCTGGACCGAAATTGCGCGCCTCAATGGTCAGAATCTCTTCTTTTGAAAAGGGCCGTCCTTGCACCAGGTAGAATTGACTCCCTGAGCTCTTACGCTCCGGGTTCGAGGCGTCCCCTTGGCGAGCAGCTGCCAGTGCCCCTTTGAAATGGAGCAAGTCCGTGGTGATCTCCGCGGGAACTTGGTACCCTGGTCCGCCCGAACCGAGCGGTGTGGAAAGCGATGCCGTGCGGCTCACCGGGTCGCCACCTTGGATCATGAATTCATTGATAACGCGGTGAAACAGCAAGCTGTCGTAGAATCCCTTCTCCACCAGTTCGATGAAGTTGTCGCGGTGCTGCGGGGTGAGGTTGGACAACTCCACAACCATATCGCCGAAATCCGTTTTGATGCGAACCTGGCGCAACTCCTCTGCCTCCACTGTGGGTGCAGCTGCCTCCATCTTTTCACCTTCAGCGGGCGTAGATTCACCGCAACCCAAGAGTCCAAACCCCACGACAATTGCGAATGCCGCAGCGATATAATGCACTGACTTATTGAAATTCATGACTTTTTGAAGATATTTGGAGTTCAATCTAAGCCTGCAAAGTTAGACGACCTTATGCGAAATGTTTCCCTTTCCCTCGGCGCAATGGCACTCGGTGCTGTTTTGAGCCTCTCCAGCTGCCATGAAGTAGAGGAGACGATTGCGAATGTCGTTGTCTTGAATGACCTCGGAGCACCGGTGCAGGGAGCGACTGTTCGGTTGTATGCCTTTGGATCTGTCGATGAAGATTTTGTTGGAGAGCCTCGCTTCGATACCACGGCGGTGTCCAACGCAGCAGGTCAAGTCAGCTTCAACTTCTCAGAATTTTACGTCGAAGGGCAAGCCGGTTTTGCGGTGCTCGACATCGAAGCCACCAAAGCGGCTCTCTATGGAACCGGGCTGATTAAAATTGAGGAGGAAAAGACGAACGAGGCGACCGTTTACATCGAGTAAACGCATTCATTCTCCGGCAATCCAAGCGGCGAAGTACTCCACCAAGGCCCGCTTCATCAACAATTCTTGCTCCTGTTTGGAAACCGCAGGGATTTCAGCCGTGCGCTCGAAATGGGGCCATCCGTCTTCATCGGTGCCCAACGCCTTGTAAAAGCCCAGCGGCTCCAACAACGTGCACACCCCAACGTGCATCACCTCCATCTTTTCGTCCTTCTTGAACCGCTTGAATCCCTGCCCGCATTCCTGGAGGCCCACGGTAAAAATCATGGTCGTCAGATCCGGAGGTTCGCCGAAGCGCTCCTCCATGAGGCGCTCCAGTTTGATCCAGTCTTTTTCGAAAGCGTAATCCATGATCGGCGGTTGCACGGTGCAAAAAACCCGAGGCCAACGCCCCGGGTCTTGGTGTCGGGATGACTGGACTTGAACCAGCGACCACACGTCCCCCAGACGCGTACTCTACCAACTGAGCTACATCCCGATTCCCGGACGCATCGCATTCGGGACGGCGAAGGTACTCAACTTTCTTTTTTGGCCGAATACTTTTGCGCTGGATTCTGTCAAAAGAAGGGGCAATGCCATGGTCAGCACCGCCGCTCCTGCTAACTTTGTGCACACCAAATCCGTACCGATGAAAATCTCCTTCAATTGGCTCACCGACCTGCTTCCGACCGCCACTTCTGTGGAAGATGCCGCAGCTGTACTCACCGCGACGGGACTGGAGGTAGAAGGCACCGAGTTGGTCGAGAGCATCCCGGGCGGATTGAGCGGGTTGGTCGTTGGTGAAATCACGGCGTGCGGACCCCATCCGAATGCAGACCGGCTGCAAGTGTGCGAAGTCAACATCGGTGAAGATGAGCCCCTGGCCATTGTATGCGGAGCCAAGAATGCCCGACAGGGACTGCGGGTGGTCGTCGCGACCGTTGGCACTGAATTGCATCCCGTGAATGGCGAGTCCTTCAAAATCAAGAAAGGCAAGATCCGCGGAGAAGTGAGCATGGGCATGATCTGCGCAGAAGATGAAATTGGCGTTGGTCAATCCCATGAAGGCATCATTGAATTGGATGAAAAATGGACTCCGGGAACGCCCGTGGCTTCGGTCTACAACTTGGAATCCGACGCGGTATTGGAAATTGGTCTGACCCCCAACCGCACCGACGGCATGAGCCATTACGGAGTCGCTCGGGACCTCCGGGCTGGGTTACTTAATGGGACCGTGGAAGGAATTCAAGAGGCCGTGGGCACGGTCAACGTGCCTGCCACTGCGCCACTGCTCACCGCTCAAGGACCCATCGATCTGTCCATTGAATCCGGCGACGGCTGCCCTCGGTATTTGGGCCTGTTGATCGAGGGCGTTCGCATTGGACCGTCTCCAGATTCGATTCAAAAGCGCCTTCGTGCCATCGGAGTCAACCCGCAAAACAACGTCGTCGATGCGACCAATTACGTCTTGCACGAATTGGGCCAGCCCTTGCATGCCTTTGATGCCGACGCCATTGAAGGCAACACCGTCGTGGTTCGGCACCCACGTAGCGGCGAGACGTTGACGACGCTGGACGGAGAAGAACGCACCTTGCATCCAGAAGACCAGGTCATCGCAGATGCCACCAAGCCGATGTGCTTGGCCGGAGTGTTCGGTGGTGACACGAGCGGGGTTTCCGATTCGACCACCCGAGTCTTTTTGGAATCGGCCTATTTCAATCCGGTTGTGACGCGAAAAATGGCCAAGCGCCACGGTTTGTCTACCGATGCATCGTTCCGGTTTGAACGGGGCGTTGATCCTGAAATGATTGAAACGGCACTCGCCCGTGCCGCGGCACTCATCGCGGAATGGTCGGGAGGAACAGCCACTGCCATGAACGAGGCAACAGCAGGAGATTTGCCTGCAGGACAAACCATCACCATGGAGTGGGATCAGCTGCATCGGTTGATTGGAATTTCATTGGAAAAGGAAGCGGTTCACGCCATTCTCAAGGACCTCGACATCACCGCCTTGAGTGACAACGGCGTAGCCTTGGTGGTGAACGTACCGGCTTACCGGCACGATGTAACACGGCCCGCGGATGTCGTTGAGGAAATCCTGCGCATCTACGGATTCGACAAAATCCCATTGCCTGAACGGCTCATTTCCACCGCCGCGCACCAAGCCGGTGTGCCCGCCGAAGGATTCCGGTTACAGGTCTCGAATTTCCTAGTGAGCCGCGGCTTTCAGGAAATGATGAACAACAGCATGACGCGTGCCAGTTACACCCAGGACCTGGGCCAAGACGGCGAAGACGGCTGGGACCTTTCTCGCCAAATCGCGCTCATGAATCCCTTGAGTTCAGATTTAGGTGTGATGCGCCAATCGCTGCTTTTCCAGGGATTGGAAGCAATTGTTCGGAACACGAATCACCAGCGCCCCAACTTGCGCCTTTTTGAACTGGGCAAGGTGTACCAGCACCGCCAAGACGCCGATGCTGAATCGGAAAACGCAGCGCAGCGGTATGAAGAAACGGAACGGCTCGCAGTGTTCATGACCGGCGCCTCCGCAACCGAAAATTGGAACAACGCCTCGGGTGAAGTCGACGCATATGCACTGAAAAATGAAATCTACAACTTGCTCGCTTCGTTGGGCATTTCATCAAGCGCGGTAAAGGATTCCCCCCTTCAAACATCCTTGAATAGCGAGGGCCTCGAACTGAGCTGCCAAGGCCAGGTCATCGGCCGCATGGGCAAGGTCCGCTCTTCGGTTTTACGCAGCCACGGGGTCAAGCAAGACGTCTTTTGGGCCGACTTGGCGGTGAAGCCGTTGACCAAAATCTCCAGCCGATCACGCGTCAAGGCCAAAGAACTCGCCAAGTTTCCGTCCGTTCGCCGCGACCTTTCCTTGATTCTTGAGGAAGGCACCTCGTTCGGTGCCATTCGCGATGCCGCCATGAAAGCGGAGAAAAAACTTTTGAAGCGCGTCGGCCTGTTTGATGTTTACGAAGGCAAAAACCTGGAGCCTGGTCAGGTCTCATACGCGGTTTCCTTGGTCTTGCAAGATGAGGAGCAAACCTTGAATGAAAAGCGCATTGAACAGAGCATCCAGCGCATTCTCGAAGGCATTGTGCAGGCGACCGGAGCCCAACTCCGAGACTAAGAATCATCTGCTGTGGCGAAAAAAAGAGACAAAGCATTTGTTGAGCCGCCGATCCAGCGGCGCCATGCCGGCTACGGAACGGCCGTGCATCTGGTTCAATCAGGGGTCAATCGGTTTCATCGCATTGAACGTGTGGAAGGGTTGGAAAACCTTCCTGAGCCGCATGAAGCCACCATCATTGTGGGCAATCATCAGAATGGATTGATGGACGCCATTGTCCAGAGCGCCATGCTCAGCCCCAACCAGATTCACTTTCTGACCCGTGCGGATGTGTTTTACCAAAAGACAGCGCGTGCACTGCTGTTTGCCTTCAACCAAATGCCAATCTACCGGCAACGCGACAAACTATCCGATGCACGGGAACGAAACCAGCGCATTTTTGAAATCTGTGCCGAGCGGTTAAAAATCGGAGCCACGGTCGGCCTATTTCCAGAGGGCAACCACCGAGCGGTCAAGACCCTGCGTCCCTTACGTCGTGGCGTCGTGGACATGGTCAACAGTGCATTGAAATTAGGTCCGAATGCCAAGCGTTTGAAATTGGTGCCCGTTGGCATCGATTATGAGCAGATGACCGATCTACGGCGGCGGTTGAGTTACCGAATCGGCACACCCGTGCCATTTGATGACCTCATCGATTCGGAAACCGGGGAAATCCCTCCCGGTCGCCTGTTGGAGCGGATCAAGGAGGCCATGGATGAGTTGATTGTCAACATTCAGCCCGAGTCGCATTACGATGCCTTGCTCCCCTATGTGCAAGCCATGCGAACGACCGAAGCGGAAGATTGGGTGTCCACACGTGACGAGATTCGAGGCTTCCAAACGTTTGGAGAAGACGCCCTCGCAGCGATTGCAAAAGCCCATGCGGATGTGATAACAGAAGGCGTCATGGCAACGGCCCGTCCCGAAGACCTCGGGCATGGTCCTGAAAAACTGCGCCGCATTCCGTGGTGGTTTTGGCCACTCGCTCCGCTTGCAGCCATTGGTGGAGCATGTGCTTACCCATTTTCAAAATACATAGGAGCACAAGCCGACAAGCGGGTAAAAGACCCCTGCTTTTCAAGCACCTTCAAAGTAACGGCGGGCATGTTTTTGTTCCCTCTTTATTTCTTTCTTCTAGCCTGGCCGTTGGCGTGGTTGGCAAGCGGGGAATGGGGAGGCTGGCCCGTCGTTGTAGCGTACATCTTCACCCTAATCGGCAGCCGATTTGCCGGGTGGTGGTACGGTCATTACCTCGATTGGATCGGCAGACGCAATGCGCAAAAAGTCTACGCTGATCCCACCCAAAAAGCGGCTTGGTCAGCCTACATCACAGCCATTAAAACCCACCTCAACGCATGAGCAAATCCTCACTTGATTACCGCATCCAAGGCATGCAGCACATCGGTGTTGCGACCTCGGACATGGACCACTCCTTGAAGTTTTTCCGGCGGCTGTTCGGCATGGATATCCCTTTTTTTGATTCCATCCAAGCGGCCCCATTGATGGACAGCCACACCCGCGGTGAAACCATCACCAAACGCGCGAGCATGGTCATGAACTTGCAGGGTGGGTGCGCTTTTGAGGTGCTGCGTGCCGACTCGTTTGATCCGGTGCCGGCTCGGTGGGAAATTGCTCCAGGGGACCTCGGCATCACCACGGTCCAAATGAAAACCCGGGACATTGAAAAGATGCATGCCCACGCTATGGCCTTGGCCGGAGATGCATGCGACACAAAGCTGCGCAAAACGCCTTGGGGGGCTTCAACCTTTTACCTGAAAGATCCCGACGGCAACCGTTTCCAAGTGCTCGAAGCCGATGATTGGTTCGAAAACAATGGACATCCTTCAGGAGGCGTCATGGGCTGCACCATCGGGGTTTCAGACATGAAAGCTGCACTAAAACTTTACGCGGACGTGCTGGGGTTTGACCAAGTGCTCCACGATGCAACAGGGACGCAAGCCGATTGGGACGGTATGCCCCACGGGGCCGAGTCATTCCGTCGGGTCCGCTTGACCCAATCCGCACCTGGAGCAGGCGGCTTCGGCCAGCTAACGGGGCGCACCTACATCGAATTGGTTCAAGCGCTCGACCGCGTGGGGACCTTCATTTTCAAGGACCGCATTTGGTGCGACATCGGTTTTGCCCACCTCGGATTTGATGTTCGCGGCATGGCGGATTTGGGCACTGCGCTCGATCAGGAGGGCTTTGGCTTCCGCTGCGATACTGCGGATGCCATCGGAATGGGCGAGACCAAGGTGCACTGCACGTACATCGACGACCCGGACGAATGCTGGCTCGAAATGATTGAAGTGTACAAAGTCCCGATCATCGAAAAATGGGGGCTTTTCTTGGACGTTCAGAAGCGAGGAGCAGACGAGCCGCTGCCTCGATGGATGCTCAAAGCCTTGCGCTTCAGCCGCGTTAAGGACTAACAATCAGTCACAATTCCTTTACATTGGGTTTACAGTGAGGAACGGAATGGGTAACACCTTTAGGTCCTGAACCATCGACATGAACAAGAAAATCCTTCTGGTAGACGACGAGCCGGACATCCTCGAGTTGATTGGATACAACTTGCGCCAGGAAGGGTACGACGTGTTCACCGCTGAAAACGGCAAGCAAGGCATTGACATGGCGCGCACCGTCAACCCGGACCTCATCATCCTCGATGTGATGATGCCGGAAATGGATGGAATGGAAGTCTGCAACATCATCCGTTCGGACGCCAAGCTCTCCCACACCACCATCGCCTTCCTCACGGCCCGCGGCGAGGATTACAGCCAAGTAGCTGGATTCGATGCCGGGGGCGACGATTACATCACCAAACCGGTCAAGCCCAAAGTACTCGTGAGCCGCGTCAAAGCTTTGTTGCGGCGGTCTGGTTCGAGCAAGAGCACCCTGCCAGATGAGCGATTCGGTGTTGCCATTGATCTCGATCGCTTCACCGTGTTGCAGCAGGGAAAAGAGCTCACCTTGCCCAAGAAAGAATTTGAATTGCTCAACCTGCTTTGGTCAGAGCCCGGCAAGGTTTTCACCCGGGAAGCCATCCTCTCTGCAGTCTGGGGCAACGACGTCGTGGTAGGCGACCGCACCATTGATGTGCACATTCGCAAGCTCCGAAGCAAACTCGGAGATGACCTGTTCACCACAGTAAAAGGTGTCGGGTATAAATTTGGCAAGTGAGCCCGGATTCGACCCCCCGTGAACTGGCGAAAAAAACATCGCCACTGCTTGCCGCATTGGCCGGTGTAGCCACCCTTTTGCTGTTGCGGGCATTGGACGCCATGCACCTTTGGGCATTGGCCATTCTCGCGGCATTGCTCACGGAAACGGCGAGCACACTCATCATTGAATGGTCCGTGGAAAAACTTCTCCAGCGCCGAGTAAAGGACCTATCTGATGCCATCTCGCAAGGATCCAATGAGGAAGAGGTTCGGCTCGAACAGCAGTCTCTGGACGACATCCTGACATGGGCCAACAATCAAATTGCCGACATCAAGTCGCTCAAGGCCAAGGATTCGTTCCGCAAGGAATTCATCGGCAACCTGGCCCACGAACTCAAAACACCCCTCTTCAACATCCAAGGCTTTATCCTCACACTCATCGAATCCGACCTGAAGGACGAAGAGCTGGTGCGAAGGTTTTTGGAAAAAGCCGACAACAACGTCAGCCGAATGACGGAGTTGATTGAAGACCTCGACACCATCACCAAGTTGGAGTCGGACAGCCTAGCCCTCACCCTCGCGCCGTGTAACATCATCGAGACGTGCAAGGAGGCGATCGAAGGCGTTGAATCCAAGGCGCAAAAAATGGGCATCGATGTGCGGCTTGAGCTTCCTGAATCCGGAATGGAAAGCCTGCACGTCCTCTGCGGCCCCGTCCAAATCCGCCAAGTCCTCACCAACCTTCTCGTCAATTCCATCCACTACGGCCAGGAAGGTGGCCACAGCATCCTGCGCGTTCAGACCAAAGGCGAGACCGTCCGGATCACCGTCGAAGACAACGGCATTGGAATCTCCGAGGAAGACCTCAATCGCATTTACGAGCGCTTCTACCGCGTCGACAAAAGCCGCTCCCGACATGCCGGGGGCTCCGGACTGGGTCTGGCAATCGTCAAGCACATCATCGAAGCCCACGGCCAGTCCATTCAAGTTCAATCCGCATTGAACAAGGGAACATCCTTCTCCTTCGAACTCGTCAACCTCGATGCCGAAGCTGAAAAGCGGAACATCCGCCTCGACACCCCTGAACTGGGCTAACGACCGCTGCGCTATTCTGCTTGTAGCATGCCGGTGCCTGCGGCGTTGACAAATGGATTCGCCGCTTTTTCTGCTCCAATCGTGGTAGAAGGTCCATGCCCGGGCCATACTTCGAACGCGTCCGGTAACGTGAACAACTGCTCTTCGATGCTGGTGACCAAATCCGGTGCATGGCTGCCAGGGAGGTCCGTTCGTCCGATGCTGCGTTGAAACAACACGTCCCCGCCGATGACCCATTGGCCCGCGGCGTAAACAAAAACCACATGGCCCGGTGCGTGTCCTGGCGTAAAACGGATCTCCAATTCCGCCTTTCCGCAATGAATGGATTCGTCGGTTTCCAATGCCGGCCCCAGTGGAGGCAACGGATCCATGGGGACGCCATATACCGCCGCAGACCGCGGGGCTTGATTGTAGGTCGGATAATCCACGGGATGCAGACGCGGTTTCAACCCCCACTTCTCGTGCACCCATCCTGCTCCCAGAACATGATCCAAGTGGGCATGGGTGAGCACGCATTGCACCGGCTTCAACGACCGCTCAGCGCAAAAAATTGCAAATGCCTCACGTTCGAAAGGATTGCTCATTCCCGGGTCAACCACCGTCGCCTCTCCGTTTCCGTGGTCTATGAGGTACGTCTGCTCTGAAAACGGGTTGAAGGTGAAGGTGTGGAGTTCTATCATCTCGGTGTAACTTCGAATGGAATGCTGCGGCAAAGCTATTTCATACGGTTCATTTCATGTGCGCTCATGGGTTGTGCGGTTTCCATTGGATGGGGCCAATTCTACGATGGGTCGAACATGGAATTTGGCAAAAACCGCGTTCAACACCGGACCTTCGAATGGCAATACCTTCCGACCGCGCGAGCAGAGGTCTACTACTACCAAGGGGGGAAATCCTACGCGAACCGAATCACTTCGGAAATCAAAGGTTGGGTTGAAGCGGTTGAAGGCCTGTACGACCGCACCATCGACGGAACCGTCCAAGTGTTGGTTTACAACAAGCAGGCAGAATTCCGCCAATCCAACATCGGAAGTGGCCAATTGAATACTCAAAACATCGGTGGTACCGCAACCCTTGTAGGATCCAAGCTCTTCGTCTATGCCGACGGCATCTGGGAACACACCGAACAGGACATCAAGCGAAGCCTTTCTAGCCTGCTGTTCAATCAAATCCTCTACGGCGGCAACTGGCAAGAGGCTTTGCGTTCATCGACCACAGGCATCTCATTTCCGGAATGGTTCACGGCCGGCCTGCACAGCTACGTCGCTCAACCTTGGTCCGCTGAAGCAGCTATGCACGTCTGGGACGCTGCGCGTTGCGGAGAAATCATCCATGCCCACCGCACCACCGGAGAAGAAGCCCGCTGGGTTGGCCACGGGGTATGGAAGTACATCGCGGATGTGTTCGGGGAAGCCGTCATCGCCAATGCCCTCTACATGGTGCGCGTTTCCAGCAACCTCGAAAAAGGACTGCAGTACGCCACCGGCATGGATCTCGCCTTGTTGCTGGAAGAAGCGAATCGCTACCACATGGACGCGGCCGGACCCGCGGAAACCTTTCCCCCTTTGGCGACCCGAAAGGATCGGCGACAGGCACGCCAAAATTCCGGAGCACTCGACTTGCCCATCCGACCACACGTTGATTTCAGAGCCCTGACAGTACATCCCGACGGCAACCGGTATGCTTGGGCCCGGGACGAACGGGGTCAATTGGAGGTTTGGGTGGGCGACCGCAACACCGGCGAAATGCGCCGCGTCGGACGCCATGGCCACAAAATCGATCGCATTCAAGACCGCACGCTTCCTGCCATGGCGTGGCACCCAAATGGCAACGTGCTCACCTATGCCCTGGAACAAGGCTCACGGAATTTGATTTACTCCGTGGACCTGACATCGTTTCAAGCGGTGGAAAAAGAAGTGTTCCGCATCGATAAAATCTTGGCTATGGCATACGCGCCTGATGGCATGTCCATGGTCTGGAGCGGGGTGAAAGACGGGCAATCCGACTTGTATCAGTACCAAGTCCTTGGAAACAATCACACCGCCCTGTGGAGCGACCCTTACGATGACCTCGATCCGATTTTCAGCGAAGATGGACAAACCATTTGGTTTGCCTCCAATCGCCCAGCTGCGGATTTGAATTCCCCATTCGTTTTGGGGGAGCCGGTTGATCACAACCACGATTTGTTCGCTTTGCAGTGGACAGACGAAGTCCCCCAGCTCATTCATTGGGTTCAAACCCCGCAGCGGGATGAGCGCTTCCCTCAAGTCCAACCCGATGACCACGTTACCTTCTTGGTGGAATTGGAAGATGGCTCACAAGAGCGCTGGACTTCCTGGCAGGACAGTGCAATTGCTTTTATTGATACCACCATCCATTACCGGTGGTTCACGCAACAACGTTTGGCCGCAAAATTGGACCAGCCTGTGGAGCAATTTCAGTGGATTCCCTCCCGCAAAAGCGCCGGGTTTGCCCATCAACTGACCGGGCATCCGTTTTGGGTAGAATGGAGCGAAAACAAGGAGGATTGGCAGAATGTCACCCCAGGCAGCGCCGATGCGCTGGAAGCATCTGATGTCCAGCTGGATTGGGCGTGGATTCCAGGGCCAACCGAAGCGGATTTTCGTAAGTACACCTTTGGCCCCTGGTCAAGCACGGGTGAAGGCGAAGCGGCAAGCACTGAAGAGCGAGCAGCGGACGATGGACCATTGACGGATTGGATTCCGTTCAAATTGCCCAAGCCCAGAAACTACCGACTGAATTATGCCATCGAATCGATTACGGGTCAACTCGACAATTCATTTGGCTCCACGTTTTACCAAGCCTATAGCGGCAACATCGCTGTGCAGCCGGGGCTCGGCGGATTGTCGAAAATATCAGCCACTGATTTGTTTGAAAATCGCCGATTTACAGCGGGTTTTCGATTGGCCGGTTCCCTCGAAAACAGCCGGTACCTTTTTGCTTATTCCGACCTGACAGGTCGGTGGGATAAGGCCTGGATGATCGAACGGCAAGGCGTCACCCAAGGCATTGAAAACAACCAAACCTTCGTTCGGACCCACATCCACATGCTCCGACGCCAATGGAAGTACGCTTTCGATGAAGTCCGCAGCTTGCGTCTGCAAGGGGTTTACCGGCTCGACCGTGTCACCCCCTTATCAACGGATGCCTTCAATTTGACCAAACCGACTGAATTTGCTGGCCAAGCTGGTGCCTTGATTGCCTACGTCTTTGATAATACACGCGAGCGGATGATCAACATCCCTGAAGGCGTACGTTACCGGATTTGGGCAGAATATTACGTCAACCCAGCTGCGTCTGCATCCACTTTCGGAACCGTGGGGTTCGATGCCCGAACGTACAAGCCGCTGTGGCGCAATGTAATCTGGGCCAATCGAATCGCTGCGGATTGGTCCATCGGCGAGCAGCGGTTGCTGCACATGGTTGGCGGCGTTGACAACACCTTGTCGCTCATCGCCAATGCGGAGTCGCCCATTGATCCGAGCATCAATTACGCCTACCAAACGCGCCTCGCACCGTTGCGCGGATTCAACGCCAACGCGCGAAACGGCTCCCATATGGCCCTCTTCAACAGCGAATTGCGTGTTCCGATTTGGAGCACCCTGAGCTCGCGACCCGTGGACACTGAATTGCTGCAAACCCTCCAATGCGTGGGGTTCTTTGACGTGGGTTCAGCCTGGAACGGTAAACACCCCTATGACAACGCCAACACCTTCAACCAGGTCACTGTAACGCAAAACCCCATCACGGTTACCATCGATAACAACCGGGAGCCCGTAATCTGGGGCACCGGCTTCGGATTACGCGGTAAAGTGTTGGGGTACTGGCTGCGCGCCGATTGGAGCTGGGGTGTGGACGATGGTCGTTGGCAGGACCGTGTTTTCAACCTGAGCCTCCAACTCGATTTTTAAGCCATGGATATGCAAACCCTTCTTTTGTTGCTCTGCATCGGATTGCTCGCTGGTATCGCCAGTGGTTTTGTCGGAATTGGCGGCGGCATGATCATCGTTCCTGCTTTGGTTTTCGGATTGGGACTGAGCCAGCACATGGCTCAAGGCACGTCGCTGGCGATGATGATTCCTCCCATCGGCATCCTAGCGGTAATCAGCTACTACAAAGCGGGCCAAATTCAATTGGAATACGCGGGAGTCTTAGCTGTCACATTTGTTTTGGGCGCATGGATGGGGAGCAAATGGTCCCTCCGTATCAACCCCTCTGTGGTCCGGTTGGTATTCGGCGTATTCATGCTCTTCGCCGCAGGTCGATTGATCCTTCGGTCCTGGAACGACCTGAATCCGTAACAACTTCAGTTGGCGAATTCGCTTAAAAACTTGATCCGAGCCATTCGAAGCTCTTCTTCACTGTAGACATCGTTCCACTCGGCCATCAATTCCTCCGACCCTTCATCCTCGCTTTCCTTGAGGAAGTCAAACAACTCCTCTAGGCTCTCCTCATCCAAGCTCTTGTTGATGATGTAGTCCAGGTTCACTTTGGTACCCGCTGAAACAATATTCTCGATTTCGTTTAGCACATCCTCGAGGGTCAAGTTCAAGTCCCTTGCGATGTCGGATAATTCAATCTGACGATCGATGCGCTGAATGATGTGGACCTTGGATGAAGAACGCGCGCTGGTTGAACGCACCAATAAATCCTCTGCCCTTTCGATGCCTTCCTCCTTGACATAATCTGCAATCAACTTCAAGAACGGCGTTCCGTATTTCTTGGCCTTTCCGGAACCTACCCCGGTAATGCGCAACAATTCGTCTTCGTCGAGGGGATAATGAATGGCCATCTCATCCAAACTGACATCTTGGAAAATGACGTAGGGAGGCAGCGATTCCGCATCCGCCACTTCTTTGCGCAAGGCCTTCAGCATGTCGCGCAATTTTGCATCGGTGGCCCCGCCTTGACTTGAGCGCGTCTGGCTCATGCTGTCCATAGCATCGACATCGGAGTAGTCCCGTTCCTCTGCGACCATCACAGGGCTCGGGTCGGTCAAGAATTCCATGCCCCGCTCTGTGATCTTCAAAACGCCAAAGGTCTCTACCTCCTTGCGCAAAAATCCGAGGACCAGCATTTGTCGAATGATTCCATTCCAATGCTTTTCATCGTGTTCCACGCCTCGTTTCCAGAACGGACTGGTTGTTCCTTTATAATCTTGAATTTCCCGGTTCTCCTGGCCGCAAAGCATGCCGGTATAGAATGGCGCACGGAACGATTGCTTGTGTTCGAGGACTGCGCTCAATATGAGATGCACCTCTTCTTGGCCGTCCCGCAACTTGGGCGGATTCGCCATGTTATCGCAATTCTGAGCTCCGGGGCCGTTGACTTCATCGTATTCCTCTCCGAAGTAGTGGAGCAAAAACTTTCGGCGGCTCATGGAAGTCTCAGCATAAGCCATCACCTCCTGCAGCAATTGAGCGCCAATCTCCTGTTCAGCGAGCGGCTTGCCTTGCAAGAACTTTTCCAATTTTTCGATGTCCCTGTGGCTGTAGAAAGCGATGCAATGGCCTTCACCACCGTCCCGTCCAGCGCGACCCGTCTCCTGGTAGTAACTCTCCAAGGATTTGGGCATGTCATAATGGATCACATACCGGACGTCTGGTTTGTCAATGCCCATGCCAAATGCAATGGTCGCAACAATGACATCTACGTCCTGCATCAGAAATTGATCTTGGATGCGGCTGCGTTGGCTCGCATCCATGCCCGCATGGTACCCGAGGGCCTTGATGCCGTTCACACGCAGCACCTCTGCAATTTCTTCAACCTTCTTCCGACTCAAGCAATAAACAATGCCGCTCTTACCGACATGCGTCTTGGCATGGCGGACAATCTGTTTCAATGCGTCCTTCTTAGGCCGTATCTCGTAAAACAGGTTTTCGCGGTTGAACGAAGCCTTGAATAGCCGTGCATCCTTCATGCCCAAGTTTTTCTGGATGTCCGCTTGGACTTTGGGCGTTGCTGTCGCAGTCAAGGCGATGATCGGAACTTCAGCGATCTGGTTCACAATGGTTCGAATGCGGCGGTATTCTGGACGGAAGTCGTGACCCCACTCGGAAATGCAATGCGCTTCGTCCACTGCGACAAAGCTGATCCGCACACTCCGCAAGAAATTGATGTTGTCCTCCTTGGTCAGGCTTTCCGGTGCGACATAAAGCAACTTGGTCAAACCCGTACTCACATCCTCTCGCACTTGAGCGGCCTCCGCTTTGGACAAACTTGAATTGAGGAAGTGGGCGATGGAATCCACCTCGTGGTGCCCTCGAATGGCATCCACCTGGTTTTTCATTAACGCAATCAACGGAGACACAACAATGGCTGTTCCCTCCAACATCAACGCCGGCAATTGGTAGCAAAGCGACTTTCCGCCGCCCGTCGGCATGATCACAAAAGCATCGCTTCCCGCTAAGACGCACTCCACCACTTGCTCCTGCTCCCCTTTGAACTCATCGAATCCAAAAAAATGCTTGAGCGCCTTGCCGGGCGTCAGTTCTACGGTACTCATCAATCAGACGTTTGGTTCCGGCCGAAGCCGGGCGAAAAGCGTAGCTTTGCGCTAACTAAAGATAAGGTAATTTGGCGCTCGCTCGACGTGAAATCCACGAGAGGCGAGCCGAAATTCACGGATTTTTACTCTGGCACGTCATGAACTGGATAGAACGGGCAACCCGCACCCTCAAACTCGAGAGCCAAGCCATTGCGCAATTGGTGGACCAGTTGGACGAATCCTTCGAATCCATCGGTCGACTCATTCTGAAATTGGAAGGTCGGGTCATCATGACAGGCATCGGCAAAAGCGCCATCATCGCACAGAAACTTGTCGCGACGTTCAATTCCACCGGAACTCCAGCGGTGTTCATGCACGCCGCAGACGCCATCCACGGTGACCTTGGATTGATTCGGGGCGATGATGTGGTGCTGTGCATTTCCAAAAGTGGAAATTCCCCCGAAATCAAAGCCCTTACGCCCCTCATCAAGAGCCGTTCGATTCCTTTGATCGGCATGGTTGGCAATCGAACCTCGCACCTTGCCCAGCACGCCGATTACATCCTCGACACGACGGTTTCGAAAGAAGCCTGTCCACTGGATTTGGCTCCCACCTCAAGCACAGCAGCTCAGATGGCCATGGGAGACGCACTTGCCACCTGCTTGATGGAAGCCCGCGGGTTCAAAGCGGAAGACTTCGCAGAAATGCACCCGGGTGGAGCATTGGGCAAGCGATTGTATACGCGCATTGGCGACCTGCTCGATCCCGCCCGTGCGCCGCAAGTGCGGCCGGACTCGCCATTAGCGGAGGTGGTCCTCCAAATGAGCCAAGGGCGATGCGGTGCTACCGCCGTTCTCGATGCAGGACGCATCGTTGGCATTATCACCGACGGCGATCTACGCCGTCACCTTGAAGCATCTCAGCAAGCGCAGACAACCGCTTCGGACCTGATGTCATTGGAACCGAAAACACTGGAATCTGAGCACCTCGCTGTGCATGCGTTGCAGGTCTTGGAGCAACACGCCATTTCGCAGATTATGGTGACCCAAAACGGCCAATACGCCGGCATGGTTCACCTGCATGACCTCATCAAAGAAGGCATCATTTAAGGCTAATTTTGTCCCATGCCACTGGACCAACTAGACGACCAACCTACCCAGGATGTCGAAATGGGTTTCCTGGATCATTTGGAAGAATTACGCAAGCGCCTCTTCTACGCCGCTTTTTTCGTGGTGTCCGGAGGCATCGGATTGTTCTTGGCTAAAGACTGGTTGTTTGACGTGGTGCTGTTTGGGCCACGCCATGTGGACTTTGTTACCTTCCGTGCATGGTGTCAGCTTTCGGAATGGGTCGGGGCCGGTGAGGCCTTGTGCGTCGACAGCATCAATTACGAGTTGATCAACACGACCATGCTGGGCAATTTTACCACCCACATCTTGGTGTCGGCCATTGCCGGGTTCATCGTGGCCTTCCCTTTGGTGTTTTGGCAAGGTTGGCTGTTCGTTCGGCCTGCTCTCAAAGCAAGTGAAAGGCAGTCGGCACGTGGGATTGGCTTCAGCTCTTCCATCTTGTTTTTTATGGGCGTTGCTTTCGGCTACTATGTCATCGCACCCCTGTCATTGCAATTCTTGGGCAACTATGAATTGGGGGATGTCCAATCGCGGATTTCTGTGATGTCCTACATGAAGACTGTGGCGTCAATCACCCTGGCTTCGGGAATCGTGTTTCAGTTGCCGGTGGTGGTGTACTTCCTGAGCCGAGCGGGGCTGCTAACACCCAATCTGCTAAAAACGTATCGCCGGCATGCACTTGTCGCCATCCTTGTTTTGTCCGCGTTGATCACGCCGCCGGATGTCACCAGCCAAGTTTTGGTCTCCTTGCCGGTACTTGTGCTTTACGAATTCAGCATCCTCATCGCCAAACGCGTCTACCGCACCCGAACTGATGCATGATGCTGCTCGCCGCATGGTCTTGGCCTTTGCTTTTGTGGCACTTGCCTTCGCTGGAGGAACGGCGCAGACCACCGAGGTACATGGACGGGTGTTCGATGCTCTGACCGGTGAAGCGCTGCCATACGTGAACGTGGTACTCGGGGCGGGAGGAATCGGCACGATGACGAATGAGCAAGGTGTGTATTCCATCGCAACAGAAGACCGACCGGGCCGTCTTTCCGTAACGTTCGTGGGTTACGCTACCCAATCCTTCGCTCTGGTGCGCGGCATTTCGCAGCAGATCAATGTCAGCCTCGAACCCAAGGCATTTGACCTCGGAGCAGCAGAGGTGCGCCCCAACCGCAAGGAGGTAAACCCAGCAAAGCCACTGATTCAACGCATCATCGACGCCAAGCCCACGAACAACCCCGCCGCCTTACCCGCTGGTTGGCAGCGCATTCACAGCCGCATCGAAGTGGACTTTAATGACATCAATGAAGACCAAGCCAATGCCTGGTATTGGGGGGCGTTTGGGTTCGTATTCGATTACATGCACCACAACGACGAGCGGAGTGCCTTGCCCATCATGTTCGGAGAAATCATCGCTGAGGAGGAATGGCAGTCGCAGCCCAAACGCAAAAAATCGAATGTCCTCGCCACCCAGGTCAGCGGTGATTTCGGCTCAGGCGGAGATCTTTCTGCAGCTTCCATGAATGGCCGGTTTCCGGAAATCAACCTTTATGAAAACCAGCTATTGATGTTGGACCGGGTGTTCACCTCACCGCTGCATGACCGAGCGAATGCGCACTACCGATTTTACATCCTCGACACGTTGGAATGCGCGGGGCGCAGCACCTTTCATATGGCCTTTATGCCGCGCAGAAAGGGAGAAATGACATTTGAAGGCGAACTCTGGGTGGACACCTTGACCCTCGCCCTCGCTCGGGTAAAAGCGCAGTTGAGCCCTGCGGCCAATATCAATTTTGTCCGAGGGATGGAATGGACCCAATCCTACCGGCTGGTCCCCGGCGGAAACGACGAAAACCGGTGGATGCTGAATTCCGATTCCATGGTGTTCGATATGAGCATTGCCGATCGGACATTTGGAGCATACCTCCGCCGCACGAGCTCCATCACCGATCAGCGTTGGTCCAACGCAGCGCAGGATACTTCCCTTGCTAAAGGCCGCAGAATGACCTATGATTCCCTCGCCATCAAACGATCGGATGCCGAGTGGAGTCAGATGCGAACGGTGCCCCTGCTGGATGTCGAAACCGGCATTTTTGAAATGACCGACTCCATCATGGGCCTCCCACAGTGGCGGTTCGTAAAGGGTGCAGGGTACTTCCTCGGTTCCGGATTTGTCCTGGCAGGGCCGCTCGAAATTGGGGCTTGGTGGTCGGCCTACACCCAGAACCCCACGGAAGGAGACCGTTACCGGTTGGACCTCCAAACCTCAAACGCTTTCAGCACCCGGTTCATGCCCGCCGTGTTTGCGGCATACGGCACGTACGACAAGCGGTGGAAAGCTGGGGTTTCAGCTGATCTTATTTTGCGAAAGACCCCACGAACAGAGGCGTATTTTGAGATCAAACGAGACATGGAGCAATTTGGCATGGCAGGCATGCTGGACCAAGGCGAGGCCTTCACCTCGGCACTGCGAACAGACACCACCAACTTGCTTTCCGAAGTGTTCCGAAGCGAGGCCTCCATTTTGCATGAATTTGGCTCGGGTTTCACCGGCTTCTTCGAGTGGCGGCACCGACGGGTAGGAACCGGCGGCCAATGGGACTTCATCAGCCCAGAAACTGGGTTGCCCATCGATCGCCTCATCACCACTGAGGCCACTGCTGCCTTGCGGTTTGCAAAAGGCGAACAATTCGTCGGTGGCGAATTCATCCGCCGAAGCTTGGGAACAGAGTGGCCCGTCCTCAATGCGACCGTAACCTGGGCCATACCCCATGTGCTGGGATCACAATACAACTACACGCGGTGTACCCTGGAAGGCTTCGACGAAATTCGCCTCGGTTGGTGGGGTCGATTGGAATGGCTGGCTGTGGCCGGCAAATATTTTGGTACGGCCCCATTTCCTTTGATGGAGGTTGTCCCGACGAGTGGAACGTTCTTCATGACAGCTGAAGCGTTCAACATGCTCCGTGTTTTCGAACGCGTGACCGACCAATGGGCCAGCGCCAGTGTGGAATGGCACGGGGATGGCATCCTTTTCAATCACCTTCCGCTGCTTCGGCGGCTTGAACTGCGCGAGGTAGTCGGCGTAAAAGGCATCACAGGCAGCTGGGACCCCAAGCACGAGGCCCTGTTGGAATTACCAGAAGGAACCACCGGGTTGAACGGTCCCTACTCCGAATGCAGTGTGGGCCTGGAAAACATCTTTGGCTTTTTTCGCGTTGATGGGGTGTGGCGAACCGACCTGCCCCTCGCAGAACCGGCAAGTCGGGGCATCCGATTTGGCTTCTCCTTGGGCATTTGACGCCGCAGCGCCCTTATTTTAGACCCATGAAAACAACCGCCACCCCTGCTACCCTTCGCGCCGAAGGCTTGGTCAAACAATACGGCAAACGCCGGGTGGTCGATGGGGTGTCCCTGGAGGTCAATCCGGGTGAGGTTGTGGGATTATTGGGGCCAAACGGTGCAGGCAAAACGACCAGTTTCTACGCAGTGGTCGGGCTGGTACAACCGGACGCGGGCCAGGTGTTCGTCAACGACCAAGAGGTCACGGACCTGCCCATGTACAAGCGAGGGCGGATGGGCATCGGGTACCTCCCGCAAGAAGCATCCGTGTTCCGAAAGCTCACGGTGGAAGACAACATCATGGCCATCTTGGAACTGCAACCCCTGTCCAAAACGGAGCAAAAAGAGCGGTTGGAAGAGTTGATTCGGGAGTTCGGATTGGAAAAGGTGCGCAAGTCCAATGGAGATGTGTTGAGCGGTGGAGAACGTCGAAGAACCGAAATTGCGCGGTCATTGGCCACGGACCCCCAGTTCATCTTACTCGATGAGCCCTTCGCCGGGGTCGATCCCATCGCCGTAGAGGACATTCAACGCATTGTGGAGAAACTGCGCCTGCGCGGCATCGGCATCCTCATCACCGATCACAACGTACAAGAGACCTTGCACATCACCGACCGCGCCTACTTGCTTTTCGAAGGCCGCATCCTGAAACACGGAACGGCGGAAGAATTGGCCTCGGACGAACAGGTGAGGCGCGTGTACCTTGGTCAGAATTTCGTGCTGCGGCCTAAATCCGCCCTTGCTGACTGAGCATACGCGCGACGTACTTCCCGATGACGTCGAATTCCAGATTGACCCGGTCCCCTTCCTGCAGGGCATGAAGATTGGTGTGTTCCCACGTGTAGGGAATGATGGCCACACTGAATCCGTCGGACTTGGAATCCACCACCGTTAAGCTGATGCCGTTCACCGTTATGGAACCTTTAGGCACCGTGACAAATTCGGGATGCACGTCATGGACAAATTCCAGCACCCAACTGCCGCTCTCATCTCGAATCTGAAGCAATGAGGCCGTGGTATCTACGTGGCCTTGGACGAGGTGACCGTCCAAGCGTCCCCCGAGTTGCGTGCAGCGCTCCAAGTTGACCACACTGCCCTCCTTCCACTGGCCCAAACTGGTTCGCTGCATGGTTTCCTGAATGGCGGTCACCACGTAAGAGTCTTTAGCCAGTTCGACCACCGTGAGGCACACCCCGTCATGCGCCACACTCTGGTCTACCTGCAATTCGCCCGCAAACGGCGCAGAAACGGTGTAGTGCACATTCGTCCCTTCGCGAACCACCTTTTCAATCCGACCGTTTTGCTCTATGATTCCTGTAAACATGCTATTCGCTTAGGGGTGCAACACCTCCCATCATATGAAGTTCACCACTGAAACGCTCTTCCACCAAGCCCACGAGCCGAATCGTCCACACCCGAGCGGTGTAGAAGTACACCCCGTCAGCGCACATCCTTCCTTCTTTGTGCATGCCGTTCCAATTGATGCCGGGATCACTCGTCTTATACACTTCTTCCCCTAGTCGATTGTAAATGCGCACATCGACAGAGTCGATGAACTTCCAGGGGAAGGCCTGAAATGAGTCGTTTAGCTGATCGAGGTTGGGCGTAAAGACGTTGGGCACGAAGTAAAAAGGACAGTTGTCGGCGCACAAGGTATCGCTGAGGGTGCTTTCGTTGCGGCGCAGCGTTCCATCCGGTCCCGGCTGCAAGCTATCCAACGCTGTCACAGCAAAACATCCCGCGATGGTCCCGCGTTCACCGAACGCGTTCCACGTGTACATCAATTGCGCAGGATCACTGAAGATTTCAACCGGGCGCAGCGTATCATCCAACGTTGGCGCCCAGTACAATTGATACGCCATGACGTCATCAGCACATCCAGCAATGTTGCTCCATGCCATCTCATTGTGCTCCTCGATGCAATCCGCATCCATCGAAAAATCAGGCGCGCACGGCGGCGTATAATCGAAGGGTTTGGCACATGCCCGTTGACTCCAATTCAACAGCGGTCCTGGAAGCGCGTCTCCATCATAATGCCCAGCGGTCTCGACACGGTAGCAATACGTTTGGTTGTTGATCAACCCTGTATCCGTATATGTCGACTCCGTGGTGGTCGCGAGCCACTCGTCGCCCGCAGCGCCTTCTTTGTAAATGGTGTAGGCATCGACCCACCATGGAAAAAATCCAGACACGGTCAACGTCAATGCATTGTCGCTCGGCTCGAGCGACAACCACGGGGTCTCTGCCGGAGCGGACATCCCCATCTCACCGGCCACACTCACACATTCGACTCGGTACACCCAAGGACGGGTGTCGGTATCAATCCCCGCGTGAACCCAATTTGTATCCGGGTCATTCAAGTAGAAGCCCGAAGCGGTTTCATGCAACACATTCAACTCATCTGCTCCGACTGCTCCGCCCCATACCCGATAATAATAAGGTCCGGGAAACACCACCGTATCAGCATCCGTGGGGGGCGACCACCGCAACTCCACAGCTCCATTCAATTCATCCGTTGCTTGGACAGACGCCCGGGTGATGACCGGAACATCTTTTCGAATGGTTGCACACACTTCGTTGCTAGCCATGGATTCCCCGCTGCCCGGCCATTCGGTGACCACGCGGTAACAATACGTTGCACCAAACGAGAGCAAGTCATCATCAACGTACGCGGTCGATTCCAGCCCTTCTACCGTCCCAAGGAAGGTGAATCCGTACGTGTCAGGAATGCCCGTCTCGCAGGCATGCGGCATCCAATCCAATGAATCCACCCGGCGGAAGATGTGGTAACGGCCTGCAGTGGATTTCCAGCTTGGGAGCTCGTTGGTGCATTGATGGGCATTCCATTCCAAGACAATGGCATTGCCAACCGCTTCGGCCGATGTCAACGCAACACCCGGTGCAACAACGCGAATTTGGAACGTCTCCAAATCCATCAACTGCACCTGTCCGCTGTTGTCTTCCGCTCGTACCACCACTTGGTATGGCGCCTCCCGCACCTCCGTGCACTCAGGAGACCACACGAATTGCCCAATTCCCGCGCCGAGGTCGGAGAAGTTGGCCGGATTTTCAACTTCGGAAAGCGGCCCGCCAATGGCATCCAAGTCCACGCTGTCTCCATCCGGATCGGAAGCGTTCACCAAGAAGGAAAGAAAGCTTCCGGCCACCACACAGGTATCGGGGATGTTGGCAATCTCAGGCGGCTGATTCGTGCACGACTCCACCGTAATTTGCATGTCCCGCACGACTTCACCCACTTTGATCAGCACTCCATCCACATCACGCCACTCTTGGATGCGCAAGGCCACATTGTAAATCCCAGCGATTTGGGGAACCTCCCAAACCACATCGCCGTACTCGGCATCAATGGTGAAACTGTCGTCCTCCGGACTCACCTCATCCGGCGGCACGTAATCGGGAATGATGTCCGAGTCGAATCCCCTGCACGGGACGAGGTCGTACGTCAACAGGTCGCCGTCGGGATCGTGGGCACCAGGGTTGTGAATCCACGGCTGGAAAAGGCATGCATTTTGTTGCGCAGGGTTCAAGAGCTGCACCGAATTGTTGTGCCCCGCCAGCGGATCAATGATCAAGAGCGTACTGATGGAAAACGGCACATCGACAGAACCCGGGATGTTCAGCACACCTTGGTTCCGGTTGGGGTCCTCCACCCGAATTTCAAAAATACCAGGCCCGCCGTACGTATGGTTGCCACGGTACCGGTTGATTTGGATGTCATCGGGCAACAGCTGAACGGTTTCCCGTTCGAGGCTATCGATGGGCTCGTCCACCTCATCACCCCAGTACAAATAGAGCCAAGGTCGATCGGCTGGCGCGCTGGTTTTGGTGTACGTGGTGATTAAGATTTCGTAGGTCAATCCCTCCACGTGGGTGTAGGTAATCTCTCCCGCACGGTTGTGCGTCGCATGCGCTGATAATGCCCAAAAAACCAAGGGCAACAGCAACACCAATTTCCGCGCGAAAAACCGTTGAAAAACCATCTTGATGCAAGTTAGGACAAGGAAGCCAACCGTTAACTTTGGGCCCACAAATGGCTTCCAAAAAAAAACCAACAACCATCGGATTCAGTTGCGGCGACCCCAACGGGATTGGCGCTGAAATCCTCCTCAAGGTGTTTCAAGACAACCGCATGTTTCGGGAAGCAACACCTGTGTTTTACGGAACGTCCAACCTGATTGAAGCCGCCGCAGAGAAAGTGGGCGAACCGGAAGTCAAATGGTCTGTGGTGGAAGGAGCCGACAAAGCGAAGGCGGACCAGATCAATGTAGTGAGCATCCAAGAAGAATCTTGGGATATCCAATGGGGGCAGGTCGATGGCGCTGCAGGCGACTTCGCAATGAACGCGCTCGAAACGGTTGTCAATGACTTGGCAAGCACGAAAGTTGACGTCTTGGTGACGCTGCCCATTCACAAGGAAGCCATGCGCCAAGGGGCGTTCAAGCACCCTGGCCATACTGAATACCTTGCCGACTTTGCCAACGTGGATGAAGTGCTCATGCTCCTCGTTTCCGGCGACCTTCGCGTCGGCATGTGCACCGGCCACGTCGCCTTAAAGGATGTATCGGCTCTGCTCAATCCGGATTTAATCAAAGCCAAAGCGCGTTTGATGCACGATTCCTTGATGCGCGATTTTGGAATTGCCCAACCGCGAATCGCTGTGCTCGGCCTGAATCCCCATGCCAGCGACAACGGGCTTATGGGTGATGAGGAAAAGCAGATCATTTCACCGGCTATCAAGGATCTAAGTGCTGAAGGCAAATTCGTCATGGGTCCCTACCCCGCAGACGGATTCTTCGGTGCAGGGACGCACAGGCAATTCGACGGGGTGCTCGCTATGTATCACGACCAAGGGCTTGGACCGTTCAAGGCGCTGAGCTTTGGAAACGGTGTGAACTTCACGGCCGGGTTGCCCATTGTACGAACCAGCCCCGACCACGGGACGGGTTTTGACATTGCAGGACAAGGCATCGCAAGCCCTGATTCATTGCGCGCAGCCATCTACTTATCACGGGACATTCGGTTCAACCGGATCGAGCACCGCACACTTACGGCAAATCCCCTCGAGATTGCTCCTCCCAAGCGAAAGGAGCGCTACTAAATCCGTTCCGGTCATCCGCAAAATGGCCGGCAAATCAAATTTGCTCAATCAGGTTGTTGTGACTACCTTTGCACTCCCCAAAATGAGGAGGTTGTGGATCACTTGGCACCCTTTCGCATCCCGTTCGTGGGACTCAAGCCCGGTCAACACGACTTCCAAATGGAGGTGGATTCGTTGTTCTTTGAATCTTTTCCCTCTTCCGAAACCGATCAAATCAGCGGTAAAGCAGAGGTGACCATTGACAAGCTCGGCTCGAAATTGGATTGCATTGTACGTTTCAACGGTGCTGCAGTCCTTTCCTGCGACCGCTGCCTTGGAGATGTTCAAATCCCCCTCGCATTTGACGAGCGCCTGGTTGTCCAACTCGGCGAGTCGACGAACACCGAAGAGGAGATATGGACATTGGGCCCGGAGTCCTATGAATTGGACCTCAGCCAGCCCATCTTCGAATGGATGCATTTGTATCTGCCCTCGCGCAGACTGCACGCCTCCGAAGACCAATGCGATCCTGCCATGACGGCTTATTTGAATGGAAGCGGAACAGCATCGACCGATCCGGATGGGTCATCGGACGATGGGGGAACGGATGAGAACGACGGAATTGACCCGCGTTGGAATGCATTGAAAGACTTGAAATAATACCACCATGGCACATCCCAAACGACGCCAAAGTAAGGCCCGCACGCGCAAACGCCGTGCACATGACGCACTCACAGCACCACAGGTAGCTGCGTGTCCAACCACTGGCCAACCCCACCTTTTTCACCGCGCCCACTGGCACGAAGGAAAGCTGTACTACAAAGGCAAAGTGGTGATGGAGAAGGCGGAAGCCTAACCAAACGATTTGATGTCAGTCATGGCCGTTCGCGGCCAACACACTTGAAAAGGAGGCCCAGTGCCTCCTTTTTTCATGCCCAGTCTTCCACATTCTCACAGGAATTCCGGGAAAAAAAGCCCTTTTTCGCATGATTCCACCCGCTATCTTTGGCGGCTATTCCAATCAAAATCAATAGCACATGCGCGCTGCCATTACTGCTGTAGCAGGCTACTTGCCCGATGACGTCTTGACCAACGCCGATTTGGAGAAGATGGTTGACACCAACGACGAGTGGATCCGTTCCCGCACGGGAATCCAAGAACGCCGAATCCTCAAAGATCCCACCAAAGCCACATCGGACATGGGTGCTGAGGCGGTCAAGGAGCTGTTGGAAAAGCGTGGCATCGATGCGACCGAAGTGGACCTGATCATCTGTGCCACCGTCACTGCCGATATGCACTTCCCGGCGACCGCCAACCTTATCGCCGACAAGGTCGGAGCGGTGAATTCGTGGGGTTATGATCTGAGCGCTGCGTGCTCGGGGTTCATTTTCGCCTTGACGACTGGAGCCCAATTCGTTGAAAGCGGTCGGTACAAAAAGGTGGTCATTGTCGGGGCCGACAAAATGAGCTCCATCATTGACTACACCGACCGCACCACGTGCATATTATTTGGCGATGCTGCTGCTGCCGTCCTGCTTGAACCCTCGGAAGAGTACGGTGTCATTGACCACAAGCTTCACGTAGACGGGACCGGTGCAAATTTTTTACGTCAAAAAGCAGGTGGTTCACTTCATCCTCCTACCCATGAGACCGTGGATGCGAAGGAACACTACATCACGCAAGATGGTCAGCCGGTATTCAAAGCGGCTGTAAAAGGCATGGCGGACGTGAGTTACGACATCATGCAACAAAACAACCTCGCCCCCGAAGATGTGGCGTGGTTGGTCCCACACCAGGCCAACCTGCGCATCATCGATGCCACCCAACGCCGCATGGGCCTGCCTGCCGAGAAGGTGATGATCAACATCCAGAAATACGGCAACACCACCGCGGCCACCATCCCCTTGTGTTTGCGCGATTGGGAACAACAACTGAATGCCGGTGACAACATCATCCTCGCCGCCTTTGGCGGAGGTTTCACATGGGGTGCCGTGTACCTCCAATGGGCGTACAACAGCTGACACAACGCTTACCCTTGCTTCAAAAGAGACCAATTAAAACTGCCTACCTTTGGCCTTTAAATTGTCATAACCATGGACATTTCTGAAATTCAAGACCTGATCAAGTTCATCGCAAAAGCCGGTGTAACTGAAGTTGAGATTGAGAAAAAGGACTTTAAGATTACCATTAAGTCCGAAATGCCGAAAAAGAAAGGTGCAGCTGCAGCAGCAGAAGCAACCATTCAAATGCCGGTTCCCGTGGCCGCCATGCCCCAGGCACCTGTAGCGGCGGTGGCTCCGGCTGCAGCACCAGCGCCCGCCGCGGCACCCGAAGCGCCAAAAGCGACCGCTGACGAAGACAGCTACATCACCGTAAAGTCACCCATGATTGGCACGTTCTACCGCCGTTCGTCGCCCGACAAAGACCCCTTTGTGGAAGTCGGGAATTCCGTCAAGAACGGAGACGTTTTGTGCGTCATCGAAGCCATGAAACTTTTCAATGAGATTGAGTCGGAGGTCACAGGAAAAATCGTCAAGATTCTTGTCGATGACAACAGCCCTGTTGAATACGATCAGCCACTTTTCTTGGTGGATCCTTCGTAAACATCCCCTGCCATGTTTAAGAAAATCCTGATTGCCAACCGCGGGGAGATTGCCCTGCGTGTGATTCGTACTTGCAAGGAAATGGGCATCAAAACCGTTGCGGTTTACTCCACGGCGGATGCAGACAGCCTGCACGTTCGTTTCGCGGATGAGGCCGTATGCATCGGCCCTCCCAAGAGTGCGGAATCCTACCTCTCCATTCCCAAAATCATCGCCGCCGCGGAAATCACCAATGCCGACGCCATTCACCCCGGCTACGGTTTCCTCTCTGAAAACGCCGAGTTTTCCCGCATTTGCGGCGAAAATCAAATCAAGTTCATCGGCGCGAGTCCAGAGATGATCGAAGCCATGGGCGACAAAGCCTCAGCCAAGGCCACCATGAAGGCCGCCGGCGTTCCAACGATTCCCGGCAACGAAGGCATCCTCGAGAGCCTGGAAGAGGCCAAGAAAATCGCGAAGAAAATTGGTTACCCGGTCATGCTCAAAGCCACTGCAGGCGGCGGAGGAAAAGGCATGCAGGTGTGCCACGACGAAGAAGGCCTCGCCGAAGGCTGGGATTCCACCCGGCGTGAAGCAGGCGCAGCGTTTGGTAACGACGGCATGTACATGGAAAAATTCGTGGTGGAGCCCCGCCACATCGAAATCCAGGTGGCTGCAGACCAACGCGGCAAGGCGTGCCACCTTTCCGAACGCGACTGTTCCATTCAGCGGCGTCACCAAAAGTTGGTTGAAGAGACACCTTCACCCTACATGACCGATAAGTTGCGTGAAAAGATGGGGAAAGCGGCGATCAAAGCAGCCGAAGCGGTGAAGTATGAGGGCGTAGGCACCGTTGAATTTTTGGTGGATGCCAACCGTGATTTCTATTTCATGGAAATGAATACACGGATTCAGGTGGAGCACACCATCACCGAGGAAGTGGTGAATTACGATCTCATCAAGGAACAAATCAAGTTGGCTGCGGGAGAAAACATCAGCGGAAAGAACTACTACCCGCAGATGCACGCCATCCAATGCCGCATCAATGCCGAAGATCCTGACCGGAATTTTGCGCCATGTCCTGGTCGCATCTCTGATTACCACGCCCCAGGCGGACACGGCGTTCGGTTGGACACACATGTTTACTCCGGATACCAGATCCCCCCGTTCTACGATTCGATGATTTCAAAACTCATCGTTGTCGCTCAGACGCGCGAAGAAGCCATCTTGAAAATGCAACGGGCGTTGGACGAGTACGTGATTGAGGGCATCAAAACGACCATCCCCTTCCATCAGCGCCTCATGCGCCATGACCGCTTCCGAAGCGGGGACTTCACGACGAAATTCATGGAAGAGGAGGACATTTAAATGCCTTCTGTCCATCGCCAAAAAAGCCGGTCAATGCGATCGGCTTTTTTTGATGATGTTGGTTGTGGAACGACCGGGCAGGAGTGGAATGACAGCCACGTGTCCTCCGCGCTTTCGCACTTCCTCCGAGCCTACGATATAGCCTTCTTCGCCTGCTTGGGCGTCGGGTGTGTAGTCGCCGCCTTTGACCAGCACATCAGGACAGACACTTGCAATCAAGCCCGCAGGCGTTTCGGCTTCGAATACAATGACAGCGTCGACTGCCTGCAAAGCCTCGAGCACCGTTTTGCGGTCGTCCTGTTGATTGATGGGGCGCTCCGGGCCTTTGCCCAACATTCGAACGCTAACGTCTGAATTCAAGCCCACTACCAACCTGTCGCCCAAAGCCCTTGCAGCCTGCAGGTACGTGACGTGCCCGGCATGCAAAATGTCGAAGACCCCATTGGTAAAGACGATGGTCTCACCGGAAGACCGCCAGGCGTCGATTTGGGCGTGGTCTTGAGGGGTCATGCGGCTTGCTCAACGTTGGTTCGATCCTTTCTCAAGCGGTACACCAACAAATAGATGTAGGCGATGCCACCCATGATCACAATCATGGCCGTCTGGGTGAACCAAATGATGTTGGCCACGGCCAGGCCAAGGGCTTTCCCGAATCCCAACGCCATGAATCCAGACATGACCGCCCACTGGTACGAGCCTACCCCTCCTGGGGCCGGAATGACCATGCCAAATCCACCAGCGACCATGATGAACAGCGCCTGAAGAACCGTGATGTTTTGCACCTCATCAAATGACTTGAAAATCACCCAAGCCATGAGGAAGTACATGAACCATATGAAAAATGTATGGGCCATGAACCGGCCTTTTTGCTTCATGAGGCGGATGCTGTTCAGCCCATTCCATACTCCAGTCAAAAACTCCGCAATCCGCTGAGCAAAGGGCAAGGCCAATAGCGCTTTGCGCTTCCACACCCCAACGCCCACAACCCCCAATGCGATAGCGCCCAAGGCGATGAGTTTGCTCAAATCCGGCAACACAGCGCCGTCCAGCAATTGGACGAATGCCGGCAAATTCCCCAGCACGGCCGCTGCTGTCAACACCATAAGAAAAGCGAAATCAATCACGCGTTCACTGATCACCGTACCGAACAGCTCATCCACCGGTATGTCATCGGTTTGGTTCAGTGCGGCACATCTTGCCAACTCACCGCTGCGCGGAACAAATGTGTTGGCGAAATACGCGAAGGCCACAGCATGCACGCTTCGGGCCTTGCCTGCCTTGCGGCCCAGCGGTTCGAGGAGAATGCCCCATCTCAAGCCGCGGCTTACGATGGCCAAATACCCCATGACAAATGAAGCAGCAATCCCTTCCCAGCGCGCCGATCGCATGGTTTCCCAGAGGGCTTCCTTGTCATCGATGAATGAAAAAGCCCCGTAAAACAGGACCACCCCAATGCCAAGGGAAACAACGTACGTAAGGACCTGCTTTGCCGTCATGCTCGCAAATTACGAGATGAGGCGATTGGTTTCGGTATCGGGAAACACCAAGATGGGTTTATGGGTTGCCGCCTCTTCCGGGGTCATGTGGCCGTAGGCAATCACGATGATGATATCACCCACCTGTACCTTGCGCGCTGCGGGGCCGTTGAGCCCCACTTGTCCGGTCCCACGCTCTCCAACGATGGTGTAAGTCTCAAATCGTTCGCCGTTGTTGACGTTGACGATTTGGACCTTTTCCCCCTCGTACAATCCCGCTGCATCGAGCAAGTCGGGATCCAAGGTAATGGAACCGATGTAGTTCAAATTCGCTTGCGTCACCGTCAATCGGTGCAGCTTCGATCGCATTAGGGTAACCAGCATGGGCGCAAAAGTACGAATTCGCTTGCCGCGATTGGCCGTTGTGAATGGAAATGTAGTCGGTCAATCACTGGCCGCCACCCAACGTACTTCCACCCGACGCCGGTCGGCTTCAGTCGCCCCTTCAGGTGCCACGCCATAACCGCTCCATCGGATCTGCGATGGCGGAACGCCCGCACGCTCCAGCGACCGAACGGCAGCCTCAGCTCGTTGTTCGCTCAACACTTGATTGCGCACCACCTCTCCTTCCGCATCGGTGAAGCCTCGCACCTCAAAACGACCGCTATGCCGATCCCACTGCAATCCCTCTAGCCAATGCGACAGCCTCATTTCGGCTTTTCCATTCAGCGCGAACTCGGCCGTGGCAAAATTCACCACACACATCGGTACATCCCCTCGCCAACGCGCTGCATCCTCATCCGATGGTCGAGGCCAACGCTCCAACGCGTCCAACGGCAGCAGATCAAAAACAAACGCCTTCCCACCTTCAATCCGGTAGCTGCGAACCCGTCGCCAGCCGGACCAGTTTGGTTCGCCACAATCAACACGGCTGCACCGCTCGTAAACATGGCAAATCGCACCATCCGGTATCGCTCTGCCCTGCCCCATACTGACTCGAACCTCAAGCGCCGCGTCCAGGGCCAATGAACCCAAGATCAAACGGCCTCGTTCATCGGTTGAATTGCGCAGCACTAAGGCGCCTGCACGGTCACGGATTTCAAAGGAAGCCCCGTCCACGGGAGTCCTCCGAAATACCAACTCGACGGCCAATTCCTTTTCTCGATTGGCGCGCTCATCGCTGCGCTCTCCCACCCAGTAGAGATCCACCCCTCGCCCGCCCATGCGAACCGCGGAAACGTAATACCCTTGATTCAATCCCGATTGCACTGGAACCGCTGCCAACTCGTCTCCGGGGGTGTTGATACCCTGTTCCAATGGCACGCAATCGGCGTAATGCTCTCGCCGATCGGAACGGTACACGTCGAATCCTCCCAACCCCAGATGACCGTTGGAAGCAAAAAGCAATGCCCCGTTGTCAAAATTCGGGAAGACTTCATCCGCGGGGGTATTCAATCCTTTCAGCGGCAAGGGTGTGGTCCATGTGCTCCCAGACCGCTGCGCCATGAACAAATCAAAATGCCCTTCTGGCTGCCAAGCACTGAGCACCAACACGCCACGATCGGCGTCAATGGCCACGTGCTGTATTTCCCCGAGGCCTGGCCAATCGGCCGCACTCCATGCCCTCAAGTTCATCGGTGTGCCCTCCGTAAACGCGGTCCATCCCTTCATGGGTGCCGCGGAATATTCTTGGCCTTGGGATAAAAACCAATCCCCCGCCTTGACGGTATCGGATGCTCTTGGAATGCTGCGGTAGAACAAGGACTGGCCATCCCAACCGAGCAATACCTCATCGTTGACGGAATTCAAAGCGTCCAATGGAACGACCTGCTGGGCATGGGGACAAGCGGACAAGAGCCCGATGCCAACGGCCATTACACCGACCTTAACGTGGCAAAAAACCTTCAACCTTGCTGTGCTTTCCATGCTTTCCAGATGAGCTGGGCTTCATCGTACCAAGCTTCCCCAAATCGGCGAATCAAGGCCGTCTTGCAGAAGTCCAGCACCGTGATGTTGGCCTTGGCGCCGCAGGTTCGGGCGCCGTCGCAAATCGGCCAGCGGTGGACGTTCAAGGCCGTAAAGTCCTGCAATTCTTTCAACCGAATGGGGTACAAGTGGCATGAAATGGGTTTAGGCCACTCCGATTTCCCTTCCCGCCAAGCCGCTTCGAACGAGCATTTTGCGGTGCCGTCTGCGTCGAATGTAGCGTAAACGCATTCACGGCCATTGATGATCGGCGTGACGTATTCGCCGTCTTGGTCCACTTCGAACAAGCCCACGTCTTCAATCACGGCCAAGGCCTCGGGGCGCAATTGGCCCTTCACGACTTCAAATGCCTCTTCCAATCGCTCGACTTCTGCTTCGGTCAGCGGAGCACCACTCTCACCCTCGACGCAACAAGCACCTTTGCAAGCTTTTAGGTCGCAGGCAAAAAGCGTGTCGAATACATCCTCGGAAATCAACGTATTGCCCAATGCGATCATGGGACGAAATTAATCGAGAACGGCGAACCGGAGTATCTTTGAGTATGGCACTTGGATGGAGCAACAGCCGCGCAGCAATTCGCGACCGATGGAATCGGCTGCGGCCCCTTGATCGACATCGATTGGTCAACGCCATCCGGGCCTACCGCGGGTACAACCTCAACAAACGCGGTAACATCACGCGTCAGACGGCATGGCCGCTCAGCTTGAGTGTGGAACCTACGACCTCGTGCAATTTGCGCTGCCCCGAGTGCCCATCAGGCTTGCGGTCCTTTACCCGGCCAACGGGCATGCTGGAGGTAAAGACCTTGAAGCGGGTGCTCGATGAAATCGGACACCACTTGGTTTACTTGAATTTGTATTTCCAGGGCGAACCCTACCTCCATCCCGAAATGAATGAATTGGTGCGTACCGGGGCCGCCCACGGGTTGTATACCTCAACCTCGACCAATGCCCATTTCTTGCGGCCCGAACGGTGCACCGAAATCGTACAATCTGGACTCAGTCGCCTGATCATCAGCGTCGACGGCATGACCCAAGACACCTATTCCTCTTACCGGGTAGGTGGACAGCTGGAAAAGGTCCTCGAAGGCACGCGAAACATGGTAGAGGCACGTCGCACCAACGGCGGTAAGGGGCCTCACTTGGTTTGGCAGTTTTTGGTTGTCGGACCCAACGAACACGAGGTCAATACCATCAAGGCACATGCGCAGCGTATCGGTGTGGATGAATTGGTTATCAAAACCGCTCAAATCGACCAGCCTGAGGACGGACATCCCCTGCTGACCGAGTCCGCTGAGCTGCGACGTTACGACCGCAACCCCGCTGGGGAATGGACCCTGCGCAATCCGCTGGCGGACGACTGTTGGCGTATGTGGCAAGGCTGCGTGATGACGTGGGACGGACGGGTGGTGCCATGCTGTTTCGACAAGGACGCACACCACACCATGGGTCAAGTGGGTACCCATTCGTTCGAGCAAATTTGGTTCAGTCCGGAATACGATGCGTTTCGGGCTCAAATTTTCTCGAACCGATCCGCCGTTGAAATGTGCCAAAATTGTTCCGAAGGCAGCCACGCCTACGCCTGAGTGTGAGGTAACTTGTGGGCATGGCAGAAGGCGCACCCTTCAAATCGACCCAATGGATTACCCCCCTGCTCATCGGTACGATTGCATCAGGAGCCGTGGTTTGGTTCGGCGCGCATCATGAAGTGACCGATCCCACATCCGGAGCAACCGCTACCTCATGGGAACTGCTCCAACAGTTTCAATGGACCCGACGGTCAACCCTGGCATTGCTCGGCGTCATCGCATGCGTTTTGATTCGGGACTTGGGCTACATCATTCGATTGCGCGTGCTTTCCTTTCAATCCTTTTCATGGCGACAAGCCACCGAGAACATCCTGCTTTGGGAGCTGTCTTCAGCCCTTACGCCCAGCGTTGTGGGAGGTTCAGCGGTAGCCGTGGTCATCCTCAAACGCGACGGGATGCGGTGGGGCAAAAGCCTGGCAACGGTGTTTGCAACGGCATTGATGGATGAAGCTTTTTACTTGTTTGCCGTTCCCATCGTTTTCGTGCTTGCCACCGTTGGAGGGCAATCGATTTTTCCCGAGGGCCTCGAATCAGTTGCGTGGGTTTCGTTGTTCGGAGTGGCCTACGCATTCATCGCTACCTTGACAACCATCATTCTGCTGGGATTGGTCATTCGGCCACAAGGAACCTACAGCGTGATACAATGGGCCCGAACGACCTGGCTCTTCCGGCGATGGAGCAGCCGTATGGACGCCTGGTCCAGTGACCTGCTTGAAGCTTCCCGCAACATTCGAAGTGCATCATGGCGGTATTGGATGCAGGGGTTCGCGGCAACCTGCTCCAGTTGGACTGCGCGCTTTGCCACCCTCAACATGGTGTTGCTGATTTTTTACCCTTCCCTCGATCATGTGGCCGTCATGGCCCGCCAACTCATCCTTTGGCTCGTGCTCTCCATCAGCCCGACACCCGGCTCAACCGGAGCCGCCGAACTTGGTTTGCCCGCTTTTCTACATGATTTGACCGGGCTGGCATACATCGCCGCGGTGGTCTTGATTTGGCGGACATTTACGTACTTCATCTACCTGGTCGCTGGGGCCTTTGTGTTGCCCGGATGGCTGGTTCGAACCCAGCGAAAGGGGCGTACCTTTGGAACACAATGAAAGACTTGAAAAAATTGGGCAAAGGCACGCGCGCCGTGCACGCCGGGGTTGAACCGGATCCATCGACCGGAGCCATCATGACCCCCATTTTCCAGACTTCTACCTACGTGCAAGAAGCCGTTGGTGTGCACAAAGGTTGGGAGTATTCAAGGAGCCACAACCCGACCCGTGCAGCCCTTGAAACGGCTTTCGCTGAACTGGAAGGCGGAAGCCACGGATTGGCCTTTGCCTCCGGACTCGCTGCCATTGACACGATACTCAAGACCTTGAAGCCGGGAGACGAAGTAATTGCGGGGCAGGATCTGTATGGGGGGACCGCCCGGCTTTTTCGCACCAACTATGCTCCGATGGGCATCGTCTTCCATTTTGTCGATACCCAAGACCCCAGCCTCGTGAAGGCGGCCATTTCGGACAAGACCAAATTGGTTTGGCTCGAGAGCCCCACCAATCCGTTGATGCAAATCACCGACATCCGGGCCATTGCCGATCTTACCAAGCCCCGCGGCATTGTGCTCGCCGTGGACAATACGTTCGCCTCGCCTATGCTGCAGCGGCCATTGGAGCACGGTGCAGACATCGTGATGCATTCGGTCACAAAGTACCTCGGCGGCCACAGCGACGTCGTGATGGGTGCCCTCATTTCCAATGACGAAGCGATTGATGCGCCCCTTCGCACCCTCCAAAACAACTGCGGTGCCATTGCCCAGCCCTTTGACTCATTCTTGGTGCTGCGCGGATTGAAGACGTTGCACCTGCGCGTGGAACGCAGCTGCGAAAACGGCCGCAGAGTTGCCCATTGGTTGCGGGAGAATCCAAAAATTGAAAAAGTCTACTGGCCCGGGTTTGAGGACCATCCCGGTCATGCCACGGCCGCTCGGCAAATGGACGATTTTGGCGGAATGATTGCTTTCGAAATCAAAGGGAATGACCTGGATCAAGCCAAAAGCCTCGTTGCAGCCACGCGCATTTTTGCCCTGGCTGAATCTTTGGGCGGGGTGGAGTCGCTCATCGAACACCCGGCTGCGATGACGCACGCAAGCGTTCCGGCAGAGATTCGCGCCGAATTGGGTATTTCCGATGGATTCGTTCGACTGAGCGTGGGAGTTGAAGATGCCGAGGACCTGATTGCCGATTTGCACCAAGCCATCGAAGCCACTGTTCTCTAAGCGCTGCATGTCCACACCCGTACAACACAACTTAGAGCCAGAAAAAATGGCTGTAGTGGGCGCCGGTCTAGTTGGAAGCCTTTGGGCGCTGATGCTGGCGCAACGTGGGCACCACGTGGATGTTTTTGAGCGCCGTTCCGATCCGCGAGTCGGGTCGTACAAAGGAGGCAGAAGCATCAACCTCGCCCTGAGCGACCGGGGGTGGCGGGCCTTGGAGAAGGCCGGCATCGCACAGGCCGTCCGCGACATTGCCTTGCCGATTACGCACCGAACCATGCACGCGACGGACGGAACCCTCACCCGTCAACCGTACGGCCTTCCGGATGCGAAGGGAAAATTTGAAGATCCTCAGTGCATTTACTCCGTCTCGCGGGCGTTGCTCAACCGTCTATTGGTGGAAGAGTCGGAGAAACACGCCCACGTAACGTACCGGTTTGACCACCGCTGCGTCGACATTGATTTGGAGGCGAATGCGTTGACGTTCGTAAGCGGCGAAAGCGGGCGGCACGCGCAGCCATTTGACCGAATCTTCGGAACGGACGGTGCGTTCAGTGCGGTGCGGGACCGGTTAATGCGAACCGATCGCTTCGATTTTGCCCAACGCTACCTGACCCACGGCTACAAGGAAATTGAGATGCGACCCACCGCCGACGGCCAATTCAAAATGGAGGACGACGCATTGCACATTTGGCCACGCGGCGAGTTCATGTTGATGGGATTGCCCAACCCGGATGGCACTTTTACATGCACGGTTTTCGCTCCCTACGATGGACCGAACGGACTGAATGGACTTGATACCCCAGAAGCGGTCACGGCTTACTTCAGCACGCACTTTCCAGATGTCATTCCGTTGATTCCTGATTTTGCCTCCCAATGGCTGGCCAACCCCACGAGTTCATTGGTCATGACCCAGTGCTACCCTTGGCACCACGGCGATGGCGTCTGCTTGATGGGAGATGCCGCGCATGCCATCGTTCCGTTTTACGGCCAAGGCATGAACAGCGGTATGGAGGACTGCTCGGTCTTGAGCGAACTCCTCGACGGCATGGAATCTTCTAAAGATTGGGCACAAACCATGCAACAATACACGGAATTGCGAAAGCCCTCCGGCGATGCCATCCTCGAACTGGCCCTGCGGAATTACATCGAGATGCGCGACAAAACCGGGGATCCTGCTTTCCTGCTTCGCAAAAAAATAGAGGCCAAGTTGGCCACCAATTATCCCGGTCGTTGGCTTCCCCTCTATTCGCAAGTCACCTTCAGCCATACGCCCTACGAAAAGGCATTGGAGGCTGGGCAGCGCCAGGACCGCATCATGGAAAAAATATTGGCACAAGAAGGGATTGAAGCCAATTGGGACCGGCCCGAAACCTTTGAATCGATCCTCAACGAATGGGAATCACAAAGCGCCTGACGCCGGTATTCGTCTGGATTTTGGTTGGTGGACTCAACGGCGCAGAAGCGCAATCCACCCCGTTCAATGCCGAAAGCCGGACCTTTCGCAGCCAAGGCTGGACGTGCGCCATCGGGTACCACGCCTTCAACGCCCGGCCCGATTCAGTGCCTGTCGTCTACCAAACGGTCCGTCCATCGGGCACCATTGACACCCTCCACGCCGGGACGTGGGGCCATGCGGGCAACCAAGCCCTTCGCCTGGGCATCGGCTATTGGGGGATCGCTCGGCGACCGCTTATCTGGGACCGCTGGTTCATTGAGCTGCACGGCACGCGCAATGCCGCAGCCTCCACATTCGAAGGGTTGGTGACTGATGCGGACAGCATCTTACAGCCCAACACCCTCCTCGACAGCGGCCGTTCGATGCTGACCACCGAATTGAACTTCAAACTCCAACGGGCTTTCGAAATCAAAACCGATTTCTTCTTTGAAGTCCAGCTTGGCATCGGGTGGGATCGGGAATGGGGAAGTGCGTTCAGCAGGAACGGGCCGGACAGCATGTTTGTGACCCGATCAGCACCTGCGACAGATCGCGTGGCATTGGAATTAGGCGCCGGGCTTGGGGTCAGGACGCGCTCCGGCCGGTACCTGCGTGTCCACGCCACGTACGACGGCTTGCAGTTGGCACCGCTGGCGGAGGAAGGGGATGGCCGTGTGCAGTGGTACGAGGGCCAGTACCAACCGTGGAACCTCACACTTCAATGGGACCTGCTGCGCGCCAAACCACTCGAAGATTGTGCCAAACCACCTGCTCAGGACCGACCAAGCGAAGTCCTCTTCGGCGATCAAATGCAAAAAGACCGCAAGAAGCAAATGAAAAAACAGAAGCGCCGAGCCAAAAAGAACCGGTGGTAACTACCCGCGGTCCGCGCAAAGCTCCACCAGTACGCGGTTCGTATCCGCCGGATGCAGGAAGGCGATTTCCTTGTTGTCCGCGCCTTCCTTGGGGCCGCTGATGACGCGGTACCCCAATCCCTGCAGCCGATGAATTTCACCTCGGATGTCGTCCACGAAAAACGCTACATGATGCAGTCCTTCACCGCGCTTGGCGATGTGCTGACCAATCGGCCCCTCCGGCGACGTACTGGCCAGTAATTCCAATTTGCTCTCACCCGTTTGAAAAAAGCTGACATCCACCCCTTCCGACGCGACATGCTCTCGCTTGAAAGGCGATTCACCCAGAACGTCCGCGAAAATGCGTTCCGCAGCCTGCAGGTCAGCGACGGCGATTCCGATGTGTTCGATGCGTTTCATGGCCGGGGTTTGGAGGTAAAAATACAGCCAAATTGACGGGGGAGTGGCTACCTTCGTTCCATGACCGATACGAACAACCCCTGGATGCCGCTCGGGCTTCAAGGAAAGCACGCGGTGGTGTGCGGAGCAACCCAAGGCATCGGACTTGCGGCAGCGCAGCACCTCGCCGGGCTTGGCGCGCGCATCACCCTCATGGCACGGAACGCAGAGCGACTCGAAGAAGCACGGCTTACGCTAGACGAACCGGAACGACACGCCACGGCGCAAGCAGATTTTAGCTGTCCGGAAGAAGTGAAAGCAGCCATTGATGATGTGGTAAGTGATGGACCTGTACACATCCTCGTGAACAACACGGGCGGACCGGCAGGCGGCCCAATTGTAGAAGCCCAGGTGGATGCTTTCATGAATACGTTTCAGCAACATTTGGTCTGCAATCACTTGCTCGCGCAAGCCGTGTTGCCGGGCATGAAAGCAGCCGGATACGGTCGAATCATCAACGTTATCAGCACCAGCGTCAAGCAACCGTTGGCCAATTTGGGTGTCAGCAACACCATCCGCGGAGCTGTGGCCAATTGGGCCAAGACGTGGGCCAACGAAGTGGGAATGCATGGCGTCACGGTCAACAACGTATTGCCCGGTGCCACCAACACCGCACGCCTCGAACAGATCATTGCCAACAAGGCCGATAAAACGGGCGCATCAACCGATGAAATCCACGCCCAAATGGCCGCCGCTGTGCCCCTCAAACGCACCGGAGAACCGGAAGAAGTGGGCCGTGCTATCGCCTTTTTAGCCTCACCATCAGCGAGTTATATTTCTGGAGTCAATTTACCGGTCGACGGAGGCCGAACTTCTTCCCTGTGAATTAGATTTGTCGTGCTTAAACGTTAATAGGTACGTTGATGACTAACCCTCACCACGAGCAGATTGCGGCATTCATGGCCGAGGTAACTGCTCAGAATCCGAATGAACCCGAGTTCATTCAGGCGGTGCAAGAAGTTGCTGAGACCGTCATTCCTTTCATTGCTGACCATCCGAAGTATGCGGATCACCGCATCTTGGAGCGCATGGTTGAACCGGAGCGTACCATCATGTTCCGCGTGCCCTGGACCGATGACAACGGACAGGTGCACATCAACAAAGGCTACCGAATTGAATTCAATTCAGCCATCGGTCCTTACAAGGGCGGACTGCGGTTCCACCCTTCCGTCAACCTCAGCGTACTGAAATTTTTGGGCTTCGAGCAGGTCTTTAAAAACAGCTTAACAACGCTGCCCATGGGCGGCGGCAAAGGCGGGTCCAACTTCAATCCCAAGGGAAAGTCCGACAACGAAGTGATGCGCTTTTGCCAGAGTTTCATGACGGAACTGGCCCGCCACATCGGTCCCAATACCGACGTCCCTGCGGGCGACATCGGCGTAGGTGGTCGTGAAATCGGCTACATGTTTGGTCAATACAAGCGCCTCCGCAATGAGTTCACCGGGGTATTGACAGGCAAAGGCCGCAATTGGGGCGGTTCTTTGATCCGCCCAGAGGCAACCGGTTACGGGGCGGTGTATTTCGCAGCAGAGATGCTTGACACCAAAGGCCAAAACTTCGAAGGCAAGCATGTGGTGATTTCCGGCTCCGGCAACGTCGCTCAATTTGCAGCGGAGAAGGCCATCCAAATGGGCGGAAAGGTGGTAACGATGTCGGATTCGTCCGGTTACATTCACGAGCCCAATGGGTTGACAACGGAACAACTCGACTGGATCAAAGACCTCAAGAATGTTCGCCGTGGCCGCATCTCGGAATTTGCTGATGCCCACGCTACGGCCTCATTCTATGCAGGTGAACGCCCATGGGGAGTGGCTTGCGAAGCGGCATTCCCATGTGCGACCCAAAACGAATTGAACGAAGCCGAAGCGAAGCAGTTGATCGCCAACGGATGCCAAGTGGTGGCTGAAGGGGCCAACATGCCGTCGACGCCTGAAGCCATCGAGGCCTTCCAATCGGCCAAAGTCCTGTTCGCACCCGGCAAAGCATCCAATGCAGGCGGGGTAGCGACAAGCGGACTCGAAATGTCCCAGAACAGCTTGCGCATGAACTGGACCCGCGAGGAAGTTGACGATCGCTTGCTGAACATCATGAAAGACATCCACACGCAATGCGTGACCTACGGCAAGGATTCTTCCGGATATGTCGACTACGTCAAAGGCGCGAACATCGCCGGTTTCGTGAAGGTGGCGGATGCGATGATTGATCAAGGCGTCGTTTAACCCCGCGCGTGGCGCTATCTTTGTGCCATGATTACTGGATTCCAACACATGCACAGCGCGTTGCGCTGGGTGGTACTTGCGTTGCTCGTCGTGACCCTCGTCAAGGCGTGGCAAAACCGCCAATCGTCCTTCACGGCAGGTCAGGCCAAATTGGGTCTGTTCACCATGATTTCCATGCACATCCAGCTCTTGCTGGGCCTGGCCTTGTACATGATGAAGGGATGGGCGTCCATGCTGGGTCAACCCGGTGTGATGGAGTCGACCGTCATGCGCTTCTTTACCGTGGAGCACCTCGTGGGTATGCTGTTGGCCATTTTATTTGGAACGCTGGGGCACAGCCTCACCAAACGCGCTGCATCCGATGCCATGAAGCACAAGCGTCAACTGCGGTACTTTGGCATCGCCTTGCTGCTCATCGTAGCGAGCATTCCTTGGCCATTCCGACCGGGCTTCGAGGCCTACGGCTGGTTCTGATGTGCAGGTCCTGGCACATCTTCGCGGTGACCGCTGCGGTGGTCTTGATGATTGCCGGGTGTGGTGAAACAGATGAGTCCCATCAAGCGTTAAGCGCCAACCCTCCTTCCGAGGCAAGCATCAAACGCGCCTACACCATGAAGTGTTCCCTTTGCCACGGCGCAGACGGCAAGCTCATGGCATCCAAGGCGCCCGACCTCAGCGAATCCACCATGGATCTGGAAAGCCGCATCGCATTGATCACCTACGGCAAAGGCACCATGCCCCCCCAAAAAGGCATCCTTGACGCTGCCACCATTCGCGGCATCGCTGAGTACATCGAGACGTTCCGAGACATCAAATAATGCTCGAAAAAAAGCTACACTCCACGGCCCTTGAGCCCGAAACCTGTGTCCTCGTTGGCCTTGTTCAAGGACGGGAAACCCGGGAGGAAGTCGCTGAACACCTCGAAGAGCTCGCTTTTCTCGCCACCACCGCCGACGCCATCAACAAACGAACCTTTGTTCAGAGCCTGGATCGGCCGGACACCCGGACGTTTGTCGGCAGTGGTAAACTGCAGGAAGTCAAAGAATACGTCGAGGAGCATGAAATCGATATCCTCATCTTCGACGACGAGCTGACCCCAACGCAACTGCGGAACATAGAACGCGAGATTCCCGAGCGAAAAATCCTCGACCGCCCAAATTTGATCTTGGACATTTTTGCGCAGCGTGCCCGCACGGCTCACGCCAAGACCCAGGTAGAACTGGCCCAGTACCAGTACTTGCTTCCGCGATTGACCAACATGTGGACGCACCTTCAGAAGCAAAAAGGCGGAATCGGCATGAAGGGACCGGGGGAAAAAGAGATTGAGACGGACCGCCGGATCATCCGCGACCGCATCGCCCACCTCAAGAAAGAATTGAAGGCCATTGACAAGCAAATGGCCACCCAACGCGGCAACCGGGGGGCGTTGGTTCGTGTAGCACTGGTCGGCTATACCAACGCCGGTAAGAGCACTTTAATGACCCTGATGTCCAAGAGCGACGTGTTCGCCGAAAACAAGCTGTTCGCCACCTTGGACACCACCGTGCGAAAGGTGGTACTCCAAAACCTCCCGTTCCTCTTGAGCGACACGGTTGGGTTCATCCGCAAACTGCCTCATCAACTCATCGAAAGCTTCAAATCCACCCTCGATGAAACACGGGAAAGTGATTTACTGCTGCACGTGGTGGACGTGAGCCATCCGCAATTTGAAGACCACCTCGCTGTTGTCGAGTCCACGCTCGCTGAAATAGGCAGCGATGACAAGCCCACGATGATCGTCTTCAATAAGGTGGACCGCATTGAGGTGGAGCCCTTCGGACCGACCCGAGAAGACATCATGGCGGGCATCCGCGAACGCTTCGAACGGGGCGACCGCGAGGTCATTTTCATCTCCGCCAAGGAAAAATGGGGCATGGAAGAACTCCGCGACGTGGTCTTCGAAGCGGTCAAGACCATTCACGTCAAACGGTACCCCTACCACAATTTCTTGTATTAGTTTCCGACCTTTAGACCATGGCAGGCATTCGTCAAGAAAAAATGGCCGAACTGATTCGGCGTGATTTGAGCGTGATTTTCCAACGCCAAGCCAGCGTGTGGTTTGGGGGCATGTTCATCTCCGTCACACAGGTCCGTATGGCTCCCGATTTGGGCCTGGCAAAGGTCTACCTGAGCTTCATGGCCGTGCCGGACAAACAAATCGCGCTGGCAGCCGTGCGCCAAGAGGGCTGGCGGGTACGGAAGGAATTGGGTGCCAAGATTGGAAAACAAGTCCGAATCGTTCCCGATTTGAATTTTTACCTCGACGATAGCCTCGATTACTACGAAGCCATCGACCAAGCCCTGAAAAAGTAAGGGCATGCGACTCCCGATTCGGCTTGCTTGGCGCTACGCGTGGACACGCAGGAACCGCAGCTTGACGCATTTGATCTCGGGGATTTCCATGTTTGTCATTGCTGCGGTTACAGCCGCCATGATCGCCATCCTCAGTGCGTTCAATGGCATCGAATCGGTCGTCACAGAGCTGTTTGGAACGTTGGATGCTCCCATGGCCATTGTACCCACCAAAGGCGCCGTCGTGCCCGATTCCGTCGGAATCTGGGTAATGGAGAACTTCGGTCCGGAGAGCGCAAATCCAAGTGTACAATCGGCAGCACCTGTCATTGAAGACGAGGCCGTCGTGGCATGGGGCAATGCCCAGCCGCACGTCATCACCGTTCTCGGATTTGATAGCACATTGCTGCATGCCGCACCCATCGAATCCACACTTCGAAGCGAAACATGGCGGCCCGAGTTCGCGGAAGGTGCTCCGTGCGTCACGCTGGGCCTTGGAGTGCGCAATTTGCTCGGGGTGGGAAGCCTGGATGCCGAGAAAGGACTTCCTGCCTTGCAGTTTCGTGCACCGATCAGGGGCAAGAAGCTCACTCGGTTCAAGGAGCGCGCGTTTCATTCAGAATCCGCATACGCTTGTGACGTCTTCTCGGTCAATGCTGAAATCGATCGCAAATACACCTTGGCTCCGCTGGACCTGGCCCGAGCGCTGTTCAAACGTTCCGAATCGGTTACCCGTTTCGAATTGGGTTTGATGCCTGCGATAAACGAAGCATTGGTGGCGCAGCAGATCCAATCGGCCCTTGAAGCTAAAGGGGAGCCATGGCGGGTGCGTACACGGGCAGAAAAGAACGCCCTCATCACCCAAACCAACCGGGCTGAAAAGTGGGCGACGTTTGTCATTCTGAGTTTCATCCTCGTGGTCGCTGCCTTCAACGTGATGGCATCGTTGACCATGCTGCTCCTTGAAAAACGCCAGGACATCGAAGTCCTCAATGCCATGGGCCTCACCGGTTGGCGACTGGAGCAGGTCTTTGCTTGGCAGGGCGTGATGATCAATGCGGTGGGTGGATTGGCCGGTGCAGCCATTGGCATTGCGCTGGTCCAGGGGCAGCAACACTTTGGGTGGGTCAAACTGCAAGGTTCGGTCATCCCTTCTTATCCGGTCGAACTGATGCCCAGTGATGTTTTGGGCACCCTCGGGGTTGTGGTGCTCATCGGGGGGATTGGCTCCGGTTGGATGGTCCGCAATTTGGTGCGGCGCTTCGGTGCTGTTTGATCAGACCGCAGGCTCGAACGGAATCGTCTCCAATTCGTCCAGCTTGGCCCGGATGTCGTCCACACCATCCAGTGTGACCAACTGCAACCGGTGCTGCTTGAAATCCCGGAGCCCTTTGAAGTAATTGGCGTAGTGCCGCCGCATTTCGACGACGCCGAGGCGTTCGCCTTTCCATTCCACCCCCTTTTCAAAGTGCTCACGAGCGGCTGCAACCCGTTCGGTCATGCCCGGCGGCGGCAGCAATTCGCCCGTCGCCATGTAATGCTTCATCTCACGGAAGACCCACGGAGCGCCAATGCTGGCCCGACCAATCATGATGCCATCAACACCGTACCGGTTGCGGTATTCAACGGCCTTCTGGGGAGAATCAATATCCCCATTGCCAAAGACCGGGATGTGCATCCGCGGGTTGTTTTTGACTTCGGCAATCAAGGACCAATCCGCCTCGCCTTTGTACATCTGTGCGCGGGTGCGGCCGTGGATGCTGATGGCTTGAATGCCAATGTCCTGGAGGCGTTCGGCCACCTCCACGATGTACTTGCTGTTGTCGTCCCAACCCAGCCGGGTCTTGACGGTGACCGGCAACGTACAGGTATCCACGATCTCCTTGGTCATGGCGACCATCTTCGGAATGTCCTGCAAGATGCCCGCACCGGCACCGCGGCAGGCGACCTTCTTGACCGGGCAACCGTAGTTGATGTCGATGATATCGGGCTGCGCTTCTTCGGTGATCGCCGCGGCTTGCCGCATGGAGTCAATTTCACTCCCGAAGATTTGGATGCCGATGGGACGCTCATATTCAAAAATATCCAGCTTCGCTCGGCTCTTGGCGGCATCGCGAATCAACCCCTCCGAACTGATGAACTCCGTGTACATGACATCAGCTCCGTACTTCTTGCACAGCGCGCGAAACGGCGGATCGCTTACGTCCTCCATTGGGGCGAGCAAGAAGGGAAATTCCGCGATGTCGATGTCACCTATGCGTACCACGTCGTTGCTTTGTGTTGCGTTTGTGCCTTTTCGGCGAAATTGCACGCGAAAGCACGCACAAAATTACGCCATGATCCGAACCGCATTCCAAACCATGCACCCTTTCGGGCAATTGATTTTCTTTTTCTGCATGGTCCTCACGGGCATGGGGCTGGCTTCTGGATTGGGACTTGCTGCCTTGGCCTCAGCATTCGGTCATACGACCGAACAAGCCATCAACTTCGCCTCGGATGCTGCATCCAGCGAGGGCAAAGTTTACAACCTCATCATCAACGGCGTCAACCAATTGCTGTCCTTCGGGCTGGTGGCGTGGTTGGCAAGCAAACTGTTTGCCGGACGTACCTTCCTCGCATTGAAGTGGCCGAAGACTACATGGATTGCGGTCGGAATGGGACTGGCATGGGCGGCTCAACCCCTCATCGATTTGACCTTTCGCTTGAATGGCCTGGTGCTTCAAGCCCTGCCCGAAAGCTGGGTGGCAAATGCGGACCGCTTTGAAGAATTGGCGGCGGAAGTAACCCAGTCCATGTTGACGTACGATTCTGCTTGGCAGTTCCCGGCGACGCTGTTGACCGTGGCCCTGCTCCCCGCGGTTTGCGAGGAATTTGCATTCCGTGGGGTCATCCAACCGCTAGTGGCCAAGTGGACCAACAACATCCACGCCGCCGTTTGGATGGCCGCCTTCCTGTTCAGTGCGATTCACCTGCAGTTCCACGGATTCCTGCCGCGCATGGTGCTCGGGGCCGGCCTCGGCTACCTCGTTATTTACGGCAAAAGCTTGTGGCCTGCCATCGCCGCGCACTTCTTCAACAATGCCGGAGCCATCCTCATGGCCGCCATCTACGGACCGGAATGGGTCGCGCAAGAAATGAACGCCGCGCCCGAATGGGCTCTGTCCGATTACGCTATCGCGGCGGTGTCGCTGGCTGTGGGGATTTATTTGGTTCGGTGGGTGCGCAGAACCGGGACGTGGTCCGGTCACCATCCGGTTCACTGACCCTTGCGCTGTTCCCGAAGAAACGCATGGGCGACATGCAAATCTTCTGGCGTCGTGATTTTGACGTTTTCTAAGTCGCCGTCCACCAATTGTACCGGGTGGCCGGCGAATTCAAACACACTGGCATCGTCCGTGAATTCCGGACGGTATCCACTGCCGTAAGCGGCCTTCAAGCTCACTAGATTGAAACACTGCGGCGTCTGAACCGCACGCAACCGATCGCGCATCAGCGCATGGGAAGCTGCCCCATTCACTTCCCGAATGCTGTCCTTCACGGGGACGACAGGAACGGCACTTCCCGCGTCAGCTGCTGCCGCGTAACATCGGCGAATGGTCCCCTCAGAAACGAACGGACGCACTGCGTCGTGCACCCCCACCACGCCGTCTTCGGACAGTACGGCTAGGCCATTGGCAACCGAGTGCCACCGTTCAGCGCCACCCGCCACGAGCTGGTCCACCCCGGCCGGTCCGTGCGTAGTTTCCAACGAACGGAAGGTGTCGAACAAGCTTTCGTGCAGCACCAATACCACATGCAGGTCGGGGAGCGACGCACGAAAACGTCGAAGGGTCCACCACATCAGTGGCAGACCCTCCAACAAGAGAAATTGCTTCGCCACGGGCTGCGCCATGCGCGTTCCCGTGCCGCCTGCAACAACAATCAGGTAACGCTTCACGCGCGAGCCGCTGCGTACCGCTGGGCAACTGCGTCCCAGTCAATGACGTTGAAGAACGCCGCGATGTAGTCGGGGCGGCGGTTCTGGTAGTTCAAGTAGTAAGCGTGTTCCCACACGTCCAATCCCATAATGGGGGTTCCACCGCATCCTACGCCGGGCATCAGCGGGTTGTCTTGGTTTGCAGAAGAGCACACTTCAAGTTTGCCGTCCTTCACGCAGACCCACGCCCATCCTGAACCGAATCGGGTGGCCGCTGCATTGGCAAAGGATTGCTTGAACGCATCCCATCCGCCGAGATCGGCATCAATGGCTGCCGCCAAATCGCCCGTAGGCGTTCCGCCGCCATTGGGTGACATGATGCTCCAGAAGAGGGTGTGGTTGTAGTACCCGCCTCCGTTGTTGCGAACGGCTCCGTTGTCGGAATGGTCAGCCAGCAGGGCTTCGATGTCCTTGCCTTCCATCTCCGTGCCTTCGATGGCCGCGTTCAATTTAGACGTGTAACCTGCATGGTGCTTACCGTGGTGGATTTCCATGGTGCGCGCATCGATGTGTGGTTCCAGAGCATCGTAGGCGTATGGAAGGGTTGGGAGTTCAAAAGCCATGATCCGTTTTTGATTTTATGAGTTAATGCGATTCTTACTGCAAAGTTAATCGACCGTCGACGATGGCCATACGCGACTTGTTTTCGAGCCAGTAGATGGCTTCGTCCACGGCCTCATCGCCTTGGCTGAGGAAGGTGTAGTAGGCTTGTTCCCCGGCCACATTGCGGATGACTTGCGCAGCCATGCGGTCGCTCAGCTCGCTGCGTTCTTCATCAGTCCACTCGGCCGGAGGTGCGATGCCTTCCGCTTCTGCGTATTCCATAAGGAAGGTCAGCAAAGCGTCGGTTTCCATCCCTTCGCCTGCGTCACGTGCCTGGCGTTCTGCTTCCGCTCGGCTGGCATCGACGTAGGCAAAAGCTGCATCGCGGAGCGTCCCCGTCCAACTCAAATCCGAGAGGTAGCCGGACCATCGAATCGTGTCCAGTGCGACAAAAACATCCGGCGTGATGCCACCTGCTCCGTGCACCACCTTGCCCGCAGGGGTCGTGTAGGTCAAGGAGTCGACCGTCGCGATGCTGTCTTGGTGAAACAATTCACCCCGCTCGTACCGAGCAAAATAATCGTCGCCGTAGTCCACGTCTTCTCCGTAGGGCCGCTGGATGGCGCGTCCTGTGGGGGTGTAAAACCGGGCCACGGTCAACCGCAACGCCCCGAGGGTTGCAATGGAGAATTCTTCCTGTACCAGCCCTTTGCCAAACGTGCGGCGACCGATGACAGGCCCTCGGTCGTGATCTTGGATGGCGCCGGCAAAAATCTCCGAGGCCGAGGCCGAAGACTCGTCCACCAAAACAGCGATATCCCAATCCTTCCAGCGACCGTCTCGACGTGCCTTGTAGGTGCGGCGTGGTACGTGTTCGCCCTCCGTATAAACAACCAAATCGTCTTCTTCCAAGAACGATTCCACCATGGGCACGACAGCGTTCAGGTACCCCCCGCCGTTTCCACGCAGATCCACGATTACTTCGCTCAGTCCTTCATCAGCAAGGGATTGCATCGCCAGCTCAAATTCTTCGGCGGTGTTTTGGGCAAATCGAATGACCTTGATGTACCCGCGCTGGCCGTCCAAATTGGCCGCACAGACGACGCTGTGGATGGGAATGCGGTCGCGGCGCAACAAAACGTGTTTGACCGTATCCGCCCGATCCAATCCAACGACCACCGTGGTATTCCGGGGGCCTTTGAGCAATTCCATGACCCGTTGGTTGGTGAGGTCCGGACCAGAAATCGCCACCGAGTCAACGGTCAAAATGCGGTCGCCCGCACGGACACCTGCCTTTTCAGAGGGGCCTCCTGGGATGGCCGCGACCACCATCAACGTATCCCGTTGGATGATGAACTCGACCCCGATGCCCTCGAAGTTGCCCTCCATGGGTTCAACGAGCGCCGCCAATTCTTCGGCACTGATGAACAGGCTGTGCGGGTCCAATTTTTCCAAAACGGCATCGAGGGCGACTTGCTCCAATTCTTCGCGGACCACTGGATCCACGTAGGTCTGTTCCACGCGGTCAAGCACCCCATTCAAGGCACTGCGCGGACCGACCATGTGCATGCCATTGGACGACCCACCGCCGGTCTGAAGCCCGATGTAGACCCCCAGGATTAAGATGACGGCATAGGCCAGCGGCTGCCAAGATGGAGATGGTGATTTCCCGTTTTCGTTCATCCTCTTATTAACTCCTCAACTTCCGCCGTTGTTCGAGGTGAACCAGCTCGACACCCGCCTGCTTCAAAAATTCAAGACCCTGCGGATCCTTGTATTCATCGCGGTAGACCACCCGGCTAATACCGGCTTGGTGAATCAGTTTGGAACACTCCCGGCACGGCGACATGGTGATGTACAACGTGGCCCCCACGGCCGAGTTGTTGGAACGCGCCAATTTGGTGATGGCGTTGGCCTCCGCATGCAACACGTACCAGTTCGTTTCCCCCTCCTCATTCTCGCACACATTGGGGAAGCCTGTCGGTGTGCCGTTGAACCCGTCGGCGATGATCATGCGGTCTTTGACAATCAACGCGCCGACCTGCTTGCGCACGCAGTGGGATAACTGGGCCCATTCCGCCGCCATGCGCATGTAGGCTTCGTCGTACCGCAACTGCTTGACCGCTTCAGGGGTGTGGTTCAAATCCGGTTCCAAGTGTCTGGTGATTTACGCCCCTAAAGGTAGGGGTCTGTCCGTTGCGTTGTAGCTTGCTCATTCGAAAGAATGCCAAATGCGGATTTACACGCGAACAGGGGATGACGGAACCACTTCGTTGTTTGGTGGCCAACGACTGAGCAAGGACGACTTGCGCATCGAAGCCTACGGTACACTGGATGAACTCAATGTGTGCATTGGAGCGATGGGCACCTGCGCTGCCGTGGCGGAATCCGAGGACGCTGCGTTCCTCCGAGCCATCCAATCGGACGTGTTCTCGTGGGGAAGTCATTTGGCCACCGTCGATCCCGAAATGGCCAAGCACCTGCCGCCCGTTCCTTCCACCCGAGTGGCCGAAATGGAGGCCTGGATGGACGCCAAAAACGAAGTCCTCCCCCCGTTGAGCCAGTTCATTCTTCCCGGAGGACATCCGGCCGTCGTTGCTGCGCACAAATGCCGCGTGGTATGCAGGCGTGGAGAACGGCGGGTGATTGCGCTGGGACGTGAAGAAGGCATACCAGAAGGCTTGGTCGCCTACTTGAACCGCTTGAGCGACCTGTTTTTTGTGTGGAGCAGGCACCTGCATGCCGTGACCGGCTCCCCAGAAATTCCATGGGAATCAGCGCCTTAACCCAAGATTTTAGGACAAAAACAGCCGAAAAAGCGGCGTTTCTGAAGATTTTCTTGGATGTGATTGCGATTCTTCTATTTTTGCGCGCTGAAGACGCTTACCATGTATTGGACACTTGAATTGGCTTCCTACCTCGAAGACGCTCCTTGGCCCGCCAGCAAGGACGAGCTGATCGACTTTGCCATGCGCACCGGCGCACCGCTTGAAGTTGTCGAGAATTTGCAGCAATTGGAAGACGAGGGCGATGCGTTCGAGACCATCGAAGACATCTGGCCTGATTACCCCAGCAAGGAGGACTTCTTCTTCAACGAAGACGAATACTAGCGACTGGACGCCAGGGCGCTCAGCCCCTCACGCGTCAACTTTCCATTGAGCCACTCGGGATCCAACCCGGCACCGAGGGATTTGTAGAATCCAATCGCAGGCTCATTCCAATCCAAGACTTGCCATTCCATGCGGCCGTAGTCAGCAGCGGCGCACGCTTCAGCCACCGCCAAAAACAACGCCTTGCCGATGCCTTTCCCGCGGTTCGACTCCCGAACGACCAAGTCTTCGAGAAAGCCACACCGGCCCTTCCACGTGCTGTATTTCTCGTACCACAGAGCCATCCCGACCACTTCACCTTCAACCTCCGCAACAAAAAGCCGGTAAATGGCATCGTCTCCAAAGCCGTCCTCCCGAAGCTGGTCGACGGTCGTCGTGACTTCCTGCTCCGCACGCTCATAAATGGCCAACTCCACAATCAATTGGTGAATGGCCGCCGCGTCTTCGGACATTCCCTTGCGAATAGAAAAGGCTGGTTTTGATGGGTCCATAGCCGAAAGGTAGCGCTCCTTTCTTTCTATTTTGCGGCATGCAATGGGATCAAATAGGAGCCGTCGATGCCGTCTTGGGCATTTGGCTGGCGTGGGCCATGTTCAATGGCTTTCGAAAAGGCCTCATCATCAAAGTCGCCTCGATCGTTGCACTGGTGCTGGGCATTTATGCCGGCTTTCACTTCTCCAGTTTCGCTGGAGAATGGCTCAATCAACAGTTCGACTGGTCCACTCGGACCACCGAAGTAGGTGCCTTCGGCTTGACCTTTCTGGCGGTCGTATTGGGGGTGCATTTCATTGCCAAGCTCTTGGAAAAAATCGTCGACCTCACCGCTTTGAGCTTGCTGAATAAGCTCGGTGGCCTTGTACTTGGATTGGTGCAGGCGCTGTTCTTGTTGAGTGCATTGACGTATGCCTTGGACGGAGTTTTCGGACCGCGCCAATGGCTGCCACAAGCTCAGGTCGAACAATCAGTGCTCTACCCTTTTGTCGAGGACGCCATTGAGTACGTGGTGCCCGACATGGAACGCACCACGACGTGGGAACAGCTGCGCGACCGTTTCGAGGACGGGATGGAACGCTTGGAAGATGCGGCCGTTGAACGGAGCGGCGCGCGCGATTAGCCGGTTAGGCCACGCCCATTTCCTGTTTGAGTTGAGCGATGCGACGTTCCAATGCCCCCATGGCATGGTTGTAGTCGCCATTCGGCCAGTTTTCCACCGCCATGCGCACCGAGAAATAGAACTTGATTTTGGGCTCTGTTCCACTGGGACGTGCGGTGACGAGGGTGTTCTGCTCGGTGACCAGCTGCACCACATTCGATGCCGGCAGGTCGAGCGTTCGCGTTGAACCGTCCCGTACGTCCGTCGCACGCTGGGCCGCGTAATCCCGAACTTCAATGACCCGCTCTCCGGCCAATTCAGCCGGCGGTGACGTTCGGAATCCTTCCATCTGGGCCGCAATTTCCGCCTTGCCCGCACGGCCTTGTTTCGTTTGCGACACCAACGCCTCTTTGTACGCCCCGTGGGTGCGGTGAATCGCTTCAAGACGACCCAGCAAATCCGACCCCTCGGCGTGCGCCACGTGCGCCAATTCGCACAACATGCACGCTGCCGCAACCGCATCCTTGTCGCGCACCTCATCGCCGATCATGTAGCCGTAGCTTTCCTCACCGCCAGCCACAAACCGTCCGTTGCCTTCTTCCCGTCGGATGGCGTCCGCAATCCACTTGAATCCGGTCAAAGTCTCCTGCACATCCAAGCCAGCGCGGCGACCGATGTCCGCCATCAGGTCCGATGTGACGATGGTTTTGGCGACAAAATCACCTGGAGCGAGCAACTTCTTCTGGGCGCGCTGAGACACCACGTACTCCACGAGTAGCGCCCCTGTCTCATTGCCGTTCAGGAGTCGCCACCCCCCTTCGGATTGGGCGTCGGGTACGGCGATGCCCACGCGGTCCGAATCGGGATCGGTGCCCAAAACCAACTGCGCATTGACCGTTTTCGCCAATTCGATGGCTTCCGAGAGCGCCGCCCCTTCCTCGGGGTTGGGGCTGTGAACGGTCGGAAAGTTGCCGTCGGGATGCCGCTGGCTTTCCACGATGTGCACATTTCGGAAACCGGCCGCTTCAAGTGCTGGAATGACGGAGACCGATCCGGTGCCATGGAGCGGTGTGTACACGATGTTGAGGTCGCTGCCGTTTGCAATCAACTGCTCACTCAATCGCAAATCCAACACCGTCTTCCAATACGCTTGGTCCGCCTGGTCATCCAAAAGGTGAATGCGGGCTTGCGATGCCGCATCCTGCCCCCACTGGACCTCGGCAGGTCCGGAAACAGCGCGAACCCGTTCAATGATGCCTTTGTCATGCGGAGGAACGATTTGACCGCCATCGCTCCAATAGACTTTGTACCCGTTGTATTCCTTCGGATTGTGACTGGCGGTGACGACAATGCCCGCTGTGCAACCGAGCTCTCGAACGGTGAATGAAAGCTGAGGCGTCGGACGCAATGCGCGAAACAGATGGACCTCAATGCCATTGCCTGCCATGACCTCGGCTGCTACCCGAGCGTATGCCGGGCTGTTGTTCCGGGAATCATGAGCGATGGCGATGGAAGCTCCGCTAGGCACGGCCTCCAACATATAATTGGCGAGACCTTGGGTCGCTTGAGCGACGGTGTAGGCGTTCATGCGGTTGGTGCCGACGCCCATGAGGCCGCGCAATCCACCGGTGCCAAACTCGAGGTCGGTGTAAAACGCTTCCACTAGCGCTTCTCCACCCTGATTGAGCAGGTCACGCGCCGCGTTCTGGGTGTCTTCGTCGTAGGGAGATTGGGTCCAATCTTGCGCACGTTGTGCGGCGAATTCCATGAGTTCTTTTCCTTCCATGCTCAATTCCAATGGGCGTTATCCGTGTTCAATTTCATGCCTCAAGACCTCCTTCCAGTGCAGTTGGGGCAGTTGCAATGCATCTGCAAATGGCTTTCCATCCAGATAGGAATAGGCCGGGCGTTTTGCGGGTGTTGGGTAGTCTGCGGTCGTGCACGGCTCCAGTTCGACGTCCATGCCATGTTCTTCAAAAATGGCCTGCGCGAACCCGTGCCATGTGGTCGGGCCTTGGGGGCCGTAATGCCAAATGCCCGAGGGGACCCGTTCGGGTTGGGCAGCGAGTTTCAGCAACGCTTCGGCAAACGGGCGTGCAAAGGTGGGAACGCCGTGTTGATCGTTCACGACCCGCAAGGCCTTGCCCGATTGCCCCAGGCGCAGCATCGTTTGCATGAAATTCTGGCCGCGGGTATCGCACAACCAGGCTACCCGAATCACCCACCAACGGGCGCCCGTTGTGGCTTCAATCGCCAACTCACCGGCGCGTTTGGAATCTGCGTACACCCCCATGGGATTGGGCACGTCCGACGGCACATACGGCCGTTCCTGCGTGCCGTCGAAGACGTAATCGGTGCTGATGTGAATGAGGTCAACTCCATGCGTACCACAAGCCTCAGCCAACAGTCGCGGCCCCTCAGCATTGATGGCATGGGCCAATTCCGATTCCTCCTCCGCTCGGTCGACAGCCGTGTATGCCGCGGCGTTGATGACGGCATCCGGTTGGTGTTTCTTGAGGGCTTCGGCGATGGATTCAGGAGAGGTGATGTCCAGTTCATCCCGGTCGAAGCCGACGATACGAAGGGAATTTTGGCCGGGATTTTCCATCAACCGCGATCCCAATTGGCCGTTCGCCCCTGTCACCAAAACTGTTCGCATGGCCGAAATTTACGCAGGGATCATCATCCGGTGGTGCGCATGGCCTCCACGGGTTCCATTTCTGCCGCACGACGCGCAGGTGCCAGCCCAGCGATCAACCCCGAAGCGACCGCCACACTGAGCGCAATGATGACACGGGAAGGCCGTACGTTCATGACAAACCCGATGTCAATGGCGTTCACGACGATCACGATGGTCTCGATAGCAACAAGCGCGAACAGCGCGCCAATGACACAAAGTGCCACCGCTTCGAACAAGAATTGAAGCATGATGAAAGATGACTTGGCTCCGATGGCTTTTTGCACTCCGATAACGCGCGTGCGCTCGCGTACACTGACGAACATGATGTTGGCAATGCTGAAGCACCCGACGAGGATGGCGAAGATGCCAATGAACCAACCACCGTATTCCACTTGCTGAAAAATGCTGTCCAAGATTGAGGTCAACATGTCGATTTGGTTGATTGAAAAATCGTCCTCCTCGCGCGGCCGCAACCGACGTACCGAACGAAACTGCTGCACAATCTCATCGGAAAGGGCTTCTGTGGTCACGCCCTCAATCGGCTTGACCATGATCTGCGTGCCCATGCCATAATCCATGATTCGGTGTCCGAATTTGGCCGGCACCAAAGCGGCCCGATCAAAGCCTTCATTGATGGCCGACGCCCCTTCCTTTGCAAAAACGCCCACCACTTCCAGTCGCTGGCCCTTCACATCGAGCAAGTGCCCAACGGCATCGGCATCACCGGTCAACTCCACGGCTACATCGTGACCGATGATGGCCACCGCACGCCCTGCCTGTACCTCCATGGGAGAGAAGTATCGTCCAGTGGCGATGTTCAAGGCGATGACGTCGTTGTAACCCTCGGAGACCGCCGCGATGAAAACACCGTCCATCCGGCTGTTTTGCGATTCAACGGCTAAGGAAGTTTTGGCCTGGAACACCACATCTTTGGCCAGCGTGAGCCGCTCTTCTAACATGTCTGCATCGTTCAGGCTCACCTCCCGGCGCTGAACATACTTCCACCACGGGTATTCCTCGTCAAATGCCCACGGCCATTTTTGAATGAACAGCACCTCGTCGTCCAGCATATTGAACGTGCTTTTCAGGCCGTCTTCCAATGAGTCCACCACGGCAAATACCGCGGTGATCATGAAGATGCCCACCATTACCCCGAGGAGGGAGAGGAATGTCCGGAGGCGGTTGGTCACGATAGCGGACCAAGCGAAGGCGAAACTTTCAAAAAGCAGGCGAAGCCAGAGCATGCAACAAAGCTAATTCCAACCTCCTAAGTCCGCATATTTTGTCCGGGTTTAATTGTAGTTTTGCGCCTTTGATTCGCACTTCCCAAATCACTTGAAATGAACGCACCACGCCGCATTCAATCCGCCCTCATTTCCGTTTTTCACAAAGAAGGCCTCGAGCCCATCGTCGCTCAATTGCAACGCCTTGGTGTCACCATCTACTCGACCGGTGGGACCCAAAAAGCCTTGGAAGCCATGGGTGCGGAGGTCGTAGCCGTCGAATCCATCACCGACTATCCTTCCATCCTCGGCGGCCGCGTAAAAACGCTTCACCCCAAGGTTTTCGGAGGCATCTTGAACCGACGGGACCTGGCAGAAGATGTCGCGCACATGGAGGAATACCAGCTCCCGCACATCGATCTTGTCATTGTTGACCTCTACCCGTTCGAGGCCACCGTCGCACAAGGCGGAACGCACCAACAGATCATCGAGAAGATTGACATCGGTGGGATTTCCCTGATCCGTGCGGCAGCAAAAAACTTCGAAGATGTGGTCATTGTGCCCAGCCAAGACGATTACGGGACGTTGCTCGACTTGCTCGAGAACGGCGAAGGCGTTACCACACGGGAAGAGCGTCAAGCCCTTGCCACCCGCGCCTTCCGCATCAGCTCGCATTACGACACCCGCATCCACGAATGGATGCAAGGCGGTGCCAGCGTGGAGCAATTGAACGTATCGGAAATGACCTCCAAGTCCCTGCGCTACGGCGAAAATCCGCACCAGCCGGGCCGGTTCTTTGGCGACCTCGATGCGCTGTTCGACCAATTGAATGGCAAGGCGTTGTCCTACAACAACCTGCTCGACGTAGACGCCGCCGTGCAATTGATGCGCGAGTTCCAATCCGAAGACCCCACTTTTGCTGTGCTCAAGCACAACAACGCCTGTGGCCTCGCCACCCGAGCAACCGTGTTGGAAGCCTGGACAGATGCGCTGGCCGGCGACCCCGTTTCGGCTTTCGGTGGCGTCCTCATTTGCAACAGCACCATCGACAAGGCCACGGCCGAAGCGATGCATGAACTGTTCTTCGAAGTGGCCATCGCACCGGCTTATGATGCCGACTCGCTCGAAGTCCTCAAGCAGAAGAAAAACCGCATCCTCCTCGTGCAGAAGCCGTGCAGCACCCCGAGCGTGACCGTTCGAAGCGCGTTGAATGGCTACCTCGTGCAAGCGCCTGACGCCAAGATGGAAGGGGTGGAGGATTTGAACCTGGTCACCAAAACAGCTGCTGAGCCGGCCCAACAAGAGGACCTAATTTTCGCCATGAAAATCGCGAAGCACACCCGTTCCAACACCATTGTTTTTGCCAAGAACAAGCAGCTCTTCGGCAGCGGCACGGGACAGACCAGCCGCGTAGATGCATTGAAGCAAGCAGTGGTGAAGGCGAAAAGCTTCGGGTTCGACCTTAACGGTGCCGTCATGGCTTCCGATGCGTTCTTCCCATTCCCCGATTGCGTGGAACTGGCCGATAACGCCGGAATCAAGGCGGTGATCCAGCCAGGTGGCTCGGTGAAAGACCAGCTGAGCATCGATTACTGCGACGCCCACGGCCTCGCCATGTACATGACCGGGGTGCGCCATTTCCGCCACTGATGTGGTGCTTTTGTGGCGCCTGTGAAGGGCCGGAAAGAGCCTGAGAATTTGTGAAAAATTCAATGGGTTTTGCGGGAGGGGCTTTGCTATATTTGAGTGTTCACATCGTCCCGTTCTCCACACACTTGAAGCCCATGGGTTTGTTCAACTTTTTCATGCAAGAGATCGCCATCGATCTCGGTACAGCCAACACCATCATCTACTTCGAGGACAAGGTGGTGGTGGATGAACCCAGCATTGTGGCCAAGGACCGGGGAACAAACCGAGTGGTTGCCATTGGGCGCTTGGCGCAACAAATGCACGGGAAGACCCACAAAAACATCGAGACCATCCGCCCCTTGAAGGACGGCGTGATTGCCGACTTCCAAGCTGCCGAGGAGATGATCAAGGGCATGATCAAAATGATCAACAACCGGAAGTCCTGGTTCAACCCGTCCCTCCGCATGGTCATCTGCATCCCCTCCGGCATCACCGAAGTGGAGAAGCGCGCCGTTGGGGACAGCGCAGAGCACGCTGGCGGCAAAGATGTCTACCTCATCCACGAGCCCATGGCCGCTGCTATTGGCATCGGCATTGACGTCGAGGAACCCATGGGCAACATGATCATCGACATCGGAGGGGGTACGTCGGAAATCGCCGTCATCGCGTTGGGAGGCATTGTCACGGACAAAAACATCCGCGTTGCCGGGGACGAGTTCACCTCCGACATCGAGGAATACATGCGCCGTCAGCACAACATCCTCATCGGAGAGCGCACAGCCGAGCAAATCAAAATTGAAGTCGGTGCCGCCACAGCAGACCTCGACAATCCCCCAGAGGATTACCCGGTTCGGGGACGCGACTTGATGACGGGTATTCCAAAGGAGATCCTCGTCTCTTATGTGGAGATTGCCCAAGCATTGGACAAGAGCATTTCGAAAATCGAGGAGGCCATTCATAGCGCTTTGGAGCAAACGCCACCGGAGCTCTCCGCCGACATCTACAAAACGGGCATCTACCTCGCCGGCGGGGGCGCATTGCTTCGCGGTCTAGACAAGCGAATCTCCGCCCGAACCAAGCTGCCTGTTCACGTCGCCGATGACCCTTTGCACGCGGTGGCCAAAGGCACCGCGATTGCCCTCAAAAACATCGACCGCTTCACCTTCTTGATGCGCAACTAAATCCAGCAGGTAGCGGATGCGAAACCTCTGGAACCTCATCGTCCAATACCACATCGCCTTGGTCTTCTTGATCTTGCAGGGCATTGCACTTACGTGGTTTGTTGGAAGCCACGGGTACCCCCGCGGCAAATGGGTGCAGCGTTCGTTGGAGTGGCAGGGGAAATGGGACCAACGCATGAGCCAGTGGGACCGGCTGACCGAACTCGACGACCTGAACCGCGAATTGCTGGCAGAAAACGCCACCCTGCGCGCCGAGCTTCACACCGCCCGAAGGGATGGTGTTCAGAGCACTTACCAAGGCGCTGAAGTCATTCGATCCACCTGGAACGGCGCATCGAATCCGTTCGTTCTCAACAAAGGCACAGCACAGGGTGTCAAACCTGGACTGGGCCTGTTGCAGAACAACCGGGTTGTAGGACGCGTGGTAGAGGTGTCGGAAAACTACGCCTTGGCCCTGCCGCTCATTAACAAATCCATGGAATGGAGCGTTCGGATTGGACCTACAGGACCGGTAGCTCGCTTGGTATGGGAAGGAGGCGATGTCACCCGTGCTATGGTCTACGATGTACCTCGCAGCGCGTCATTTGCACCCGGCGACTCCGTAGTGTCTTCTGGCTTTCAAGGCTATTTTCCATCCGGACTGTTGATTGGAAAGGTCGCGGACGAAACGCCCGAATTCGACGGGCAATTTTTAACCGTTCCGGTGACCCTTGCGGCCGACTTCAGGGCCATCCGATACGTGGAAATCGCCACCGTTCAGGGCCGGATGGAATTGGATAGCCTAGCGAATTCAAACGGCCAACAAGCGCCATGAACAATCAGGTACTGACATACGGAAGGGTACTCATACCATTGGTGCTTCATGTGTTGTTCTTTCAGCACGCCTCATTCGCATCAGGCTGGTGGTATGTTGGGCTTCACCTGTTGGGATTGTTGCTCATGCCCTTGCAGTCTTCGCCGCTATTGCTTCTCGCCGTCGCGGCCGGATTCGGGTGTGCAGTTGACATGGCCACCCTTGAAGGGGGCTTGTTCATGTCAAGCGCTGTTTTCATGGCGATGGCAATGCCTGCCATCAATCGATTACTGGCACCCCGTGAAGGTTACGAAGTCACTGACCAACCAACGGTTTCGGCCATGGGAGTCCAGTGGTTCGCTATCCGTTGCCTGCTCTTGTTGGCCGTTCATCACCTTTGGATGTTTGGATTGGAGGCCGGACGGTGGGACTTGATTCCAAGGGCCATCGGCAAGGCCTTCACATCCTCCATTTTGTCCACGGGCTTATTCTTGCTTGTCCTATTGCTCACCCGCCGCCAACGAACCACCCGATGAAGCTGCGCGAACGCCAATGGATCATCGGGGGGATATTCCTGCTCATCACCTTCATTTACCTCGGACGGCTGGTTCAAATGCAGCTTTTTGCTCACGAATGGAAGGCCTATGCTGCTCGATTGACAGAAGAAACGGAAACCCTTGAACCGGCCCGTGGCCTCATTTTAGACCGCGATGGCAACATCGTTGTCAACAACAAAGCCGGGTATGATATCTGGTTCACTCCGCGCAAATGCAAAGCTGCGGGTGGACTCGACACCCTGGCCTTAGCAGAATTGATCGAAATGACTCCGGATGGGCTAGCCCGCGCCTTCCGGAGGGCAGAAAACTATGCTACCTACCGACCTTCTCGCATTCAAAAACAACTAACCGCTGAAACCTATGCCCGCATCTCCGGGGAAGTCTGGCGTTTTCCGGGCATCGAAGTCCGAAGGCGGTCGATTCGAACCAACCCTTCCGGACTTGCAAGCCACCTTGTTGGTGAATTCCGAGAAGTGGATCAAAACGACTTGGAATCCAACCAAGGATACCGCTTGGGTGATTACAAAGGCAAATCCGGTTTGGAGCTGCAATGGGAATCCAAGCTGCGCGGAAAACGGGGTACACGGCACCACATTGTCGACATCCGAAACGACTACCGAGAACCGGCACAGGCAGGCATTCTTGATACCCTACCGGTTCCCGGTGAAGACCTCCAGCTGACCTTGGACTTGGAGCTGCAGGCCTACGGGGAACAAATCATGGCCAACAAGCGAGGGGCAATCGTTGCCATCGAGCCCTCCACAGGGGAAGTGCTCGCGATGGTCAGTGCTCCGAGTTACGGCACCGATTTGCTCACCGGTCGGGACCGAGGTGCCAATTATGACAGCCTCATCAACCACCCGAACAAACCGCTGTTCAACCGAACATTGCGAGCAACGTATCGTCCAGGGAGCATTTTCAAGATGGTCCAAGGGCTGATCGCAATGGAGCGAGGGGTCCTTCGCGCGTCCAACCGCATTGCATGTGACCGTGACATCATCGGTTGCCACGGAACACACACCCTCGACAACCTGGAAGAAGCCATCGTTCACTCGTGCAACCCGTACTTCCACGAAGTCATGAAGCGCATGATTCAGGACGGATCGACGGGGAGTATTTTCAGCGATGCGCATCAGAATCTGGGTGCTTGGTCAGCCTCTGTGCGCACCTTTGGCCTGGGCACTGACCTGGGAGGGCATTTCCCAGCCCTCCGCTCCGGATCGGTTCCGGACACCACGGATTACGATCGGATGTACGGCCGCAAACGGTGGGCTTATTCCACCATCTATTCCATCTCCATCGGTGAGGGCGAATTGCTCACCACGCCCCTGCACATGGCCAACCTTGCGGCTACGTTGGCCAACCGAGGGCACTACATAACGCCCCACGCCGTTCACGGCAGTGAGGGCATAGAACGAATGGAATCCGGCGTCGCCGATGAACACTTCGATGCGATCATCCGCGCCATGTCGACGGTGGTCACGGCCAACGACGGAACCGGCATGAGGGCGGCGACCCCCGGTGTAACAGTGTGCGGCAAAACAGGTACCGTTCAAAACCCCAATGGCAACCACTCGGTGTTCATCGCCTTTGCACCGGCAGACAATCCGCAAATCGCGCTCAGCGTTTACGTGGAGAACGCCGGAGCCGGGGGCGATTGGGCCGCACCGATTGCCAGCTTGATGATTGAGAAATACCTGAATCGAGCAGTCGATCAACGCGCCAAGGAGCAGCGCATTCTGCGCGCCAAGTATCCCTTCCCAGAACAGCCCTTGTGAGAAGAACCGCCCCCATATCTCAGCGCATTGACTGGCTCACAGCAGTGTTGGTCGTCGCCTTGATGGTCATCGGGTTGTTCAATGTGGCCAGTGCCACGGCGGGCGCGAGCACCGTTGAATGGTTTGACTTCAGCGGGAAATTAGGGAAGCAATTCATTTGGGTGGCTGCCAGTCTGGTGCTCGCCTTTCTGCTTTTGGTCATCGAAGGGGAATTCTTCATTCGTACATCCGTTATCCATTACGCTGTAAACGTCCTGTTGCTGCTAGCGGTTCTGGCAGTGGGCAACCGCATAGGAGGAGCCAAATCGTGGTTCTCGTTTGGGAGCATCGGGATCCAGCCCTCGGAGTTTGCAAAAACCGGAACCTCCCTGATGCTCGCCTGGATGCTGAGCAGAAATCAAGACCGCTTCAACCAATGGGGCTCCCTGTTCAAGGCAGTGGCGATTGTCTCACTCCCCGCGGCGTTGATTTTGCTCCAGCCTGATGCCGGGACCGTTTTGGTATTCACGGGGCTCATCTTGGTTTTTTACCGAGAAGGGCTCTCAGGCAATGTTCTGATTGCCGTTCTCTGCTCATTGCTGATCACCATTGCGACCATTTTAAGTGGGGCCAGCACCGTGCAGTATCCGTTTGCCGGTGCAGCCACGGGAGCATGGATGTTGTGGTTGGTCCTGGTCTTGATTGGTGGACTGTTGTGGGCCACCGTGCCTCAATGGACCGTGCCTCGTCGAAGAAAACGAAACCGCAGGGCCGTACTCTTCAGCTTCGCAGCCGCTCTGCTCCTTTCGGTTGGTTTGCAGTTTGGTTTGGAAGAAGTGCTCAGGCCCCACCAAAAAGACCGCATCCATGTCTTGTTCGGGATCGATGTGGGCAATCCCGATGCCGATTACAACATCCGGCATGCCAAGGCCGCCATCAGCTCTGGAGGAATCACCGGCAAAGGATATCTAAAAGGGCCCATGACGGCTTATGGTTTTGTGCCTGAGCAAGAGACGGATTTTATCTTTTGTACAATTGGTGAAGAGTGGGGGTTGATGGGGACCACCGTTACACTCTTTGTGTTCACGCTGATGCTGCTGCGAATCCTCGCACTTGCAGAGCGTCAACGCAGCGATTTCACGCGAATCTACGCCTACGCCGTTGCCAGCATTTTGTTCATGCATTATGCCATCAACGTGGGTATGGTACTGGGGCTCGCCCCGGTCATTGGAATTCCCTTGCCCTTCATCAGCGCAGGAGGATCGTCGTTAACGGGCTTTACACTGCTCGTTTTCATCTTGTTACGTTTGGATGCTGAGCGATTCACCGTTTTGCGTTAGTCTATATTTATATAGTTTTCATCGAATAAATCAATCGTTTTACTTGATTTATGGGCTAAAAATTTGTATCTTTGGGCGTGCTTTGTTTAGAATGATATCTGAGACCCATTGTGTGCAGCAAACCTGACGCAATGGGTTTTATCATTGGAATCGACAAAGTGAGCAAACCATTCAAACCTAGAACCCCGTACCTCGTGTGCGGGGTTTTTTTCATTAAAGGCCGAGGAGGACTTCTTCAGGGCTTTTGCCCGTGAACAATAGGCGTTCGGGTTGCTCGATCATTTCTTTGATGGCGTACAAGAAACCGACGCTCTCTTTTCCGTCGATGATGCGGTGATCGTAGCTGAGCGCGACGTACATAACCGGCCGTACCTCGACCTTTCCGTTGACCGCTACTGGGCGCTCCACGATGTTGTGCATGCCCAGGATGGCGCTTTGAGGCGGATTGATGATCGGCGTTGAGAGCATGGAACCAAAGACACCACCATTGGTGATGGTGAAGGTCCCGCCTTGCATTTCATCGATGCCCAATTCGCCGTCTCTCGCTCGGATTGCCAATCGCTTAATTTCCGCTTCAATCTGGGCCAAGCTCAGGGTCTCTGCATTGCGAACGACGGGCACCATCAAACCTTTGGGTGAGCTGACGGCAATCCCGATGTCCGCGTACTCAGGCAAGATGATTTCTTTGCCGTCAATCATACCATTCACAGCTGGAAATTGGGCAATCGCATGGGTCACCGCCTTGGTGAAAAAGCTCATGAAGCCGAGCCCAACCCCGTGCGCTTCGCGAAACGCATCTTTGTACTTCGCACGCAAGTCCATGACGGGCTTCATGTCGACCTCGTTGAACGTGGTGAGCATCGCCGTCTCGTTCTTCACGCCCACCAACCGCTCGGCCACCTTGCGACGCAACATGGACATTTTCTCTCGTCGCACCTCACGCGACCCTCCCCATTGCGCTGCAGATGAACCGTCGAATCCGGTGGCCAATGCCGCGAGTACATCCTGCTTCAAAATGCGGCCGTCACGGCCCGAGCCTTTCACCTGAGCAGCTGTTAGCCCGCTCTCTGCTAACATCTTCTTGGCAGCTGGAGAAGGATGCCCCGCCGCATGCTGTGCCTTCGCAGCGGTGGGTGCCGCTGGAGCTGGAGTCGGGGCCGGGGCCGGAGCAGGCGCTGGTTCCGCTTTGGGTGCGGGCGCGGCCTTCTTAGCCGGTGCCTTGGCCGAGGTATCGATCAAACAACAGACCGCACCCACTTCGATGGTGTCTCCTTCCTCTGCCTTCAAGGTGATGATACCGGCAGCTTCAGCCGGAAGTTCGAGGGTGGCTTTGTCCGAATCCACTTCCGCAATGGCCTGGTCTTTCTCCACATAGTCACCATCGGAGACAAGCCAGTTGGCGATTTCCACTTCACTGATGGACTCTCCCGGACTCGGGACTTTCATTTCAAGTTGGGACATGATTCGTCGTGTATTGGGATGGACGTTAATCTGCAATTAACAACGGAAGTCAACCGGATTGCGGTCGATACTCCATCTTTTCTTAACCGCTGGCATGCGAAAAAACCTCGTCGACGATGGCCGTCTGGCGTTTGGCATGAACCGCCGAGCTGCCCGAAGCCGGGCTCGCACTCAGGCTACGCGAAATCACGCTCAACGGAACCGAGGTGTAGTGCTGCAACATGAACGACCAAGCGCCCATGTTTTGAGGTTCCTCTTGAACCCATATGCAATTGACATCCGCCCCGTATTGTTGAACGACCGCGTCCAATTCCGCTTGGGGAAGCGGGTGCAGCTCTTCCACGCGCACAAAGGCAATGTTCGGTGCAGCCTGTTCTTCTAGACGCTCGATCAGGTCGTAGTAGATCTTGCCCGAGCACAGCACCACGGTGTCGACCGACTTACGGGCCGAAGCGGTCGCCATTCGCGGGTCGTCAATTACCTTCTGGAACCCTCCTTTGGCCATAGCGGCAAAGCCGGACACAGCCTTGGGGTAACGCAGGAGTTTTTTCGGCGTGAAGACCACCAACGGCTTGCGGAATCCGAACTTGACTTGTCGGCGCAGGACGTGGAAGTAGTTGGCGGGTTCGGTGATGTTGCAGACAAAGAAATTGTCTCCGCTACCGAGTTGCAAAAACCGCTCCATGCGGCCGGAGCTGTGCTCAGAGCCCATGCCTTCGTAGCCATGCGGCAACAACAGGGTGAGGCCGTTCATGGTGCGCCACTTGTCCTCCGCTGCGCTCAAAAATTGGTCGAACAGGATCTGCGCACCGTTGTTGAAATCGCCGAACTGCGCCTCCCAAATGGTCAGACCGTTGGGCGTTGCAAATGCGTATCCATAGTCAAAACCGGAGACCGCATACTCACTCAAAAGCGAGTTGAAGATGGTCAGCTTGGCTTGATTCTTTTTCAGCAAGTTCAGCGGAATGACTTCCTCCTCGCTGTCTTCTGTTTTCACCACGGCGTGGCGGTGAGAAAATGTGCCACGCTCTACGTCTTGACCGCTGATGCGCACGGGATGCCCCTCCACCAAAAGTGTGGCGTAAGCCAACAATTCACCTAACGCCCAATCCAATCGGTCCTCCTCAATCATCTTCAATCGGTCCCGCATGAGACGCTGGACCTTCCGATAAAATTTCTTTCCTTCCGGCAAGGTCGACATGGCCACCGCCAGCGACTTGAGCTTCTTCTCAGCCACTGCGGTCTTTGGGGTACTCGCCAAGGCAGCCTCGTCCGCCGCGCTGTAAGACGCCCACACATCCCCCAAGAAGTCAACCACACTCGCCATTTCACGCTTTTGTGCCTTTTCGAACGCCTCTTCCATGCGGGACTGCAAATCGGTGCGCACCCGTTCCACTTCTTCTTGCTTCATGCTGCCGTCGGCCACGAGCCGGTCGGTATAAAGCTTGAACGGATTGTCGTGTTTGGCAATGGCCTTGTACAGCTGCGGCTGCGTGAACATGGGCTCATCGCCTTCGTTGTGGCCGTATTTGCGGTAGCCGAGCAAATCGATGTAGACGTCTTGGTTCCAGCGCTGGCGATACGCCAATGCAATCCGCATCACCTGCACCACGGCTTCAGCCTCATCCGCGTTCACATGGAAAACAAGGGACTGGGTCACCTTGCCGACATCGGTGCAGTAAATCGAACTCCTTCCGTCCAAGTAATTGGTGGTGAAACCCACCTGGTTGTTGACCACGATGTGGACGGTTCCGCCCGTGCGGTATCCGTCGAGTTGCGCCATCTGCGCCACCTCGTAGACAACGCCTTGGCCGGAAATGGCCGCATCCCCGTGAATCAAAATAGGAAGGACCGCCGTTTCTTCACCGCCCAATGCATCAATGCGCGCTCGGGACAGGCCTTCCACCACCGGGCCAACAGCCTCAAGGTGGGACGGGTTCGGAGCGAGTGAAATCGTCACCTCCTCGCCGGTATCTGCCTTCAAGGTTCGGGAATAGCCAAGGTGGTACTTGACATCGCCGTCGAATTCGCCTTCTTCGTCGTACGCCTTGCCTTCGAATTCACAAAAAATCTCTTCGTACGGTTTGCCCAAGATGTGGGCCAAGGTGGACAGACGACCGCGGTGGGCCATGCCGATGAACACTTCCTTCACCCCTTGTTTGGTGCCTTCTTCTACCAATGCATCCAAGGCCGCAATCAACGTTTCACCGCCTTCGAGGGAGAACCGCTTCTGACCCACAAATTTTTTCTGCAGGAATTCCTCAAACAACGTCGCCTGCGCCAGTTTTTTCAAGATCTGAACCCGATCCTCCACGCCTATGCGCGGGCGATTGGCGAGCTCAATGTGCTCGCGTACCCAAGCCTGGCGCTCCACGTCCTGAATGGACATGTATTCAATGCCGATGGCATGGCAGTACGTGAGCTCAAGATGGTCGATGATTTCCTTGAGCGTCGAAGGGCCAATGCCCACCTCAGTTCCTGCCTGAAAAACGGTATCGAGATCAGCAGTGGACAACCCGAAATTTTCCAAGCTCAAATCCGGACGGTAAACGCGACGCTGACGCACCGGATTGGTCTTGGTGAAGAAATGGCCACGGACCCGGTACGCGTGAATCAGGTTGATGACTTGAAATTCCTTGAGGGTCTGAGGAGACGCCGCATCCTCACCATAAGCGGCAGTAGCTAAATCAAAACCCTTAAAAAAAAGCCGCCAACTCGCGTCAACGGAATTCGGGTTCGAACGGTACTGCTGGTACAGAGATTCAATCGCTTGCGGCTCAGCTTGGCTGATGAAATCTAAAGGGTCCATGCGGACTATACGTAGGTTCGTCCTGCAAAGATACACTGAGCATACTAGAAGGAGAAGGAATAAAAAAGGAAGCTTTCCTTATCCCCTTGCCGAGTCAGCCGCACCAAAAGTCCATCGAAGCCATACCTTCTGCGCTGCTCGTTCAAGGCACAATGCCGCCAACTTTGCGGCTGCTTGGGGCCGCTCATTCCAGTCCATCACCTCGCAGATAACCGCCTCGCCCAAATCCAATCGATAGAAACTGGCAAACAGGGCGGTCGGATTGCGATCCATCCCCCAGTTGATTTCGTCTTCCAAAAGCTGCAGCAACGGGATGCGAATTTTTGCCACGCGCTCGGCATCCCATTGGAAATCCTTGATCAACTGTTGCGTGACCGATTGCTTGAATGTTTCAATCGAACGCCCTTCCGGAAGCATGCGACCGTCTAACCACTTCGTCAAGGCGGTTTCGTGTTCCACCCTCACGACGTTCGCTGCGTCACCATCCCTCCCAAAAACTGGAACCACTCCAAGTGGCTTCCTTCCAAACCCAGGGCCTCCGCACTTGCCATGGCTTTTGCCACATGCGCATGCATGAGTTCCTTTGCGGCATCCACGGCGCCCGCTGCTGACATGGCCTCGCGAATGGCCTCAATCTTCGCAGCGGGATTGCTCCGTTGGCCATCCCAGTTGGCCAATGTCGCTCGGGCTCCATCCCCTCCGTATTCCTGGGTATAGAGGCGTAAGAATGTCTTTTTATCGGCGAGGATATCGCCCCCAAGTTGCTTGCCCACTTGCTCATCGCCGAACGCATCCAGCAGATCATCCTGCATTTGGAAAGCAAGGCCGAGCTCTTCTCCCAGTGCATACCACAACTTGACGCGTTCCTCGCTTGCATCAGCGGCAATGGCTCCCAATGCCAAGGAGGCGGCCACCAATACGGACGTCTTCAGGCGAATCATCTCCATGTATTCCGCAACCGTTACGTCGTTTCTGGTTTCGAATGCCATATCGCTTTGCTGGCCCAGACATACCTCAAGCGCGGTTTGATTGAAGAGCTTCAACGCCTTCGGAAGTTGCTCTGCAGGAAGCTGCACCATCGCCAAGTGCGCCAATGTGTACATGGCATCACCGGAGAGGATGGCGGCGTTCTCATCCCATTTGATGTGCACCGTCTCTTGTCCACGACGCAAGGGCGCCGCATCCATGATGTCGTCATGCATCAACGTAAAGTTGTGAAACAACTCCACGCCCAATGCAACTGGGAAAGCTACTTCACAGGCCTTGCCCTCGGCCTCGGCTGCCGATAGCGCCAAGACGGCACGCAACCGCTTTCCCCCCAATTCCATGAGGTAGTGAACGGGCTCGTACAAGCCATCGCCTGCAGCTCGGGGCCACTGCTCAAGGAAGGCTTCGATGGCCGCATCGGCCTGCTGCCTCAATCGGGTCAGGTTCGAATGGATCATTCTCGGGAACTGCCGCTTCCGCGCTTCAATTGTTCCAGCAGGTAATCTCCGTATCCGGATTTTTGGAGGGGACGTGCCACCTTTTCGAGGGTGGCATCGTCGATGTACCCCATGCGCCAGGCGATTTCCTCGATGCAACCGATTTTCAACCCCTGCCTTTCCTCAATCACCTGGACGTACTGCGAAGCCTGCATAAGGGAATGGTGCGTGCCGGTATCCAACCAAGCCATGCCGCGGTCCATTTTCGAGACGAAAAGCTTGCCCGCTTCGAGGTAGGCCTTGTTGACGTCCGTGATTTCGTACTCTCCCCGCGCACTCGGCTCGAGGTTGGATGCAATCTCGACGACATCGTTGTCGTAGAAATACAAACCGGGTACCGCGTAATTGGACGGCGGCGTGACCGGCTTTTCGACGATGCTCACCGCCTTGTCGTTTTCGTCGAAGGTGACCACGCCGTATCGCTCGGGATCATTCACATAATACGCGTACACAATGGCACCATCCGGGTCGGTGTTGGCGCGCAACTGCCGACCGAAACTCGGGCCATAAAAGATGTTGTCTCCGAGGACCAGAGCCGCCTTGTCGTTGCCGATGAAATCCGATCCAATGACGAATGCTTGTGCAAGTCCGTTGGGTTCCGGCTGCTCGGCGTATTGGATGGTACAACCGACGTCCGAACCGTCGCCCAGCAAGCGCTGGAAACCCGGCAAGTCGGTCGGCGTGCTGATGATCAAAACGTCTCGAATTCCGCTCAACATCAGGGTCGAGAGCGGATAGTAAATCATCGGCTTGTCATAGACCGGCATGAGCTGCTTCGAAACGGCTTTGGTCAGCGGCCACAATCGGGTGCCTGACCCACCAGCTAAAATGATTCCTTTCATGACGTGTATGAATTAGGTTTTCTCTTGGCGTTGACGCTTCAGTTCCTCGTGCTGTTCATCTCCTTTGCCAGGAGAAAGGCCTTGCTGAATTTCCAGCTCTTCCAGTTCGATGTCTTCCTCCTCATCGAGCAATGAGAAAAAAGGCTCCGAAAACGATCGGGTCGTCAAGGATTTTTCAAACTCCAATAGCAAGGAAGGCAACAACAGCAGGTTCGTACTCATCGCTACCGCCAAGGTAATGGAAACAAGAATGCCCAAGAACCGCGTCCCTTCAAACGTTGACATGGCGAACATGAGGAATCCGAAGAACAAAACGATCGAAGTGTACATCATGCTGACGCCCGTTTCTTTCAACGCCAAGATGACCGCGTCCCGGATGTTCCAGCTTTTCATGTTGAGTTCTTGGCGGTACTTGGCCAAGAAGTGGATGGTATCATCCACCGAAATGCCAAACGCAATGCTGAATACCAAGACCGTCGAAGGCTTGATGGGAATGCCGAACCACCCCATTACTCCTGCGGTGAACAACAAGGGAAACAGGTTGGGCACCAAGGCGATAGCGACCATCCGGGAGGATTTGAACAAACTGGCCATCATCAGCGCAATCACGCAAATGGCCAAGGCAATGGATATGCCCAAATTTTTGACCATGTACGTGGTGCCCTCCAAAAAGGTCACGCTCGTGCCGGTCATGATGAGGCCGTACTTCTCCGGTGGGAAGATGGAGTCCACCCGTGGACGAACTTCATCCAACAGTTCCCGCATTTCGAGCGTGCCGACATCGGCCATTTGAACACTTACGCGCGTCACGGCCCGCGTCGAATCAAAAAAGTTTCCGGCCACACCTTCCGCCATATCAGACCCTTCGGCCGCATCTGCGGAGCCCCGAAGCCAAGGGCCAAATTGGGTCTTCTCCATCCCGGTTCGTGGGAGCCGGTAGTTTTTGGGGTGTCCATTTTTGAACGCCTGAAAGGCAAACTTGGTCGCATCCGCGGCACTCACCGAACGGCTGAACTCAGGGTATTCATCCAATACATTTTGCAGGCGATCCAATCGCTTGAGCAGGTTGTTGTTGGTGGCGCCGTTGGGCCGACGTGTATCCACCATGATCTCAAACGGCATGGATCCACCAAATTGAGCCTCCACCCAATGCAGATCTTGGATAACCCGGTCGCGGTCGGGGATGTCATCCACGATGTTGCCGGTGGTCTGCACCTGAACAATCCCTGTGAGGCTAAACAGCAATACGAGTGCCGCGCCGATGTAGACTTTGGTTCGATGCCCTTCCACCAAGTACACCAGTTTATTCACGACGGTGAACATCCAGCGGCGGTCGAGGTGCCGGGTGTGTTCAGTCTTTGGCGCCGGCAAGCCCGCCATCAATGCCGGTATGACGACGATGGAAATCACGAACATGCCAAGGATGTTCAAGGCGGTGATGACCCCGAATTGCTTCAGGATTTCGCTGTGGGTGAAGATGAACGTGGCAAACCCGAGGGCTGTGGTGAAGTTGGTCAGCAACGTGGCATTGCCCACCTTGACAATCATCCGCTGCAAGGCCATCGCCTTGTTGCCGTGCCGTTTGAACTCCGCGTGGTACTTGTTGACCAAGTAAATGCAATTGGGCACCCCGATGACGATCATGAGCGGCGGAATTAAACTGGTCATGAGGTTCAACTCGTAGTCAAACAGCACAATGCTTCCCACCGACCAAACCACGCCGATGCCGACCACCACCATGCTGACCCCCATCACAATCAAGTTCCTGAAAAACAAGAAGAGCAAGAGCGCTGTCACGGCGAATGCTGCACCGATGAAGTAGCCAATCTCCTGTTTCACTTTGTTGGTCATCTCCACCCGGATGAAGGGCAGGCCACTGAGGTACAGCGGCACACCATGGGCATCACTCCACGTGTCGGCGACGGCCGTCACGTCCTCCACAATCGTGCCCCGGCGATCCGAGTCGAACAACTCCGGATTCATGAACACCGTCATCAACGTCGCATCACGTCGCTCGTTGTACAACAAGCCCTCGTAGAACGGCAATTCATACAGTCGCTCAAAAAATGCCGTTGACGCTTCGTCCGTGAGCCCCGTGAGCAAGGCCGAATCGGGCAGCAGTGGCTGAAGGACGAATCGGCGATCGGCCGTGTCCTTGACGACATCAAATGCCGCTGTCATGCAAAACACACTGTCAATCAAGGGCACCGGAACCGGGTTGTCCACCCCATCATTTGTGGTATCCCGCACCACCTCCATGGTTCGAATCGAGTGAGCCAATTCACCCCATGCCGCCAGTCCCTCAGCGGACTGGAGAGGCCTCAGCTCACTTCCAATGACCATGACATTGCCCTCGGTTCCAAACACCGATTTGAACTCCTCATAGGCGATTGCCGTGGAGTCGGTTGCGGGCAACAACCCGCCAAACGTGTATTGAAGGCGAACGTTGGGTATGTGCGATCCAACGAACAGGGTGCCCACCCCCAACACCAACATCCACAGGAGCCGCTGGCGAATCAAGACTCCGGCGATCTTATTCCACATCCGAATGGGGGTTGGGGCGTTGGTTCAAAACGTGTCGGTCACAAGCGGTTCGTCGTCCGCGTTTTCGAGGCTACAAAGTAAAGGATAAAAGCCTCGTCAATGGAGGTGCCTGCGTGCCATGCAACCGTTACCTTTGTAGCATGGAATCTTATGATGTCATCGTTATTGGCAGCGGCCCTGGAGGCTATGTAGCAGCCATCCGTGCGGCACAGTTGGGCAAGAAAACAGCCTTGGTCGAAAAGTACAATGCCCTCGGCGGCACGTGCCTCAATGTAGGATGCATTCCGTCCAAGGCCTTGCTCGACAGCTCGGAGCACTTCCACCAAGCTGCCCATCAATTCGAAACCCATGGCATTTCGACCGGCGGATTGAAGCTGGACTTCAAGCGCATGATCGCCCGCAAGGGTGAAGTTGTCGAACAAACGGTCGGCGGCATCGATTTTTTGATGAAGAAGAACGGCATCACGGTGCACCACGGGTTGGGGAGTTTCAAGGATGCCCACACGGTAGAGGTTAATCCCGCCAAAGGCAAAAAGGAGATCATCAAAGGGGAGCACATCATCATCGCAACCGGGTCGAAGCCCGCGTCCCTCCCGTTCATCACCATCGATAAAAAACGCATCATCACCTCAACCGAAGCCCTCAGTCTGGAGGCCCTGCCGAAAAGCATGGTGGTCATCGGCGGTGGCGTCATCGGGTTGGAGATGGGCAGCGTCTATGCCCGACTCGGAACCGAGGTTCATGTGGTCGAATACCAAGACGCCATCATCCCGACGATGGACCGTGCAATGGGCAAGGAATTGATGCGCAGCATGAAAAAACTGGGGGTCAAGTTCCACCTGCAACACGGCGTAAAAGAGGTCAAAGCCACAGCGAAAAGCGTCACGGTGAAAGCCGATGACAAGAAGGGCAAGGAAGTAAGCTGGAAAGCGGATTACTGCCTTGTTTCTGTCGGTCGCAAGCCTTACACCGAAGGCCTCAACCTCGAGGCTGCCGGACTGCAAACCGACGAGCGCGGACGCATCGCGGTGAACGACCACATGCAAACCGCAGTTGGTCACATTTACGCCATTGGAGATGTTGTGCGCGGCGCAATGCTGGCCCATAAAGCAGAGGAAGAGGGCGTGGTCGCTGCAGAGGTTATCGCCGGCCAGCACCCTCACATTGATTACAACCTCATTCCGAATGTGGTCTACACGTGGCCCGAAGTGGCCGGCGTTGGGCAAACCGAGGAGCAATTGAAAGCCGATGGTGTCCCCTACAAATCGGGTGCGTTCCCGTTCAAAGCAAGCGGCCGTGCGCGCGCTTCCATGGACACCGACGGTTCCATCAAGGTATTGGCGCATGCCGAGACCGACGAAATTTTGGGCATCCACATGTGCGGTCCACGTGCTGCCGATATGATTGCTGAAGCGGTCGTCGCCATGGAGTTCCGCGCCACCGCTGAGGACATCAGCCGGATGTCACACGCTCATCCGACCTTTACAGAAGCCATCAAGGAGGCTGCCCTTGCAGCAACCGGAGACCGCGCTTTGCACGTTTAATCCGCTGGCAACCGATGGCGGCACCTGCACTGCGTACCCTCCCGAATTTGAAGGCCATCTTCGAACGGGAAACGCATGGGAGCCTTTATTTCGATGCGCATCCTGAAGGCTCGTGTTACTTGGCTTTGGGGGCGCGCCGTTCGTTCACGTGGGACGGCACAGACTCCAAAAGCTTGGAGGCTCTTCAATCGTTTTTGCATCCTGAAGGCTCAGGCACTTGGGCCTTCGGTTGGCTTGGTTATGACTTAAAAAACGGAATCGAAAACCTCGAATCGAAACGGTCTGATTCCATTGGCTTGCCAACCATGCACTGGGTAGAACCAAGATTGGTCATCGCCTGGGGAGGAGACAAGCCCACCTTCGAAATTGTACACGGCCAAGACGAACCGGATGCTGCGGACACGTTGCAGCTCCTCACAGAGGCATCGCAAGCCGAGGCGGCTCCTTTGCCACCGGGGCCGGGCATTGCGCTTAAGCCACGTTGGGATGAAAGCACGTATTTGCAACGGGCCCACCGCGTCAAAAAACACATTCAACGAGGGGACATCTACGAAATGAACCTCTGCCAAGAATGGGGTGCAAATCAGACGTTGGAGTCGCCATGGGATGCCTTTGTGCGCTTGCATCACTTTACCCAACCCCCCTATGCGGCATTGGTTAAAGCTGGCGAATTCCACGTGATTTGTGGCTCTCCTGAATTGTTCTTGAAACGCCGTGGCGATCAATTGATTTCTTCTCCCATCAAAGGCACGATTCGGCGTGGAAGCACCCCAGAAGAAGACGATGCGCTGGCCCATCAGTTGCAAAACGACCCGAAGGAGCGAGGAGAAAATGTCATGATTTGCGATTTGGTGCGCAACGATCTCAGCCGGATTGCTCGACCGGGAACTGTGCACGTTCCTGAACTCTTTGGCATCCATCGGTTTGAATCGGTCCATCAAATGATCTCAACCGTGCAATGCACGATTCGAGACGCCGTGACCACGGAGGACATCTTGCGTGCCACCTTCCCGATGGGCTCCATGACCGGTGCGCCCAAAGTGCGGGCCATGGAAATCATCGATGAACTCGAAGCAAGCCGCCGAGGGGTCTATTCGGGAAGTGTGGGATTCTTCAAACCGAACGGTGACTTTGACCTCAACGTGGTCATCCGAAGCCTGCTGTACAATGCCGCTGCACCCCGCATCAGTATGCACGTTGGTGGGGCCATTACCTCCCTGAGTGATCCATTGAGTGAATACGCTGAATGCCTATTGAAAGCAGAGGCCATGATGCAAACCTTGAAATCCGATGGCGAATAATCGCGACGGATTGGTACAGCACCTGCGGCAGTGGCTCGCGAAGCATGGCATTGAATCGAATGCGGTGCTCCTTGCTGGGGTGAGCGGCGGCTTGGACTCCATGGTTTTGGCCGAAACCCTTCACCGTGCAAGCGTTTCATTCCAAGTGGTCCATGTCAATTACCACCTGCGCGACAAGGATTCCGATGCCGACCAAGCGCTGGTGGAATCTTGGTGTGCAGCGCGTGAAGTTCCGTGTGAAGTGCACCACGAATCGGTGCTCCCCGCCGCGCACGGCACGCAAGCGGAAGCCCGAAACATTCGTTACCGTCACTTCCAAGAGCTTCGGACTGAAGCCAGTCAACGTGCCGGCTGCCCTGCCTACATCGCCACCGGACACCACGGCGACGATCAAGCGGAAACCGTGCTGCTTCACCTCATGCGTTCTTCTGACCCGCTTACCCTTGCTGCCATGCCTGGTTTCGATGCAGAGCGGGGGTTGCTCAGGCCATTTCTCACCCTTTCACGTGCCGACCTCGCTGCAACGGCTGATGCGTGGGACGTGGCCTTCCGAGAAGACGCTTCGAACGCCAAACCGGATTACCTCCGAAACCGGATTCGGCATGAGGTCCTCCCCTTGCTGGACGATCTCCGGCCCGGCACATCCACCCACATCGCACACTGGGCGGATCGTTTTCATTCGCTGCGGTCCTACGTTGCTGCAGAACGCGAGGCGGCCACGGCCCGATGTTGGCAAGTCAACGAACAAACCGGTGAGCTGTCGCTGTCGGCTTGGCAGGTTGAGCCGCTGCGGCTGGAAATCCTGCATCATCTGGCGCAAGAGTACGGCATCGCTGCGCGTGCAGTGCCCGAATTGCTCCACCTGACCAAAGCACATGTCGAATCCGGTGCGCATTTCGCGTGCACATCGGCACGGGTTGAACGCCGTGGAAATGCATTGCGCTGGACATGGTTAACTTGAGCCGCATGACCCCCGAGCACAGTGCCGACCTGCGGCAACGCGCCTTGCGCATTTACCTCATTCTCGCTGCACTTTTCATTGCGAGCCTCGTAGCGTGCAACTTGATCTTCCGAAAGTTCTTCCACTGGAGCCCCATCGAAGGGTTGACTTTTGAACAGAGCGTGGGCCTGCTTCCGTACCCCGTGACATTTCTGGTCACCGACCTCATCTCCGAGTGCTTTGGCAGACGCCGTGCCAATGAAGTCGTCCTCGCCGGATTGTTCGCAAGCGCCTTCACCTTGGTCATCGTCACGGTCAGCCAGTCGGTACCCGCAGCCGAATGGTCGCCCGTTAGCAACGCCGAATTTGACCACGTCTTCGGCTCCACGATTGTGGCCGTGAGCGCTTCCATGGCCGCTTATTTGTTGGCTCAATTCCTCGACGTGCGGCTTTTTCATTTTTGGAAACACCTCACCAACGGAAAAAAGCTCTGGCTCCGCAACAACCTGAGCACCATCCCTTCGCAATTCGTTGACACGTTTGCTGTGCTGTTCCTGATGTGCAGTTTGGGCCAAATCGAGTGGGTGCTTTTTACCAGCCTGCTGATGAATGGCTTCGTTTTCAAAGTGTTGGTCGCGCTCATCGACACCCCACTCGTCTATGCCGGCAGTTGGCTGATTCGCCGTCCGTTTGGCTTGGCGCTTGGCGAAGAAATTGAACTCTAACAGTCGTTAGCACCGGCCCGGCGGAAAGCGCCTCTGCAGGTAGTATCTTCGCGGAGCTATGAAACAATCGAATCTTCGAATTGGAAAGGTGCTCGCCGCCTTGACCGTTCTAACAACCTGGGGATGGACGACTGCTTTCGCACAAATCTTGGAACCGGTCACGTGGGAATTCACGGTCCACGAAACTGACCGTGACAACGAACTCGATGTGGTATTCCACGCCAGCGTTGACGCTTGCTGGCACATTTACAGCCAATTCCTCGACGATCCGAACGGCCCATTGCCGACATATTTCGAAGTCGAAGTACCCGATGGGGTCGAAAAAGTAGGGGCTGTCACCGAATGTGAACCACTTGTGGAATATGACCCCAACTTCATGATGGATTTGAAGTTCTTTGAAGAGGAGGTCTATTGGGTGCAAACTGTTCGTGTTGATCCCGCAGCGGGTGGAGGAAATGTGACGGGGTTTCTGAGTTTCATGGTATGCGACGCATCGCGATGCCTGCCGCCTGAGGACATTGATTTCTCCATTGAACTCGATGAGGCATTGCCCGCCTTGCCAACGTATTGTCCAGAATCGCAGCACCTCTGCGGAGACCACGGTGAATCAGAACACACAGAAACGGAGAACGGGATCCTTGAACCGGTGGTGTGGGACGTAAACATTTACGAAGGGGAAGACGCCTTTGAATTGGTCTTCCACGCCGTCGTAGACCCGTGTTGGCACACTTACAGCCAGCACCTCGAAAGCTTCGACGGCCCTATGCCGACAGCCTTTCGCATTGATTGGCCTGAAGGGTTTGAGGCCGTAGGCGAGGTTACCGAGTGCGATCCACTGGTTCAGTTCGATCCGACGTTTGAAATGGACGTCAACATGTTCGAAGAGGAGGTCTACTTCGTGCAATCATTCACCGGACCTGCTGCCGGCAGCGAAGCGATCACCGGCGCCATCACCTTCATGGCGTGCGATGACGAGAAGTGCGTCTTCCCGCCTGATCTCGATTTCGAGGCCGCATTCGCGAGCTTGAAGAAAGCTGAAGAGCGCCCGGATTACTGCCCGCCTTTGCAAGGGCTCTGCGACCACGGCAATGACGAAGGAGCGATTACTGAAGGCTCGTCTGCTGCTGAGGAAGAAGGACTTGCCGGCGTTTTCTTCTTGGGCATGCTCCTCGGATTTGCCGCGCTGCTGACGCCTTGCGTTTTCCCTATGATTCCCATGACGGTGAGTTTCTTCACGAAGCAGTCCAAAACCCGAAGCGAGGGCATCCGAAATGCCCTCATTTACGGATTCTTCATCATCTTCATCTACACGGGCTTGGGCCTTTTGCTGACGGCCATTTTTGGGGTCGACATCCTGAACGTCATCTCGACAGACCCATTCTTCAACGTCTTCCTTTTCTTGCTGTTGATTGTCTTCGGTGCAAGTTTCTTGGGAGCATTTGAGATTCAACTGCCCACCAGCTGGGCCAACAAAACCGATCAAGCCGCCGATCGCGGTGGACTCATCGGCATCTTTTTCATGGCAGCCACGCTGGCCATTGTGTCGTTCTCGTGCACCGGGCCATTGGTTGGCAGCGCATTGGCCGGTGCTGCTACCGGTTCTTTCGCTGCACCTACAGCTGTAATGTTCGGCTTTTCATTGGCGCTGGCCTTGCCCTTCATGCTCTTCTCGGCTTTTCCGGGATGGTTGAATTCCTTGCCGCAATCCGGGGGCTGGCTCAATAGCGTGAAAGTGGTGCTCGGTCTCCTGGAAATTGGGTTTGCATTCAAGTTTTTGTCGAATGCCGACCTCGTTCTTCAACTGGGGCTTTTGCAGCGCGAGTTGTTCATTGCCATCTGGGTGGTGGTGGCTTTGTGCATTGCGTTCTACCTGTTCGGTTGGATCCTTTTCCCGCACGACTCCAAAACCGAGCGCATCGGCGTGTTCCGCTTCAGCACGGGCATGGTATTCTTCACCCTTGGGGTTTACTTGATTCCGGGGATGTGGGGGGCACCCGTGAACTTGATCAGCGGCTTCCCGCCTCCGCTCTTTTACAGCGAGTGGAACAGCGGCGGCGGACACGGCGGTTCCGGTGCGTCGAGTGGACATGTAGAAGCGCGCTTCACTGATTACGAAAGCGGATTGGAGGCAGCCAAAGCCGAAGGCAAGCCCGTCGTTTTGGACTTCACCGGCTGGGCGTGCGTCAATTGCCGAAAGATGGAAGAACAGGTGTGGCCAGATCCCCAAGTAGTCGATTTGCTCACGAACGAAGTCGTGCTTGTGAGCCTCTATGTCGACGAGCGGAAGAATTTGCCAGATGCCGAGCGTCGCGAAGAGTCCTATGGCGGAAAGACCTTCAAAATCAAGACCGTTGGAAACAAGTGGTCCTACATGCAAGCTTCGCAATTCAACACCAATTCTCAGCCCTTCTACGTCATGCTCGACCACGACGGAGCACCGCTGGGAGAGGGCGTGGGTTATGACCCCGACGCCAGCAAGTTTGTGGAATTCCTCAAATCGGGATTGGCGGCATTCAACCGCTGACCCATGAAGTCCCCGGCCCCTTGTGTAAATTGACAGGCAAATGCGCAGTCGTGCGCCCCACCTTGCACCCATGAATCAACGCAACCGACTCGACGAACACTTTTCCGAGGCAGCCCAATTGCTGGATACGGTGAGGAACGATGCCGCATTTATGGATGCGGTTGAAGCGGCCGGCGAGGCCATGTGCCAAGCCATCGCCCAAGGGGGGAAAATAATCTCGTGTGGGAACGGCGGAAGCATGAGCGATGCCATGCACTTTGCCGAGGAACTGAGCGGCCGATACCGCGATGACCGGCCCGGGCTACCGGCCATTTCTTGCAGCGATCCGAGCCACATCACTTGCGTTGGCAATGACTACGGATTCGATCAAGTGTTCGCCCGTTTCGTGCAAGCACTCGGCCAGTCCGGAGACTGCTTGCTCGCCATTTCCACGAGTGGCAACAGCGCCAATGTGCTGGAAGCTGCCAGGGCTGCGCAGTCGAAAGGAATGACCGTTATCGGACTTACCGGGCGGGGCGGTGGAGCATTGAATGCCCTCTGCGATGTCGCTGTCGATGTTCCCTGGGCCGGCTATGCCGATCGGGTTCAAGAAGTCCACATCAAAGTCATCCATGCGTGGATTGACTTGATCGAGCACGCCCAGTAACCCCCCCTTTTTCATGTTGGTTACCACCCTCGGGTACGGCGCGGCCGTGCCCAATGCTTGCGTGGCGCACATTCAACTGCACCGCACCCAGGGCGCCCGTTTCCATGTCAGTGGCATCCCATGGACGGCTGGCCGGAATGCTGTCTCGCGCATCTATGCTGCATTCGAGTGCTGCGGCTTGCCCCGTCTTGCCGGAGCCTTTACGTTGCACATCCGCCCCACCGATTACCTAAAAGACCTCACCACGCTCGATTTACCCATCGCCTTGGCGCTGCTGGCACACGCTGGAATTGTACCATCGGAAGCCTTGCCCCGCATTTTTTCCGCCGGCGAAATGGGCCTTGATGGGCAAATTCGACCGCCCGAGGGAATTCAAAATGGACCAGAATCTCAAGCCCCGGATACCTTAAATGTGGACGCCCTGTTACTTCCGGACGGGTTGGGTCGTGTCCTCGCTCCCTGGGGACCTCGCGGCAAAGCCCTGCGGACCAATCACTTGAATCAAGCCGTGGCCTACCTTACAGGCCTTCAATCCCTTCCCGTAATCGCTACGAAAACAAGGTGGAACGAACGCGAGCGGTGGCATCCCGAAGACGGTCAGCAATGGCATGGGCTGCGCCTTTCCCCATTGCACGTCAAGGCGCTGGGCATCGCAGCGGTAGGCCAATTGCCCTTGCTCATCATTGGCTCAGCAGGGACTGGCAAATCCCACATGGCGCGAGCCTTTCACCAACTCTTGCCTGGTTTGAAAGCTGAACAATTCAAAGAAGTCGAACACGCCCACCGTGCCAAGGGAATCCCGCTATCTGCATCCGAGAAACCGCCTCTACGAACCCCGCACCATCAATGCACCGCAGCGGGCCTGTTGGGGACCATCGACCAAAGCGGAACGTGGATGCCGGGAGAACTGAGCCTTGCACATCATGGATTGCTCTGCTTGGATGAACTCTGTGAATTTTCAAGGGATTGCATCGAAGCCCTTCGTGGGCCTTTGGAAGGCGAAGGATTCCTCCTCTCACGGGCGCGTCAAAGCCGGGTTGAGTTGCCTAAGGGTTGGATCGTAGCCACCTCCAACCCCTGTCCTTGCGGCCGGTTCAACGAAGGACCATTGCATTGCTCCTGCACCGCAGGCCGGGTGCAGCGTTATCTCCAACGCCTCTCGGGCCCGGTCGCCGAACGGTTTGCACTTCACATGGAAACCACAACCGCAGAAGCAGCAGGTGCACCACCAGTGCCGGCACTGCATACCATCCGAGAACAGGTTGCCTCCACCCAAGATTGGCTCAGCACCCAACCAGCCGTGCAGACCTCACCCAAGGCCAATCGCATCTTGCAGCAGCACGCCCGCACCTTCAACACTTCGGCACGGGGACTCATGCACCTGCACGCGGTGGCGCGTTTGCATGCCGCATGGGAACAGCGCGCGGGCGACCCAGTCATCGAAATTGGCGCGGATGATGCGGCTTTTGCAAGCCAAATGCGCATCTTTGATCGGCCCCGTTGGTGGGAAAAACCCGAAATGCCATGAATCCGAATCAACCCGTTGTACTCCCATGCTGTGACGTTGCCCCATCCATCCACCCGACTTGTTGGCTCGCACCCAATGCGACCGTTGTCGGGGAAGTCTACCTCGGCGAGCAATCATCGTGTTGGTTCAATTGCGTCATCCGCGGCGATGTCGCGCCCATCACCATTGGGCCTCGGGTGAACATCCAGGATGGCGCCGTCATCCACGGCACATTCAACAAAAGCGAAACCCGCATCGATGAGGGCGCCAGCATAGGTCACAATGCAACAGTCCATGGGGCTCACGTTCAAGCCGGCGCTTTAATCGGCATGAATGCGGTCGTGCTGGATGGTGCGGTCATCGGAGCGCATGCGGTCATTGCGGCCGGAGCGGTGGTACTTGAAGGAACGGTGGTTCCACCTCGAACCTTGTGGGCCGGCGTTCCGGCGAAACAGCGGGGCGAAGTCCGCCCCGAGCTTCAGGAGCACCTCGCAGCAACAGCCGATCGGTACGTGGAATACGCCGGTTGGTTCAACCCTTAGCCGATTGCAGCTTGTGCTCGACCAGGATGACAGGCTGCCCAAAAAACCGCTGGGCCCCCAGCGTGAACGACTCCGTCAAATCGGATACCATGAAGCGATCTGCACGCGCGCCCGTTGCCTCTGGCCCATCGGAAAGAGGGTCCAGTGCAGCTTTTAGTGCCTGCGCTGCTGATTCAGCACTGTCCACCAATGCAACCGAATCGGGAAGCGCTAAAGCAATTTGGTCAGCCACCAATGGGTAATGGGTGCAACCCAAGATCAAGGCGCGTACGGCTTTGAACTCCCCAGATTCAAAGTAGGCGGCGATAAGCGCATTGGAGACTTCCCCCCCGTGAAAACCGGCCTCAATGGCCGATGCTAAGAGGGGTGTGGCCTTGGATACGACTTCGAATCCTCGGCGTTCGAGCAGCCTTTGGTACCAATTCGAATCGATGGTTGCCCGCGTGCCGATGACGCCAATCTGACCGCCGGAAAATTGGGCTGCTACCGCTTCAACAACCGGATGCACCGCATCGATAACAGGGATGGACGCACCGGCTTCAGCTCGAATGGCATCGAGTGCATTGCTTGAGGCTGAATTGCAGGCCACTACGATGGAGCCACATCCCAAGCGAAGCAATTCCCGGGTGATTTCAGTTGCATAGCGGCGGATCAGCGCTGGGCTCTTTTCCCCGTAGGGCAGGTGCGCTGTATCACCGTAATAGAAGATGGAATGGTCAGGCAAGACTTCGGCCACTGCCCGCGCCACGGTCAGACCTCCGATGCCTGAATCAAAAATCCCAATGGGTCGCATGCGGTGCGCCGGGCCTGTTTACATGCCCAACTTCGCACGGACCAGCGCGCCGACGTCCTCACCGCCGGTATATACCGTCGCGCCTGAGCTCGTATCAAAAATGTAGGTGAATCCATTTTCGGCGCCCACTTGATTGATCGCCTCCTGCACGCGCTCCACCATGGGCATCAACAATTCTTGTTCGAGTTGAACCAGTTCGTTTTGAACGGTTGCTCCAAACTCCTGCATGCCCTGATCGAGCGCCTGCAATTCCCTTTCCTTCTGCTCGAGAATCGCTGCTGGCCAAGTCGAACCCTTGCTCTGGTACTCGGCATACTTCGTCTGAAACTCCTGCTGCATGCGAGCCAACTCCGTCTCGTATTCGGCCGCACGCGATTCAATGGTCGCCTGCGCCTCGCTACGTTCTGGAAGGTTCAACAAAACATCCTGTGTATCGATGTGCCCGAATTTTTGGGCAAAACCCGTCAGTGTGCATGCCGCCATCAATACGATGGCCAATGAAATTTGCTTCATCATGAGATCTTAAGTTGTGATCGTTCTAGTTCACGTAAATGTACGTTTTAACGCTTCAGTTTTTGCTGCGTCCGATGGTATTTCCGCCGCCTCGCGCACCCGCTGCAGCACCTTGCATTCGGCCCGTCGCCGCATCCTTGCCTTTGTTCATGGCCTCCTTCGCGCGGTCCTGAATGGATTTGCTTTCTTCCCCTTCTCCACCCTCGGGTTCGATGGTCTCACCCGGCACAAATCCCAAGGCCTTGATGAGGCGATCAGAAATGTCATATTTGGGATTGGTGTAAAGCATATTGCTTTGGTTGCTTTTATCGAATATCACCATGTATCCGCTTCCGCTGGCGATGTCTTTCAACTCTTCGAAAACCATATCCTGAATGGGTTGAATCAGTTCTTGACGCTTTTGGAAGAGCTCCCCTTCAACACCAAATTTCGCTTTCTGCAGTTCACGGGCCTCAAGGCGCTTCGTAGCGATTTCCTCCTCGCGTTTGCCACGCATTTCTGAGGTCAACAGCACCCGCTCAGCACGGTATGCCATTTCAAGGCGCTCTACGGCGTCCAGTTTCATTTCAATCTCCACTTGCCAATCCACGGCCATTTGGTTCAATTCACCTTGTGCTTCTGAATATTCTGGCAAATGCAAAAGGACGTAATCGGTATCGATGTAGGCAAATTTTTGCGCATTCGCTCGGTGCCCAACCAACAGGGCCAAGCCCAATCCAATCCATGATATTGCTCTCATCTTCATCTGATTTTCATTTACAAATCTCCCATATTCATGCCAATGCTGAAATGGAACTGTCCCCGAGACATGTTCGGGAGGGTAGGCACATCGTCCAAGCGCCATCCATAATCCAAGCCCAACAAGCCGAACATCGGCAGGAATATCCGCATGCCTACACCGGCTGAGCGGTACACTTCAAACGGGTTGAACTCCCGCGCATCGGCCCACGTCTTGCCTGCATCGATGAAGGCCAAGGTGTAGATCGTGGCACTTGGATTTGTACTCAACGGGTAGCGCAATTCCGCTCCGTACTTGGCAATGACCGGCGCACCGGTATTCTGGTTCGGCATGGTGAGGGACAAGTCGTCAAACCCACGCAGGTTGATGATTTCCCTTCCGTCCAAAACAAAACCACTCAGGAATACCCCGCCGAGGTAGAACCGCTCGAACGGGGACAGCCCAACCGCCCGGTTGTATTGCCCGATGAGACCCACTCCAGCGTGCGTCCGCAACACCAGCGTTCGTGGATTTTCGCCGGCAGACTGGGTGAGCGGTGTGTACCACTCGGCCTTCACCTTCCACTTGTGGTATTCCACCCAACGGAACCGTTCCTGGTCCGTCATGTTCACGTAGTCGGTATCGTCAGGACGGAATTTGCTGTACGGCGGGGTGGCCTTGACCGAAAGCGAGATGTTGGAGCCCCAGACCGGGTAGATCGGGTCTGAGATGGAGTTGCGGGCCAAGGTAAAGTTTGCCGCCAGGTTGTTCGCGACCCCGTCTGAAAAGCTGAAGAAGACCCCGTAGTTGTCCAGGTTGAAATGCTGGTAGCTCAAGGCCACGTTCATGGTAAACCAGTCGTCCGGCTTTTTCCAGCGTTGCCCAAAACCGACTTGAACCCCAGTGATCTCCAGGGACTGACGCAACTCGTTGAACTCGCCTTCAATGCGCTTGGGTTGGCCGTTGGATTGGATGGACCGCCAGGCCGAAAAGCTCAAGGCATTCGGTTTCTTTCCGCCCATCCATGGTTCCATGAAGCTGAAATTGTAGCTCTGGAAAAACAGGCCATTGGACTGTGCGCGAATGGAAACACGCTGCCCGTCACCTGTCGGAATGGGTTTCCAAGCGCCCTTCTTGAACATGTTCTTGGCGCTGAAGTTGGTGAAGCTCACCCCGAGGGTTCCGACCACACGACCGCCGCCCCAACCACCGGACAGCTCAATCTGATCGGATGGTTTTTCTTCGACGGTGTACTCAATGTCCACCGTGCCGTCTTCAGGGTGTTGGATCGGGTTGATGCCAAAGGCCTCCTGATTGAAGTAATTCAACTGGGCCAATTCACGCTGCGTTCGGATGATGTCCGTTCGGCTGAACAAATCTCCGGGGCGCGTCCGAATCTCCCGGTAGATGACGTGATCGTTGGTCTTGGTATTGCCCTGGACGATGACTTTGCCAATTCGGAATTGCTTGCCCTCCATCATGCGCACCTCGATGTCAATGGTGTCGTTTTCGATGCGCGTTTCAATGGGCATCGCCTGGAACGTGAGGTAGCCGTCGTCTTGGTACAACGAGCTCAAATCAAGCCCTTTGGGGTCCATGAACACCCGTGTTTCGAGGCGTTCCAAATCGTACGTATCGCCGCGCTTGATGCCTAGAATGGAATCCAGCTGTGTGCTGCGGTACTTGGTGTTGCCGGTGAACGAAATCTCGCCAAAATGGAATCGATTGCCTTCGCTCACATCGATTTTAACCCCTACCAGGCCCTCCGGCAACCGATAAATGGAATCGCCCAGTACCCGCGCGTTGCGGTACCCCTCTTTGTTGTAGAGCGCAATGATCTCGCCGTGGGCTTGCTCGAGATTGGCCTCCACGAATTTGCTTGATTTGAAGACCCTGTACCATTTCTTCTCTTTCAAGTCTTTCATGGCGCGCAGCACCTGCTTGCTCTCCAAGTTTGCGACACCGTCGACCACAATTTCACCGACCTTGATCTTTTCGCCTTTGTCGATGGCGATGTTCAACTTAGCGCCGTTCTCAAACGACGTGTCCGCGCTTTGAGTGATGGAAATGTCCGCATCCCAGAATCCCTTGTCATGGTAGTAATCCCGCAAGCGCTTTCGGGCCGTCACCATCACATTCTCATTGACCACGCGCCCGGTGAGCAAATCGATTTTACCTCGGAGTGTCTCTTGCTCTGAACGGTTCACCCCTTCAAAAGTATACCGCGTCAGTCGCGGGAGTTCATCGACGCGGATGACCAAATACACTTGATTGTCGCGCACCTCCGCCAACTCGATGGAAATGTCTTCGAAGAGGTTCTGGGCCCAGAGGTTGCGAATGGCCCGGGTGATTTCCTCCCCGGGGATGGTCAACTCTTGGCCGATTTGCAACGCACTGAACAGCTTGACCGCTTGGGCATCGGTGTAATCCGCTCCGAGCACCGTCAAACCGGCAAGGGTGTACTTCTTGTCGTAATCCGCCGCAGTCGGAACTTGAGCCTCCAACACCTGCGTCCAACACACCATCAGCGAAGTGCATCCAATCAACAGGGCGCGAATGGCAGCTTTTCCGGTCTTTTTCATCTCGATTCAACGTTGTGATTGGTGTCCAGCAATCCTCCAAATCGCCGTTTCCGGTTTTGGAAATCGCGGATGGCACCAATGAACTCTTCTTTGCCAAAATCCGGCCACAGCACCGGCGAAAAATGGAACTCTGTGTACGCCATTTGCCACAATAGAAAATTCGATATGCGGTGTTCGCCGCTCGTTCGAATCATCAGCTCCGGATCGGGCAAATCCCGGGTTGTCAGGTGGTCTGAAATCACCTGCGCATCGACTTCTTCCGGCTTCAGCCCACTCGCCATGACGGCTTTAACGGCCTCGACCATTTCCCACTTTGAGCTGTAACTCAATGCGAGAATCAATTCGAGGTTTTCCTGGTGTGCGGTTTGCTCTGCGGCAAGTTTCAGCTGCGCTTGGCATGAAGTCGGAAGGGCACCGGTATCCCCGATGGTTCGCAGGCGCACGCCTTTATCCGCCAATGCCTCGACCTCCTTGATCAGCGTTTCCACCAGCAAGTCCATGAGGGCATTCACTTCTTCCACCGGTCTGCTCCAGTTTTCAGTACTGAAAGCATACAGCGTTAGGTGATTCACTCCAAGCTCCAAGGCTGCTTCAACAGAAGCGCGAACGGAATCAATTCCGTTCATATGGCCAAAAACCCGCGATTCCCCGCGCTCCTTGGCCCACCTTCCGTTCCCATCCATGATGATGGCCACGTGTTTGGGAATACGCTGAGGATCCAATCCCCATGCTGCGCAACTTTCGAGTTGTTGGTTTTCGACCGCTTTCATATCTCAGACCAACACGTGGTGGGTTTTTTGCTGATTCGAAAGCTCAATGAAGCCGTGATGTACGCATACACATCCTTGCGCGAAGGATCGCCCCGCTGGAGACCGCCTTGATTGCTGATTCCGCCCTCTGGGAGCAAAGAGCGATCGGCCATGGCCGCCGTCACTTCTCCTCGTTCCTGAAGCAACACAGCGCGATCGGCGTACATGCCACTGACATCATCAAGGTAATCCGTCCATGTTTTGCGCACGCCCCAATCGATGTTGAACGTGGTAAACGGTCCGATGTTGGATTTAAACCCAAATCCGAAAGGCATGCAAATGCCTGTTGTTCCGTACGGTTCGATGCCGTACGCCTGCGCCCACGTCGTCCCTTGGCCCTCCGTTCCCAGCGGTTGAAGGGGCGTCCACTGGCCGTTCATTTCTGCCTCCGGCATGTGGGTGTACACGCCCAACCCTGTGTACAGAAATGCGGTCAATCGGTCACCGGGATTTCCAATTTGATGATCCAAGTAATTGATTTCAACCAATGCACTCAACTCCCCCACGTCATTGCGAAAATGCAAATTGCGATTCTGCTGCCAAGGATCGGAGCTGTCCGCATCCCAAGCTTCAATGCGCCCCTGGAAGTAATTGATGCGCAGGCCGATACGCGTTGAAAAATTGTGCCGGTAAAATCCACCATAACCCACCGTCAGCCGGCCGCCCAAATGTGCAGAGGGGTTGATATCGCCTTTGTAGTAGGCGGTTCCTAGCGAAAGGCCTACCTCTTTCGACTGCTCAAACTTTCGCTGGCTCCATACCGGCGCGGCCATCAGAATCCCCATGAGGAGCGCGATGGAGCTTGGTATTTTGGAGGCAGTGGAGCGGGCGTTATCCAACGTTTCTAAGGCTTTCGAACGAACGTGTCTATAACGCACGAAAATACATGGAATTGTGCCATGCAATTGAAAAAAACACCCAACAATGCGTGGAGTTTATCCACGACCATTCAGCGGTCGCGAGGGTCCACACCCCAATGCATTTTGGCGCGTACCGTGCTGAAGAATTCTTGGTGCTCCAGGTTCATCAAAAACAACCGAAACGGCGCCGTGGTAACTTGGACGTTTCGGCCTCCATCGAGGATGAACATGCGCGAATCCAAGCTCAACAAAAATTGGTTTTCCCGGCCATCCGCAACCAATTGCAAGGTGCCTTCTGCAGGGATGACGAGTGGACGGTTGTTGAGGTTGTGCGGCGCAACGGGGTTGATGCACAACACTTCAGAACCCGGCATGACGATGGGGCCGCCCGCACTGAGGGAATAGGCCGTCGAGCCCGTCGGTGTTGAAACGATCAGGCCATCTGCCCAGTAATTGTTCACAAAGACACCGTCCCGCAGCACTTCCACTGCCACCATGCTCGATGTGTCGCGCTTCATGATGGCCACTTCATTCAGTGCATATGGGAAATCGCCCAATTCCATGCCGTCCACGTCTACCTGCAGCATCAGGCGCTCTTCATACCAGACTTTTCCGGCCGCAACGGCGTCCATGGCGAGATCAATTTCATCAATACCGACATTGGATAAAAAACCCAATCGACCCGTGTTCACGCCCAAAACAGGGATTTCCGTGTCCCGCACCCAGATGGCCGCTTCGAGCACCGTTCCATCTCCGCCGATGGCCACCAGCAAGTCATATCCGTTCAAAGCAGACGGCTCATCAAAGGCCTCCCAGTCCTTGGCGCGGCCCATGCGTTCATCCAGTATGCGCTTGAAATTCGATTCCACAATGGGCGCCGGGTCAAGGTCTCGGATGCGCGCAAGGATATGCTTCACAGCATCATCATACTGCGGCGCAAACGTCTTTCCGTGGATGGCGATTTTCATGGTGCTAAGGAAAGGCTATTGTCGCAAATAACGCATGAACGCATCGTATCGTTCGCGCATTTCCTCTTCCAATTTCGGCGCGTGAAGGAATGATTGAATGGAGTACCCAAAGCGCTGAAAGGTCTGAATGACGGGCTCTATGTCTTCCGTTTCGACTTTGATTGTGACCTCGACATTGCTCGAATTCTCCGCCTGAGATGTGGTGCAAGCGATGACTCGGGTTCCCGCGCCTTCCGCCAATCGAGCCACCTCCGAAATGGACAAGTCGCCTTCTGGAACCTCTAAAATCACGACACCCCCTCGCGTTGCCCAGTGGGATTGTTCGGCCAAGAAATGCACCACTGAAGCCGCATTGATGCATCCTTTGTATGTGCCCTCGTCTACAACAGGCAAGGCGTCCACCTCCGCTGCGACCAATTGACCCACCACATCGTACAAGTGGCTTTGCGGAGTGGTGAACACAGCCCGAGCTTGAAACGCCGCCATAGGTGTCTCTTCGTCGAGATCCATCACATCATCTTCGTAAATCAACCCCGAAAACTGGTCACCATTGACCAAAGGCAGGTGGCGAACCTTGTATTCATCCATCAAATGAAGCACCCGACTGGCCGAATCTTCGGGCTTCACGGCCGGGAGGTCAGAATTCATTATGCGCTCTGCGTACATGGCGTAATTTTGCATCAATCCACCGATGGAATGCACCGGAGGTGTTGGAATCGAAAGGTACGGATGACTCGACTCAGCGTCAACGTCAATAAAATTGCCACCCTGCGCAATGCACGTGGAGGGAGTGTTCCCGACGTGGTGCAAGCTGCCACACGCATACAACAGTTTGGTGCACAGGGGATTACCGTTCATCCACGGCCCGACGAGCGCCACATCACCTACCCCGATGTTCGGGCGTTACGGGACGTGGTCACCACAGAATTCAATATTGAGGGGTACCCCTCCACCTCGTTTTTGGACCTCGTTTTGGACGTTCGACCAGAGCAAGTAACACTGGTTCCCGATCCTCCAGGTGCCCTCACGTCCGACCACGGATGGGACGTCATCGAATACCAAAAGTTCCTCAAAGAAACCATTCATTCCTTGCAGCAAGCAGGCATGCGGGTGAGCTTGTTCACCGGCACGGAAGAAGCTCAGATTCAAGCGGCCGCTGCCATTGGGGCAAACCGCATTGAGCTGTACACCGAACCCTATGCCCGGGCGTATGCGCAAGGTCTTCCAGAAGCAGTGGTCCCCTTTGCACGGGCAGCGGCCTTCGCACACACCTGCGGATTGGGCGTGAATGCAGGCCATGACCTCGACGCAAACAACCTGCGGCATTTTGCGACCAACGTACCCTACTTGGAAGAGGTCAGCATCGGTCACGCCCTCATCTCGGACGCCTTGTACGAAGGACTGGAAAAGACCGTCAAAACTTACTTGGACTGCTTGTACTTCCCCCGCACATGATGCCGGAACCCCTCAAAATCTTCAGTCGAGAATTGGGTGAGGACAAGGCCCACCACCTCATCATCTTGCATGGCTTGCTCGGCACATCGGACAATTGGCAGACCTTGGGCAAGCGTTTCGCTGCTGCATTCCGGGTGCACCTGATTGACCAACGCAACCACGGACGAAGCCCACACCATCCCGTTCACACCTACCAAGCGATGGCACAGGATCTGCTGCATTACCTCGACGAACGCAACATCCAACGCGCAAGCATCATCGGCCACAGCATGGGAGGCAAAACGGCCTTGGTCTTTGCTCACCGACATCCCGACCGTGTGAACAAACTCGTTGTTGCCGACATGGCCGCACGTGCCTACGAGCCGCACCACGGACCCATTTTTGATGCCTTGCTTTCCGCGCCGATTGATTCCGCCGAAAACCGAGCCGCTGTGGAAGAACACTTGATGGCCCGATTGCACGACGCCGGAGTGGTGGCCTTTCTGATGAAGAACCTGCGCCGCGAAAAATCGGGGGGATTCACCTGGCGTCCCAACATCTCCGTATTGGCGACCGCCATTGATGGCGTGGTAGATGAAGTGCCCCTGGGCATGAACACGTTGCCCACGTTTGCCATTTATGGGGGGAATTCGAATTATGTCAACGAAGACGATCTCGACCAGTTTCAATCGACGTGCATGCAGTTCCAATCCCACGAAATTGAGGACGCCGGCCACTGGCTGCATGCGAGTCACCCGGAAGAATTCTTCGAAGAAGTTCAGGGTTTTTTGGAAGCTTAAAGCTCACTGAATGCTCGTGTCTTTGAGCCACTTGCGGTAGGCATCGAAGAGGGTGGTCTGCGCAACGAAGCCGATGTACCGATCTTGATCAACGACAGGCAAAAACACCGCATTGGTCCGTTCGAAGGCACGCATCACGTGCTCCATTTTTCCTTTCGCTTCAACCGTGGCCTCCGGAAGGACCATGAGTTCGTGGACCTTGAGCTTGTTGTAAAGGGCTTGGTCAAACATCACTTCGCGGACGTCCTGTAAGTCCACGATTCCAAGCAAATGGCGGTGGCGATCCAGCACGGGGAAGAGGTTACGGGTGCTGCGTTCAATGATTGGGATCAACTGACCCAAGGTCCAATGTGGGTTCAGTACTTCAAAATCTGAAACGACCATCTCATCCAGCTTCATCAAGGTGAGGACAGACTGGTCCTTATCGTGAGTTAACAACTCCCCGCGCTCAGCCAATTCGCGGGTGTACACGCTGTTGCGCATCCACCATTTCGACAACTGAAAACTGATGCCTGATGTGAGCATAACGGGAACAAACAACGCGTAGCCTCCGCTCACTTCGGCAGCGAGCAAAATGGCCGTCAAGGGCGCGTGCAACACCCCCGCCAACAACCCGGCAATTCCAGCGAGCACCGCATTGCCTACGGGCATGGACCACATCGGGCCCAACCAGCCGGAAACCATGGCAAACTGATACCCCAACAATCCCCCACAAAAGATGGCTGGTGCGAATACCCCGGCGACTCCTCCGGCGCTCAACGTTACTCCTGTGAGGATGGGCTTCAGCGCCCACGCCAGCATCAAAAATCCGACCAACGCCCAACCTTCAGGATCAATGCGCCGCATGGACATGTCCGAAGCCAGGATTTCTGCGTGGCCCTTGAACAGGGCATTCACGACCTCGTAACCTTCCCCGTAAAGCGATGGAAAAAGCAAGATGGCCCCTCCAATCACCGCACCCCCCACCCAGATGCGCAGCCGTCCCGATGGGAGCCAGTTCACCGCGGCACTCGCCCCGAGGTACAGCCTGGAAAACACCACCGAACCCGCACCGCAAAGGATTCCCAAGAAGATGTAGAGAGGCAAGTTGGTCATGCTGAACGCGTCCAAATCCGGAGGCGTTAAGATGTTGCCATCGCCCATGAGCGCCGTGGCCGTGATGAGTGCTGTGAGCGACGCGAGCAACAGCGGAACCAATGAGGAAGCCGTCAGGTCAATCATGATGACTTCAACCGCGAAAATGATGGCGGCGACCGGTGCTTTGAACAGGGCCGCAAGCGAAGCAGATGCAGCACAGCCAATCAGGAGCAGGCGGCGATTGAACGTGCGCTTGGTCTGCCGGCCTATTTCAGAACCGATGGCGGCGGCTGATTGCAATGAAGGGCCTTCCAAACCGCCCGACCCGCCCAGCCCTACTGACAGCGAACTCGTGATCAAAGGAGCAAACATCCACGTTCGCTTGATGCGGCCATGGCGTTGGGACAGGGCGTGTAAGATGCTTGGAACACCCGGCCCTGGGTGCTCCCCGCGCAACCAGTTTTTTACCACCCATCGGGTGGCCAACAGGCCAATCAGGGGGCCAATGCCCAGCCACCAATTCCACGTTGACCACGTTGCAAATCCCGACATGCCGTCGTGCAGTCCTCCCACAACGCGCTTCAGCATAACCGCAAATAATCCAGCGGCCAAACCCGTGAGGACCGCCCAACCCAGCAGCGCCCGATCGGAGGATTTCCAATCCGAATCCACCGCGTTCACAATCCACTTGCGTAGGCGCCTCCCCATGCGACAAATTTCATTAGAATCATCGGTAAAGAGCTACCTTCGCCGAGAAATTGATTAACACGGTATGGCACAGCACCGCATCCTCGTCCCTATGGACTTCACTCCTGTGAGTGACATTGCCCTCGAACACGCCATTGTCGTCGGGAAGGCGTTTCAAAGTGAAATCATGTTGCTTCACATCATTGGCTCCAAGAAGGAGATGACCGATGCTCGCCTCCGCATGGAAGCTTGGAAGGAAAAGGCCGCGACTGAATATCCCCACACGGTTCGTACCGCCGTTCGCATCGGCTCCATTTTCGAAGACATCGATGACGTCGCGGTTGAACAAGATGCCAACCTTGTCATCATGGGCACCCACGGACTCAAGGGCATGCAGTTTTTAACCGGCGGACGGGCCCTGCGCATTGTGACGAATTGTTCTACGCCCTTTATCATCACTCAAGAGCGCGGCATCAAAGCTTCCGGATACGATGACATCGTTGTGCCGTTGGACCTGCATCAAGACACCAAGCAAAAGCTGTCCACCGTTGCCGAGATGGCCAAGTACTTCAACGGCCGTGTGCACATCATCAGCCCAGCTGAGTCGGATGAATTCCTCCAAAATCAACTGAAGCGTAACATCGAATTTGCCAAGGAATACTTCACGGAGCGTAGCATTGAATACACCGTCAAAATTTCCGAACACAGCTCCGGTTCATTCGTGAAAGACGTGGTCCGTTATGCGGCTTCCATTGAAGCGGATTTGATCAGCATCATGAACCTTCACGAGAAAAGCCTCATGGGCATCCTTGGGCAGACGTACGAGCAGCAAATCATCACAAACGAAGCCCAACTTCCAGTGCTCATCATCAATCCGATTGAGACTCGGGTGATCCGGGGATCTGTTTTCACGCAATAGGGGTTAGACCCGAACACCGACGACCAAGACGTCGTCCACCTGCTCTTCTTCTCCTTTCCAATCGTGGAAGGCTTGGGCCAACGCGGCCTCCATTTCTTTGCTTTCCAGGGTTGCAACGTGAACCAGTAATTCACGAAACCGCTTACGCATGAATTTCTTGCCTTTCGGACCGCCAAATTGGTCGGGGAAGCCGTCGGTCGCTGCAAAGATCACATCACCTCCTACAAGCGGCAACGTCTGCATTTGGTACTGGCGCGTTCCCGGTTCGAACGAAGCTATGGCCATCTTGTCGGGCTTGAGCTCCTGCAGCATGCCTTTGCGCACGAGATAGAGCGGGCAATTGGCGCCGCTGTACTGCAATTCCATACGCTCCATATCAATGCTCACAAAGGCGAGGTCCATGCCGTCGTTTACGGCTCCGGCCTGCGTGCTTTCCTCTCCAAAACCTCCCGGACGCAGCAGTGCACATGCCGATCGATTCAGTTGTTCAAGTACGCGGTCCGGTTGGATGTATGCCTTGGTGATGCGCTCCAACGCGTGGTGCCCGATCAGACTCATGAACGCTCCCGGCACACCGTGACCCGTGCAGTCGATGGCGGAAAACATGCGCACCCGGCCAACGGAATGAAACCAATAAAAGTCCCCTGAAACCCCGTCCCGAGGTTGATAAAACACCGCCGAAGAATCAAAGACCTTGGCCCGGTCTTTCTCTGAGGGCAGAATGGCCTGCTGGATCCGCTTGGCGTAGTCAATGCTGTCGCGCAAGTCACCGTAAAGGGATTCGACCACGGCCTTTTGCTCTTGTACTTCGGCTGTTCGCTGGTCGACTTTGGCTTCCATCTCGCGCTCGTTGTTGGCGAGGTCGTCACGCATCTTCAATATGGCCTGACCCAATGCATCGTCCTCACTGAGCGGTGCATACTCCGCCTCGAATTGGCCTTGACCAACTTGCAAGCTGAATTCCCGGGTCCGACTCAACCCGTCTGCGAGTCGATTCACAGCAACCGCCATTTCGCCAATTTCATCGCCTGTAGCTTCAACTTTCTTCTCCAATGGGACGCCACGCCCCATGTAAATCAGGGCTCGCTTCAGTTCACCAATGGGGCGAACGATGGACCGCGTCACCCACCAGCCAATGACCAAGCCGAGGATTAAAATGCCAAGCGCCACATTTCCAGCATACAGTTGCAATTGAGTCCCCAATGCATCCATCTGTGCCGTCGAGGCCCGAAGTGCATTGGTCTGGGCCTCCGACATGGCGTCCATGCGACGGCGAATGGATTCAGTGAACGCGGGTATGCTCGATCCGTCCAATGCGTAATACTCAGCATCCATCATCGCGATGGGGTCATCGTATGCTTGGAACGAAGGCAGCAACCGCATCACCTCGCGGTACACCAAAAACAGGTGTTCAATATCCCGACTCAGCGAATCGAATTGCCCCTGGAGTGCCGGGTCCGACCAGTTCGCAACCAAGGGCAACAGACCTTGAACTTGTTGAGGAATGGCGTCGTCCATCAGCCGTTGCAACTGGATTTTTTCGGGGTCCCGTGGGCCGGATTGAACCGAAAGCCAGTGCCGGATGAGGATGCGGGTTTCGCTTACCGATCGGTCCAATGCCTCCAGCTGCTGAATGCTCGGGGTCAGCACCCCATCGATGTGGCGGCTGAGCTGTTGGCTCTCTTCCAAGGTGCTCCGCGTCATCAAGAACAACGCCCCCACGGCCAATCCAAACACGCCGAAGCCAACGGATATGCGCCATCCGATGCCCCAATGGATTTTCCTGGGAGCCGACGTGTGAATCATGTTGGCAATTTAACGCCGGAAGGGCAGCTTTTCGCGCGGACTACTTTTTCTGCAGGACCGCCTCAATCTGGCGTTTGTACACGTCCGATTTTTCCGGTTGCGAGAGCGCATAATGAACCGTCATCAAGCCTTTCAGCGTTTCCAAACGTTCGGGCCTCTGCTGGTGTGCTTGCTGCATGGGAACCAGCGCCTGCTCGAACAATCCCACGCAGACATCTTGAATTTCCATGAGTTCGAACATGGACGTTTCGTGGTTGATGCGCTTGAGCTGACGCACCCCGTGGTTGTACAGTGTAATGGCGAGGTTGTAGAGGGTGGGATAATGCGCAGGCGCAAAATTGAGCGAGGTCTCGTAGTGGGAAATGGCCCCGTCAAATAAGACTTGCTCTTGCGGTAGGCCTGCATAGCGGGCTGCTTCAAGCAGGCGCGCATGTGCTTGCCCGAGGTACCGATGCAAATCTGCTCGTTGTTCGATTACGTTGTACGCCGGATCCAACGCACGAAGCACCGATTCATACCTGCCCATGAGTTCCAGTATCTCCGGTTCTGCCCCAAGGGTAAACCCTTCCACACGTTCAATGGCTTCACGGAAATACGAGCGCCCCAGATAATCCAGAGCGTCCCGCGCGGTTTGTTCATCACGAACAGTCAATGTGCCGAGAGCCAAGGCGCGTTGTAGACTCCCCACTGCACGGATCCGATCCTCAGCATCCAATCCCGAAGCACCGCTCGCCTTGAACTGTTCCTTTTGGACAAATCCCAGGACAAACCATGCACGGGCATTCGAGGCATACGGCGCTTGATCCATCTCCGGGGCAAGCAGGGCATGTGCTGCATCCCAGTCCCCCGCTCGAACATACGACTCTGCGCGTTCCAAGGGGGTTTGAGCGGCTGCGTCCCCCATGCAGAGCGCGATGAGTCCGAACGCGAGGGCACAGGTGAATCGGATGAATAATGGCATTCGCATGGTCTTCATTTTACGGCCCAAGACATGATTTTATTTCCGATTAACACCCCCTTTTTGGCAGCATCGGCTGCGTTAATTTCATACCGAATTCGGTTGCCACTGGCCACGAAATTGATCACTGCTCCTTGCTCCAGTCCGTCCGGTGAATCCGACACCAGCACCGTAGGGGTGCCTTCCAAGTCCGAGGCTACACGCTTGAGTTCAGCCCCGCCGACGTCACAGTAAACCAGGTGATGGAATGCATCTCGCGGCAAATCCTCAACACGCGAGTACCCCGTCACCTGGAGAGGTTGGGCGCCAATCATTTTCATGGCATACTTGTCCACCAACTCGTCGTACAGCCGATTGTTACCAATGACGGTCAAATAAAACGAGCCCTCCTTCACCGAGGAGGGCCATTCATTGGAAGCTGCGAAATGAAATAAAAAGTTCGCCTTCGTCACCGCACGGGTGTCGGTCTCATCCAATCCGCTGGTCGTCCCCTGGCTCATCAGCAGCCCGCAGGTCACCCAGGCCATTGCGAGGAAGACTCCTCGAAGGCCAAGGGCCAAGCGCACCGGCTTATTTATGTGGAGGGCATGGATCAACCGAAGATGGCTTCTAGGATTAGGCTTCGTCCAAGGTGCTGATGTCTCGATCAAAGAGGTACAACGCCCCCTTATCACCTCCGGCCAAGGCCAACTTATCGAGCAGTTTCCGAGCGAGGCCTTCTTCTTCAATTTGTTCCGCAACGTACCACTGCATGAAATTGTGTGTGGTGTAATCTTTCAAGCTCAAGCACGTATCCACAACATCGTTGATGCTAGCTGTCACCCGGGTCTCATGCTCGAGGATCAATTCAAAAATTTGTTCCAGCCCGGTGAAGGCTGTTTGTGTAACGCTCAATGAAGGAACCAAAGCCGTCCCGCCCCGCTCATTGACGAACCGCATGAGCTTCAGCATGTGTTGCCGTTCCTCTTCAGCGTGCGTGTAGAGAAATGCTGCCGTTCCATCGAACCCGCTGGTTTCTGCCCAAACGGCCATGGCCAGGTAAGCGTGGCTGCTTTGGCCCTCCAACGTGATTTGAGCGTTCAGTGCTTGTTCAATTTTTTCGTGCAACATGACCGGTGTTTTCCCCGAAGGTAAGCATCCCCAAAGAGGAAATGAAGCAATTTCATTTTGTTCGCAGTGGCCCTAAAATCCATCGCCACCACCATCCTTCATCTTCGCGCGCCGTTCGAACCAATAACGCATCCAATTGCCGAGCTCGCTGCGCAATCCCTACCAACCGTTCGTGAAAGTCTTCCCGTCCTTGCGCAAGCAGCTCGCCTTTCATCTTGGCATTCCAAGCATCCAGCGCGGCCAACGGTAGAAGTTCTTCCTGTCGCCGCTTATGTATGATGGCCATCAGCATGGCAAAGCCATCCTGCTCGGCTGCATACTGCACTTGCCGCGTGCCCAATGGTTTCAACGCGTGTGCCAATTGCCAATCCACAAGCGATTGCAGCGCTTTGTGGGCGCCGCCACGGCTTAAGTCAAGGGCGTTCATCACCTCATCCGTGGACACGGGCGCGGCTTGGGTCATGAGCCAACCGTGCACAGCCAGGGTCGTTTTGGGCACACCCCAATGCACTCCAGCAGCCACCCACTGCTTCGAAAACTCAAGCTCCCATTGGGATTCTGGGGTTTCTTGACTTATTTCTAACAAACTTTCAATTTTCTGTGAAAGTAGGGAATCTTTTGGGATGAACCTCATCGGGCACGGCCTCCCGTTCACCGAGTAACGCTTCAATCGTCCAGCGTGCAACGGTCGGGCCAATGGTCACTCCGCGGGTGCCCCACCCCACACAGGCGTGGTAATGCGGATGTTCCTTCGAAACCACCCCGAGGATAGGGCGGCGATCAAAGCAGGTCGGCCGGAGTCCGGCGCGGTGCTCGATGCACTGCATTTCTTGGGCGATGGCTCGGGCATTCGCAGCCCCCTGCATCAGTGCCGCGGGTGATTCATCCAAGCAGATGGGCTCGTGAATGTCCCAACGATAGGTCGAGCCCACGCGGTAGGTCCCGTCGCCCAAGGGCAATGCCCATGTGACGTTATTGACAATGCGTTCGCCCCAGTCCGCAGCAGGCTTCACCCGTAGCACTTCCCCATGGTTTTTCCTTAATTCCAAGCCAAATGCGGCCAAGTCTTCCACAGCCCCAGTTCCGCGACAATCCACAACGGCATCAAATCCCTCGGGGCACCCATCCGTCATGTTCCATGTGCGTTGTTCCCAGCGACCCAACCCTTGCCATTTGGTGCGGCTTGCCTCCGTCAGGGCCACGACATTTACCCATCCCGCATCAGGAACGAGTCCTGCGCCGTGTGGAGCCTTGATGCTCTCATGCAAGTCGGCATCATCCATTGTTTCGATGAACGGGGAAACTCCATGCCCCCCTGCCGCACGTTCCGCCCAGCGGTCCGCATATTCCCGATTGGGAAAAACCCGAACTATGGGAACGTCGCGCCAAAGGACTGTTTCAAGATGCGATTCAATCAGTTGGTAACGAGCGCGTGCCTCGTCCTGCTGCTCCTTGGCATTCCATTGGGGCAGAATGCGTTTGAACGAGACGGGATTTGACATGCCCGCAGCCACATCGGAGGCCGCGGGACTTCCGTCACTCCACACGGTAAAGGGACAGCCGCGAATGTATAATTCCCATGCAATCAGGCAGCCGGCAAGTCCATCGCCGACAACCAAAATCGTTGGAACCGATGGCCTCATTGGCTCACCTCGAGCACCCCAAGTTCTTCGCCGACCTTGCTAAATGCTTCAATCGCCCGATCCAACTGTTCACGGGTGTGCGCCGCAGAAAGCTGAACCCGAATCCGTGCCTCGCCTTTGGGCACCACGGGGTAGAAAAAACCGATGACATAAATGCCCTCTTCGAGCAAGCGATTGGCCATCACCTGCGACAGCTTGGCGTCGCCGAGCATCACCGGGACAATGGCCGATTCGCCGTCTTTGATGGGCAGCCCTACACGGCGCATACCGGCTTTGAAATAGGCCGTGTTCTCCTCCAGCCGGTCCCGGAGTTCGGTGGACTCACTGAGCATGTTGAATACTTCCAACGACGCGCCTACAATGCTCGGAGCCAAGCTATTCGAGAACAAGTACGGCCGCGACCGCTGGCGCAGCATCTCGATGATTTCTTTTCGCCCCGTCGTAAACCCGCCCATGGCGCCGCCCATGGCCTTGCCCAGCGTACCGGTGATGATGTCGACCCGCCCCAAGGCATTGCGCAATTCAATGCTTCCGCGGCCTGTTTTACCAATGAAGCCCGTCGCATGGCATTCATCGACCATCACGAGCGCGTCGTACTGTTCCGCGAGGTTGCAGATTTTGTCAATTTGCGCTACGTAACCATCCATCGAGAACACCCCATCAGTCACGATGACCTTGAACCGGTGATTGGCGGCTTGGGCTTTTTGCAGTTGCGCTTCTAAATCCGCCATGTCGTCATTGGCGTACCGGTAGCGCGCCGCTTTGCACAAGCGCACGCCGTCGATGATGCTCGCATGGTTCAGTGCGTCGGAGATAATCGCATCGTCTGGGCCGAGCAACGGCTCGAATACCCCGCCGTTCGCGTCAAATGCCGCCGCGTACAAAATGGTGTCTTCGGTGTGATGAAACTCTGCAATCTTCGCTTCGAGTTCCTTGTGAATGTCCTGGGTGCCGCAGATGAACCGCACACTTGACATGCCAAAACCGTGGGTATCAATGGCGCGTTTGGCTGCTTCGCACACCCGCGGATCGCTGCTCAATCCCAGGTAATTATTCGCACAAAAATTCAGGACTTTCGACCCGTCGGTGAGCGTAATTTCTACGTCTTGAGCGCCCGCGATGACGCGTTCAGACTTGAACAGACCGGCGGCGGTGATTTGCTCGAGCTCAGACTCGAGGTGGGATTGCATGGAACCGTACATGCCTCAAAATTAGGTCAAAACCCGCGCGTCCAATGCACCGATTTGGCCGACGCAACACCCAAGATGACGGACTCGTTCTCGGCCAGATGACCCACCGATATTCCTTGCACGACGGGAGTGTTGGCGGGCACGTGTTCCGCAAGCATTTGCCGCACATCCTGTCCGAACGGGTTGTCCACCGCTTGCCCGTCAGCGATGGTGTTATCGTGGAGATCGGTAAAGCCCCCTACCAATACGCCTCGTACGCGGTCAAAGACTCCCGCCAGCCGGAAAGCCAGCAACATCCGGTCCACGTGGTAAAGGTATTCGTCCAAATCCTCCAGCAACAACCATGCTCCTTCTACCGGTGGAAAAAACGGTGTGCCGAGCAAGCTGTACATGACCGATAAGTTTCCTCCGACCACGGCCGCACCCATTTCTGCCAGGCCATCTTCCGCTTGCATTAAGGCCTGCCACATGCCTGCCTGCGTTTGGGCAGAGGACTGGCCATAGGTGCTTGCCACAGGAGCATGCAGCGATGCTATGCCATGCACCTGCGCCCACCCGTGCAACGCCGTCACATCGCTGAATCCGACCAACCAAGTGGGATCGGCTACAAAGGCTTTTGCATCCAACAGCGGCAGCAATCGGCCGCACCCATACCCTCCACGCATCGCCCAGATGGCGCGAACGTTCTGATCGGCTATTCCCGCATTCAAATAACCCGAGCGGTGCGCATCCGATCCGCCGAATTGCCCTTCTCGTTCGAGCAACCCATCGTATACGAGGGGCGTGTACCCTGCCAAACGAACGTGCGCTTCCGCGGCAGCGACTTGCTCAGACGTTACAAATCGCGCGGGGGCTGCGAGGAGAACGCCATCGCCTGGTTCCAACGCTTTCGGGATTTGACAAGGAAAGGACATGATTCCATGCAAGATGGGAAGGGATGCGGAAAATGCCCGAAATTCGCACCACTTTAGCGCGCAGCATGTCATCAACACCCTCATACCGGTACCCCAAACGTTTGATGATGACGTCGGCCTTGCCGTATGCCAACGGTCAAATCCACATAGGTCACGTCGCAGGTGCGTACCTGCCCGGCGACATCCGGGCACGCTTTGAACGCATGGCGGGGTCAGACGTGGTGTGGGTGTGCGGCAGCGATGAACACGGCGCAGCCATCACATTGCGGGCGAAGAAAGACGGGGTCACGCCTCGGGAAATCGTCGACCGATACCACGAAGAGATGCAGCAGGCGTTCAAAGGGTTGGACATGTCGTTCGATCACTATTCCCGAACGTCGAGTGAACGCCACCACGGGGTTGCTCAAGATTTTTTCTTGACCTTGCTTGAGAAAGGCAGCTTTGAAGTCAAGACAGAGGCCCAGTTCTACGACCCCGAAGCAGACCAGTTCCTGGCGGACCGGTACATCACCGGCACCTGCCCCAAATGCGAGGCCGACGGCGCGTACGGCGACCAATGCGAGAAATGCGGCAGCGCCCTGTCCCCCACGGACCTGATCAACCCCACCTCCACATTGAGCGGCGCCACGCCTGTGCTGAAAGACACGACGCTGTGGTACTTGCCCATGGGCCGTCACGAAGGCTGGCTCAAGGATTACATTGAAAACGGCACGTTCGAAGGCCAGCCGCATCACGATGCGTCGACTTGGAAAGCCCACGTCAGCGGCCAATGCCGCAGCTGGATTGACAGCGGCCTCCAGAGCCGCGCCATGACCCGTGACCTCGATTGGGGCGTGCCCGTTCCGGTCGAAGGCGCAGACGGGAAGGTCCTATACGTCTGGCTCGATGCCCCCATTGGCTATATCACTTCTACGATGGAGTGGGCCGAACAAAACGGCGCACGCTGGGAAGACTGGTGGAAATCCGACGAGTCGGAATTGATCCACTTCATTGGGAAGGACAACATCGTTTTCCACTGCCTCATCTTCCCCATTTTGCTGAGGGAGCACGGCGGCTACACCCTCCCTTCCAATGTGCCTGCCAATGCGTTCATGAACTTGGAAGGCGACAAGATCTCCACGTCGCGCAACTGGGCAGTATGGGTCAATGAATTCCTGAGCGAATTCCCCGGAAAAAGCGACGAGCTGCGCTATGTTCTGGCGAGCATCATGCCCGAACAAAAGGACAGCGAATTCACCTGGGCGGATTACCGCGACCGGGTCAACAACGAGTTGGCCGACGTGCTCGGCAACTTCGTGAACCGCGTGTTGGTGCTGACCCGCAAGTACTACGAAGGATCGGTGCCTGCAGTCAGCCAAACGGACTTAAACGACGTCGATCAAGCCGTGCTTGACGCGCTGTCTGCTGCCCCAGCTCAAATCGCGGACCTCATCCGCCGGAACCGCTTCCGGGATGCCCTGCAAGCGGCCATGGGGATTGCACGCTTGGGCAACAAATACATGACCGAGCAGGAACCGTGGAAGGCCTATAAGACCAACCCTGAGCGGACTGCGGCCATCCTCAACACGTGCATCCAAGTCGCTGCGAATTGTGCGGTGCTGATGGAACCGTTCCTGCCCAAGACCGCGGCCAAGTTGCAAGGCGCATTCGGCATCGCACAACCCGCGTGGGCCGATGCAGCACCTGACATGGTTCAGGCCGGAAACACACTGGGTGAATTGCCCATCCTATTCGAAAAAGTTGAAGCTGAAGTCGTTGATGCCCAGGTGGCCAAACTAGAATCCGCCCGTGCGGAAGCCACCGGCGGCCGAGCGGAATGCGAACCCCAAAAAGAAATCATGACGTTTGAAGATTTTCAAAAACTGGACTTGCGCGTGGGCGAAGTGGTCGCATGCGAGCGGGTTCCCAAAGCGGACCGATTGCTGAACTTAACCATCCGCACAGGCCTCGACGAACGCACAGTCTTGAGCGGGATTGCCGAGCATTTCACGCCGGAAGAAGTGGTGGGTCGCCGAGTGACCCTTTTGGCAAACTTGGCCCCACGAAAAATCCGGGGCATCGAAAGCCAAGGCATGGTTCTCATGGCCGAGGCGGCTGACGGATCCCTGCGGTTCGTGACTCCAGAAGAAGGCACAGAACCCGGCGACGTCATCCGCTAAAATTTACTCATCCAAAAACGCAACCTCACGGTGAAGTCTTGCGTATTTTTGCCGACGCTTTGCCGATATAGCTCAGCTGGTAGAGCAACGCATTCGTAATGCGTAGGTCTGCGGTTCAAGTCCGCATATCGGCTCAAGAAAAGTCGCCCTCTAGGCGGCTTTTTTTTGTTAGAACATCATCTTGAGGGTCGCCGAGAGGGTGCGGCCGTACGCCCAGTATCCCTCCAGCTTTCCGTTTTCCACGGTCCCTTGAATCTTCTCGCCGGTTTGGGGGTCCGTCACAAACGTTTCAAAGCCATCACTGATGTAGATGTTGTTGAGTGCGTTCTGCACGTTCAAGCTGGCCATCCAGTTCATCCCCGCCGCTTCAAAACGGTAGCTGCCGCGAAGGTCAAGGTAACCGTACGCCGGAAGCATGACCGGTTGCAATCCGGCGCGATCCGGATTCGTCCGGTCGGTATCCACTTGGAATCGCGCGTAGAGGTTCCAGTTGTACACGTAGTTCGCGCCAATCCGCAGGCGTTTGGTCACGTTGAAGTTGGACAGGAAGCCGACTTGCGATTGGGGCGCATCACTCACTTTCAATCCAGCGGAATAGATGTAGAGGGTTTCCAATAGCTGTCCACCTTCTTCGGAAGTAATCTCAGCGTTGACATCGTTATCCCAACGCCAATTGCCGAAGGAAGCCATGCCGCCAACCTCCGCCCACGAGGTGGGACGGGTGCGCCATTCAATTTCCACACCTTCGTGGGTCTGGATCAAGCCGGTGATGAACGCTCGGTATTCTGTTCCGTCTGGTCGGAGCAAGGGGCTGCTCATGATGCTCTTGTCGCGCCACTGGGTATGATAGGCATTCAAATCAAAGGAAACCCCGCGCCATCGGAAACGGTAACCTGCCTCGACCGCAGCGACCTTCTCGTTGGTTAGTCGGTCGTTGCTCAAAACATTGGAATAATTGGTGAAGACGTAGCGTATGAACGGCGCCCGCGAATAGTAGCCGCCATTGAGGTACAGGTGGCTGGTCTCACCGAGGCGTACGCTGCCCCCAGCCTTCAAATTGTACCCAACGCTGCTTGCTTTCTGGGACTTGATGCCGTAAACGAATTCTTCGGTGGTTTCGAGTTCACCCGTCTGCTCATTGACTTGCGTGACTTCCTGCACCCCCGTCTCTTCATACCGGAAATACTTGTAGGGATCAATCCGGCGGTAGGTGGTGTAGGAGATTGTGCCGGCACCGAACAAGCTGAACCGGTCGTCTTTGTACTCGACTTGAGCAAACCCTCCGGCGTAATTCACGCGTCCGATGTCGTCGTAATCCACCTTGTCACCGGGTTGAGCCATCAAGGCATAATCCGGGTTGACCCCGTAGCCGTCGCTGCTGCTGAAAGACTGAAGGTAGAAATCTCCCCCGAGGAGGTTGTTGACGCGGGTAAAGTGCTTGCCGCTGTAATACCGGGCATCTACACCTGCCATCAGGCTCACGCGGTCGTTTACTTCATGACGCAGCGTGGAGAGGATTCCGGTCCAAAAATGCTCGTTGTGCGCGTTCTCAATGACGCTGCGGCTGCGGCCACCGACGATCGTATCGTTTCCTACCACAATGGGATCACCAAACTCATTGAGCGTATCAATCCAAGCCTGTGCGTCCGCGTCGTAGGCGATTTGATCCGCCGCATAGGTCACGGCTTGGGAATTGTTCTCGTTTGAATCCCACAGGTAGTCCCAGTTCAAGGTCGTTTTTACCGACCGTTCAATGCCTGCGGTATCCACATAGGTCTCACTGACACGGGGGTTGCTGGTCCCGTCATAGCGCGAGCCATATCCTTGGCCGGTGCTGATGTAGAAGCTGGTGGCCAGGTTGGTGCGCTCGCTCAATTGCCAGTAGTCGTTCAAGGCAAATTGCGGCTTGTGGTATCCGTTGACACGGGCATTCAACACCTGATCCTCTTGTCCTCCGCGGTTCAAGTACCCCCAATCATCGTTCCAACGGTGGGCTTCGTAACCGAGGTTTTGGATGTCATTGAAACGATCGACGGTCAACTGGCCCCGACGCTGGCCGTGGGTTTGCGGCGCACCGATGGCCGTGAACACGAGCCGGTGTGCGCCGAAGTCTTTCGCGGCCGTCAAGAAGTAACTCCACGCATCGATGAATGCGGCGTCAACGTAGGCGTTTCCCATGGTCCGGCTGCCTACGGCGCTGACGGCCCAGCCGTTTTCCATGACCCCGGAACTCAATGAAAGCATGGTCTTGTAGCGGCCGTAATCGGTGATGCTCTGCATCAGGCTGCCGCCCTTTTTGGTGTCTGTGGCCTTGGTGATGATGTTCAATGTGCCGCCCACCGAATTGATGGCCAACTTGGACGCGCCCAAGCCGCGCTGGACTTGCATGGTGTTGACGGCGTCGCCGAGTCCGGCCCAGTTGGACCAGTACACCCAACCGTTTTCCATGTCATTGACTGGAATGCCGTTGATCAATACGGCAACATTGCGCTGGTCGAATCCCCGAATGTTGATGCGGCTGTCTCCGAAACCACCTCCGCTTTTCGTGGCGTACACGCCCGGGGTGATGTTCAGGGTTTCCACCAATTCCTTGTCCCCCAACTGCTCTTGAATGGTCTTGGCATCCAAGGTAGAAACCGCCACCGGCGTCTCCCGATCGATGGCTACCGAAGCGATGACATTGGCCTCGCTCAAGCCGATGGTGGAGGACTGCAAGGTGATGGGCCCGAGGTCCAATACCCAAGCGTCCGCTCCCAAGGTGCAGGCTTGTCGGTAGGTTTCGTACCCGATCATGCTGATGACCAACTGCGCTGCACCCGTCTCCCGGGACGTGAATTCGAAGCGTCCGTCAAAATCCGAAACGGTCCCCATGCGGGATTCTTCAAGGAATACAGAGGCACCGGGCAGGGCATCGCCCGTTTCGGCATCGATAACGGTGCCTTTGATTTTGGTCTGTGCGGAGAGGGTCTGGCAAAGGCCTGCACATGCAATCAGCAGGGCGCTGCCTAAGAGGAGTCGGAGCGTTTGGCGCATCGGTGGAAGACTTGGTTGTGGTGGCTGCGTGAGCCGTTCACCACGCAAGATAGCGCCTGTTGGAAGGAAACCAAGTGCCTTCAGGCCCAACGTCCCTGTTCGAGCAGGTACTGGGCGATCTGAACCGTGTTGGTGGCTGCCCCTTTGCGCAAGTTGTCCGCAACGATCCACAGGTGCAGTCCGCGTTCATTCGCCAAGTCGCGCCGAATACGGCCTACGAAGACTTCGTTCTTGCCTGCAGCGTTGCGCGGCATGGGGTAGCGATTTTGTGCCGGCTCATCTTCCACCACGACACCTGGGAAGTCCGCCAACTTCTGCCGCACTTCCGAGAGCTCGAAAGGACGTTCGAATTCCAGATAAACGCTCTCGCTGTGACCCCCGACGACCGGAACACGGACAGCGGTACACGTCATGTGCACCTCTTCATCGCCGAGGATTTTTTTGGTTTCATGCCACACCTTCATCTCCTCCCGGGTGTAGCCATTGTCGCCAAAGACGTCGCAATGCGGCAAGCAATTCAAATCAATGGGGTGCGGATAGACGGGCGAAGCGGGGACCTCACCGGCACGTTCGGATTCCAGTTGCACGATGGCAGCCTTGCCCGTCCCCGTGATGCTCTGGTAAGTGCTCACCACCCCGCGTTGGATGCGGTAGGCATCGTGCAGTGGTTTGAGGGCCATGACAAGTTGCATCGTCGTACAATTGGGGTTGGCAATGATGCGGTCGTCGGAACCAATCGCGTCCCCATTGACTTCAGGCACCACCAGGGGGCACGCCGGATCCATGCGCCAGGCACTGCTGTTGTCGATAACCGTGGTCCCGGCTTTGGCAAACTCGGGTGCCCAGCGCTTGGATACGTCCCCACCTGCACTGAACAACGCTACCTGCGGGCGGGCCGCCAGCACATCCTGCACGGTTTGAACCGTCCACTTTCTCCCTTGAAACTCAACTGTTGTCCCGGCACTTCGTTCGCTTCCCGCAGGAAGCAATTCATCCACCGGTAAGGCCAGTTCCTGCATCACTTCCAACATGGTGCGACCAACGAGTCCTGTCGCTCCAATCACCGCCAATTTCAATCCATTCATCGTCCTTGATTTGAACTGCAAATTCCCACCTGACGTCAACGAATTCAATAGCCAAGGGACAACGTTTTTACTGAGGTTCGTTGAAAAACTGAATTGCAGGGATTTCGAATCGGGTTGGTTTATGCTGCGGCCTTTGCTTCTGGACCATCAATGGCTCAATCGGATTGGACTGAGCATGGAACACTTGAACATTGGACACGGGAAGGTGACCATTGGCAATTGAATGCTACAGGGGCAGGTGTGGCATCCCTTGTGCTCCTCCCGCAGCAAGTCACTTCACCAACTTCGGGCTGCTCATTCCGGATTCGGTGGCGCCAAGAATTTTCGGGGTCCAATGCCAATTACACCCGCTTGCATTGGCTTTTTGATTCCACGGCTTGGTTCGCCTCCCCAACTCCGGAGATCCCGGTTTCCGGATGGTCCGTTGGGGATACCCACGGTCCGCTGTCATTCATGCACGTGGGTGAAACCGGTACCGACGATTCCATTCATTGGGTCGGCCCAGGACCCGGCGAAACGTGGGACTCGGTGGTATCCTCTTTAAACCATGCTCATTTGCCTGAATCCTTCGACATCGAGCTGACTTGGTCGCAGCAATCGGGCAGCGACACGGCACGAATCACCATTGCACGCGTATTGGAGGATGAGAGTCGTCCTTTCTTGGATTTTGGCGCAGACGCCGCGCATGGAATTCCCATCGGTATTGGGTTTTCTGTTCAATTCACAGCTTCAAACGCCGATGCAGCCTCCATCGAAATCCTGGAATACGGGCCGTACGTTCCAGACACATTGCCCCCCATCATAAAGCAAGCTCATTTCCGCAGCGGAGGGGGATTGCTGCTGGCTTTTTCTGAACCCCTGAACCCCCATGCGGGGTGTTTGATGGGGGGTGACACTCAAGATTCCCTTCCTCTCACCTGGTTGAGTCCACCCAGCCGAATGGGCGTCGCACTGCCTGCGCTCCTCCCCTCTTCCAATTTGCACTTGCACCTGAGTGGATTCGAGGATCTGAACGGTCAGTCCATGCCGGACACCTCCATTACTGTCTATCCCATCACACCCGTGGCTGAACAAGGGGATGTGGTCATCACAGAATTTATGATTGAATCCCCAACCCAAGGCGAATGGCTTGAACTCCTCAATACAACAAATCAATCCCTTGAAATCAACACCCTCAACATTTGGGACGGAAGCACCCATTCAACCAAGGCGCTCGTCCCCGGATTGGGTTGGGACGGCGTGCTCTGTCCCGGCCAACGCGCTTTGGTTGCGAACCAATGGGAACCGTGGATGGCTGAAGCCGCCATCTCCTCTTTTGCCACAATCCATCCGCCCATGACGCTCTCAAACACTGGCGAGACCATCGGAATTTTATCCTCTGAAGGGCACACGATTGACGAGGTTGCTTACCGCAACGACTGGTGGAACAACAGCTCATCCATTGGGTTGCAGAAAAGGCACCCTCGGGGTTGCTCCTTGGAACAGAACTGGGCCGCTATTGGTGACGATTCAGAATCGAGTCCTGGACTTCCAAGCTCGCTGGAATGGCCCTTAGACACAGCCATTGACTTGGTGGCTGAATCCGCCGTCGCATTGAGCCCCGGCATGGGCGTGTTTGAACTCAACCAACCCCTGCATCCGAGCTGTACACCCGTGGTTAAAGGGGGTTGGTCTTGGCGAGATGAGCAACAACCCTCAGCTCTGTTGTGGCGAATCGACAGCCTCAAAGAAAACAGCCGCTGGCACGTAACTGCCGCTGGAGTGCGAGGGTGTTTCAATGCGACTCCCACCGCATTAAAAGCCACCCTTGAGGTCGCGAAGTTCCCAAAGAGCGGAGATCTCATCTTCACTGAAATTGCTCACAATCCCAAAGGAATCTCAGCAGCGTGGGGCATGTTCGTGGAACTTCTGAATCCCTCTGCATCCCACGTCATCGAACTCGCCGGGTGCTGCATCAATGGAATCGCATTGGATGCATTCCCCCCGCTACCTCCACTTGGTCGAATCTGTGTTCCCATCCCGCTGGGCAGATCATCTGGGAGAATTGAGCTTCTAAACCATCAAGGCCAAATCATTGACGCGGTTGCATACAGCCGCTGTTGGCATCCAAACCGGGAACAATCCGAAGCAGGATTCAGCCTCGTACGCCTCCAGCCTCGTGCGGGTCGAGTACACCCCGGTGGATGGTGGGCATGGACATCAAGTGCAGATCCATCCATCGGGTGTTCACCGGGATTAACGGATCTGGCAGAGTCAGCGGTGCCATCGCCCCCTGCAGCATCCGCCATCGCCTGCGGGGTAAGGAATGGCGAACGAATGATTGCATTCGCAGCGCCCGTTCAACTCGAGCCCCCGTGGATTGCCCTTGATTCATTTTTCAGGGAAGGCATGGTATGGGCCAATCCAAGCGGAGCGTTCGCGCCCTTTGAAGCGCTTTGTCCAGCATCGGGTGTTGCATTGGATGCCTCCGAGGTCGGTTTGAATGAGGTACGGAAGAAAGTATACGGGAGTGCTGAGCCGTTCATTGAATTGGCCAACCCCGGTTCCGATTGGGCATCTACCGAAAATCTATTTTGGTCTACCGAGGCCATCCCTTTTCCGGATGACTGGGAACCCCTCAGCGCCGAGACACATTGGTTCATTCCGCCTGAAACCACCTTGGCTTTGGCCGATTGCCCCTCCCGAATCGCATCGAACGTGAGGCGGATTGTGCCGGCCGAACTTCCAAGTTTGTGGGGCTCTGTTGAACTTCGATTGGCGTACGACGGCGGTGTACTGGACGCCTTCATTTTCAAATCCGAAATGGAGGCTCCTTGGCACACAGCGCAACACAGCATTGAGAAGACCACCCGAAAGGCGCGAAATGCGGACGCCCATTGGACAACCGCAGCCTCTGCTTCCGGCAATACGGCCGGATCATGGAACAGTTGGCAAGTGCAGCCGGATTTGGGGCTGAACGTGGACATCCTTCACGTCATCCAATCAACCGGATTTACTTCCCCAAATGGGGAGGTCGTTCCCATTTCTTTTCAAATTACAGCTCCCGATGAGGAAGCGTGGGAAGTGCATTGGACGATTGAAAACAACATGGGGACATTGATTGCTTCCAACGGCGCCTTCGCTCCCTTGGTTGCAGGGGACCATCCCATTGTTTGCCAGTGGGATGGCACCCATGGAAGAACGTATGCAGCACTTGGTCCATACCTGCTAAACGTGCAGCTCCATTCCGTGCAAAGCCATCGGCTGTTTCGCGCTCAAGCGCCGGTCTATGTTTGTCCGCCCTAATGGCGTCCGAAATCCCTCGAACTTTGGCATCTTCGCATCATGTTCGAAGGGATGCCCTTGCCCATTTCTCCGCTTCACGTGTACGCACTCCCGCTGTGGATTTGCGTATTCGGGCTTGGAGCGACTGCCTTGCTCAAGGTGCAATTTGATCGCGAATGGGCCCTGACCATGTGGACCGCTTACCAAGTCAAACGCGTTTGGCAGCGACTGGCCGATGAGTCGGCACGCACGGGCGGCACCTTGACCAGCCATGCCATCGGCATCCTCTCATGGGCCTTGCTCGGATCGCTGTGGGGGGTGAACACCTCGACCATGCCCGCCGCAGAAACCGCTGCAAACGGAGCCCTGTGGGGGGCTTTGCTCGGAATGGCCTCACTGATCACCAGACAGATTGGGGGTTGGATTGGTGCATGGGTGACGCTGGAGCAAGAAGCGATTGAGCGGGGGTTTGAGTTGGATCGGCACATGCGCAACTGGCTGCTTTGGGCGCTCATTGCGCTGGTAGCATGGGAATTGGCCCAGTTCAACGGATTTGAGAGCCGCGGAGAGATGTGGTCGCATGCGTGCAGCGTTTGGTGGATTTGGCTCGGCCTGAAGTGGATACGCCAGTTTCAATCGGTCTTGAGCAAACGGCTTCATATTGGTTGGGGAATTGCGTACATTTGCACCCTCGAAATTGGACCATCCTTTCTGCTGTTCGAGTATATCGGATGAGCCAATGGAGCAAGCACTGAAGAACCGATATGGCGAAGAAGCTCAAGACCGTCCTGATTTCACAGCCAAAGCCCACCACGGAAAAATCTCCGTACTTCGACTTGGCTGATCGTCAGAAACTGACCATTGATTTCCGTCCATTCATCCACGTTGAAGGCGTGGATGCGCAAGACTTTCGGCAGCAGCGAATCGACTTGGCCGAGCACACGGCCGTGATCCTGACCAGCCGAAACGCGGTGGACCACTTTTTCCGTTTGGCAGCTGACTTGCGGTTTGAGGTGCCCGACAGCATGAAATACTTCTGCATCAGCGAAGCCACTGCTTTTTACCTGCAGAAATATGTCGTCTACCGCAAGCGTAAGATTTTCTATGGAAAGCACCGCTTTCAGGACCTCATGGACAGCATCAAGAAGCACAAGCAAGAGAAATTCCTGCTTCCGTGCAGCGATTTGATGAAGCCCTCCATCCCAATGTTGCTCGATGAGGCCGCCATCACGTACTCACGGGCCATGATGTACCGAACGGTGTGTAGCGACCTCAGCGACCTCAGTGACGTCAAGTACGACTGCCTCGTGTTCTACAGCCCCAGCGGCATTGAAAGCTTGTTCAAGAATTTCCCGGAATTCGAACAAGGCGATACGCGCATCGCGACGTTTGGCCCGACGACGGCGAAAGCCGCCGAAGAAGCCAAACTGCGCATTGACATTTCGGCCCCGACACCCCAGGCGCCTTCGATGACTATGGCCATTGAGCACTACATTCAAGGCAAATAACTCCCGTTGCCTGAAACGCCGTCCTTTTCCTATCCCAAATCCGAACGCCTCAAATCCAAAAAGCTGATTGAGGCGACTTTTGCGACGGGTCAAAAGTTCAAGGCATGGCCCCTCGTGGCGAAGAGTTTGGACGCCGAGCTGGGGCAGGACGTTCCCTGCCAAACCCTTGTCTCTGTGAGCAAACGGTCTTTCAAACGGGCTGTGGACCGCAACCGCATCAAGCGGTTGATGCGCGAAGCCTGGCGTTTGCAAAAGCACACCGCGTACAAAGCGTTTGAAGAACACGAAAAACAACGCGCAGTCGTTCTCATCTATGTGGGTAGAGAATTGCCTACTTTCGAAGGAATACAGTCGAGCATGCAGACGTTGATTGCAAAAATGATTGAAGCGCTGGCAGCTCCCGAGCAGCCTCAAGCGGACACCCCAAAACATGGATAAGAAGAAGGCCAAAAAAACGGGGCTGTGGCTGGTGCCGCTTGCCGTACTGATCGCAGCGGCCGTGCCGCTGCGCGAAAACTACTTCGAGCTATCGAAGCAGTTGGAAATCATGACGGCCATGTTCCGTGAGTTAAACATCTACTACGTCGATGAAATCCAACCCGGACAGCTCATGGAAACGGGGATGGACGCCATGGTGGAGAGCCTGGATCCCTACACGGTCTACTATCCGGAGTCGCGGGTAGAAGACTTGCGCTTCATGACCACCGGTGAATACGGGGGCATTGGCGCTTCGATGCAATTCATCAACGACCGCCACTTGATTGTTGACGTGCTGCCGGATTTTCCCGCGGCCCGTGCCGGCTTGAAAATCGGGGACGAATTGATTGGCATCGACGGTCAATCCTTGGAGGACTTGGATGCCGACCTCGTGCCAGAAATGCTGCAAGGCGCGAGCGGTACATCGGTGGACATCCAATACCTCCCCAACGGCGCCACCACACCCGTCGACCTGACCGTGGAGCGAGAAAAAATCAAGCTCCCTGCAGTGCCCTACCGGGAGGTGATTGGGGACAGCACCGGGTATGTCATCTTGAGTGCGTTCACCCGGGGTTCATCCTTCGAGCTCCGACAGGCCATTCGCTACCTCAAAGACAGCATTGGAGTCAACCAACTGGTCTTGGACTTGCGCGGTAACGGCGGCGGCTTGTTGCAGGAGTCGATCAGCATCGTCAACCTCTTCATCGAGAAGGGCCAAGAGGTGGTGAGCACCCGCGGCAAAAAACAAGAGTGGATGAAATCCTATTCCACAATGGCCGATCCTTTGGTTCCAGACCTGCCCGTGGCTGTGCTCATTGACGAACAGTCGGCCTCTGCGTCCGAGATTGTCTCTGGAACTTTGCAAGATTTGGACCGAGCCATCATCGTCGGTCAAGAGAGTTTCGGAAAAGGCCTCGTCCAGCAAACCAAGTCACTCGCGTACGGAACCAAGCTCAAGGTCACCGTTGCGAAATACTACACGGCGAGTGGACGTTGCATTCAGCGCCTGGACTATGGAGGGGAGCGGGAAAAAGACGGAAGCGCTCGGGCGTACTCGGATTCGACACGGCAGGTATTCTATACCCGAAATGGCCGCCCTGTTACGGACGGGGCGGGCGTCCAACCCGATGTTGAAGTGGACGTGCCGTACATGGGTTATGTGCTCGAAGGACTGTACCTGAACGGCATCATTTTTGACTTTGCGAACGCATGGAGTGCCGCACGCGACAGCATTGGACCTGCCTCCTCGTTTGCCCTGCAAGACCAGGATTGGGAGGCGTTCGTCGACTTCGCATTGGACCATGAGTCGACGGCATTTGAATCGCGCACATTGGAGGCCTTTGAGCAAGTGGAATCCCTTGCTCGGGAAGAGCAATTCTATGCCCTCGACTCGGCTGCTTTTGACGCGTTCGGCTCCATCTTAAAGCCAAACATCGAACGCGATTTGAACCGCTTCCGTGACGAGATCACGTGGGCCTTGGAGGAGGAATTGGTCATGCGCTATCACCTTCAAACTGGGGTCATTGACTGGTCCATCCCCCGGGACAGCACCCTCAACAAAGCCATTGAACTCATGCGTTCTGGAGCGCACGAGGCCATCCTGGCTGGACCTACTCCGTAACCATGCCTTCCTCTTCAATCGGAACGGATTCACGCGTGCAGGGTTTGTACGATGCCGCGCTCATGTTGACGGCGATTGCCTTGCCGTTTTCGAATTTTCTGATGAGCCAGGGGGCCTTTTTATTGGTCATCGCATGGGGATTTGATCGCTGGAAAAACGGGGCGCTCTTTCGCGGCAGATCGTGGGCGTACTGGCAAGCGCAACCCGTACTATGGGCCGTGCTTGCCCTCTACGCTTGGGAATTGCTCAGCCAATGCTGGTCCACGGATTGGGCTTACGGCTGGCGAGCCCTCCGCATCCAACTGCCCCTTCTTGCGTTTCCCCTGATTCTCACCACCGCGCGGTGGGACCAACGGCTCGGCTTGCAACGCGTTCAAGGAGCCTTGGCTGTTGCAGTCATTGCAGCTTGCGCAACCTGCCTCTGGATGGGCATGCAAAAATCAGGTGAACTGCAACCCCGGGATTGGTCGCCGTTCATTTCTCACATCCGCTTCAACTTGATCATCACCTTCGCCTGGGGCTGGTGGCTCATTCGGTGGTTTCAGAAACGGGAACCAATCGCTTTACTCGTCGTGTTGTTGATCACCATCGTAGGCGGCTGGTTTACGTGGAAATCAGCTTCATTGACCGGCGCCATGTTATTTCCGCTGACTTTGTTGGTGGCTTCGTGGCACTTCGAGCGGTTGCGGCAGGGAGTGCTTGTGGTATGTGCTTTGGGCATAGGGGCAGCTGGCGTGGTCGGCTGGAACATTCGTCCCGTTTATCCCGAAGCGACAGACCTCGAAGTCACTTCGCCTCGTGGCGAGGCCTATGTCAATCATCCGGACCGTTGCCTGCGAGAAAATGGGACCCACATCTGGGTACACATTGCCTGGATTGAGCTCTTTGAAGCCTGGTCTAAACGAAGTTCCATGGATTTCCATGGTCAAGATGAGCGGAACCAAGAACTCAAAATGACCTTGATTCGCTTTTTGGCCTCCAAAGGATTGAAAAAAGACGCCGACGGCGTCCACGCATTGACCGATCAAGAAGTCCGATGGATTGAACAGGGCATCCCCACCGTTTTGGAAAAAACACATCGCGGTCTTCGACGGCGACTCGATGTCATCCAATTCGAAGTTTGGAATGCCCGGGACGGCGGCAATCCAAGCGGGCATTCACTCGTGCAGCGGTTCGCCTTCCTCGACGCCGCTCGGCACATCTACCAACAGCACCCCGTTTTGGGCGTTGGCATCGGAGATTTACCGATGAGCTACGCCGAAGCATACGATGCATTGAATTCACCGCTGGATTCGGCGTTCAGATTGCGCGCCCACAATCAATACGTCACCTTTTTGGTGGCCGGAGGTCCACTCAACCTCATTCTGTGGCTCGTGCTGCTCGGCGCTATCGTTCCCTTCCGGTCTCGGATTCCCGATTACCCCACCGAAGCCGCAGCCTTGTTCTTGGTCATCATCGCGCTTTCGTGCTTGACAGAAGACACCTTGGAGACCCAAGCCGGCGTGACGTTTGCCGGATTTTTCATCGGTTTATTCGGCCGGAGGTATTCCCCAAAGATCTAAAAAACCCTTCGCCACAACTGCCGGATTCACATCCAAATGTCCCGAAGGCGTGCGCTTGGATGTGGCCTCCCATCGGGCATGTGCACCCAGAGGACGCCACCTGTCCGGCCACATGGGGGCCTCCTTAGCATACAAGCCCGTGCACGAAACGCCCAGGCCTGCAGCCATATGAAGGGGCCCGGTGCTGGAGGCAATCAATCCATCGCATGCGGCAATCAACGACAGCAGCTGCGTCAATGATAATTGGCCCGTCGTGTCGACCACGTCGGGATGGGGCTCCAGCACCTCGCGCAAGGGCTCTCCCTCTGCAGCAGTTCCCGTCCAAAGCACGCGGCATCCTGATTTCACCAGAATTTCCATGCACGCCACGTACCGCTCCAATGGCCAATTGGTGGCGCTGTTGTTCGAACCTGCGTGCAGGATGACGTGCCGTTGACCGGGGACGATCCATTGCGCTCCACCCGCGATTTCACCCGCCAGCTCGGTCCAAGGTTGCGCTTGCAGTTTTCCCCATGCATACCACAGGGTCGAATCCTCCGGGACATGCAAACCGGGACGATTCCATCCGGGAGCCGGGTGCATGGAAAGGGCGAGGTCCATGCCGTGCCACGCCTCATGCCTGCCCGACGCCTTCCTCGATGCACCGTTGTGAATGTTCATGAACCGCGCAAAAGGCCATCGACGCCTTGTTCCAACCCTCACCGGTATCCCTGAGCTGTGAACAAGGCGTGCGACCGTAGCATCGGGAAACGCCAAAATCGCTGCATCGTATGCCGACCAATCGATTTCTTCCCTTTCGTCCCATATCAATACGTTGTCGACATCGGCCGCGGCCCGTGCAACCGGAGCGGCATACGCCCGGGTGAGAAAATCCACCTGCAAGCTCGGGTTTACGGACTTCAAGAATCCCGCCACTGGGAGGGTTACTGCGACATCCCCGATTGCATCTGTTCGACACACCAGGACGCGCTTTATTTCATTGCGTCCTTGGCTTTGGAGCGCACGTTCGATGCGCTGACGATTGTCAATTTTCCGGTATTTCTCAGCGGTGGCAAACGCACTCCAACGAGCGATGGTCCATCCTGTAGCACCGTCCCGCCAGCCCCCGCGAAGAATGGCATTCTTGAACCACTGAAATCCCGCTTTGATGCCACGGAAGCCCGGGGAAGCGAGCCACCTTGGCCCTTGGTAAGCCAAGGCTGCGATGTCCGAGAAATAGCCAATTTGACGCAGGTGGTCCTCAACCGAGTGGTAAGAATAGTGCAGTATGTCACCCTTCAAAAACCCGGCTTTACCGGCTTCATTCAAGTCCAATCGATCGTGTGGGTTTTCTCCTTTCCACTGGGCATGACCGGCCTTCCACAGCCTGAGCTTTGTGTCCGGATACCAACCCCCGTGCCGGACCCAGTGGCCACAGTACGAAGTGAGCCGATGCATGCGGTATCCATTGACGTTCGCAGTCGAAGCATTGTGTCGCCAGGCTCGAATGGACTTCGCCAATTCAGGGCTCAACGCCTCATCCGCGTCCAACGAAAGCAACCAAGAACCGGTCGCCTGATCAGCGGCCCAATTCTTCTGCTCAATATGTCCTTCAAAAGCGTGTGTTAACACCCGTGCACCGCGTGCCTCCGCAATGGCAATGGTCCGATCCGTAGACCCCGAATCCACCACCAGCACTTCATCGACAATCCCCTCCAGCGAATCCAAGCAGCGCGCCAGGTTTTGTTCCTCGTTGAAGGCAATGATCACCGCTGACAAGGAAAGAGAAGGCATGGAGATAAAACGGCTTGCTGGTGCGAATATTTCGCAAGTTACTGCGGACAAACAGGAAGTTTCCAACGAATGCTTGCACCCCCGAATCAAGCCATTAATTTTGTTCGCTATGAATGTACTCTTGTTGGGAAGCGGCGGGCGTGAGCACGCCATTGCATGGAAGCTGAGTCAATCGTCCATGCTGCGGAAACTGCACATTGCTCCGGGCAACGGCGGCATGGAGTCCTTGGGGGAAACCGCCGATTTGGACCCCATGGATTTTGCAGCCGTGGAGCGGTATGTAAAACGCCACGAAATCGGTTTGGTGGTCGTTGGAGCCGAGGCTCCTTTGGTTGCCGGGATTGCTGATTACTTTGAAGCCTCTACCAAAACGAATGTCATGGTTGTGGGTCCCAAAAAAGAAGGGGCCATGCTCGAAGGCAGCAAAGAATTCGCAAAGGCATTCATGCAACGGCACAACATCCCAACGGCGCGTTACGCAAGCTTTGATCACACCCAATTGGACGAGGCCATTGCCGCACTGGATGGATTCCAGCCGCCGTACGTCTTGAAAGCGGACGGGCTCGCCGCAGGCAAAGGCGTCATCATCACTTCTTCCAAGGAGGAAGCTGTCCAGACGCTAGAAGGAATGTTGAGCGGCAAGGCGTTCAGCGATGCAGGACGGAAAGTGGTCATCGAAGAATTTTTAGAAGGCAAGGAACTCAGTATGTTCGCTGTAACCGATGGCTCGAGCTATCATTTGTTGCCTTCGGCAAAAGATTACAAGCGCATCGGAGAAGGCGATACGGGTCCCAATACCGGCGGCATGGGCGCGATTTCCCCGGTTCCCTTTTTGTCGGAAGAATTCCAACAGAAAGCCTTGAACCAGGTCATCATTCCGACCATCAAAGGGCTTGGCAAGGACGGCATCCCGTACAAAGGCGTCATCTTCTTCGGTCTCATCAAAGTGGGAAGCGATCCGTACGTCATTGAATACAACTGCCGACTCGGAGACCCGGAAACCGAGGTGGTTCTGCCCCGGTTGAAGAGCGACTTGCTCCACTTGTTCGAAAGCCTCTGCAGCGGGTTGCTGTCTGAATACGACTTGGTCACGGACGAACGCGCGGCGACGACAGTAATCCTCGCGAGTGAGGGCTACCCGGGCAGTTACGAGAAGGGGCGTGAAATCAAAGGCCTGGATGATATAGCCGACATTGATGGCATGGTGTTCCACGCGGGCACCAAATCAAGCCGGCGCAAAATCATCACCAACGGCGGCCGAGTCGTCGCCTTGACGGGACGCGGAAACGACGTCGAGGAAGCGCTGAAGAACAGCTACAAACTCGCTGAAAAGGTGACGTTCGAAGGGGCTTACCACCGCAAAGACATCGGTGCCGACGTCCTGGATTTGGCCTGAAGCAAAGGAAACGGAAGGGTGCGAATCAGACGATGCCGCCCTCTTCTTCAGCTTTCGCCGTGTACTTCTTTTGCAACCGCAACCACAAGAACAGCCCACCGAAACCCAATGCGATAACCGCCATGTTGAATGGCGAGCTCATCGGGACGAGAATGGTTTCAAACGTCCATTCGATAAATTTCGCAACAGGCGTGATGATTTCTTGTGTGTTCATGGTTCCTAAATTCGGAACAAAAATAAGCAACCGTTGATTTCAATCCTCCGCTCCAATCAACCAATTGCATGGGCCCTTATTCCGTTGACCGTTTTCGGTGGATTGATGGCTCATTGGTGGGCGGGAACGCTGGACGCGCTGAGCGCAACGATTCATGGATTGGGCCTAACGGCAGTGGCCTTTTTTGGACACCGCATTTACATCAACCGACACATTGTCGACCGCGGTGATTCAGCCTTGGCTTGGCTCATCGTGCTGTGGTCCTCCGCATGGCTTTTCCCCACCACATGGGAGGAAGGGCTGCGCACCTGGGGAAGCTTATCATTGGTCTGTGCCAGCCTCTCGACGGCACTTACCGTTCATCGGCAGTCTTCAACCAGTGGCATCCAATTCCGATCCGGTGCGCTTGCAGCTTTGGCCGTTGGACTCAACCCGAGCCATTGGGGACTCTTCTTGGGTTTAGTGGCCATGCAGGTAAACCTGCGGCCTGGCATCTTCAGAGAATGGGCCATGCTCGGGATTGGTGCGGCCTGGGGAGGCAGCATCGCCTATGGATTGCACCTCACCTTACTGGAAAACCCCGGCGTTGCAGACGCTGCATCGGCATTGTCATTTCAATCCGACAATGGCCTTCATTGGATGGTCTTCATTTGGGCAGCGGCGGGCGTGCTGGTTTTGCTTCGTCGGCAATCCTCACTGAACCTTCGTTCGCAAAACGCACGCTTGAGTGTCCTCATCTTGACTTGGTGTACAACATTGGGCAGCGCCCTGTCAATTGCTCCCGGCCATGGGCTTGCCCTCTCCGCTCTTCCGTTGAACCCGACGTTGGGATTGGCCATGGGCTTCACGTGCATTGCACTGGTTCCTGCTCGGGAGCGTTCACGGCGCCTTCAGCGGCCATGGCACGACGCCATCTTCTGGGCGCTTGTTGGTACCGTGTTGGTTCTTTTTGTCCAAGAGATGTTGAGCTGAATTCCAAACAATCACGACCTTCGTGTCATGAAATTTGGAGTGGTCACTTTTCCCGGTTCCAACTGCGATATGGACATGGTGCATGCGCTGGAGCACGATTTGGGGTTTTCCGTTGTTCAACTGTGGCACAAAGACCACGATTTGCAAGGAGCTGATATCATCGTACTGCCCGGCGGATTCAGCTACGGCGACTACCTCAGAAGCGGAGCCATCGCGCGTTTTTCGCCCATCATGACCTCTGTCGTCGATCATGCCAAAAAAGGCGGACGTGTATTCGGTGTGTGCAATGGTTTTCAAATTTTGTGCGAGACTGGCCTCCTCCCTGGCGCACTGCTGCACAATGAGAGCCGCAAGTTCATTTGCAAAAACGTCCATTTGAAGCCCATATCGAAAACGGCACCCGTATCGTGCGCTTTCGACGCAACAGCACCCATAACGATTCCCATCGCGCACGGTGAGGGCAACTACTTCATCGACGACGACGGACTCAAATCGCTGCAAGACCATGACCAGGTTTTGTTCCAGTACTGCGATGAAAACGGAGCGGTCAATCCGTGGTCCAACCCCAACGGAGCGGTGGCCAACATTGCCGGAGTTGCGAACAAACAAATGAACGTTTTCGGCATGATGCCTCATCCCGAGCGCGCCGCTAGCGATGACTTGGGCAACACCGACGGCAAAGCCATCTTGGCTGGCCTGGCGGCGTTGGTCGAGGCTTAATCCCTGCAACGGAGATGGAATGTTGGCAAATGTTGGTCTCTCTTGAGGAGCAGGTGAACATGAATGCCGTTAGATTTGTTGGTTCCCCACAGGTGAAATAAGACCCTACTTCCATGAATCACTACCCTGCTGGCCCACACCTCTCGCGCATTGAACATCCATCGGATTTACGCGAGCACTTCAAGATTGAAGATTTGCCAGCAGTGTGTGAGGAGTTGCGCGAGTTCATTGTAGACGTTGTTTCAGAGAAAGGAGGGCACTTTGGGGCCAGCTTGGGCGTTGTTGAGTTGACGGTGGCGTTGCACTATGCGTTCAATACACCGGAGGATCAATTGGTGTGGGACGTTGGCCACCAGGCGTACGGTCACAAAATACTGACCGGCCGGCGCGACCGGTTTCACACCAATCGACAGTACGGGGGATTGAGTGGTTTTCCGAAGCGGAGCGAAAGCGAATACGACACCTTTGGCGTTGGCCACAGTTCAACCTCTGTCTCAGCCGCCCTTGGCATGGCCGTCGCGAGCAAGTTGAGCGGACAGCATGACAAAAAGCACGTTGCCGTCATCGGGGACGGAGCCATGACCGCTGGATTGGCGTTTGAAGGACTCAACCACGGCGGTGCGGAGGATGCGAATCTGCTGGTTGTTCTCAATGACAACTGCATGTCCATCGACCCCAACGTCGGTGCGCTGAAGGAATACCTCACGGACATCACCACATCCAAAGCTTACAACAAGGTCAAGGACGAGGTGTGGCATTTGCTCGGACGCATTTCCAAATTTGGCCCCAATGCACAAGCGATTGCACAAAAAGTTGAGTCGGCCGTCAAAACCGCCTTGCTGAAGCAATCCAACCTATTCGAGTCCTTGAACTTCCGCTACTTCGGTCCCGTTGACGGACACGATGTAGAGCACCTGGCGCAGATTCTCAATGACATTAAGGACATCCCAGGGCCCAAGTTGTTGCACTGCGTCACCGTAAAGGGAAAAGGCTACGCTCCAGCCGAGGAAGGAAGTGCAACCACCTGGCATGCACCCGGCCTGTTTGACAAGCGGACCGGTGAAATCAAAAAGGCAGCGCCTTCACAGCCCAAGCCTCCGAAATTTCAAGACGTATTTGGACACAGCATCATCGAGCTGGCCAAACAAGATGCCCGCGTGGTGGGTGTGACACCCGCCATGCCCTCCGGTTGCTCCCTGAAATACATGCTGGCCGAGATGCCCGACCGGGCGTTCGACGTAGGGATTGCTGAACAGCATGCTGTCACCTTCAGTGCCGGCATGGCTACCCAAGGCAAAGTGCCGTTCTGCAACATTTACTCGAGCTTCATGCAGCGGGCCTACGATCAAGTCATTCACGACGTAGCGATTCAAAACTTGCACGTGGTCTTCTGTCTCGACCGAGGTGGGGTAGTTGGAGCTGACGGTCCAACGCATCACGGAGCCTTCGACCTCGCTTACATGCGCTGTATCCCGAATATGGTCGTTGCGGCACCCATGGACGAGGTGGAATTGCGCAACATGATGTACTCCGCTTCGCAATTGCACAACGGCCCGTACTCCATCCGCTACCCCCGCGGAACAGGTTCCATCGTGGATTGGAAGCAACCCTTCGAGGCCCTCCCCATCGGCACCGGACGACGGCTCCAAAACGGGAACGACCTTGCCATTCTCAGCATCGGCGCCATTGGCACTCAAGCAACCGAAGCTTGCGAAACATTAGCCCAGCGGGGCATCTCTGCCGCGCACTATGACATGCGTTTTGCCAAGCCCATTGACGAGCTCATGCTGCACGAAGTGTTCGGCAAATTCAAGCACGTCATCACCTTGGAAGACGGGTGCATCATGGGGGGATTCGGAAGTGCTGTATTGGAATTCATGGGGGACCAAGGCTACCAAGCACAGATTCGCCGATTGGGCCTCCCAGATCATTATGTCGAACACGGCACCCAAGCAGAATTGTACGCTGAAAATGGATACGATGCTGCATCCATCGTAGCTTGCGCTGAGGAAATGGCGGCACAGGCTGGCACCGCAGGTGCCATGCAATCCGCGTGAGAAACACCCATGGAAACTCCCCTTCCGGACCCCATTCGGAACCGAGTCGATGAAAGCGGACTCATTGCACTGGATTTGGATCAGTTGGCACCCCCTGCCATGGTCCAAGACCTGGACCTGAGTGCCTATTTGGAACAGGGGCTCATCCTGCGTGAAAAACCATTTCGCACTGCGATGACTGAGCTGCGGGAAGCTGATTGGGAAGGCTCCACCGTGGCGCTCCACTGTGCATCGGATGCCATCCTGCCCGATTGGGCTTGGATGCTGGCCACTTCCAGACTGACTGCACTCGGTGCTCGGGTGTGCATTGGAGACGAAGCCCGAACCCGCGAACGCCTGCTGCTGGATGCCATCGATGCCTTGGACCTTGAACCGTATCGCAATGGCCGACTGGTCATAAAAGGATGTGCTCAAGGCACCACCGCAGCGATCCTTGCGCGCATCATAGAAAGGCTTCAACCCATCGCCTTATCGATTTTTTACGGGGAGCCGTGCTCGACGGTTCCTGTGTACAAACGCCCAAAAAATTAAAGGCAATTTCGAGCGTCGGGTGGTACCTTGGTGTCACGACTTAGGACCTTTGCCTCATGATCACGCCTCCCTCTGAACGCAAGTTGTTTCTTATCGATGCTTACGCGTTGATTTTCCGGGCGTATTACGCGTTCATCAAGAACCCGCGGATCAACTCAAAGGGCCTGAACACCAGTGCCATTTTTGGCTTCACCAACGCGTTGCTCGATGTCATTCGCAACGAGTCCCCGTCGCACTTGGCCGTTGTTTTCGATGCCCCTGGGGGATCTTTTCGCAACGAAACCTACTCTGAATACAAAGCCAATCGGGACGAAACGCCGGAGGACATCAAGCGTTCAGTGCCTTGGATTTTGGAAGTACTGGAAGGCCTGAACGTCCCGGCCATCAGCCAAATTGGTTACGAGGCCGACGATGTCATCGGATTCTTGGCGAAAAAAGCAGCAGCGGAGGGCTTTGAGGTGTACATGATGACGCCGGACAAGGACTTTGGTCAACTCGTCACCGATAAGATTCGCATGTTTCGCCCGGGACGCGGGGGCAATCCGGCAGAGGTCTGGGGGCCCGATGAAATCCGAGAAAAATTCGACGTAGACGACCCCCTTCAAGTCATCGATCTGCTCGGCATGATGGGCGACAGTGCCGACAACATTCCCGGGATTCCCGGCGTCGGTGCCAAGACCGCTTCAAAGCTGCTGCACCAATACGGCAGTTTGGAAGGCGTCATCGAGCATGCGGGTGAACTGAAAGGGAAACTCAAGGAGCGCGTCGAGGAAAACACAGAACTCGCACTGTTGTCCAAAGAATTGGCGACCATCTGCCTTGACATCCCCATGGAGTATGACTGGTCCTCAATGACCTTGGATGCGCCCCGTGCTGAAGCCCTTCGCGGCACCCTTGAAGACCTCGAGTTCCGGACCCTGGCTCGACGCATTCTGGGCGATGCCGCGTCCACCACCGTTTCTGCTGGGACTGCTGCTCCACCCGCTGCGGCGGACGAGCCGGCGCAATTGGACTTGTTCGGTGGAGGCGAAGTTGGCAGCAACATGGACGAGGCCACAAGCGGGTACCGCACCGCCAAAGATGCCGGAGCCGACTACCGACTCGTCATCACCAAGGACGGCTTGGACGAATTGTTAAAGATCCTTCGCGACAGCGATGCATTCGCCTTTGATACCGAAACATCATCGCTGGATGTCATGGCGACCCAACTTGTGGGCATCTCGTTTTCCGTAGGAGCGGAATCTGGATACTGGGTTCCCGCAAGCTGCGATGCTTGGTCCGAGAAGGAACTCTTGGATCAATTGCAACCTGTCTTTGGAGACGCCCAAAAAGAAGTCATCGCACACCATTTTAAGTTCGATTATAAGGTGCTGGCCACCCGCGGCATCACCTTCAAGAACAAGGTATTTGATACCATGGTCGCGCACTACCTCATTCAACCCGAAGCCTCGCACAAACTCGATCGCCTGGCCGAAACGGAGCTCGGTTATGCCACAATCCCCATTACGGATTTGATTGGCAAAGCCGGCAAAGCCCAGAAATCAATGGCCGATGTGCCCGTGGAATCAATCACCGAGTACGCCTGCGAAGATGCCGATATCACCTTCCAGTTGAGGCAAGTATTCGGGCCCCGATTGGCCGAGGTCGCAGCGGATGAATTGTTCCAAACCGTGGAGATGCCCCTCGTCAAGATCTTGGCCGACATGGAACTTGAAGGGGTCCGCATCGATTCAGATGAATTGAACCGGTATAGCCAAGAACTGGGGGAGCAAATTGAGGGCTTGACTCAAGAAATCCACCAACACGCCGGGCAGGAATTCAACATCGACAGCCCGAAGCAACTGGGTCCCATTTTGTTCGAAACCCTCGAAATCAAGGCCCGCATCAAAAAAACAAAAACCGGCCAATACCCTACTGGTGAAGAGGTCTTGGAAAAAATCAAAGCGGAGCACCCCATTGTGCCGGCCGTCCTGCGGTACCGTAAACTCAAAAAGCTCAAGTCCCCCTCCGTGGACCCGCTGCCCAAGTTGGTCAACAGCCAGTCCGGTCGGGTGCACACCACCTACCAACAAACGGTGGCCGCCACTGGACGATTGAGCTCCAAAGACCCCAACCTGCAGAACATCCCCATCCGCACCGAGGAAGGCCGGGCCATCCGCAAAGCCTTCATCCCCCGCGATGACAACCATGTACTCCTGGCTGCAGATTACAGCCAAGTCGAGTTGCGCATAGCGGCCGCATTGAGTAAGGACCCCGGATTGGTGGACGCCTTTGTTCAGGGGCATGACGTGCACACGGCCACCGCAGCGAAAGTTTTTCAGGTCAACCCCGAAGCAGTCGACCGTGAAATGAGGGGCAAGGCCAAGGCCGTCAATTTTGGCATCCTGTACGGTCAAGGGGCCTTTGGGTTGGCTCAAAACCTCGGCATCCCCCGCCGAGAGGCCAAGGAAATCATCGATGCATATTTCGTGGAATTCGCTCAGCTCAAGGCCTTCACCGCCGATTGCGTCGACCGGGTGCGCGAAACCGGATACGCTGAAACCGTTCTTGGACGCCGGCGGTACCTGCCGGACATCGCTTCCAACAACGCGACGGTCCGTGCGTTTGCCGAACGCAATGCCGTCAATGCGCCCATTCAAGGGTCGGCCGCAGACATCATCAAAGTCGCGATGGTCCGGATGCAAGCTGCGCTGGAGGAAAACCAACTGGAAGCGCGCATGATCATGCAGGTGCACGATGAATTGGTCTTTGATGTGCCAGTGGGCGAGGTCGACCAATTGGAAGGCCTCATTGAGACGGCCATGGCCGACGCCGTGAAGCTTGCTGTGCCCCTCGTAGTGGACATGTCAACCGGCCAAAATTGGCTGGAAGCCCACTGATTGCGTGGAATTGCTCTGCACAACCCGGTGTGTGGAACTTTTTTGACTGGTTTCCGTATAGGTGTCGGGTGAGAAGCATATTGGTCTTCAATATCCAGACTAACAATCATGCGTTTTAATCAACGAATCCAAGCCCTTCCTGTCCTCATCGGACTGGGCGCATTTTTAGCCACCGGTTGCGGTGGAAGCCAAGACGAGCACGCCGGTCACGACCACGGCACCGACACGGAAGTGGTCGAAGGCATGGATGCCGATGGCATGGCAGTGACTTCCCGTCAAAATACCCTGACGAAGATTTTTCACGCCGCACCTTCTCCCATGGAAACGGCATCCCTCATCAAGCGCAGCGGCGCAAGTTTCCACGGAGACGCACTGAACAGCGCGGACCGTGCCAGCGAATACACCACCAGCGATGCCCAAGCGATTAACTTGGGAATCTACGGTGCGGACCTCAGCTACGCCACGATTTTTGAAGAGAACTCAACGAGCCTCGATTACCTAGCCGTGATCAAGTCGCTCAGCGCTGAACTCGGGATCGACGATGTGTTGAGTGGAGAAGTCATGGACGAAGTGGAAGCCAACCGCAACGACCGCGACATGCTCATCGATATCGTTTCCGATACGTTTTATGAACTCAATGAGCGCCTGAAGTTCAATGGCCAAGAAGACTTGGCTGGACTCGTAGTGGCTGCCGGTTGGGTCGAGGGCATGTACCTCGCAACCCGCCACTTGGATGAAGCCCCGGATGAACTCAAAGCCCGCATCGCCGAGCAAAAACTCGTGCTCGATGATGTCATGCGCTTGTGCAACAGCTACGAACAAACCGAAGCATTGGCCGCCCTAATGTCTTCCATGGGATCGATTGAAGCTGCCTACGCAGGTGTCAGCGCCACAGAAGGAGAAGGCACCACCTCCCGCGAAGAATCCGGTTCTTTCGTCATCGGTGGCGGACCGACCTTCAGTGCAGACGACGCTGCGATCCAAGCCATTGCTTCCGCTGTGGAAGCTGTTCGTTCGGGCTGCATCCAATAAACGAGAAGTAGAATAGCAATGAAACATACACTCATACTCCTGTTGGCCTTCGGGCTGTTCGCGACAACGGCCGATGCACAGTGCCGTTCGTTCACGAAAAAGAATTGCCTGTCCTCGTTGGATGGATACATTCAAAACGACAACTACAACAGCGCCATTCTGATCCCCGGAGACGAAGCCGAATTGATGTTGACCTTCTTGGCAGGCCAAGACTATCGACTGATTGTTTGCAGTCACCCCGTACTCGGAGAAGTGGCCTATGAAATCAATGATTCACGTGGAAAGCGCCTGTTCGATAGCCGCAAAAACGAGCCGGACGTGAACTACGTGGACTTCAAAGTCGAAACCACGCAGCAATTGCAAATCCACGTGCAGGTGCCGGAAAGCAAAACCGCCATCATGCACGAAGGCTGCGTCACGGTATTGGTCGGCTCCAAAAGCTGAACCCACACCCCTTATGGAAATGAAAACGGCCGCTTCATGCGGCCGTTTTTCGTAGGGTCATCGAAGGGTGAGAATCTATTTCACCATCAACTGCGTCGCGGACCGGCGGCCGTCTGCTTTGACCACCAACAAGTAGTTGCCTTGGGCCAACTGTGCCGTTGGCACATCGAATCGGTACGTCCCAGCCGGCAAAGTGCCTTCAAGGCCATTCCACATGTGACGACCGGTCAAATCGAACAGGTCAACCGACACTGCGTCGAATGTTTGGTACGTATTGAATTCCAAGGTGGCCGTTGAAGAGGTCGGATTGGGATACACCGACAACGCGATACCGCTTAAGCGCTCACGTTCTTCCACGTCCGCTGCCGTCAGCACTTCGATGTTGACATCGTCCAAGAAAATGTTGTTGCCGAGTCGGCTTTCAAATTCAAACATCAAACGGAAGTTCTCCGTGAAAAACTGCGTATAGGGGATGTTCAATGTGTAGCTGTTCCACTCCTCTGGTCCGTTTGGGGTAAATACATACGGATGCGGTGGAGCGGAGGGCAAATCGGTAAATCCACGGTGCATGCGCCGCAAGCTCCAGGTCTCTCCGCAGTCCGGTGAGGCGTACACCTTCAGCCGATCGTCCGTGTCGTCTTCGTCCTCGTCGGTGCCTTTGTAGCAGTAAGCCCACTTGTAGGACACCTGAATTTCCTCTGCTTCGGACATGTCCATGCTACTCGTGATCAGCTGGTCCCGATTGTACTCGATGGCGTTGGACCAGTTGTGAATCCGCAAGGAACGATCACCCGTATAAGCCGCTGCAGTGACCACCTCCCATCCATTGCCATCGTTGGACACGTCCACCATGAACCAATCCTCGCCCAAGGCTTCGGCTTCAAAGCTGTCTTCGAAAGGGGTTTCCATGGCACCCACTTCGAGCACCTGTATGTAGGCCGTCTCCGTGAGGGAAACTTCATTGACACCATTTGAAACGGTCAATGCCACATCGTAAACGCCGGGCTGATCGAACGTGTGCCAAGGCATTTCTTGGTCACTTGTCCCGCCGTCGCCAAAATTCCAAGACCAACCGGTCACCCCGTGGTAACTCGCATCAAAGAACTGAATCGAGTCGCCGACACAAACCGTTTGACGGGATGCCGTGAAGCGGGCTTCGCACAAGATCGGGTCTTGGTCCACACCGGTCTCCTCCAAGTTTTCTGGAGTCCAGAGCTGATTGCGCTGGGCCGTGCTGCTGTTCATTGCAGCGCGCATACGCAAGCGTTGGCCTTCGGTAAACATGCGGCCGCAGTAGGAATACTCCATGTAATTTTGGACGTTGTCGTGTGAACCACAGGTTTCACCGTCAACGTTGCAAGTGGTCCAGCCACTCGTCAACGGCGTGTCATCCACATTGTCATCCATGTCGCAGTTCTCGGAATCACCCGGGCTGTTCGAATTGCCCCACGGGTGGCGCAAGTTCATCCAGTGACCGGCCTCGTGGGTCAGGGTGCGGGAACGGTAGTTGTTGCTCGTTCCGATGTTTCCTGTGTAATCGTGGGCCACGACAATCCCATCATTGCCCGCTCCCATCGCCCCGTTTACAGAACTGGGATACAAGCTGTATCCCGCTGCTCCGTTGGCGTTTTCAACCACCCACACATTGAGGTAGCTGTTGCGCGGCCATTGAATCAGATCCTTCACATCGCCATCGCCGACGTAGGTCAACGGTGAGATGATGCGATTGATGCCGGTGTGGCAGTTGCCGCTGGGGTCAATTTGCGCCAGTCGAAATTCAATCTCCGAGTCTGCGGCAATGTCCTCGAATTCGGTGATCACATCCGCCGTGTCTGGATTGAGTTTGCGGAAGTCGCGGTTCATCACTTCGATTCCGCTGTAGACCTGCTCGTCGCTGATGTTCTCGGGGCCGTTGTAGTGAATAACGTGGAAGACCACCGGGATGATGATCAATTCATCGCGGTTGATGTCCTCAAAAGCCTGCGTCTCATCTTCCAAGCGCTGCTCCGCTTCCGCTGCCGCCTCTCGGGCTCCGGGGTGCGCGTTGAAAAACGCTTCTTCCATCATCCACTGGCCGCAATAACGAATGTCTGTTGCCGGTGGGGTGTCTTGTGCCGTACTTGCCGAAGCAAAAAACAGAAAGGCAAGGCCTGACGCGATCGTCAGCCAATGGGTTCGATGCAGCATGGTTTCAATTCTTGGGTTCGCAAATTACCACATTTTAGAAGGGATTCCGGGAAACAGCGGCGAAGATGACCCAACTGCATCCCCACAAGCGTAATTTTAAAGCATGAAATGTTTCCTCCCCTTCACGCTTTTCGCATTCGCAACGCTCCTGACCGCTTGCGCTGGTAGCAATTCGTCGCCTTCAGAAACCGATGCCCGGCCGCAAGTCCAAGAGATTTCCATCTTGAAACTGGACTCGCTTCAAGCAGCGCTCCCGAATGCCATCCTCCTTGATGTGCGATCGGACGAAGAATGGGATGCCGGTCACCTTGAAGGCGCTTCTTACATTTCGTTTGATTGGGACAACCGGTTGGAACCGTTAAAAGCACTGCCAGAAGACCGACCTGTACTCGTATACTGCGAAGCGGGGGGGCGGAGCGGCGTAATCACAGAAGAATTACGCATCCTGGGGCACCCGTACATCATTGACCTCATCGGCGGAATGGAGGCGTGGTCTGAAAACGAACGCCTGGTGGCTTTTGGAGAGCCCGTGGCGCTGCCTTAAGGCGCCGCTGAAGGCTCAAGACGAAAACCGACGTCCGAGACGCCCGGCAATGGCGTTTGACGCATCCCGTGCCGGATGCCAATGGCGTAGTCACCGGTCAATGGAAATCCGGTCTGGCTTCGAAAGCCAATGCGGTGATCGACCAAATTACCGAAGCCTGTTCCCAACCACCTGCCGCGTTCATCGGCCAAATCACAGGCCAGGGTATCCCGCAGGGTCCGTCCATTGGGAAATGTGAAATCAACGAACAGATAGATGTTGCTGAACGGGTAACGCTGGTCGTGCCGGAGGTCGATGAAAAAATCATACCTGGCCAAGGTATCCGTCACTTGCCATTCGAACGTCGCCTTCGCGTCGGCCTCCCAACCAAGGTCCGGATCGAGCGGCTGCGTCTCTGCGAAAAACGCATCGGTCCCGCATCCTAAACCCATCAAAACCAACACACCCAAGCACCAGCGAAACGCTTTCACGGTCTTCACGACTTATCGGCTTTCGCATTGGCATTGCGCGGCGGACGGCGGCGGTTCTTCCGGGGCTTGCCTTGCTTGTTGCCTTCAGGCTTCCCCCCTTGCGATGAGCCGTTTCCAGACGCCTTGGCATCGCCCCCTCCCGACTTGTTCCTGTTGCCCGATCGGTTCCTGCCTGACCGCTTCTTGCGGCGGCGGCGCTGCTCATCAAAACGTGTCAAGCTGTCTTGACCCACCACGTTTGAGTACGTCTCATCCACCTCATCCGGACCCTCGTCCAAGGCAAATTCGGTGAGGCTATGCGGGTACTCTCCGCGCTTGTTCATCTCGAGCAACTCATGCATGTCCTCCAAGGTCACAGCAACCGGTCCGTTCGTGGCTCCATCGGGTGCAATCAGGTAAACGAGGCGCTTGAAAATGTCCATCTTGAAGACAAAGGCCCGACCTTCCTTCAATTTGATTTTGGCATTGGGTGAAGGAAAGTCCTTGACTGCCTCCACGTATTGGTCAAGTTCGAAATTGAGGCAACATTTCAACTTGCCGCATTGCCCTGCCAACTTTTGAGGATTCAAGGATAACTGCTGGTATCGTGCTGCTGAGGTGCTGACACTTCGGAAGTCTTTGAGCCAACTCGAGCAACACAGTTCCCGACCGCACACCCCGATGCCACCCACGCGCGCCGCCTCCTGCCGTGCGCCGATTTGGCGCATTTCGATGCGGACGCTGAATGCAGCAGCCAGGGCACGCACCAATTCCCGGAAATCCACCCGGTCCTCAGCAGTGTAGTAAAAGGTCGCTTTCTTGCCGTCGCCTTGAAACTCCACATCGGTCAACTTCATTTCGAGGCCGAGTCCTTTGATGATGCCACGGGCTTCGCGAACGGTGTCTGCTTCTCGCATGCTCGCTTTCTGCCACGTATCAATGTCCTCTTGTGTTGCTTTGCGTTCGATGCGCTTGATTTCGTGGTCGTCCTTGGTCCCCTTGGCGTTCATCTGAGCGCGGACGAGCTCACCGGAGAGGCTCACCACACCAACATCCAACCCGTGATCGACATCGAGCACCACCACGTCGCCGACGTGCGCATCCATCGTGGAGGGTTTGCGAAAGAATCCCTTGCGGTTGGCCTTGAACCGAACCTCTACCACATCAAAGGGGCGCTGGCCCGATGGCAACGCCACGCCTTCCAACCAATCAAAAACGGTGAGTGACCCACAGCCGTTGACTCCACAATTCCCATTGCTGCGGCATCCCCGGGGTTTGCCGTCCGCTCCATTTCTACAATTGCTGCAACTCATTGAAGCGAAGATAAGGAGGTTCAGGCTGCCTTTCTCAGCAAAATATTCAACTGGGCACTGATGTCCATGAAGACCAATTTGCCGTTCACATTGCCGGCGATGTCCCGGTGGGCACGCTCCAACACTTCCTGCATCTCCAGTACGTTGCCGTGGTGGATAAACGGGGCAAATTTTGAAGCGAATTGCCGTTCCGCGTCGGTCAAGCGAACGAGGGACTGTGCTCCATAATTGCCGACGATGCATTGCCGAACCATGTGCAATGCATACCGCACAAACCGCTTCATGCCCTCTCGACCGGGCTTCGCAAAGTCATCGGCCAAAGCTACTGTGGACACTGAATCGTTGGCATAGCAAGCCCGCATCCAAGCCACGAACAACCGGTGATCATCGTCCGTGCCTTCCTCTCCGCGCATCCGAAGGGCTCCCGCAATGTTTCCGTCGGTAACATGCAGCAGCCCGCGGGCTTCTTCTTCATTTACGCCAAACCTGGTTTTCAACCCTTCAACCGCTTCATCCAACCCGAGTCGAGGAACCTGTACCATTTGCACCCGCGACCGGATTGTCGCCAACAATTGGTTGGCCTGTTCACTGACAAAAAGCATGACCGTGCGATCCGTCGGCTCCTCGATGAGCTTCAGCATTTTATTGGCCGTATCCACGCGCATGGCTTCTGGCAGCCACAAGATGAGCACCTTCCACCCTCCCGCAAACGCCTTCAGTCCCAACTTGCGGTTGAGCTCCATCGCCTCCTGTACACTGATGAAGAGTTGCTTCCGATCGGCTCCTATGGCTGCGAGCCACTCCTCTTGTCCGAAATAGGGCCCTTGCAAAACCCGCTCTCGCCATGCTGATTGAAAGGGCTGGGAAAGGGCGTGATCGGAGCCGTCTTTTCTAAAAAACGGGAAGGACCAATGCAAATCCGGATGCTGCAGGGTGTCGTACTGAACACACGAAGAACAGCTTCCACAGGCATCGGCATCCGTCGGTGCACTGCAGTGCAAGTAACGGGCGTAAGCCAACGCCAACGCCAACGTTCCACTCCCCTCAGGACCGTTGAACAGTTGGGCGTGCGCCACCCGACCCGATTGGGCACCGGCGCGCAGCTTGGCCCCCAATTCGTGGTGTCCGATGACCTGCTCAAATCGCATGCAACGAAAGTACGGTTAAAACGCCGCGTGCGCCGAGGCGTATACCCCGCGTCCTGCCGCGCTGATTCCACTGGCGAACACGCGGTAATGCATGTCCAATAGGTTTCGAACGCCCAAACGGCACTCCACCTTTTCGTGCAACTTCGCGCTGAATTCGGCATTCAAGGTCCACCAATTTGGCGCTCCACTTTCCAGCATCAAATCCAAGTTGTCCGTGGCGTAAGGGCCAAATTTGGATGCGGACTTGGCACCGCTGAAGAGCGCATAGCACTCGAGGGTCCACCAGCGACCTTCAATGTCGGAAGCCACACGGCCAAACAACGGTGGAATATGCGACATGGGAAGCCGTTCCATCTCGTCGGTAGCCTCGTTGGGAATGAACTGATCTCCCACCGTCCAGTTGACAGCCGCTTCGATGCCCCACGTTTGTGTGAGCTGGGCATTGACTTCGCCGCGCAATCCCGCAATGAGTGCATGGCTTGCATTCACGTGGGTCTGAACCCGAGCGCTGTCGCCGTCGATGAAGAACATCGCATCGCCATTCAACTCGGTGAGCTGGGGAACGATGGCATCGTTAAGACGGGAACCAAAACCGCTGAGCGTCAGACTCAACAACTGCCGAGCTTGCCAATCCCAGTGGATTGACTGTTCCACGCTGTAGAGGTATTCAGGCTTCAACGCATCGTTGGGCACGAGCACATACCCCCCCTTCTCTCGAACCTTGCCCATGTCATCCACGTTCGGGTGGCGGAACCCCGTTGAGAATCCCGTGTTCAACGACCACACCCGAGAAGGGCTGACCCACCGGTCGGACAGTCCGCCGGTCAAGGCGCTGTTCTGCATGTTCACTGCCGCGAATGGCAACGTGTAATTCACCCCGGGATCGAACGCCGCATTCAATTGCGATTGGCTCCAACGCACCCCCCCGACGAAGCGGTGCTGTCGCCAGCGCATTTGGGCATTGGCAAACGAAGCCAAGGTGCGCATGGAACTCCCTCCGTTGGGGTAGCGCGTATCGGCGACCTCCAATGCGTCCGTCTCTATGTTCAATCGGTTGGCCGTCGACTCCACTGCATCCCAGCCGACGTTGATGCCAGCAGTGACACGGAGGCCATTGTAGAAGCGCTTCGAGGCGGTGGTGTATCCGTTCCACACGCGAACGTTTTCGAGCTGGGTTTCCTGCCACTCGGACCCAAAACGTCGCTTGATTCGGGACTCTTCAATCGTTTGGACGGATACGAGGGTGTTCCAGGCGATGTCCCAACGGGCAATGGATGAGCCGTACCGAAGCGATGCCAACGAACGGCGTTGGGGGCCGTAATTCCACGTGGCCCATTTGGGGGCTTCTCCGCTCGTTTCAAATGAGAGGTCATAGCGCGGAATGTCGCTGCTTGTGCTCCATTGCAGGTTCAAATCCAACACCCCACGTTGGGTCTGGTAGCGCAGCTTTTGAAGAACATCGGTCTGGTCGTAGCCCGAACCCCATTGCACGTTGGGGTCTTCATTGGTGCGCACAGCGTCAACGCCGTCCTCTCGCACCACGTGCACCGAGTCCAGTCCCCACGTGGCATGGCCGTGCCGGCGCCATTTTCCCATCCTCAAATCTCCATAACGCGCATGCGAAACGGACGTCAGCGTCGCCCAATTCCGGCCCGAATACTCGACGTCCCCGTGAACCATGGTGCTCTGGTTTGGCGAGCGAAAGGCCGTTGACGCTCGCACCTTCAGGCCCCTGTTGCCGACCCGCGGGGTGCGGGTGTGGTAATGGATAACGCCTCCCATCGCATCGCTACCGAACAAGATGCTATTGGGCCCGAGTAAGACGTCGGTTCGCTCCAAGATATTGGGGTCCACGGTAATGGCATTTTGCAGGTGACCGCTTCGGTAGATGGCGTTGTTCATGCGCACGCCGTCTACGACGAGCAACACGCGATTCGCCTCAAATCCCCTCAAAATGGGTGACCCCCCGCCTTGCTGGCTTTGCTGGACAAGAACGGAACCGGTGGACCAGAGCAACTCTGCTGCGGTTTGGGGGACCTCAAGCTGGACCACCGGTTTGGGCGCCTGTTCCGAAACCATATTGATGCTGGAGAGTGCGACCGATTCCGCGCTGGCAACGCCTTGGATAACCACCTCGGCCTGATCCAAACTGATCATGTCCTCGACCATACGAACCTGCTCCGGGATGGCTTGTCCCGGATAAATGACCATGTCCATGAACCCCACTGAGCGCAGAATCAATGTGTCCAATTTGATGTTGCGTGGGATGGTCGCATTGCCCGCCTCGTCGGTCATCACTTGGACGCCCGTGTTCTTATTCACGATGACTGCAAACGGCACCGGAGCTGCACCGTTCGATGAAACGGCCTGGATTTTCTGTGGCTTAGTAGCTGCCTTCTTGGTGGCGGCCTCCTGTGCCAATCCCATCCCCGATACGAACGCGCACGCCACCAGCAACAGGCCCTTCGCCGAAAGTTGTATTCGTTGTATCACTTTGCTAAGCTGCTCCATGGTTGCCCTCGAACGCAAATATCACGCCAAAATCATCCCCTAGACCGCTACTCGAACACCTGCTCAAGCACTTCGTAACTCTTGATTTCACGAAGGCCACCGAGCTGGTGGCCGAGGTATCTCAATTGACCCTTGATGAGTTCTTTTCGCTCCGAAAAAGAAGCGGTAAAGTCGCGCGTAGCGGTACCTGTGAGGTCCATGAACCACTGGGATAATGGAGGCGGCAAATGGTCTTCTGCAGTGCCCATGGCGTGTTTCCACTCCCCCGATTGCAAATCCAGTACATCCGCTCCAGCCAATTCCGAAGACGGTGGGGCAAGGCCCATCAATGCGATTAGCTGGCCCATGAACTCCGCATGAATCCAGCCGACCTGTTCCTCCTCCTCGACCCGTATGAGCGCTTCATGAAACAAGGCATAAATCTCTGGATGCGCGATTTCTTCCGGGAATAGTTTCCCCACCAGCTCGCACAAGAAGAAAGCGACTGCACTGCGGCGCACGTCTTGAAACATCGCCACTGGAATCTGGGTTCTCCGCGCCTCCTTGAACCGCACGAGTCCCTCCGATCCCTTGCGGCTCACCCCCCGAAGTTCGAGCATCGCACCGGGATGCCATTTCCCCACTTGCCGGTTCTTACCCTTGCCCTCGGTGACCCACAAGGCCACCGTACCCAGCGTCTCCCCGAGCACGCGCACCACCCGTCGGCCGTCGTTGTAGGGAACTACAGAAAGCACAATGCACGGCTCACGGTCAAGGGAAAGGGATTCAGCCATTAGGCAATCTTCAACCAAACGAATTTACAATCGGTGCACTCAAGCCCAACAAAAGAGCATGGAATGAGGTTACTTTAGCAGCGTGTTGATATCATGAATCAAGATCACAAAACCGAGGCAGCTCCCCACTTGAACAGCGTTGATTGGTTCAATTACCGACGTCGATCTTCCCAGAAGGTTCAGGTTGGCAACTTGACCCTTGGCGGGGACGCGCCGTTGCGCATTCAATCGATGACCACTGCTGACACCATGGACATCGAAAAAACCGTTGCCGAAAGCGAACGGATGATCGACGCCGGGTGTGAATTGGTTCGGATCACGGCACCGTCCAAAAAAGAAGCAGAGGCCTTGAAGGTCATTGCAGAAGCATTGCATCAGAAAGGGCACCAGGTCCCTCTCGTTGCGGACATCCACTTCACGCCCAATGCCGCTGAAATTGCTGCGGACCATGTCGAAAAAATCCGGGTAAATCCCGGCAATTACGCCGATAAAAAGCGGTTCGAAGACATCGAGTACACCGACGCATCGTATGCGGAAGAGCTCGAACGCATCCGGGAGCGATTCACACCGTTGGTGTTGAAATGCAAAGCACTTGGCCGCGCCATGCGCATCGGAACCAATCACGGTTCGCTATCGGACCGCATCATGAGCCGCTACGGTGATACGCCAAAGGGCATGGTGGAGAGTGCCATGGAGTTCTTGCGCATTTGCCGCGACAACGACTACCACAATCTGGTCATTAGCATGAAGGCCTCCAACCCACAGGTCATGGTCCAAGCGTACCGATTGCTTGTCGCCAGTATGGACGTGGAAGGCATGCACTATCCGCTCCACCTCGGGGTGACGGAAGCTGGCGATGGCGAAGACGGGCGCATCAAGAGCGCAGTGGGCATCGGAGCCTTGCTCGAGGACGGACTGGGCGATACAATCCGCGTTTCCCTGACCGAAGCGCCAGAAGCCGAATTACCGGTGGCTCGCATGCTCGTGGAACGCTACGAAGCCCGTCCCCATGCTGATCGACCTGCCGTACCGTTGTCCTTTGACCCGTACAGCTACGCTCGGCGATCCACACGTGAAGCTGCGGGAATGGGCGGCAAACAGGTGCCGCGCGTCGTGCACGACCTCAGCGCGGGGCCCATTACCGAAGCCAAGCTGTTTGGCTGCGGTTATCGGTACTCAGTTCCGCTCGACAAATGGAACCTGGATGATTTCGCATGCGACTTCATTTATGCCGGAGCAGAGCCCGTGGCATTTGAATTGCCCGGCACGTTGGCCGTATTGCAGGACGCCGAACACTGGGAAGACAGGACACGCCATTACCCGGTTTGGCCAGCAGCCACATGGGATGAGGGCCATCCGTCCGAGTGGCATTTTGTTCAAGCGCATTGCAACGACCTCTCGGAAGCATTCATTGCACGCGTGCAGCGGCATGACCGGACGGTGCTCATTTTGGAAGCGACTTCCGCGCACGCCATGTCCGAACTGCGGTCTGCATGCATGATGCTGGATGCAGCCGGATGCGATGTGCCGGTCATTTTGCGCAGGACGTATGACGGATTGGATTCGGAGCGATTTCAACTTTACGCGGCGACCGATGTTGGGGCGCCACTGCTGGATGGTTTCGGAGACGGTATCTGGATTGACGGCCACGGATTGCCATTGCAACTGCGCAATTCAACCGCCTTTGGGATTTTGCAAGCCACGCGCACACGGATTTCAAAGACTGAATACATCAGCTGCCCGAGTTGCGGTCGGACGCTGTTTGATTTGCAGGAGACCACGGCGAAAATCCGAGAAGTCACCTCCCACCTCAAGGGCATCAAAATCGGCATCATGGGATGCATCGTAAACGGCCCCGGCGAAATGGCGGATGCAGACTACGGATACGTTGGCACCGGCCCCGGAAAAATCACCTTGTACAAGGAAAAGGAAGTCGTAGAAAAGAATGTTCCGGAAGACCGGGCCGTGGATGCCCTTATCGATCTGATTCGCAGCCACGGCGACTGGGTTGAACCGGTCGCTCAGGATTGAATCAGGCGGTCGCCTCTTCAGCAAAAAAAGCCCGTTGTCCAATTAAAATGGCAATCACGCCACACGAGATGGCGGCGTCTGCCAAGTTCCAAATCGGAGGGAACACCTCTCGATTGGCCAAGGAATCGATCGGGAACGATGAGGGCCAGCGCACCGTAAAGTGGAACATGTCGACGACATGCCCCATCATGAGCGGAGCATAGCCTTCTCCCGCCCATTCGGCAATGATGCCCCAATGGCTCGCCGTGAACAGCTGACCATACACCGCACTGTCAATGATGTTGCCGATGGCTCCCGCCCATATAAAGGCCAAGCACATCAAGAACCCCCGGTGCGCACCAGCCTCAATCAGCTTCTTGATGTAAAATCCGATGCCGACGGCAGCTACCAGGCGAAATCCGGTCAACACCAATTTTCCCGCCATCCCGGGCAGCGCCCAGCCGAAGGCCATGCCTTCGTTTTCGATGAATTGCAATTCCAACAACCCGGGGATAAAGGCCATGCGTTCCCCGAGCGAGAAATTCAATTTGACCCACACCTTCAGGCATTGATCCGCGACCAACACGGGTACCACAACGGCCAGTACCCATCCCAAAAGTGTGCGCGGTGTGCTCAAGGAGTTGCTTACTGCTTATTCTTGGCTTCGATGGACATCGTAGCGTGCGGCACCAGGCGAAGACGTGCTTTGGGAATGAGTTTGCCCGTAACCCGGCAAATGCCGTAAGTTTTGTTCTTAATGCGAAGCAGGGCGTTCTCCAAGCTCACAATGAACTTCTGCTGACGCGCCGCCAATTGGGCGGTTTCTTCGCGGCTCATCGTCTCCGAACCGTCCTCCATCATCTTGAACGTTGGAGCGGTATCGTCCGTGGTATTGTCATCGCTGTGCGACAAGGCACGTTGGAGCTCATCATAGTTCTCGCGGGCCACAGCCAGCTTCTCCTCAATCAATGCTTGGAACTCCTTCAAGTCATTATCCGAATAGCGTGTTTCTGCCATAACGGTCGTGTTTTAATCCTGTTTTGTCACTGCCAAGGCCACGTCGATGCCTTCGCTCAATTCAATCCTTTCGGCACCGGGAATTTCGCCCCAGCGCACATCATTCGCCAACGTCTCGTCAGCAATATAATCCAAATTATCCTTCATGACGGCTTCCACTTCAGGAGCCGCCTCTACGGTCAAAGCAATGCGATCCGTGACCTCGAGCCCCGCGTCTTTCCGCAGGTTCTGAACCCGGTTCACCAATTCCCTTGCCAGGCCTTCTCCTTTCAAGGCATCGTCCAAACTGATGTCCAGCGCGACGGTCACCCCGCCTACGCTTGAAACCAACCAACCGGGAATGTCGTCGGTCAGAATGGTCACCTCCGATGCTTCCACAACCGCCTCGCCTTGTCCGTCCGCGGGATGCACGGCCACACGCCCCTCCCGCTCGAGTGCGGCAATGCCTTCGGCGTCTAACGCGTTTACCGCTGCAGCAACGGCCTTCATGCGCTTGCCGAATTTGGGGCCCAGCGCCTTGAAGTCGGGCTTCACACGCTTCACAATGGAAACTTCGGTGTTCTCGCCGTCCCGAACCACCTCAATGGCCTTCACGTTGACTTCCCCACGGATGAGGGACGCCATGGTCTCAATGCGGCTCGCCATTTGTTCGTTTAACACCGGCACCAATATGCGACGCAGGGGCTGGCGCACACGCAACCGCTCCCGCTTGCGCAGGGACAGCACCTGGGAACTGATTTGCTGTGCGAGGGCCATACGGGCCTCAAGTTCAGTATCAATGCAGGCTGCATCTGCTTCCGGGAATGACGCCAGATGCACGGACTCCTCCGCACCGGTCAAATCCCGGTACAAGCGGTCCGCGTAAAACGGTGCAATGGGGGAAATCATCACCGATAACGACCGCAAGCACGTGTGCAGCGTCTGGTATGCGCTTCGCTTATCGTCGCTCATGTCGCCCTTCCAGAATCGCCGGCGCGACTGTCGCACGTGCCAGTTCGAAAGATCGTCGATGGCAAACGCTTGAATCGCTCGGGCCACCTTGGTGGGTTCCAAGGCTTCGTACGCTTCTGTCACGTCTTGAATCAACGAATTCAATCGTGACAGCACCCAACGATCGATTTCCGGACGATCGGCTACCGGTACTTCATCGCCTCCTCCTTGATAACCGTCGATGTTGGCATACAAGGCGAGGAAGTTGTAGGTGTTGTGCAACGTTCCGAAAAACTTGCGTTGGACTTCGGTGATGCCATCTGCATCGAATTTGAGGTTGTCCCAAGGTTGGGCATTCGAAATCATGTACCAGCGGGTGGCGTCAGGGCCATATTGGCCCAAGGTCTCAAACGGATCCACGGCGTTGCCCAATCGCTTGGACATTTTCTGGCCGTTTTTGTCGAGCACCAGCCCATTGCTGACCACGTTCTTGTAGGCCACGGAATCAAAGGCCATGGTTGCAATCGCATGCAAGGTGTAAAACCAGCCGCGGGTCTGGTCCACCCCCTCTGCGATGAAGTCAGCCGGATACGATTGACCCCCGTCGATTTTCTCCTTATTCTCGAACGGATAATGCCACTGCGCATACGGCATGGATCCGCTGTCAAACCACACGTCGATCAAATCGGATTCCCGGCGCATTGGTCGTCCGTCGGAAGCTTTGAGTGTGATGCGGTCGACGACGTGTTTGTGCAAATCGAACTGCTCGTAGTTGGCCTTGGACATGTCCCCGGGAACAAAGTTTTCCAGGGGATTTGTGTCCATCAGGCCCGCCTTGACCGACTCAGCGCAGGCTGCCTTCAGTTCTTCTACAGAACCGATGCACCGGCGTTCGGCGCCGTCTTCGGTGGACCATATGGGAATCGGAATGCCCCAAAACCGCGAGCGGCTAAGGTTCCAGTCATTGAGGTTTTCCAGCCACTTACCAAACCGCCCGGATCCCGTACTCGCCGGCTTCCAGCGGATGGTTTTGTTCAACTCCTGCATGCGTTCTTTCGCCGCCGTTGCGCGGATGAACCAGCTGTCCAGCGGATAGTAGAGGACGGGTTTGTCCGTTCGCCAGCAGTGGGGATAATTGTGCTCGTATTTCTCGACCAAGAAGGCGAGCCCTTTGCCTTTCAAATCAATGGCAATTTCCACGTCCACCGACCGTTCCGGTGCTTCACCCTCTTCGTAATATTCCTCCTTGACGTAGCGCCCTGCAAGCGGCCCCACCCCATCGCGAATCCGGCCCTGAAGGTCCACCAAGGGAACACCTTGGCCAGTTCCATCATCGATAAGCATGGGCGGCACGCCTGCTGCTGCTGCCACACGCGCATCGTCAGCACCAAAGGTGGGCGCCGTATGCACAATGCCCGTTCCGTCTTCTGTGGTTACGAAATCTCCTGGAATGATTCGGAACGCCTCGCTAACGCCTTCCATGGGCTCTGCCCATTCCAAGAGCTGTTCATAACGGGCGCCGCATAACTCAGCGCCGCTGATGTGGGCAATGACCTCGTGTTCCGGTGCTTTTTTTCCACCAAAATGCTTGCCCATCAAATCCTCCGCCAACACGACCAATCCCGCCTCATCGGTGTACCGATTCTTTGTAGCTACCAGAACGTATGCAATGTCGGGCCCAACTGTGAGCGCCGTATTCGAAGGCAGCGTCCAAGGAGTGGTGGTCCACGCTAGAAAATAAACCGGCAAGTGACCGAAGGCTTCTGCCTTTTCCGGGCCTGCATGCTCGAGTACACGGGCACCGCATTCGGGCAAAGCCCTGAATTGAGCCACGACAGTCGTGTCTTTGACGTCTCGGTATGCTCCCGGTTGGTTCAATTCGTGCGAACTCAAACCGGTTCCAGCTGCTGGGCTGTAGGGTTGAATGGTATATCCCTTGTAAAGCAAGCCCTTGTCATCGAGTTGCTTGAGCAACCACCACACGCTCTCAATGTACTTGTTCTCGTACGTCACGTAAGGGGCATCCATATCAACCCAATAACCCATTTTGCGGGTAAGGTCATTCCAGATGTCCGTGTAACGCATGACGGCTTTTTTGCACGCCTCGTTGTACTCTTCGATGGTCAACCTGACCCCGATGTCCTCCTTGGTAATGCCGAGTTCTTTCTCCACGCCCAACTCCACGGGCAGCCCGTGGGTATCCCAACCCGCTTTTCGTTCAACTCGGAATCCCTTCAGGGTGTGGAACCGACAAAAAATGTCCTTGATGGCCCGAGCCATCACGTGGTGGATGCCAGGCTTTCCGTTGGCAGAGGGCGGCCCTTCAAAAAACACATAAGGCCGATCTGCAGGGCGCGTCTCGATGCTCTTCTGAAAGGTCCCATCCTGCTCCCAGCTGCTGAGGATGTCATCGGCAATCTGAGGAAGATTGAGGGAGCCGCGCTCAGGGAAGTTTGGTTGCGGTGCAGACGTGCTCATTCTGTTTGCGATCGGGTCGAAGTGCTCAAAGGCGCGAAGATAACAACGGCTCGGCCATCAAGAACCTCCAATCCCTTGATTTAACTACACTTGGCTGAGCTTTAGCATGTTGGTCATGCCCGCATCCGCAATGGGCATACTCGCCAGGTGAACAACGAAGTCTCCGGCGCTGACGACACCCATTTTGGTCAACTCGAATTTGATGTCCGCTATCGTGTGGTCGGTGCTGACCATTTTCAGATACGGGAACGCTGATACCCCCCACACGAGTGACATTTGAGCCAATACCCGCTTGTTCGCCGTGAACATGAAAATGTGCGCCTTCGGTCGTTGGCTCGAAACCTGGACTGCCGTATAGCCCGAGAAAGTCATGGTCACGATCGCCTTTGCGTTCACTCGTTTGGCCAATCTGCAGGCATTGTAGCACATGCTATCGCTGATGAATCGATCATCCTCAGGGCTCAAAGGTGGCCGCTCGTGGTAGTACATGCGGTCTTGGCCCTCCATCGAATCGATGATGTCGGACATGGCTGTTACGGCTTCAACTGGGTACGCGCCTACCGACGTTTCTGCACTGAGCATGACAGCGTCCGCACCGTCCAAAACAGCGTTGGCCACGTCATTGACTTCCGCCCGTGTAGGGACGGATGCCTCAATCATGGATTCCATCATCTGGGTTGCCACAATAACGGGCTTGCCCATGCGCATGCACCGCTGGATGATGTCTTTTTGAACCAATGGAACCTCTTGCTTGGGGATTTCCACCCCCAAATCACCGCGTGCAATCATGACGGCATCGGTCTCTTCCAAGATGCCATCCAGGTCCTCTAATGCCTCAGGCTTTTCAATTTTAGCGACGATTCGAGCGTGCTTGCCTTCGGCTTCAATGCGCTCTCGAAGCTCTCTGATATCCTGGGCGTTTCGTACAAAGGACAATCCAATCCAATCGACATCCTGTTCCAACGCGTATGCCAGGTCCACAGCGTCCTTCTCTGTAATGCAAGGCAAGGAAATGGCTGTAGAGGGCAAGTTGATGCCCTTGCGCGGCTTCAAGATCCCACCATGAACCACCTCGCATCGCACTTCGCCTTTCCCATCGGTTTCGAGGACGCGCAATTCGAGTTTGCCATCGTCCATCAGCACCGGTTCACCCGCTTTCACATCTCCAGCGAACTGCATGTAATTCGTATAGACGACACCCGCAGTCCCGGTATCTGTGCCTGTTCGGATAATCAATTCCTCTCCCTGCACGAGGTCGATTTGCCCCCCCTCGAGTTCCCCGATCCGCAATTTGGGTCCTTGCAAATCCGCCAACAAGGCCGTGTGGGTCCCCAATTGCTCATCGACCTTTCGGACGTTGGCAATGGTGTGTCCGTGTATGGCATGTTCGCCGTGCGAAAAGTTCAACCGCGCCACATTCATGCCGGCTTGAATCAATGCTTCCAGCCGCTCCTCTGTATTGGAGGCTGGTCCCATCGTGGCCACAATTTTCGTTCGTTTCATCGTTTCAATTCTTCAGCCCTCCGCTTCTGGGGTTAAATCCAACAAGGCCAGATGCTCGATGGCACCCGACTCCAATGGATTAAGTTGGAGGATGTAATTGACCCCCCTCATCGGTCGAATGCGGTCCATGACTTCAGCCATTGAGCCGGTTTCGTCCACAGCTTGAACGAGGTAGTCCATTTCAGCGCCACCTTGGAACCGAGCAATCATGCCGTTCGGAGCTTTGTTTTCGATGATATACCACGTTTGCGAATTGTGACTCGACGTATCCTCGTACCGATAAACCACGTGCTCTGAATACCCTGTTCGCTGCTGGATTTCGAGCACTTTATTGAATTTCAAGCGCCACTCCAGGCGCTGATTCAATTCCCACGCCAACCGATGCGGTGGCAGGTGGCTGCTCAGCCCCAACAGTTCAAAATCACACGCGTCGGCAAAATCTTCGTCAAGCCATTGCATTCAATGCGAATATACCTCCTAGACTTAGAATTACAGCGGCTTTTCACGCCATTCTCCACGCTCCAACGCAACGCGTGCAGCATGCTGTTCCGCCTCTTTTTTAGACGAACCAGATCCTTCAGCAACCGGTCGGTCATCAACCATCAATACCACCTCATGGATGCCCTGTTCTCGACCTTGGTCATCTCGCACCATTTTCTCGTCGTAACGCACCTCCTTCCCTTCAACCTGGGCCCAGTGGTACAAACGCGATTTGAAGTCTGCTGTGGTCTCCATTATCTCCTCAGCTCCATACCGCATCAACATGGCTGAGGCGAGCACGCGGGTCTTTTTGTATCCGTGATCGAGGTAAATGGCCCCAATCAGTGCTTCCAACGCATTGCCGATCACCGCACTGGGAAGCGGACGCTGGGGAATGGTCGTCTGAATATGCTCGCCAAGTCCCATGGACTCGCCTATTTGGTTCAATGACTTTCGGCTCACCAAATTGGAGCGCTTCTGCGTCAGTGGCCCCTCATCTTCTTGGGGATAACGGAAGAAAACAAGCTCTGCGGCCACCGCGCCGAGAATGGAATCGCCGAGAAACTCGAGGCGTTCATTGGACTGTTCGCCGGCTTCGAGTTCTGCCATCATCGAACCGTGGGTCATGGCTTGTCTATACCAAGCTGCATTCCTGACGCGGACACCGAATTCAGCTTTGATGAAACGACGCAGTTCAGGTGAGATGCCCCCTTGAGACCATCGATTTCTCCAGCTTCGATTCCGTAGCAAACCCACTGGGCAGCTCAATCCAGGGCTTTGAACAATACCGAGGCATTGTGTCCCCCGAACCCAAAGGTGTTGGACAGTGCCGCTCGAACCGTGCGTTGTTGCGCTTTGTTGAATGTGAAATTCAATTTTGGATCAAGCGCCTCATCGGTGTGTTCAAAGTTGATGGTAGGCGGAATGGCACCGTGCTTAATAGCCAGAATGCAAGCAATGCCTTCGATTGCTCCCGCAGCTCCCAACAAATGACCCGTCATGGACTTGGTCGAACTGATGTTGAGGTCGTAAGCGTGGTCCCCGAAGACGCCTTGAATGGCCTTGGTTTCGGCAACGTCGCCTAACGGAGTGGACGTACCGTGAACGTTTACGTAGTCCACGTCCTCCGGTCGCATCCCTGCATCGTCCAAAGCGGACTTCATGACGTTCAGTGCCCCGAGCCCCTCGGGATGAGGTGCCGTGATGTGATGCGCATCCGCACTCATGCCACCACCCACCATTTCGCAATAGATTTTGGCGCCTCGGGCCACGGCGTGCTCATACTCTTCCAGGATGATGGCTCCCCCACCTTCTCCAAGCACAAAACCGTCACGTGTTGAATCGAAGGGGCGGGACGCTTTGGCAGGTTCGTCGTTCCGGGTCGAAAGCGCCTTGAGCGCGTTGAAACCACCGATGCCGCCTTCCGTTACAGCCGCCTCCGACCCCCCGGTGACCATGATATCCGCTTTTCCCAAACGGATGTAGTTGAACGCGTCAATCATGGCATTCGTACCACTGGCGCAGGCCGAAACCGTACAAAAGTTCGGGCCCCGGTATCCATGGCGCATGCTGATGTGGCCGGCCGCAATGTCCGAAATCATCATGGGGATGAAGAATGGACTGAATCGAGGGATGCCCTCATTGCGGTGGAAATTCAAGGCCTCGTTCATGAAGGTTTGGAATCCTCCAATGCCCGAGCCCCAGATGACGCCGGCGCGATCTGGATTCACAGGGGAACCCTCACCCGCCAAGCCTGCATCTTCTAAGGCCTGGTCGGAACAGACAACCGCGTACTGCGCGAACAGGTCCATCTTCCTCGACTCTTTGCGATCGAGGAATTCGGATACGTCCCACCCTTTCACTTCGCAGGCGAACTGCGTCTTGAAATTGGTGGCATCGAACTTGGTGATGGGAGCGGCTCCGCTCACACCATTGATCAAGCCTTTCCAGTACGTTGGTATGTCATTTCCAAGGGGCGTAATCGCCCCTAAGCCGGTAACAACAACCCTTTTGAGCTCCATGGAGCCAGGATTATTTCGCGTTCTCGGTAATGTAGTCGACCGCCTGTCCTACGGTGCTAATTTTCTCAGCTTGGTCATCTGGGATGGCAATGTTGAACTCTTTTTCGAACTCCATAATGAGTTCTACAGTGTCCAAAGAATCAGCGCCCAAATCGTTGGTGAAGCTCGCAGACAGATTGACTTCTCCTGCATCAACTCCCAACTTATCGACGATAATCGCCGTGACTTTTTCTTGAATATCAGACATAGCTTAGCTGTTTATCGGGGCGCAAAGTAACCACATCAAGAGGTAACCTCCGCCGTTTTGAGAAAACTTTTCTCCATATCGGGTGTTAACGCGTCGTTTTAGGGCCATATACGGTTGCCAATTCTTCCCAGCTTTTCCGCTGAATATCAGGAACTTGACATCCTTCTGCTGGGTATCCGATGGGGATGAGCAGGTATGCTTTTTCGTGAGGTGGCCGGTCCAGTATTTCTGCCAAAAACCCCATGGGAGATGGTGTATGCGTCAATGTGGCGATTCCACACTCGTGCAATGCTGCCAGTAACATCCCACTGGCTATGCCCACCGATTCTTGCACGTAGTAATGCTGGGACTTTCCTGAAGCGGCCTCTTCATCCGGCGTCCATGACTGCCGAAACACCACAATGAGCGCTGGTGCTTCCTCAAGATGGGGTTTGATGTGGTCCGTACCGAAAGGCCTTAAATCGTCCAACCAGGCGTCATTCATTCGCCCATGGTAATTCTCGTATTCTTCGTTTTCAGCGGCTTCTCGAATCTGCTTTTTGATGGCCGGATCGGTAACAAGGCAAAAGTGCCATGGTTGCTTATGCGCACCAGATGGTGCGGTTCCAGCTGCTTCAATGCACTTGCGCACCACATCGAGTGGCAGCGCATCCGTTGAGAAATGCCTGACCGTCCTCCGTGCATTGAAGCGATTGAACACCTCATCGGCCGCTTGGCGCATGTTCTGCTCTGATAAGCGGTCAAAGCGCAGCGGAATGTGCTTTTGGTCTTGCATGTGCGTCAGACGGTCTTTCGAATTTTTCGCATCAAATCGCTCGCAAAAACAAATTCTTCCAATTCCTTCACACCGCCTTCGAGCAATCCCTCTCGATTGCCGTTCCAACAGATGCGGCCCTGGTGCACAAAGTGTATGGTGTCACTCGCCTCCATCACACTGTTCATGTCGTGGGAGACCACTACGGTGGTGATTTGGTATTCTTCGGTGATGTCGGAAATGAGGTTGTCGATCACGATGGCCGTTTGCGGATCGAGTCCAGAATTGGGCTCATCGCAAAACAAGTATTTCGGGTTCATCGCAATGGCTCGGGCAATGCCGACACGCTTTTGCATACCACCGCTGCACTCCGCCGGGAAACGGGAACTCGCATTGGCTAGTTCGACCCGTTCGAGGCAAGCAGCCGCTCGGTCGTGGCGCTCCGACTCGGACATATCGCTGAACATGCGCAACGGGAATTCTACGTTTTCTTGAACGGTCATGCTATCGAACAGCGCTGAGCCCTGAAAAAGCATCCCAATCTCTTGTCGAATCACTTTGCGTTCCTGCTGGCTCATGGACGTGAAGTCCCTCCCGTCGTAAAACACCCGTCCTTGGTCAGGTTCAATCAGTCCCACGGTGCATTTGGTCATCACACTCTTTCCACTTCCACTGCGACCGATGACGAAGTTGACTTTGCCGCGTTCGAACGAGGCGCTCACATCCTTGAGGACGTGGTGGTCCCCAAACGATTTCTCAAGGTGTTGTAGCTCGATCATTTCAGTTCAACAGCATTTGCGTAAGGACCAAATTGGAAACCATAATGATGACCACCGACCACACAACGGCCTTCGTGCTTGATTTACCCACTTCGAGTGCTCCCCCTTCGGCGAAGTAACCGTGGTAAGCTGAAACGCTCGTTAGAATAAAACCGAAGACCACCGTTTTGGTCAATGCATACAACACGTCGAAAACGCGGAAATCCACCTGCATACCATATTCGAAGTCGGCCAAGGGACTGAGGCCGGTGGCAACACCGATCCATGCCCCCGCTCCAACGCCCAGCACCATGCTCAACACCACCAAAAAGGGAACGATGAACACCCCCGCGACCACTTTGGGCAGAATCAAATAGCTCGCGCTGTTCACCCCCATGATGTCCAGGGCATCGATTTGCTCCGTAACCCGCATCGTGCCGATTTGGGAGGCAATATTGGACCCAACTTTGCCGGCCAAGATTACCGGAATCAAGGTGGGAGAAAACTCCAAGATCATGGTCTGGCGCACGGTAAAGCCGATGGTGTAAACCGGAATCCACCCGCCAATTTGGTGAGCGGTCTGGAGGCAAATGACCGCCCCCATGAAAATGGAAAGCAGGGCAACGATTCCCACCGATTGGAGGCCGATGGACTCAAGCTCGGTCAACAATAAGTCCTTGAATACGCTGAACTTCTCCGGCTTTCGAAAGCTCTTAGCCAACAACCGCATATAGCGGCCTATGTGATACATCCAGCGCATGGTGCTAAGGTACGTGTCAGTTCGTACTTTCGCGGAGCATGATTGTCAAACGCCACCATCTCGTGGGACTCCTCGGCATCTCCTTGGTTTTGTCCGCCTGTGGATCGAATCGCGGCCACCGCGATTGCAACTGTCCCCAATGGTCTGAGGCGGCGACCCCGAGCGATGCCATTACAACCGCTCCAACCTATAGGAATTCGGAACCATGACTGCCAACAACAACACGTTTGCGGTCATCATGGCCGGTGGGATTGGAAGCCGATTCTGGCCGATGAGCAAAGAGTCGAGGCCGAAGCAATTTCTCGATATCCTCGGCACCGGTCGTTCGCTGATTCAAATGACCTTCGACCGCTTGGCTCGGCTTGTTCCGTCCGAGAACATCCTCGTGGTCACCCAGGAACGTTACCGCGGCTTGGTCGCTGAACATTTGCCACAACTGCCCAGCGAAAACACCTTGTGTGAACCGTTCATGCGCAACACCGCTCCATGCATCGCCTACGCCAACCATTGGATCGCGAACAAAGCCGGGGATGCTGCAGATGAAGCCGCAGTCATTGTGGCGCCATCGGACCACCTCATCCTGAAGGAGGATGAGTTCTTGGAAATTGCCAACATTGCGCTGAATCACACCCGAGAAACGACCCACCTCGTGACACTGGGCATTCACCCCTCACGACCCGATACTGGTTACGGCTACATCCAATTCGAGGACCTGCCCGATGCCGGCGACGCGCGCATTCGGATGGTGAAAACCTTCACGGAGAAACCGCAGCTCGAATTGGCCGAGCAATTCTTGGCTTCCGGTGATTTCTACTGGAATTCTGGCATCTTCATTTGGAGCTTGCAGAACATCACCGAAGCGTTTGAGGCGCATTTGCCCGAAATGCAAGCGCTGTTTGAAGAGCACAAGAGCGACTTCGCCACCGAACGCGAGGCAACAACCATCCGGGGCATCTACGGTGAATGCGAGAACATCTCCATCGACTACGGTGTCATGGAAAAAGCGCCCAATGTGGCCGTTGTCCTTTCAGATTTCGGATGGAGTGACCTTGGAACATGGGGCTCATTGCATGAAAAACTGTCGTTGGATGCCGCAGGAAACGGCACAGCGGGTGTGAGGCTGCAAGCAACGAAGGCTGCTGGAAACGTCATCGTAAGCGATGCCTTCCATGCAAAAAAGCTGGTCGCCGTGCGTGGCTTGGACGACTTCATTGTGGTGGACACCGAGGACGCGCTGCTCATTTGTCCAAAGGCAGATGAACAGTGGATCAAACAGCTGGTCACTGAGATGAAGGGCGGAAAACAGAAGTAATTACCGCTTACCCGTCATCGCAGCAGGTACGACCCAAGCATCGTACTCTGCTTCGGTCAAATACCCCGTGGCCAGCGCAGCAGCCTTGAGTGTCGTTCCTTCTCTGTGCGCCTTGTTTGCAATCTCTGCAGCCTTGTAATAGCCAATCTTGGTGTTCAAGGCCGTTACAAGCATCAAACTGTTTTGCACCAACTCATCAATTCGCTCGTGGTTGGGCTCGATGCCTTCTACGCAATGGGCGCTGAAGGAGCGACAGGCATCACCGAGGAGGCGCGCGCTTTCCAGCACGTTCCGAGCCATCATGGGTTTGAACACGTTGAGTTCATAATGGCCTTGTGCCCCGCCGACCGCAACGGCAACATCGTTCCCCATGACTTGCGCACAGACCATGGTCATGGCTTCACACTGGGTAGGATTGACCTTGCCGGGCATGATGCTGGATCCCGGCTCGTTCGCTGGAATAACGAGCTCACCGATGCCAGAGCGCGGACCGGAGGCCATCAATCGGATGTCATTGGCAATCTTGTTCAAGCTCACAGCCAATTGCCGCAAGGCTCCGTGGGTTTCGACGATGGCATCGTGTGCAGCCAGTGCCTCAAACTTGTTCTGCGCCGTAACAAAGGGCAGACCCGTCAGGGATGCGATGTGCTCAGCAACGCGCGCGGAATAGCCTTCCGGCGTATTGATTCCGGTGCCAACCGCTGTTCCACCCAATGCCAATTCACTGAGGTGGCTCATGGAATTGTTGAGGGCCTTCAGTCCAAAATTCAGTTGGGCGACGTACCCGCTGAATTCCTGCCCCAAGGTCAATGGCGTTGCGTCCATGAGGTGGGTCCGGCCGATTTTCACCACCTCTGCAAATGCTTCCGCTTTGACCTGCAATGCATCCCGCAGTTGCTCCACCCCCGGCACGGTTGTTCGAACAATCACCTTGTAGGCGGCAATGTGCATCGCCGTCGGAAAGGTATCATTCGAAGACTGGGACTTGTTCACGTCGTCATTCGGATGAACGGGCTTTTCTCCTTCTCCAAGTGAGCCTCCATTGATGAGGTGAGAGCGATTCGCTACCACTTCGTTCACGTTCATGTTGGACTGGGTGCCGGAACCGGTTTGCCAAACCACCAATGGAAATTGCTCTGCCCATTGCCCCGCGATGATTTCATCGCACGCCCGGGCAATCAAATCGCATTTCTTTTGGTCCAATCCCCCGAGCTCTGCATTGGTGAGCGCAGCGGCTTTTTTCAAATAGGCAAATGCTTCGATGATTTCGCTTGGCATCGAGGCGGAAGGGCCAATTTTAAAGTTGTTTCGGGAACGCTCAGTCTGCGGACCCCACAACGCATCGGCAGGAACCTTGACCTCACCAATGGTGTCTTTTTCGATTCGGTAACCACTCATGATTGTTACACTTGTTCTGATTGTTTGGCACCCGATCCGGCCTGCATCAAGTACGCCTTGAGGAAACCTTCAATGTCACCGTTCATGACGGCATCCACATTGGACGTCTCGTGGTTGGTACGCACGTCCTTGACCATCTTATAGGGCTGCATGACATACGACCGGATTTGAGACCCCCATTCAATCTTCTTTTTGCCGGCTTCAATCTCGGCACGCGCCTCGTTGCGCTTGGCCAGTTCGATTTCGAACAATTGGGACTTCAATAGCTGCATCGCCTTCTCCTTGTTCCCCAATTGACTCCGCGTTTCTGTATTGTCGATGACGATACCCGTTGGAGCGTGGCGCAGGCGAACCCCTGTTTCAACCTTGTTGACGTTCTGTCCTCCAGCGCCTCCTGAACGAAACGTCTCCCACGTAATGTCAGAAGGATTGACTTCAATTTCAATGGAGTCATCCACCAACGGATAGACATAGACCGAAACGAAAGACGTGTGCCGGCGTGCTTGGCTATCAAACGGGCTGATGCGCACCAACCGGTGCACCCCATTTTCGCCTTTCAGCATGCCGAAGGCGAATTCTCCTTCAAACTCCAGCGTGACCTGTTTGATGCCGGCCACATCGCCTTCCTGCAAATCCAATTCCTTGACCTTGAAATTGGCATTGTCACCGTACATCCTGTACATGCGCATCAGCATGGAGGCCCAATCGCAACTTTCCGTTCCACCGGCCCCTGAGGTGATTTGCATGATGGCATTGAGGTTGTCTTCCTCTGCGCTCAGCATGTTCTTGAACTCGAGCTCTTCCACCGCCACAGCCGCCGCATCGAAGGCCTCTTGAGCTTCAGACTGCTCTGCTTCGCCCCCTTTCATGAAGTCAAACAGGACCTGAGCATCGTCCACCGCAGACAGGCACGTGTCAAAACTATTCGTCCACGATTTCAGCGTGCGCAAGCGCTTCATGACCTGCTCAGCTTCTTTGGAATTGTTCCAAAATTCTGGGTCTTGGGTTCGCTTTTCCTCCTCTGCTATTTCGATGCGCTTGGCGTCGATGGCTAGGTAGCCTTTCAAATCGTCCACACGCGAACGCAATGCATTCAGTTGATCAATCGTAATCATTCATTGCAAAGGTAATTCAGCGTCCCTCTGCTTCTTCGACTGCACGCAAGATGTCATTCACAGCGAACCCTCGACTGACCAGAAACCGAATCACTCGGTCCCTTTTCTCCGGCAATTCAGCGCGCCTGCGCTCAACAAGCGCCCCAAGGGATGCCTGAAAAGACGCCGGTGAGTGCGCGGCGACAGCTGCATGGGCAGCAGCATTTGAAAATCCCTTGATCCGGAGACCGTGAAGGATTTTTCGTGGACCCCATGATTTGTGTTCGGCATGGGTCCGCACGTACGAAGTCACGAACCGTTCATCCGATAGGAACCCTTCTTCTACAAGGCTATCGACAATACCGTTGACAGCTGATTCGTCATCGAATTGGCCTTGCAACTTGCGCCGAACATCACCCGTACACCGTTCCTGCAGGCTGCACCACCGGCGCATTTTTTCCTTCCACTCATCGATCATGGAAGGTGAAATTGGGCCAAAATGCCGGGAAAACAAGGCTATACACGATATTTGCAGTCCGCAAAACAAAAAGTGTCGACCCATGAGGTCTGAGATCTTGCCCCGTATTCAAGAATTGCTCGCCCAAGAAGACTTGGAGGGAATTCGTGTGGAGGTGCGCGAAGCCATCGATCAGTTCCGCACCCTGACGAAAGAAGAAGTGAGAAAACAGCGCGAAGCTTGGGCCGCAATGTCGAAAGACCCCGATGCCGTTTTCGAATACCAGCCCGCTCCTGAAGAAGAAGCATTTGAAGCCGCTGTTGCCGCGTTTAAGGAACGCGAAAAGGCTTGGCGCAAGCAAGTAGCAGACGAACAACGTGCGAACTTGGAAAAGAAAAAGGAGATGCTCGAGCGTCTCCGCCACACCATCCAAGAAGAAGAGAACATCGGTGCCGCATTCGCGGTGTTCAATGAGGTACGCGAAGCATGGGGTGCAGTTGGTGATGTCCCTGGCGACCAGTACAAGGTGGTTCACGACCAGTACTACCGCCTACAGGACGAGTTTTTCTACAACATCAACATTTACAAGGAGCTCAAGGACCACGACCTGAAGGTGAACCTGAAAAAGAAAGAAGACCTCATCGAAGGTGCGAAAGCGCTCGTGGCGATTCAGTCGTTGAACGATCGACAGAAGCACGCCCGAGCCTTGCAAAAGCAGTGGATGGATGTGGGACCTTCGCCGCGGGAGACGTACAAAGAACTTTCGGACACCTTTTTTGGCATCATTCGCCCGGTATTTGAGGAGGCCAAAGCGCATTACGATGAAATCCGAGAGGCCTTCAAAACCAATGCCGAAGCGAAGACAGCCTTGATCGAAAAGCTTCGGGAGGTGGTGGCTGAGGAAGTAGAGGCCTCTCACGCTGCATGGCAAAAGGCCACGGCAAGCGTTTTGGATCTGCAAAAGCAGTGGAAGGCGGCAGGCTTTGCAGGAAAAGAGCACAACGAGGCGCTGTGGACACAATTCCGCGAGCTGGCTGATGTCTTCTTCGGAAAGAAGCAACTGTTCTACGACGCTCAGAAAGAAGTCACCGATGCGTTCAAGGCCCAAAAAGTCGCCCTCATTGAACGTGCAGAGGCCCTCGCCAAAAGCACGAATTGGCGGGAAGACGCCCCCAAGATGATGGAGCTGCAGAAGGAGTGGAAAACCGTCGGGGCCTGTGCACCGCGTGACGAGCAGAAACTTTGGCGTCGATTCCGCAAAGCGCAGGACACCTTCTTCAATGCACGCAAAGCAGAAATGGCCGGAAAGCTCGAGGGTGAGAAGGAGAATTTGAAGCAGAAAAATGCGCTCATCGAAGAGGTCAAGGCCTTCGAGTTGAGCGGAAAACGCAAGGATGATTTGGACGCTTTAAAGGCCTTCTCTGTGCGTTGGAATGCCATCGGATTTGTCCCGCGCAAATCCCTGGATAAGGTCATGGAGGCGTACCGCACTGCGATGGACGTGCACTACGATGCCTTGAGCGCTCAGAAGTCCGAACGCGCCATGGAGACCTACAAGCAAAGGGTGGACAACTTATTGGAGTCGGACACACAAAGCATTCGGAGGGAACAGCGCATCCTGCGGGAAAAGCTCGACCGGCTGCTCAACCGCATCACCAAGACGGAAGAAAACCTCGAGCGATTTACAGGCAAGGGCGCGGAAAGCATTCGCAACCAGTATGAGAAGTCCATGGAGGCAGATAAGAAGGAGGTTGAGGACATCAAGTCCAAACTGAAAATGCTGCGCCAAGCGTCGCAAAAGGCAGAGGCTGAAAAAGCCGAAAAACCCGATGGAAACGAAGCCTGATCAAGGCTTAGACGGCAATAACTTACAGGTGTAGCCCTCGTCTTTGAGCCAGCGCAAATAAGGTTCCAATATGGGCAGCATGCGCGGCGCGGCGCGGTCTGAATCGTGGAAGACCACAATGGCCCCGGGACGGGTGTTCACCAGCAGTTGCTCAAAGCAATCTTCAGGCGTCTTCTTTACATCAAAGTCCGCACTTAAGACATCCCACATCACCACCTCCGTTTGGGCCGAAATGGCCTCTGCTTGAGAACGAGTGATGCGGCCATAGGGCGGTCGGAACCATTTCGCCTGGGTCAGCGACTGGCATTTCATGAAGCTCTTGAGGTAGGCGTAATTCGGGGTTTTCCATCCCGATTCATGGGCATATGAGTGGTTTCCAATGGCATGCCCTTTGGCCGTAAGCTCCTCCACCACATCCGGGTACTTTTCGATGTTCCTTCCCACGCAAAAAAACGTAGCCGGGGCATCGAATCGGCCCAGAATTTCCATCGCTTGTCGGGTGATGACCGGGTGTGGCCCGTCATCAAATGTGAGGTACACGGCTGCATCATTGTCCACAAAATCCGGCCCGTGCCAGGTTAACTGGGAAGCCATGGCTTTTACAATCGGAGGAGTCTGCCGCAAGTACACGCGGTAAAGATACCAAGCGACTACCTTTGCAGCGAATTGGGAAGCCGCATGGAATACGATTTTCGAGCAATTGAACAACGCTGGCAAGCAAAGTGGAAAGCAGGTGACGCCTACAAGGTGACAGAGGACCCTTCGAAGGAGAAATTCTATGTGCTTGATATGTTCCCGTACCCTTCCGGTGCGGGGCTGCACGTTGGACATCCACTCGGATACATCGCAAGCGACGTATACGCTCGGTACAAGCGTCACCAAGGGTACAATGTTCTGCACCCTATGGGTTACGATAGTTTTGGACTTCCTGCAGAACAATATGCCATCCAGACCGGGCAACACCCGGCCGTCACAACCGAAGCAAACGTCGCGCGTTATCGGGAACAATTGGACCAACTCGGATTTTGTTATGACTGGTCCCGAGAAGTCCGAACCAGTGACCCCGCTTACTACCGTTGGACGCAGTGGATTTTCGCCGAATTGTTCGAATCGTGGTACGATACGACAGCTGACCGTTCCAAGCCCATTGCATCCCTGTTGGATGCGCTGAACTCAGATGGTTTGAGCACCGTCAAGCCCGCATGCGATGGCGATTGGTGGAAAGTCCTGCCCGCAGGAAAGTACCCCTGGGATGAATCCTTCGATGGAAGGCTCACGGCCGACCAATGGAAGGCATGCGATGCCATTGCACAATCGCACATCCTCATGCAATTCAGGCTCGCCTACCTCGCGGACAGTGAGGTCAATTGGTGCCCAGCGCTGGGCACGGTTTTGGCCAATGACGAAGTCAAAGACGGGCTGAGCGAACGGGGCGGCCACCCCGTGGTCCGCAAGCGGATGCGGCAGTGGATCATGCGAATCTCGGCCTTTTCGCAACGCCTGATTGACGACCTGAACAGCCTGGATTGGACCGACAGCATCAAGGAAGCTCAACGCAACTGGATTGGACGCAGTGAAGGCGCCTCCGTTCATTTCGGAGTGGCAGGCCACCCGGAGCGGACCATCGAAGTGTTCACGACCCGTCCAGATACCATCTACGGGGCGAGCTTCATGGTACTGGCCCCCGAGCACGAGCTGGTCGAATTGCTGACCAGTGCAGGGCAACAAGAAGCCGTGACCGCCTATCAAACGGCTGCAGCCCAAAAATCCGAGCGCGAGCGTCAGGGCGCTGGCGACCACGAGGTAAGCGGCTGCTTTACCGGTGGATACGCCGTGCACCCGATTACAGAGGATAAGATCCCCGTTTGGATTGCGGATTATGTGCTGGCCGGATACGGCACCGGAGCCATCATGGCCGTACCGGCTGGGGATGAACGCGATTGGAAATTTGCCAAAGCCTACGGGCTTTCCATACCGGCCATATTCGAGGGTGTCGATACCGACGAAGCCGTCTACACCGATAAGGACAAAGCCCTTTGCAATTCGGGGGCATTCAATGGCCAGACACCGGTTGAAGCCATCCCAGCCGCTATTGCCTTCCTCGAGGGTAAAGGCGTCGGCAAAGGACAAGTCAATTACCGGTTGCGCGATGCGGTCTTCAGTCGCCAGCGCTACTGGGGCGAGCCCTTCCCCGTTTGCTACGAAGGCGATATTCCTCAATTGATTCGGGACGAGCAAGTCACCTTGCCTCCGGTGGATGCTTACCTGCCTACGGAGGATGGCGACCCGCCCCTTGCACGTGCCAAAAAAGAAGACTGGAACGTCACCCGCGGAGACCGGATGGAATACAACACCATGCCCGGTTGGGCCGGGTCAAGTTGGTACTTCTTGCGCTACATGGATCCGCACAACAACACCGAATTCTGTGCACGAGAAAAATCCGATTATTGGGGACAAGTCGATCTCTACGTGGGCGGGGCTGAGCACACCACTGGACACTTGCTGTACTCCCGTTTCTGGACGAAATTCTTGTTTGATCGGGGGTGGATCGGATTCAACGAGCCGTTCAAGCGCATGATCAACCAGGGCATGATCCTCGGGCGCTCAAACTTCGTGTACCGGGTTCAAGGAACAGACCAATTTGTGACATCTGAGCGGCGCAAAGAATTCCAGACCCAACGGTTGCACGTGGACATCAACCTGGTTCAATCCGATAAGCTCGACATGGAAGGATTCCGGGCCTGGCGCCCCGAATACGCCAACGCAGAATTCATCCTCAACGAGGAAGGAGACTATCTGTGTGGTCATGAGGTGGAAAAAATGTCCAAGTCCAAATTCAATGTGCAGACCCCGGACGACCTCGTAGAACGCTACGGCGCGGACACCTTGCGCTGCTACGAAATGTTCTTAGGGCCCCTGACTCAACACAAACCCTGGGACACCCAAGGCATCAGCGGCGTGCACAATTTTCTTCGCAAACTGCATAGGCTATTCAACCAGACCGCATCCGGTTCAGCCGCTACGGACCCCCAGTACCGCGTTCTGCACAAAACCATCAAAAAGGTTAGCGAAGACCTGGATCGGCATGCATTCAACACGGTCATCAGCGCATTGATGATTGCGGTCAACGAACTCTTGGAAGCAAAGACTCAAAACGCCGAACTCTTGCGACCCTTGGCCATTCTTGCCAGTCCTGTGGCGCCCCATTTGGCAGAAGAATTATGGCAGCTCAGCGGCGGCGTTAATAGCGTCCTGGATCAAGCGTGGCCAGTGGCGGAAGAGCATTGGTTAACCGCCGACGAAGAAACCTACCCCGTTTCTTTCAACGGCAAAGTGCGGTTCCAGCTAACTGTACCTGCCGACCTAGATGCTAAGTCAGTTGAGAATCAGGCGCTTGCACACGAAAAAGCGCAAGATTACCTCGCTGGCAAAACCGTTCGAAAGGTCATCGTGGTTCCTGGACGAATCGTCAATATCGTTGTAGGCTAGGTGATTAGCTATCAAAAAGGCGTCTTTCGTCTTTAGTTTTTACGGTTTTATCTTGATTATTCATTAAAAATTCAAGACCTTGTTAAATCAAACTGTCCGGTTTGAATTAACCAAGTTGCTGAATGGCTCTAAACCGCGCCCTCCCGGCTTTTATGCTTGTGCTCCTCTCTGCTCTGGGCTGGACGAATGTCGTCGCTGCCCAGGAAGACGAATTGGGGTGCACGGATGTATGGGCTTGCAATTACAATCCAACAGCAACGGAAGACGACGGGTCATGTGATTATGAGTCGTGCATCGGGTGCACCAACCAGTATGCGTGCAATTTCGATCCTGGCGCCATCTACAACGATGGGTCGTGTGAATACCTGTCCTGTGTTGGATGCATGTCCCCGGATGCGTGCAATTTCGATCCAGAAGCGCTCGTTCCCAACAATGCCTCGTGTGATTTCGTTTCTTGTGTAGGATGCACAGACTTCACAGCGTGCACGTTTGATCCGGAGGCGACCCTGTCGGATCCAAACCTCTGCACGTACCCCTTGCCAGATTACGATTGCGCAGGCAACCTCACGGGATGTGGAGGGTGCGAGCCGGTCTTCTTGACCGACTTTCCGGTAACGCAGGTGGGCTGCGTCGACGACCTCCCACTGGCACCGCTCGGAGACGTGCAGGCCGCAACCGGATGCACCGACGAGCCGCTTGCAGTCCAAACTTTTGTGGTGGACGCCACATCCGATTACACCCTCAACATCGGCACCACTGCAGACGGCATCGGCCCGGACGGCGCCATTCGCGTTTTTGGATTGACTGCTTTGGGACTGGCGAATTCCGATTATTTCGTCGAATCATATCCTCTGCTTGTATCCCGGTATGCCAATGGCCTTGCTGTGGTCACGGGTCAAGTTGAAAATGTCATGAATGCCAACCTCAAATGGACGGTGCACCTGGTGTTGGAAGACCCCCTGATGGGCGATGACTGGATGGCGCAAGATCCTGCACACGGATTCGTCACGGCAAACGGGTGCAGCGTAGATACCGCCGCCATGGTAACGTACCGACTCAACGCGGCACATTCATACCTCATCGGCACCGGTGGACTTGACGGTTCCTATCTGCAGCTCTCCCACATGCCATTGGATGAAAGCAAACGTTTTCAATTGGGCTTCGGCGGAAACAGTGTGAACTGCAATTATGGCTTTGGTGGTTGGTTTGCTTGGAGTGGCTTGGTATTGAATCAAGCAGTCAGCGGAATGACCGGTGACTTGGTGATTGACTTGGGCGAGGATGTGCCTGTAGGGGTTCCTTGCGGTCAAGAGGCCACCGTGCATTTCCATCATTCTTTGAATGCCGATTGCGGACTGTTCAGTGAGGTAACACAAGTGTTCGTCCGAGCAGATGATACTGCCCCAACTTGGAACAGCGAATCGTGTGAAGCAGAAGTGGCCTTGTGTTTTGATGCATCTTTTGGTGGAGTGGCTTTGCCTGAGCCTTGTGCATTTGCATTCGAAGACGAATGCGGCGAAGCGGTCCAGACCGCCTACGAAGAGGTTGTTGTTTCGGGAGATCCTGATGGACAACCGGATGCTCCGTTTGAGATTCAGCGTACCTACACCGGGACCGATTGCAGCGGGAACGCATCTTCTTTTGTTCAGGTGCTCAGCTTCGACGGCTCGGCTTGCCCTTCTGCACCGACCTCGCCTGCCACCAAACCGACCGCGTCAAAACGGCACAGTCAACCCCATGGGAGAAGCGAGTTCGCGAAGGCAGAATCCAATTCCATCTCGTTGATCACAGGACTCGCGCCCAATCCAACGCATTCGCATTCCACCCTGAATGTTCACGTGCCTCAAGGCGAGCAAGTCACCCTCCGAGTGTTCGATTTGGCCGGGCACGAAGTGGACGCTCAAGTCGTAACGAGCGGCCCAGGATCCGGCAGCCATCGCATCACACTCCCTGCTGCTCACCTTCCTTCCGGATGTTACCTCATCCAAGCCAGCTCATCGCAAATGCGCGAGACGTTGCGTTGGGTTGTGCGGCACTGATGCGTCATTGGGGTCCGTGGGACAGGTTGGCGTTACCGCCATTTCATTTGTAAATTGAATCAAAAATTTTGCCATGCGCATTGCCTTGCAATCCTTCTCTATCGCGTTGTTTTTTGCTCTTACGTCTACGTTTAGTGCAGCCCAAGAAACAGGCGGAAGCGGACTTCCGTTCAATCCAGATAGCGACAACAGCGGCGCAGTTGACGTCACCGATTTGTTGAATTTCCTACCCTATTACGGCGAAGACTTCGTCCCTACCGGCGTCATTCCCGTCGAATACGGTGGTACGGGGGCCAGCTCTGTCGCTGCCGCACGGGACTCCCTGGGTTTATCGGCACTTCAGGATACAACGATCGGCGCCGAGCAATACGCATGGGTCCATACCTCGCTGCGGGTTCAACAGGAATTTGCGCAAGGCTTTGGCGTGGCGGCAAATGGATTGTACGCCCACGCTTCGGGCACGAACACCAACGCCAGCGGAGCGTACAGCAACGCCCAAAACCGACTGACTACCGCCAGCGCAACCTGTTCAAGCGCACAAGGGGAAGGAACCACTGCCAGTGGAACGGCAAGCCACGCAGAAGGTATGCTCAGCCAAGCCACAGCACTTGCAGCTCACGCTGAAGGATACGGAACCGATGCAACGGCCAATTACAGCCATTCAGAAGGGTACAACACCCTCGCGTCAAGCACATCGGCCCACGCAGAAGGCTACGCGACGGATGCCACGGGGCTTTACTCCCACGCTGAAGGGCGCCAGACCGAAGCCAGCGGGTCGGCTTCCCACGCGGAAGGACAGACGGCCGTGGCTTCAGGTGACTTGTCCCATGCGGAAGGCTACCAAACCCTGGCTGAAGGATACGCCAGTCATGCCGGTGGGTTTGCCAGTTCTTCGACCGGACTCTACAGCCGCGCTGCCGGCCGCAATTCCACCTCAGCAGGAACAGCGTCATTCGCTACAGGATACGGCGTGGTTGCCGATCAAGAAAACGGCACAGCCCTTGGCCAATTCAACGCTCTGGAGACCACGGGCGCACTTTTCATCGTAGGGAATGGTGCCGACACGAACATGCGGTCCAATGCCTTCGAAGTGCACAGCAGCGGGGACGCTGTCATCCATGGAGATGCCATCGTGAACGGTGCAGTTTATGCCGGAACCTACGATGTGGCTTCAACATTGGGTTCATTGGTTGCTGCGGTCGATTCATTGCAAAATGTCATCGCCGAACTGCAGACCCAACTGGATGCCTTGACCGGAGGGGAATAATCCCCTGCCGTTTCTGCCGGAGGAGGACCTCATAAAAAAACCCTCAGCACAGCTGCTGAGGGCTTCGTTCCCCGACCAGGACTCGAACCTGGAAAAACGGCACCAAAAACCGGTGTGTTACCATTACACCATCGGGGAATACCAGCGACACAACGGTCGCAAAGCGAGCGCAAAGATAAAAAGGATTTCGCGAATATTCCGCAATCGTACCCCGTCATTTATCTTGGGGGCATGATGGAATTGCAGAATCTCATTGGGGGCGAAATGACGAACCCTCAAAGCGGCCAATGGCTGGACAATGTCGAGCCGGCAACGGGACAGGTTTTCTCCCGTATTCCCCGTTCAGATGCGGCGGACATTGAGGCCGCGGTTGAGGCTGCACGTGCTGCTTTTCCGAAATGGTCCTCCACTCCATTCGAAGAACGAGCAGCGTGCCTGCGGCGATGGGGAGCCTTGGTTGCCAAGCACAGCGAAGCCCTCATCGCTGCCGAATCGCAAGACAACGGAAAACCCGTTTCACTGGCCCAGGCTGTGGACATCCCCAGGGCCCAAAAAAACCTTGAATTCTTTGCCGGAGCCATAGAGCATTTCGCTTCGGAGGCTCACATTCCCGGGGGTGCCGAGTTCATTCATTACACCCACCGCAAACCCATCGGGGTCGTCGGATGCATTTCCCCATGGAACCTGCCCTTGTACCTCTTCACGTGGAAAATTGCCCCAGCACTGGCCGCTGGCAACTGTGTGGTCGCAAAACCATCTGAAGTCACCCCTGTCACCGCATGGATGCTCTCAAATTGGGCTGCTGAAGCGGGGTTTCCAGCCGGAGTGTTCAATGTCGTTCACGGCCTCGGGCATGAGGCCGGACAAGCCTTGGTCGAGCACCCAAAGGTCAAAGCGATTTCCTTTACCGGCGGCACCCAAACCGGGGCCCACATTGCCCGCACCACTGCGGGGATGTTCAAAAAATTGAGCTTGGAACTCGGCGGCAAGAATCCCGCTATCATCTTCGCGGATTGTGACTTCGAGAACGCCATCTCGACCACGATCCGCTCTTCGTTCGCCAACCAAGGTCAAATCTGCCTCTGCTCCTCCCGAATCTTGATAGAGGATCGCCTTTATGAGGCCTTCCGAGACGCCTTGGTCGCGAAAGCCAAGCGCATCATTCCAGGAGACCCGTCCGACAACACCACCAAAATGGGCGCCTTGGTTTCTGCACCGCATCGGGACAAGGTGCTCGGTTACATCGCATCTGCCAAAGAGCAGGGTGCCAACGTTTTGTGCGGAGGAGCTCCTGCGTCTGCGCCGAACGAACGCTGTGCATCGGGGTATTTTATGCAGCCCACCATCTTAGAAGGACTTGGGTCCGAATGCAACATCAACCAAGAAGAAATCTTTGGCCCCGTCATCACGCTCCAGCGCTTTTCATCGGAAGCCGAGGCGATCGCCTTGGCAAACGACAGCGACTATGGATTGGCAGCTACCATCTGGACGCAGGACGCATCAAAAGCACATCGGGTCGCTAGCCAAATAGAAAGCGGAATTGCCTGGATTAATTGCTGGCTGGTACGCGACCTGCGAACGCCATTTGGCGGCGTAAAATCAAGTGGCGTAGGACGGGAAGGAGGATTCGAAGCGCTTCGGTTCTTTACCGAACCGCAAAGTGTGTGCATTCCAACGCACTGACTTCGAAGCAATCAATCCCAGAACCGATCGTCCACCATCATGCGGGATTTGTTCCCGTTGGTAAAGAACCACCCGAGGTAGTGGTCAATCACATTCGATAGCTGTCGGAGGGACTGTTTCAAGGCTTCAAATTCAGGTGGCAATGTAGTGTCGAGTGGGCACTTTATCAACGTCCGACATTTGAAAAATGTTTTGTCTGGTGAGGCCTTTCTTTTGGAAATCCACCACCTTCGGAGGCTACAGCGTTTTTCAGATTTTTTGAACAACATGAAAAAAAAATCCTTCCGCCTTTCCTCCTTCATTGCAGTGCTGACGCTGCTTTCCGGCTGTGTCACGATGAAACAATTCGACGAAGTTCAAATGAACCTCGACCGAATCGCGGAGGAAAATCGACGGTTGACATTATCGAACCAAGACGGTGAGATTGAGCGGCGAGAATTGAACGGTCGCGTCGATGTGCTCGAAAAATCAACGGCCGAATTGGTCGACGATACCACACGCTTGGGTCGTGCCCTCGCCGTTGCCCTTGAAGATGTTCAGCGGCTCGAAAAATTGAATGATGTGCTGACCTCCGAAAGTTCAACACGCATGGCCGCCATCAACGAAGAAAACCGAGCCTTGCTCGAGGAGTTGAGCAAAAACCGCGCTGAGCTTCAAGCTCAAGAAGATGATTTGTCGAAGTTGAATGCAGACCTGAGTCAACGGGAAGCAGAGCTGTCGGAACGCTCAAAGCGCATTCAGGAGTTGGAGGGGCTTCTGGCCTCTCGTGATGCCGCAGCGGAAGCCCTGCGCGCTCAGTTGGCACAGGCCCTGCTCGGATTTGCGGATAAAGGTCTTACGGTGGAACAACGCAACGGCAAAGTCTATGTGAGCCTCGAAGCCCAATTGCTCTTTCCATCAGGCAGCACAGCCATCAATGCCGACGGTCGCCAAGCACTTCAGGACTTGGCGCAGGTCGTGAGCTCACAGTCCAATTTGGAAATCATCGTTGAAGGCCACACCGATACAGATCAACTGCGATCCGGTACCATTCCGAGAAATAACTGGGAGTTGAGCGTACTGCGCTCTACTGCCGTCGTTGAAATCCTCACCGGATCCGGGGTTGCTCCCGAAGCCCTCTCGGCCGCAGGACGCAGCGAATACCATCCAGTAGACCCCGAGGACAAGGCACGCAATCGACGCATTGAAATTGTCCTTGCACCGAACTTGGACGCCCTCTTTGACATCATCCGCGCGGAATGATGATCAGCTGATTTCGCTGCAGGAGAGGACCTTATTGAATTTCCATCTGGAACGCGCCTTGCGCGATGTTCATGCTCTCGCCGGTCATGCCGACCACGGTACCCATGAACGTCCCAACAACAAACCCACCGGGCTGCGGATCGATGTAAGCGATTTCCACCGTCACGCCGCCGCCAAAATTGGTGCTGTATCCATTCGCAGCAGGGTCGGCATAGGAGCACGAGCTGCCGGTGGCCACTGAGCACTGGACTTGGGCACCTTCAATCCAACCGGTGATGGGTTGCTCCAACACCAATGCCAAGCCTGCGCCAGTGGCTGTTAGACCGCCGACGTTCAACGTCGTTCCATCCAGTTCAGCCGTTACGCTTACCTCGGCCACGAGGGTTGTTCCGTTGGCTTTCCAGGTCAAAATGGCTTCGCACTCTGGGCAATTTGCTCCTCCACAATCGATGTACAGCTCGTCACCATCCATGATGCCGTTGGCGCAATTGACACCATCCGGGCAAGGTCCACAGGTGACATTTGGGTTTTCGCAAGGCAAGTAAATGTTCAACTCGTAATTGCCTCCGCAGTCCACACCAATCTCGTCGCCGTTCATCAGATCATCACAGCACGTTGGACAGGGTTCACAATCTGGGCCACCACAGTCTACGCCTTGTTCCAAACCATTCAACAGGCCATCTCCGCACAGCTCGCCGCACGCTACGCCCGTATCGCCACCGCAGTCAATGCCGGTCTCACCGGGATCCTGCACGCCGTTGAAACTGGGGTCGCAGGGGTCACACTCGCCCCCGCAATCCACCCACGTTTCGCCCAATAGCGCATCGTACTGTCCGTTTTCGCACGGATCGCAAGGCGGGCAAATGGAACCGCCACAATCCACGAGTTCCTCGCCATTGTTGAGGATGCCGTCATAGCAGTTTTCAGGGATTAAGTTATCGTCGTTCAAACAACCCGTAGCGACTACGAGCAACATCATCACAGCTGACGCGAAAGAGAGTGAACCGAGTTTCTTCATCGAGAATGAGATTTTGCGCAACATTGGCAAAGGTGTTTACCGTATTTTAGGCAGTGCAAGATAAGTTGAACGCGTTTGAAAGCCACGGATTGATTCAAATCCCCGTGGTGGACCCTTGAGAATGACCACTCCTCTCCAATTATCCAATAGCTCTTGGATTGTCAAAGAGCAACCAAACCCGGAAGCCGTCGCGCATCTGATGCAGAACGCCGGGCTCACGCAATTGGTTGCTTCTTTGTTGATTCAGCGTGGGTTTGAAGCACAGGAAGACGTTCTCGGATTCCTCAATCCTGCTCTATCAGCCATGCACCACTCCTTGCTCATGAAAGACATGAAGGAGGCCGTGGTGCGGCTTCATCAGGCCATCGAAGACGGGGGGCGTATCTTGGTTTACGGGGATTACGACGTCGACGGAACCACCGCCGTTGCGATGGTCGCGAGCTACCTTGAAGGCGTTGGTGGACAAGTCGAAACCTACATCCCGCACCGGTACGACGAAGGATATGGCGTCAGTTTGGAAGGCGTCCGATTCGCCTCCGAAAACCGCTTCTCCTTGATGATCACGCTCGATTGTGGTACCAAGGACTTCGAATCCTTGACGGATGCAGCGGAGCGCGGCATTGACGTCATTGTATGCGACCATCACCTCCCTGAAGACACCCTTCCGGAGGCTTTTGCTGTCTTGAACCCCAAGCGCAGCGACTGCCCGTATCCGTTCAAAGAATTGTCAGGCTGCGGAGTGGCGTTCAAACTGCTTCAATCCCTCGCGTACCGGATGGACTTGCCTGAAAGTGGCATTTACGAAGAGCTCGATCTGGTTGCCATTAGCATCGGCGCGGATTTGGTGGACCTCAAGGGCGAAAACCGCATCATGGCTTCTCAAGGCTTGCGTCAATTGCGCAAACGACAGCGACCGGGCATTTTGGCGTTGATGCGCGCAGCAGACATCCATCAAGCCCCGCAAACGATTCGCGACATCAGTTTCACCCTCGGACCCCGGATCAATGCAGCAGGACGAATGGACCATGCGCAACGGGTAGTGGACTTGCTCATGGAAAAAAGCGATGCCCGGGCATCGGAAATGGCGCGCGAAATCGAAGAGATGAACCACCGGCGACGCGAAGTGGACGAAGCCACGACGAATGAGGCCCTCATCCAATTGGAACAAACAATTGAAGACAGCTTCTGCAACATCGTTCATGGCACCAACTGGCACCGTGGAGTGGTTGGAATTGTGGCCAGTCGAATGATCGAGCACCGCTACCGTCCTTCGGTGGTACTGTCCGAAGAAAACGGTGTGCTGATCGGCAGTGCTCGCTCCGTAGATGGCGTGGACATTCACGAAGCGCTTGAGGCCTGCGAAGACCTGTTGCTCCAGTTTGGCGGGCATACCATGGCGGCCGGCTTGAGTCTTGAACTTACCCACCTTGACGCCTTCAAGAAGCGATTGAATCAGGCAATTAGAGCCCAATTGAACGGGACGCCTCCGAAGCCCATCATCCGATGCGACCGCGAGGTCCATATCTCGGAGTTGTCCTTGGAAGCGCTGAAAGAATTGGAACAATTGGAGCCCTTTGGTCCTGGCAATGCCACCCCTGTCTTCATCCTGCGCAGTGTGGTTTCGGTTCGCCCGCCCCGGACGATCGGCAACCAAGGACGCCACCTCAAAATCACCATACGCGACCCCGAATTTGACGGACCGACCATCGACGCCATCGGATGGAACATGGGCGAGATGGCGCCGCAAATCAAACAGAATACCCCCATTGATTTAGCCTTTACGTTGGTGAAGAACACGTGGAAACCTCGCGGATGGCAGAACCGCACCGAGCTCAACCTGCACCTGCGAGCCATTCAGCCTGCCGTAGGCAAAGCTGGCGCCTGATGCACGTGCACGTCCCGTTGTGGAAATGGGATTTTGATGCCGTTCACTCGGAACGATTCATCAATTCGGAAGCGTATGTTGCTTGAGATCAGCTTCCGCAGGAACGGTTTTTCGATCCAGAAGTACACCGTGAACTGCAACGAGGATTCGGCAAAGTCATTGAAAAGCACCGCGGTTTCCTCCTTTTTGACTACCTCCTCCTCAGCGTTGGCCGCTTCGAGCAAGAGTGCCTTCACCTTTTCAACGTCCGATCCGTAGGCCACGCCAACATCCAATTGAATCAACGTCGCGTTTTCCCCTTGGGTGAAATTCCGAACCGTTTGTCCCGAGATGAGTCCGTTGGGAATGACAATGAGGTTGCCAAATCGGGTAATGACGCGTGTCGAGCGCAGGTCAATGCGTTCCACTCGGACCATCATGCCATCGACTTCCAGCTCATCTCCTACACGCACGCCACCTTCAAACAGCAGGACAAAGCCCGAAACCACGTCGTTAAAAAAATTCTGAAGGCCAATTCCAACCCCGACCAAAAGGGCTGCTGAACTCGCCCAGAAAACCGTCAAATCGATGCCTGCAGTGTCGAGTGCGACGACAATCACCAAAAAGTAAACCACCGTGCGGACCAAGCGCATAACCATGAACCGGGTGCCTTCTTCGAAATTGGCATTGCGCAAGAATTTCCGCAGCAGGAACCGCACCGTCCATATCACGATTTGCGCTGCGGCAATGACGCTGAAAAAAAGAAGGATGGACCGCAGGGAAAGCTCGAACGAGCCCAGGTCAATTGTCGTATTCAGGAATTCCTTCATCGGTCGAGGTCAAGGAAGAATCGCGGTGCCAAAGTACGTCGAGATGTTGCGTTTTTGTTCATCCAATGCCTTCCGACGTTCAAGTAGATCACGCATGCTCGAGACTGCGGCCTCGTCGTTGCGTTCTATTCCTTCATTCAATTCCGCCAGCTGTCCTTGGACTTCCTGGATTTCCTTCCGGTTGTCGCTCAATTTGAGGAGGTGCAGTGAATCCATCAAGGCCTTATTCAGCAAGTCCTCCTCCCGTGCACTGTAAATCTGGTGCACTTCTTCCCAGCGGGAACTGACCTGGTGTTTGTCCACCACAGCCCCCACAACAAAGGACTGAACTTCGGGGTCAGGATGCTTCATGAAATCCTCCATCGACGGAACGGTTTCCGCGCGGGCATGTTCGACAAATACACCGTACACCTCACTGAATACGGTGTGTTGAATTTCGAAGTTGAGGCTCTGCATATAGGCAATGACATACCGTGCAAACGCAACCGTTGCAGGCGCCTCGCCTTCAGGTGGGGCTGGCGGTGTGAAGTCCTTATCACCAAAGCGCAGCATCCTGCGGACCAAGTCCCGTTCAATCACCGTGCGGCGCGCCTCCTCCTCTGCCAGTGCCCCGCCGAGAAACGGCGCCTCGACCGGGGCGTGTTCGTCCGACCAATCCGGAGCTCCATGGACCGGAGGCGGTGGCGGCCCTTGATCGCCCATGCGCTGCTTTCGAAACTCTTCCCGTTTGAGCGCCTTCTGCTCTTCGAGCAACTTGGCCCGAATGACTTTGTTGATCTCCGATTGCAGCACGTCCTCGGACAATGCCAATTCCTCTGAAGCCAATTTCAAATAGACCCCTTGCTGGATTGCGTCCGGGATGACGGCAATGGAGCCCAAAATGCTGTGGATCATCTCCGTTCGCTTCACTGGGTCATCCGCCGACTCTCGAGCGAGCAGTTCCAACTTGAACGCGACAAAATCCTTGGCTTCCTCTTCAATGTGCCGCTTGAGCACGTCGGCCGGAACCTTTTTGCTGTAACTATCCGGATCGTCACCATCTGGAAACAAGACGACGTTGACATTCAACCCCTCGGCCAAGAGCAAGTCCACTCCGCGAAGCGACGCTCGGATGCCCGCGGCGTCCCCATCGAACAGGACCGTGATGTTCTTTGTGTACCGACGGATGAGTTTGATTTGATTCACCGTCAAGGCGGTACCGCTCGAGGAAACCACGTGTTCAATGCCCGCCTGGTGCAGCGCCATGACGTCGGTGTAGCCCTCAACAAGAAGCACCCGGTCTTCCTTTGCGATGGCGGGTTTGGCCAAGTGCATGCCGAACAGCACATCGCCTTTGTGGTAGAGGATACTCTCAGGGCTGTTGAAGTACTTGGCAACTTTTTTCTCCTTGCTCAGCGTACGGCCACCAAACGCAATGGAACGACCCGTGAGGTCTCGGATGGGGAACATCACCCGGCCCTTGAAAAAGTCCCATAGCTTGCCATCCTTGTCCTTCGCCAAGCCCAGAGCGAGGAGCCGCTCGGGCGTGTAACCCGCTTCCGTCGCTGCCGTGCTCATGGCATCCCAACTGTCCGGGCAATACCCAATCTTGAACGTCTTGAGGGTCTCGGCACGGAAACCCCGGCTCTCGAAGTAGCTCAAGCCGATGGCCTTTCCCTCGTCCGTGTTGTGCAGTTGCTCCGTGAACCAATTTTGCGTCCATGCATTCAATGCGAGCAAGCTTTCGCGTTCAGAGCGGGCTTGCTGCTGCTCGGGTGTCATTTCCTCCTCCTCGATTTCGATGCCGTACCGTTCGGCGAGCTGCTTGATGGCCTGTGGAAAGCTCAGTTTGTCCAACTCCATCAAAAACGTCACCACACTTCCACCTTTGTCGCTGGAAAAGCACTTGAAAATGCCCTTTTCAGGGAGTACGTAAAAGGAGGGGGTCTTCTCGTTTGTGAAGGGGCTGAGCCCGCGCAAGGCACTGCCTGACTTTTTGAGCTCCACATAATCCCCAATGACCTCCTCAATAACGGCGGTCTGCAGCACTTGGTCGACAATGTGAGCGGGAATCATGACAATCGTGGTGAAAACCAAATGTACGGAGGACCGCCGCAATTCTTCTCCCAAAAAAAAGACTTCGAGCCGTTGCGCGAAGTCCTTTTCTGGTCTGATTGTGACCGAACCTAAAACCTGACCGCTCGGAAGACCTGCGCTTCTTGCGGCTGAGAAAACTCCCGTCAAAACTACCGGTGTTGCGAGCTGCCGATGTGACCGATTTGTTAATGGATGTTGAAGTTTTGTAGTCGTTTTTCGCTCCGGTTGGCAAGCCCTTACCTTCGTTCGAACGATGAGTGCGAAATCAAAACCTTCGATCCCTTGGTTTTTGCTCGCCATGGTCCTCGCCTTTGTGACCATGAGCACCATCCAGATTGTCTGGCTCCGAACGTCTGTGCAAATGCGCGAACAGCTGTTCGACGACAACGTCTACCATTCGTTGAACCAGGTGAGTGAGATGCTCACGAAGACGTCAACGGGCATGCTGCAAATCGACCTCGAGGCACTGGCGGCTGCACATGAAAATGCACCGGGCATTGGCAACAAAGGATCCATTGGAACCGGCTTGGACGATGATGAGGTGCGCATGTTGAATCGCATTGAAGCGCTGCGCATCGACAGCGTCCTCCCCGTCATTTTGGAGGCGCACGGCATCACCATCCCGCCCGCCATTGGCGTGTTCGACCGCTATGGGCAACCTGTTCGCTTGCAGGAGGCCGATGTTGAATACCGGGAACAAATGGCGGCTTCCGTGCACAAGGTGTCCATCAACAGCCTCAGCCTGAACCTCTTCTTCCCCAACAAGGGACGGTACTTGTTGCACAACTTGCTGGGGCAATTCGCCTTGACCGGACTGATGCTAGCCATCATTGCTTGGGGCTTTTTTACCGCGGTCATCGGCGCCGCGCGGAACAAACGCATTGACCGGATACGCCGCGATTTGATGAACAACTTGACCCACGAACTCAAAACACCCATCAGCACCATCGGTCTGGCTTCAGAAGCTCTCAAGGATCCGGACATGCAGAAAGACACCGACGGCTTCAATTACTACATCGGGCTGATCAACGAAGAGAACAAGCGACTGGGCATGCTGGTCGAAAATGTCCTGCAAGCCAGTTTGGCAGAATCAGGCAAAATGCAGCTCTTCAAGCAAACCCTGAACGTGCACGAACTCATCCGCGAAGTGGCTAAAAACGTGGCCATCCAAGTGCGAAAACACGGTGGGAAAGTGGAGCTGGAATTGGAGGCCGAAGATCCGCTGGTTCATGGGGACCGAGTCCATTTGAGCAATGTGGTTTTTAACCTGGTGGACAACGCCATAAAGTACGCCGACGGGGATTTGCTGCTGTCGATTTCAAGCGCCCAGACAACAGAAGGCGTGGAATTGCGTTTCAAAGACAACGGCATCGGAATCGCGAAGGAGCATTTAGGCAAGGTATTTGATAGACTGTACCGCGTGCCTACCGGGAACGTTCACGACGTGAAAGGATTTGGACTCGGACTGAGTTATGTGAAAACGGTCATTGACCGCCACCAAGGATCCATTCGCGTGGAGAGCGAAACGGGCAAGGGGAGCACCTTCATCATGGTATTGCCGCGCACAGAAATTGAATTGAAGAAACCACATTGAAATGAGCGAAACGACCTTACCCACCATTTTGCTTTGCGAAGACGACCCCAACCTGGGCCGTCTGTTGTCCGACTATTTGAAAGCGAAAGGCTTTGAAACGACCTGGGCCAAGGACGGCGTGGAAGGCCTGAAAGAATTCCACCGCGGGGCGTTTGATTTTGTCATCCTGGATGTCATGATGCCGCGCAAAGACGGCTTCCAGGTCGCCGAGGAAATCCGGCAGGAAAGCCGTCACTTGCCCATCTTATTCTTAACGGCGCGCTCGACCAACGAAGACACGTTGGAAGGATTCAAGGTGGGTGCCGACGACTACATGACCAAGCCCTTCAGCATGGAGGAATTGCTCGTGCGCATCCAGGCCATCTTGCGCCGAACCGCTGCGCTGCCCGACGAAGATGAGCAGGTGGGGGAGATTCAAATCGGTTCGTTTGGTTTTGACTACAACACCCAAATGCTGCGTCGCGACGGAGAGGAACAGCGCCTGACCACGAAGGAAAATGAACTGCTGTTCCTGTTGTGCAAGCACCGCAACAGCCTGCTCGAACGCACCTACGCGTTGAAGTCCATTTGGGGCGACCCGAATTACTTCAACGGCCGTTCAATGGACGTGTACATCGCCAAGTTGCGGCGCCACTTGAAGCCCGATGAATCCATTCAGATCCTGAATGTTCACGGCAAGGGGTTCAAGATGATCGCCCCGGATTAACAAAACGTGGCACGGTGTTGGCGTTGGAATGGTAAACCCCCTCGCCATGAAAAAACACCCTTCCCCCCGACGACGCATTGAACTCGGTTTCATCGCTGCCCTGGCCCTTGTCTTGGCCGCTTTTGAATGGACCGCGTACGAATACGACACGGCCCATTACTCGGCGTACACCGGCGGATTGGCGCTCGAAGCTGAAGTGGTGCCGCCCAATGCGCCGAGCAAACCCGTCCCGCCCGTTCGAAACCTGTTGATCACACCTGAAATCCACCCCGACCCGCCAGTTGGACCGGAGCCCTCACCCAAACCCGAACCGGGGATTGACCCGCTGGCCGGGAAAATTCAGGGCTTCGACTTCGGAGACGGTGACGACGGCGACGACGGCGATTGGGAGGTTGAAACCGTCCTCGTGGCCGAGCACATGCCGCACTTCTTCGAATGCTCCAACGTGTTGAATCGTGACGCAGAACGCGCCTGCACGGAGGAGCAAATGATCCGCCTGATCCAAGCATGCGCCAAGTTTCCCCCAATCCTCCGCGAAGCGGGCATCGGCGGTGTGGTTTACCTCCAATTCAACGTCAATGAGTATGGCACCATTCAGGACGAAACGGTCCTTAAATCCGCCCATCCGAAACTTGACAAGGCGGCGCTTCAAGCCCTCCGTTGCATTCCCCGCATGCAGCCAGGGACACAACAAGGAAGGCCCGTCCGTGTGACCTATACGATTCCCGTGCGGTTCACCATCCGTTAAACCCAACCACCCAACGGCAAATTCCGTTGGGTTTAAGCGATTCGAACACTACCTTTGCACGCCCATTAACGCATTGCATTCGTGTCTTCTATGCTGAAAATTCTCGCTGGCTCTGCCTCCCAATCATTTGGCCAAAAAGTGGCCGAGTCGTTTGGCGGAGAGTTAGTACCCGTAAAAACCACGCGCTTCAGCGATGGAGAATTCACGGTGAGCATTGAAGAGACCATTCGCGGAAAGGAAGTTGCCATTGTGCAATCCACCTTTCCACCCACCGACAATTTGATGGAGCTCTTGCTCCTTGTGGATGCGGCCAAGCGAGCGAGCGCCAAGCGCATCATCGCGGTCATTCCGTACTTCGGATTTGCCCGCCAAGACCGCAAGGACAAACCCCGTGTGGCCATTGGAGCCAAGTTGGTGGCCAACCTGCTCATGGCTGCGGGCATCGACCGTTTGATCACCATGGACTTGCACGCGGACCAGATTCAAGGATTCTTCGAGATTCCTGTGGATCACCTGTATGCGAGCACCATGTTTGTGCCTTACCTCGAGGGGTTGGATCGCGAAAACCTCTGCATTGCCACCCCCGATACAGGCGGCACAAAGCGTGCGAACTCCTATGCCAAGCACCTTGGCGTGGACATGGCCATTTGTTATAAGCAGCGCAAAGTGGCCAACAAAATCGAGCACATGACCGTCATCGGTGACGTCAGCGGCAAGGACGTGGTCATCGTCGATGATATGTGTGACACGGCGGGAACCTTGACCAAAGCCGCCTCCCTCATGATAGAGCACGGTGCCAAGTCCGTTCGGGCACTTTGTACGCACGCCGTACTGAGCGGTCCAGCGTATGAGCGAATCGCCGATTCCGTACTGACAGAGTTCGTTGTTACGGATAGCATTCCATTGAATCCTGATAAAAACACAGACAAATTCAGGGTCCTTCCGGTCCATGAAATGTTTGCTGAGACTTTAACCTGTCTGGTGGAAAACCGTTCCATCAGCGATACTTTACTAATTCATTAACCATGAAAACTGCATCATTGAGCGGCTCCCTGCGTGGGAGCGTAGGAAAGAAAGATGCCAACCAACTCCGCAAGGACAACCGGGTTCCCGGCGTTCTGTACGGAGGCGGTGAGCAGAAGCACTTTTCTGTAAAAGAGCTGGACATCTCCAAGCTCGTTGTTAACCCGGACGTCTTCCGCATCTCCTTGGAGGTAGACGGTGAGACCTTCGATTGCGTCATCCAGGAGGTTCAATTCCACCCGGTGACCGACCGCATCGTCCACTTGGACTTGCTCCAAATCATCCCGGGCAAACCCGTGCGCGTGGAATTGCCTGTGCGAACCACTGGAACGGCGGCAGGCGTTATTGGAGGTGGCCGTTTGCAAATGTTGTTCCGTCGCATACCTGTTCGTGGCTTGGCAGATGATTTGCCAGAAAACATCACCATCGATGTGACCCCGCTCGAGATTGGGGACAACAAGCGCGTTCGTGATATCGAAGTTCCCAACTGCACCGTTCTGCTGAACGACTCCACATTGCTCGTTGCTGTCAAGCGCACACGTGCGGCCATGTCCGCTGAAAGCGGTGAAGAAGGCGACGTTGAAGGCGATGCAACTGAAGCACCAGCTGAAGGCGGCGGCGACGGCGACGGCGGCGACGCTCCAGCGGCAGAATAATTGCGTTTCGCTAGCCGAAACCCAACCCAAAACGGATGAAGTTCCTCATCGTTGGCCTGGGCAACCCAGGAAGTGAATATGAGGACACCCGACACAACATCGGGTTCAAGGTGGTGGACACCATCGCTCGAAACGGCGAGGCCTCGTTTGAGGTTGCCCGGCACGGCGAGGTGTCCACCGTCCGTTTTAAGGGCAGGACCCTTTTGCTGCTCAAGCCCTCGACCTTCATGAACTTGAGTGGGAAGGCTGTTCGGTATTGGATGGATGCCGAAAAAATCCCGCTGGATCGGGTGCTCATCATTACCGATGACCTGGCGCTCCCATTCGGCACCTTGCGCATGCGGGCCAAGGGCAGTGGAGGAGGCCACAACGGCCTCGGCAACATCGAAACCATTCTTAATACCTCGAAATACCCGCGCCTGCGATTCGGCATTGGTGCGGACTTCCACAAGGGCCAACAAGTGGATTATGTCCTGGGCAAATGGTCGGCTGCGGAAAGCGATGCGCTCACCGAGCGGCTGGAGCGCTGCGAAAAAGCCGTTCAATCATTCGCTTCAATTGGACTTGAGCGCACCATGAACCACTTCAACAACACCTGATCATTCGTACAGGTGATTGTTGCTGATGTAGTTCAGTACCTTGTCGTGCAGCAAATACCGGATGTCCTTGGTGTCATTGATTGCGTCCCGCAAATACGTCGATGAAATGCTGATCATAGGGGCATCGCACCACTGAATATTCGCGTGCGACCGTGGCACAACGTCCTCCGGCTTTTCAGGGGGTGGAACCGGCGATGGTGCATCGGATGTCCGCCGCGGATAGACCAGTATGCGGTGATTTTCGACCAGTTCCCAATGGGCCTGCCAGGTATGGAGGCGGACGAAATTATCCTCTCCGATGATGATGCTAAATTCGACGTCCGGATGCTTCGAACGCAGGTGGCGCATGGTTGCTGCAGTAAAATTGGGCTGGGGAAGATTGAATTCTACATCACTGCCCTGAAGTTTCTCGTTCTCCGAAACCGCGAGACGCACCATCCGAAGCCGATGCGCCTGGCCCATGAGTTCCCGCGGGTTTTTGTGGGGATTGAGCGGCGTCACCACCAACCACACCTCATCGAGATCCGTATAATGTGCCATGTGGTTGGCAATGACCAAATGCCCGAGGTGAACAGGGTTGAAGGTCCCGAAGTACAATCCGATTTTGCCTTTCACCTCAAACGTCATGCTTTCATCGGGTTGCTGTTGTATGCTTTCAACCACTCCAGCGCTTTGGCCTGGGTTGCTTCCAAATCGTCGTTGATGAGGACCTGATCAAAATGAACATGCTGCTCCAGTTCCCATTGGGCTTTCGCAAGGCGTTCTTCGATCCGCTCCGGGTCATCTGTTCCCCGGCTTTCCAATCGCTCACGCAGGGCTTCAAGCGATGGCGGTTGAATAAACACCGCAAACGCCGTGTCACCGAGCAGACGGCGCAAGTTGGCCCCACCAACCACATCCACATCGAAAAGGACTGTTTTGCCTTCGGCCCACAGGCGTTCCAGTTCTGCGTTCAACGTGCCGTAGAATTTTCCCGGATAGACTTCTTCCCATTCCAAGAAGGCCCCGGAGTCAATCCGCTTCTGGAATGCCTCAATCGATAAGAAATGGTAGTCCACGCCGTCTTGTTCGGTGCCTCGTGGTGAGCGAGTCGTGGCGCTGATGCTAAACGCCAAGTTCAGCTCCGGGTGCCCCAAAAGGTGCCGCACAATGGTGGTTTTACCCGCACCGGAAGGCGCGGAAAAAATGACCGCTTTTCCATGGGTGTCAGAGGGCATTGAGGACCTGTTCTTTGATTTTTTCGAGCTCATCCTTCATCTGCACCACGATGCGTTGCATATCAGCATCGTTGGCCTTGCTGCCGAGGGTGTTGATTTCACGTCCAATTTCTTGGGCGATGAACCCGAGCTTTTTGCCCTGCCCCGGGTCTTGTCCCATGACATCCAAAAAGTGCACGCAGTGGGCCGATAGCCGCACCAATTCTTCTGAAACATCGAGCTTCTCCATGTAAAACAACATCTCTTGCTCAAATCTATTTTCATCCAATCTGCCCTTATCCTGGAGTTCGTTGAAATTGTTTTGAATGCGATCCCGGATGCGTTGAACGCGTGCCTGCAGCAATGGCTCCACCGCCTCTTGTAAGGACTGGATGCTGTGGATGCGTTGGTTGAAATCAGCCTCTAGCGACTTGCCCTCCTCCTCCCGGAAACGGATAAATTGGTCCACGGCCTCATCAACCAAAGCGGCAATGGCCTTCCACTCCTCCTCATCAATCTCATCGTTGGCTTGCTGAATGACGTCAGGCAAACGCATGGCCATGGCCAACAAGGCATTGTCTTTGTCCGGGAATCCTCGACCAGCAGCCAGCCGGCTGAGTTCCGTCACGTACGCATCAATCAACGGCTTGTTCAGTTCCCGCGGCTCTGCTCCTTCCACGGCGTATTGCAGACTCAAGTCGCATTTGCCTCGCCCCACCGCTGTGCCGAGGTGCTTCCTCAACTCCATTTCCTTCGCACGGAACGCAGATGGCATGCGGACACTGAGGTCCAATTGTTTGCCATTGAGCGACCGCAATTCAGCCGTGTAGCGGCGCAATCCGATGCGCGCCGAAGCCTTGCCGTAACCGGTCATGGAGTAAATCATGAGAGGGATTTTGAGCAAAGATAGGTACACGCGGTGTGGTGAGGAGGGCCGTACCTTTGCACCATGAGCCGCATGCAGCGCATTCAAGTTCCCGTCGAAAAAGAACTGGCCGAATTTCAAGGGCATTTCAAGTCGGCCATGCGCACCGATGTGGCCTTGCTTGATCGCATCATGCGGTACATCATCAAGCGCAAGGGCAAGCAGATGCGGCCGCTGTTTGTGTTCTTAACCGCCCAAACCGTTGCCGGCGGTCAGCAAGAATTGGGTGAACGCAGTCACATCGCCGCATCGCTCATCGAATTGCTGCACACCGCCACCTTGGTCCATGATGATGTGGTGGATGAGAGCCCCTTGAGGCGTGGCTTCTTCTCCATTCAAGCCCTGTGGAAGAAAAAAATCGCTGTACTCGTTGGCGATTATTTGCTCTCCCGCGGCTTGCTCATGGCGGTAGACCGCGAAGCATACGACTTGCTGAAAATCACGTCTGAGGCCGTTCGCCTCATGAGCGAAGGGGAACTGTTGCAAATTGAGAAAGCCCGGCGACTCGACATCACCGAAGCGGTCTATTTCGACATCATTCAGCGCAAAACAGCCTCCCTCATCGCGGCCTGTTGCGCCTGCGGGGCAGCATCCGTGAGGCCCATGAATGAAGGGGATCCGGAAGATGTAGAGCGGATGCGGAAGTTCGGCGAACTCGTGGGGCTGGCTTTTCAAATCAAGGACGACTTGCTCGACTTGGGCGAAGGCGAACGCATCGGTAAACCCACCGGCGGCGACATCCGCGAACGCAAGATGACCTTGCCCCTCATCCACACCCTTCAGGTGGCCTCGCCATCGCAGCGACGGCGGCTCATTCGGTTGGTCAAGTACCGCAACAACGACAACGCCGCTGTCCAAGAAGTGATGGATGCCATCATCCAAGGTCCGGGCATGGAATACGCCCGGGGCAAAATGCGCGAACTGGCGAAGGAGGCACTTGCACTGCTCGAGGTTTACCCGGATTCGACGGCCAAGGCGGCCCTGGTGGACCTCGTTGAATTCACGATGGAACGCAAGCGCTAATGGCACGCTGGGCCCTTCTGATCTTCCCTTTGATGGTGGCTTGCACGGGCACCGAGCAGCGGACCCATACAGACCGCTGGCCCAACGGCAACGTCAAGCGCGAGGTGGTCTTGGCGGCGGGGGACACCACTGAAATCGCAGTGTACGACGAAGCCGGTCGCCTGTCGAAGGTGTCCCGGTGGGCAGAAGGGCAGAAGCACGGAAAATGGGAAGCCTTCTATCCCGACGGCAAACCATGGTCTGTGCATCAGTACAACAGGGGGGTTCAAGTAGGTGGGTACTTCACCTGGCATCCCAACGGAAAGCCCTTCATCTCCGGGCAATACGACTCCATTGGGAACCCCACTGGCTTGTGGCGTTTTTTCAATGATCAAGGGGGATTGATCCGGGAAGAAAGCGGCTCCTCCATCCACAATTGAACGTGAATAGCAGCGAAGTCGGAAGGGCCTATTCGGCTTGACCTGGCGCTAATTTTGCATGGAGAAATTTGCCATGCCTGCATCGCTTCCCTTTTCGTGGTCCAAAATGCTCTCTGCCCTCATCCTGTGGATGTTGGCTTGGATGGCTTTGGGCGTATGCTTCGTAGCGCATGCCCAGCCGCAAGCGCCCAGTGCGCCGGAACAATACATTGCCGATTGGAGCGATGAAGCCGTATACCAAATGGCCGTGCACGGAATTCCCGCCAGCATCACATTGGCCCAAGGCATCTTGGAAAGCGGGAGCGGACGAAGCGATTTGGCCGCTAAATCCAACAACCACTTTGGCATCAAATGCCACAATGACTGGGACGGAGAGCGGGTGTACCACGACGACGACCGCCGCGGCGAGTGCTTTCGATCCTACGAAAACGCCTCCGAGAGTTTCCACGACCACAGCGAATTCCTAAAGCGCAGCCGATACGAAGATTTGTTTGAACTCAAGCCCACGGACTATGTACGCTGGGCGAAAGGGCTCAAGAAATGCGGGTACGCGACCAACCCCAAATACGCCCACCTGCTCATTGAGCTCATCGAACGATACGACCTGGACCAATATGATGAACAGGGCCTTGCATTGCAGGCTGACCGGGAGGCGTTTGCAACGGCCGAGGCAGAACAAGCGACCGCCCGAAATGAAGTGCTCGAAACGGTTCAGAACAAAGAACTGAATCCGGCCAAGTCCGCCAACACCATAGGCCGCCGCAGCATCCAAACCAGCGAGAATTACATCCAATACATCTTAGCCGAATCGGGAGACACCTACGATGCCCTCGCGGTCGAATTGGATCTGATGGGTTGGCAGCTGTACCGCTACAATGACATTGACCGAAAGAACGGGACCTACGCCCCGAAAACAGGCGAGGTCATTTACCTCCAGCCCAAGCGCACCCGCGGTCAGACACTGTGGCTGGAAATGCGGCCAGAAGAGAGCATTTGGGAAGCATCGCAGCGAAGCGGGGTAAGCGTCAAATCCCTCGTCCGCAAGAATCGTTTGACGCCGGAATCACCCCGGCCTTCTGACGGTAGGTTGTCATTGCGTTGGCGCTTGACAAAAGAAGGCAAACTCCCGAACTGGGTCCGCACAATTCGCGGCCCCAACAGCTAATTTGCCCCGGTCGGTTTTAAAGCGGTCGCAGGCAAACTAACTTAGCAGTCAAACCTTTCGCCATGCCGTTTTACCACAAACTTGGAACGGTGCCTGAAAAGCGGCACACGCAATTCCGAAAAGACGACGGAAGCCTCCACCACGAGCAGTTGTTTGGAACCATTGGCTTCGTGGGAATGAGCTCGTTGCTCTACCACCTCCGCCGCCCCACCATGGTGAAACGCGTCGGTGCATCACGCGATGTTCGACCAAAAGCGGCGATTGAAAACAACCTGTTGAGCCGAAAGCTCGAAGGGTTCCAAGTGAAACCCGTTGCGGATTACCTCGAAAGCAGGACCGCGGTGCTGTTCAATTCCGACGTGACCATTCACCTGGCTGCGCCAACGGCGAGCATGGGCGAAACGGAATTCTTCAAAAACGCCGACTGCGATGAAGTGGTCTTCGTGCACGAAGGCTCAGGAACGCTCCACTCCATGCTGGGCAAGTTGCCCTTCAAGCCGGGCGACTACATCGTAATCCCTCGAGGCATCATCCATCGCTTTGCTTTTGACGGTCCGAACAACAGGCTCTTCATCACCGAATCGGCCCACCCGGTGCACACCCCCAAGCGGTACCGCAACCACTTCGGGCAGCACCTCGAACACAGCCCCTACTGCGAACGGGATATGCACCCGCCTGTCGAGTTGGAAACCAACGATGCCATCGGTGAGTTTCCCATCCACATCAAGAAGCAAGGCGCCATCCACCAATACATCTACGCCGCGCATCCGTTTGATGTCGTTGGCTGGGACGGGTACCACTTCCCCTACACGCTGTCCATTCACGATTTTGAGCCCATCACAGGTCGGGTGCACCAGCCACCACCGGTCCACCAGACGTTTGAGACGGATGCCTTTGTCATCTGCAGTTTCGTGCCGCGGCTGTACGACTACCACCCGCTTTCGATTCCCGCACCGTACAACCACAGCAACATCGACTCGGATGAAGTGCTGTACTACGTCGAGGGCGATTTCATGAGCCGCACCGGCATCGACCGCGGGTACATCAGCTTGCATCCGGCGGGCATCCCCCACGGACCGCACCCCGGCACGTACGAGGGAAGCATTGGCAAAACAAAGACCGAAGAACTGGCCGTCATGGTCGACACGTTTCGTCCGCTTCAAGTGACGGAGGCGGCCCTGGCCATTGAACACGACGATTACCACCAATCTTGGTTAGACCCCGGGATGAAATGAACCCCATGAACCACAAACCCACTCCTACGCTCGAAAAAGTGGTGCCGGAGGCTGAGGATTTCTTGCCCCTGCTCGGCACGGACCACATTGAACTCTACTGCGGAAACGCCAAGCAAAGCGCGTACTACTACATGACCGCTTGGGGCTACAAGCCCATCGCATACTCCGGCCTCGAAACCGGGAACAAGACGAGCGTATCGTATGTGCTCCGTCAAGACAAAATCACACTGGTGCTGACTTCGCCGCTGCAGGCGGGCGGCCCCATCAACGACCACATCAACCGGCATGGCGACGGCGTCAAAGCTGTGGCTTTGTGGGTGGACGACGCGGCGAAGAGCTATGCCGAAACCACCCAGCGCGGGGCCGTAAGCGTTTTCGAACCGGAGGTGCGGGAAGACGCCAATGGCCGGGTGGTACTGAGCGCCATCGAGACTTACGGCGACACCATCCACGTATTCGTGGAGCGCAAGGATTACGGCGGCGTGTTCCTCCCCGGTTACGAAGCGTGGAATCCGACCGTTCCCGTTGAATCGGTGGGACTCGAGTACGTCGACCACATGGTCGGCAATGTGGGATGGGGTGAGATGAATACGTGGGTGGATTTCTACGCCCGCGTCATGGGCTTTGCCCAGTTGATCTCCTTTGACGACAAGGACATCAGCACCGAATACACCGCTTTGATGTCGAAGGTGATGTCCAACGGCAACGGGCGCATCAAGTTCCCCATCAACGAACCCGCAGAAGGCCGCAAGAAATCCCAGATTGAAGAGTACATCGATTTTTACGAGGGCGCCGGCGTCCAACACATTGCCGTGGCCACCTCCAACATCATCGAAACAGTAACCGAATTGCAACGGCGTGGCATTGAATTCTTGCGGGTTCCGAACACCTATTACGACACGGTCTTGGACCGGGTGGGTGAAATCGATGAAGACCTCGAGCCGCTGAGCAAGTTGGGCATCCTGATCGACCGCGACGACGAGGGGTACTTGCTGCAAATCTTCACCAAGCCCGTGGTCGACCGCCCCACCATGTTCTTCGAAATCATCCAACGCAAAGGCGCCAAGTCCTTCGGCAAAGGCAACTTCAAAGCGCTGTTTGAAGCCATTGAACGCGAGCAAGAAACCCGCGGTACCCTCTGACCTGCCCATGCCCGACTCTCCACTGTTGAAGGTCGAACGCCTGACCGTTTCGTTTGGTGAAAACGAGGTGGTTCACGGTGTTGACTTCGACTTGCAGCACGGGGAAATCCTCGCCATTGTTGGCGAGAGCGGTTCTGGGAAAAGCGTCACCTGCTCCGCCATTGCCGGGTTGCTCCCGCGCGGGGGTCACATCACGGAAGGTACGTGCTCGCATCAGCCATCGGGGGCGCAATGGGCCGCGGCCGGAACGCCCGCCAACCCGCCATTGGGACGGGGCCTCAGCCTCGTGTTTCAGGACCCCATGTCGTCCCTGAACCCGTCCATGCGCATCGGGTGGCAAGTGGCCGAAGCCGCCTTGGTGCACCGTCAATGCTCGAAATCCGAAGCACGCACCCTCGCCACCGCCCTGCTCAACGAGGTAGAACTGCCCGAACCTCAAACGACCTTTGAGAAATACCCCCACGAACTGAGCGGCGGGCAAAAGCAGCGGGTCATGATCGCTCTGGCTTTGGCTGCTGATCCTGAAGTGCTCATTGCCGATGAACCGACGACGGCTTTGGACACTACGGTTCAGAAGTCCATTCTAGCCCTGCTCAAAAAGGTTCAAGAAAAACGCCGCATGGGTGTCATCTTCATCACCCACGACCTCGATGTCGTGCACGCCATTGCCGACCGTGTCCTTGTGATGCAACACGGGCGAATCGTCGAATCAGGGGATGTTCAATCGGTATTGCTACATCCTGCACATCCCTACACGCGAGCATTGCTCCGTGCCCGCGACATTGAAAAGTTTGAGCAAAACTCACCTACCGGGATTCCTTTGGTTCGAGCGGTCAAGGCATCGAAATGGTACGGCGATTTCTGTGCGGTCCGTGACGTGAGTTTGTCCATCGAAAAAGGCGAACGGGTCGGGCTGATCGGCGAAAGCGGCAGCGGCAAGTCCACGCTGGGCCGAATGCTCATCGGTATGCTCCCGGCCAGCTCCGGGACCATCACCTTCGGCGAAAACGTCGTCGACCCTGCCAATCGATTGAGCATGGACCACCTCCGCAAGCGGGCCCAGCTTGTTTTCCAGGATCCGTACGCTGCGCTGAATCCCAAACTGACCGTTGGAAGTGCCTTGGAAGAAGTCCTGCACCATGCCGGTGTGAAGGCCACTGAAGCAACGCGCCGTGCTCAAAGCTTGCTCGAGGAGGTCGGACTTGAGGCAAGCGATGCCTCGAAATACCCCAACGCGTTCAGTGGCGGGCAGCGGCAACGCATCGTCATTGCCCGTGCCCTCGCCATGGAACCGCACTTCTTGGTGTTGGACGAAAGTGTGGCCGCATTGGACGTGCAAATTCAACGCGACGTGCTCGCTTTGTTGGATCGCATTGGGCGTGAACGCAGCCTGACTTACCTCTTCATCAGCCATGACCTCGACGTGGTGGCTTCCTTCTGTAATCGGCTACTCATCCTCGAAAATGGCAGAATCGTAGAGGAAGGGAAAACCGATCAAATCATGCAGCACCCGTCCATGGAATACACCGCTGAACTCTTGGACTCACGTCCCAAGAACCTCCGGTGAACAACGCGCACATCCATCGCTCATTCCTGCCGGCTCATTTCGTAATTTGGGGCTTTCATTCCTGGCGATTTCCCCATGTCCGATTCCTTGATTCACTCTTCCATCAACGCGGGTGTTCTTACCTTAACCATCACCCGGCCAGAAGCCTTAAACGCCCTGAATGCGGCAGTGATTGCCGAATTGGCCGAGGCACTTGAAATCGCACAGACCCAACCCGAAGTCAAAGTCATCATCCTGACCGGAAGCGGTGAAAAAGCGTTTGTCGCCGGAGCCGATATCAAAGAATTCGCAGACTTCAACGCCCAACAGGGAAAGCGACTGGCCCAACACGGACAGGACCTCTTGTTCAACCGAATCGAACGCAGTGCAAAACCTGTTGTTGCCGCCATCAATGGATTCGCTTTGGGCGGTGGACTTGAATTGGCCCTGGCGTGCCACGTGCGCATCGCTTCGGAAAATGCCCGCATGGGATTGCCTGAAGTGTCGCTCGGGGTCATCCCCGGTTACGGCGGAACCCAACGCCTGCCTCAGGTCGTCGGAAAGGGCAAGGCGTTGGAAATGATCTTGACCGCCGGCATGGTCAGTGCCGCCGACGGACTGGCGTGCGGCTTGGTCAACCAAGTGGTGCCTTTGGAATCCCTGCTCGAGGCCGCAGACGCTATGGCACGAAAAATGATGAAAAATTCCCCGCGGGCTCTTCAAACTGCCATCCAAGCGGTACTGGCCGGTTATGAAGAAGGCATCAACGGTTTTGAGGCGGAGATTTCATGTTTCGGAGCCAGCTTTGAAACGGAAGACTTTCAGGAAGGCACCCGCGCTTTCATTGAGAAACGCAAACCCCAATTTCCCGGAAAATGAGCACTGAAGCGCAGGTTTTCATCCGAAACCGCAGCGGCCATCCCCTGCCCGCATACGCAACACCATCCAGCGCCGGGATGGACGTGCGCGCCAAGCTCGATGCTCCGGTGGTGCTTCAACCCGGCGCCCATCAACTCATACCGACCGGCCTCTTCGCGGCACTGCCCGTAGGCACTGAACTCCAAGTCCGACCGCGGTCTGGCCTCGCCTTTAAACACGGCATCACCGTGCTAAACGCTCCAGGCACCATCGATGCGGACTACCGCGGTGAGATCGGTGTACTCCTCATCAACCACGGAACGCAACCCTTCACCATCGAAAACGGGGAACGCATAGCGCAATTGGTGCTCGCGAGGTACGAACGCATTGCTTGGAGCGAAACCGAAAATTTACCCGAAAGCCAGCGGGGTACCGGCGGCTTTGGTAGCACAGGAACCCAATAAGCTGAACACCCCATGAACATCGTCATCCCCATGGCCGGCCGCGGCAGCCGCCTTCGGCCCCATACGCTCACCGTACCCAAGCCTCTCGTACCTGTTGGTGGGAAGCCCATTGTGGAACGCTTGGCGGAAGACATCGTCGCCATGAGTACCGAACCTGTGGAGGAAATTGCCTTCGTCATCGGCGATTTCGGGGCGGAAGTGGAAGCCCAGCTGCTCGCCGTCGCGGATCGCCTTGGCGCCAAGGGTCACATCTGTTACCAAGAAGAGCCGTTGGGCACCGCACACGCCATTTTGTGTGGAGCGGCGTGCTTGACCGGGCCGGTGGTTGTGGCGTTTGCCGACACCCTTTTTCGCGCAGACTTTTCCATTGATCCAACCGCGGACGGGGTGCTTTTTGTCAAGCAAGTGGACAACCCCAGCGCATTCGGTGTGGTGGTGACCGATCACGATGGTGCCATCACGGACTACGTGGAAAAGCCCTCGGAATTTGTGTCGGACCTCGCCATGATCGGCATTTATGCCTTTCGAGACGGAGAACGACTGAAGCGCGAACTGCAGCGGCTCATCGACGAGAACATCATCAAAGGGGGCGAATACCAATTGCCCGATGCCTTGCGCAACATGACCCAAGCCGGATTGCGTTTTGAGCCCGGTGCCGTAACGGACTGGATGGATTGCGGCAACAAGGTGGCTACGGTTGATACCAATCAACGCATTCTTGACCTGACAGCAGATGAGCTCCTGGTTCCGGACGATGCCATCATTGAGAGCAGCGTCATTTTACCCCCTTGCCACATCGGCGCTGGCGCACGAATTGTCAATTCCGTAGTCGGCCCTCATGTGAGTGTCGGAGAAGGCACGACCATTGAAGACGCCCGTGTGAGCAATTCCCTCATTCAAGCCCATTCTGTCGTGAAAAACAAGGTCGTTCGCGATGCCATGATTGGAAACCACGCCCGCATGCTCGGTGTTCCCAGCAATGTGAGCCTCGGCGATTACAACGAAATCAGCTAAACGTGCGCACCCCATCGTTCATCGGATATGCGTTCATGGCCTTGACGGCTTTGGCCATTGGCGGCTGCAAAGGCCCCACGGATCTGGCCGTTCTGCCGGTGTACGATGAAGGTTTCCAGCGCACGTATTTCGAGGCCCAAAACCACCTGGCCAAAGGGGATTTGGACTTGGCCTATACGTCATTCCTCGCGTGCTTGGACATGCAACCTGCAGAGCGGGCGCTGCGATTCGACCTGGCCAAAATCGACCTGCAACGCGAACAGTACGAATCGGCAATCTCCCACCTCGACCCGGTACTGGAGGCAGATGAAGACCACCGCTGGGCACATGAATACCGCGCCGAAGCCTGGCTTGCTTTGGGCGATGCAGAATTGGCATTGGAAGACCTGCTGTGGGTGGTGAAGGCACGCCCTGGTGACCTTGATTGGATTTACGATTGGGGCATGAAACTCGCCGATGCCGGTGAGCCCGCTACAGCACTCGCGCTTTGTGATGCCTATGAAACGCAGACCCCCGGGGATCCCGATGTGCGCTTGCAACGCTTATACTTTTTGGAATTGCTCAGCGATTACGAAGCCATCTACCACGGACTGGAAGAAGCGGTTGCCGAGTTTCCGGACATCGCCGAATTCAAATTGCAATGGGCGCAAATGCTCAGGGCCACCGGCCAGGACGAGGCGGCGCTGGCAGCCTTGCTTCAGGTGGTTAACGATGACCCGAGCAACGGCGTAGCGCAGCTGGATTTGGCCCACCTCTACACCGCACTCAATGAAATCGGCAAAGCACAGGAGGCCCTTTTGATTGCCTTTGCCTCACAGGATGTCTTCATCGAGGAGAAACGAGAAATCCTGGTGCAATACCTTCAAATCGCCTCCGTTGACCCCGGATTGAATCCCATGGTCGAAGCGCTCTTGGAGGCCGCCTTGGGCCAACATCCCAAATCAGCTGACCTCCACCTGCTTGCCGCGGATTACGAACAGGGACAAGGCCGTCCCGGAGCAGCCATCGTGCATGCTCAGGCCGCCATCGAGGCGAATCCCGCGGATCCTTTGGCTTGGACCAACCTCATCGCGTTGGACGCGGACTTGGAACGTGCGAAAGACATGCTGGCTCATGCCGCCCATGCCGTGGATTTATTTCCCCTCGATGCGAATTTTGCCTATTACGCCGCTGTAGCCGCACTCGAATTGGCGGACTTTACAGCCGTGGTTCAATGGTTGGAACGGGGGCTCGGCGTCATCTTGGATGCCCCAGAAATGGAGGGCCTCATGCACGGCATGCTGGGCGACGCTTTGCACGAGATTGGTGAGCCCGCCCGCGCTTTCGCGGCTTACGAAAAAAGCCTTCAGCGCTTGCCAGACAACCCGGCGGTATTGAACAACTACGCATACTACCTCGCCGAGGCGGACGAGGATCTCCCCCGCGCCTTGGAGCTGAGTACGCGCTTGATGGAATTGGCCCCTACGGAACCCAACTTCATGGATACCCATGCATGGGCCCTGTACAAAAACGGGCAATACCCAGAAGCCCTTGATTTCATAACGCAAGCCTTGTTTCAATCCAAGGGCCAAGGCGCTGCATTCTGGGAACACGACGGAGACATTCGATTGGCCATGGGCGATATCGCTGGAGCCGTGGCCTCTTGGAAGCGGGCCCTTGAAACCGGAGGGGAGACCGATGCCATAAACGTCAAAATTCAAGCGCACGAATGACACAAAGGCCCCTCCTTTTCTTGGCCTTTAGTGTCCTGTTAAGCTTGGGAACGGGGTGCTCCAATTCGGCGCGCATCGCCCGTGGCAAGCCGCTGAAGAACCTGAACGTCAGCCAAATCCTCGAGCGCTATGACGAACGGGCCGCAGCATGGGACTGGGTCGGCATGCGGTTGGACGTCACGGTGGATGCCGATGGCCAGCGGGAGTCCTTCAAGGCCTCCGTTCGAATGGCCCGGGACAGTGCCATTTGGATGAGCATCTCGCCCGCATTGGGGGTCGAGGTGGCCCGCATCATGTTGGAGCCCGACACAGTGCTATTCGTCAGCAAAGTCCCGGGCAATAAGTTTTATTACGCAGGGAATTACGAAGCACTCGGTGATTGGGCAGATACACCCTTGGCCTTTGAAGATGTCCAAGCCATCCTGGGCGGGTTCCCAATGGGACTCAATCCCAATCAGGACAAATTCAATTCCAAAATCGACGGCGACAACTATGCCTTGATCGGAAAGTACAAACGCAAAGTGCGACGACTGGTCGGGGTCAACGACAACGACCTGGAACCGGAAGATTCCTTGAACATCCAATTGCCCACACGCCGCTACGAGCGGCTGCGCAATCGGGCCGAAGATGAAGATTTGCTCATCAAGCGGCATTGGTTCGACGGGGTGACCTTCGACCCGGTGCGCGACCAGTTTGACGACCTGTACTACCAGCGGTCGTTGACCCTCGAACGAAGCGAATTCGAGGAATTTGAAGGCGGAAGGTTTCCGAATGCCTGTCGCGTCTTGATCAGCACCGTCGACGGGGCGGCAACCATGGAGTGGGAAGTGATGCGCAAACGGTTTGGTCGGGCGTATGATTTCCCCTTTGAAATCCCAGAAGGCTATGAACAACGCACCGGCTTCTAACGTGAGCTTACGCGCGCTCATCCTGGCCGGAATCACCGTGTTCGGAACCTTTGTTATGGCTCATGCCCAAAACAAGGCTGACCTGCAAAAGGAACGCGATGCGATTCAAGCGAAAATTGCCACCACTGAAAAGCTCCTCAACCAAACGGCTTCCAACAAAAAGGACGCCCTGGTCCAGCTCCGGTTGGTGAACGAGCGCATGAACCTCCGTGAGCAACTCATCCGGCACCATCAAGCAGAGATTCGGGCCCTTGAGCGGTCCATGACCAATACGGATTCGGAAATCCGAGCGCTCGAAGGGCACATCGCCGCGATGAAGGATGAATATGCCCGAATGATCCAGGCAGCTTACAAGCACTCCCTCGGACACAACCCCTGGATGTATGTTTTTGCCGCAGAAGACTTCGCCCAGGCTGTCATTCGATTCCAATTGCTTCAATCCTATTCCTCGCTCCGAAAAGAACAAGTGGAACAGATTCAAGATTCGCAACTGCAACTAGCGGAAAACCGAGTTTCCTTGGAAACGAAACGATCAGAATTGGAAGGCGTGCTGGCCGACGTTCGCAGCGAGCGCAACCGCTTGGCAAATGACCGCAACCAGCGGCAGGCCCTTGTGGAATCGCTGAAAGGTGAAGAGTCCCGTTTGCGCGCCCAGGTCCAAAAGGCAGAGGCCGAGAAAAAACGCCTCAATAACGCCATTCGCAAAATCATTGAAGCAGAATTGAAAGCCGAACGTGAGAGTTCTGCAGGCGAGTTTGCGCTCACGCCGGAAGGGAAAATTGCCTCCGCCGCGTTCGAACGGAACCGTGCGGCCTTGCCTTGGCCGGTCATGCGAGGCGTACTCACCGGCAAATTCGGTCGGCAGCCGCACCCGAGCCTGCCCGGCATCACCATCGACAACAACGGCATCGACATCTCCACCGAAGCAGGGAGTTCGGTCCTCTCTGTCTTTGGCGGCACCGTATCCAGCACCTTCGAAATACCCGGAGCCGGCTGGACCGTCATCCTGTCGCACGGCGCCTTTCGAACGGTTTACAGCAGCCTGATGACAGCCGACGTCACCAAAGGGGGTCAAGTGGAAGCCGGGGAGAAAATTGGCACCGTATTGACCACCAATGGCCAATCCACCCTGCACTTTGAGGTGTGGCGCGTCCAAGGCAACAGCCACTCACCGCAAGACCCGGCCCAATGGTTGGTGCGCCACTGAATCCCCCAATCGTGGGATAGGAGGCTGCCTTGGAAACCCCGAAATTTGACCCGTGAAAATCGCGCTCGTCGGCAACCCCAATTGTGGCAAAACCACGCTCTTCAATCGCCTTACGGGGCGCCGAGCCAAGGTCAGCAACATGCCCGGCGTTACCGTTGAGCGTTACGAGGCTCCGTGGAAAGCTCGACCCGAAGTAAAGCTGGTGGATCTGCCGGGGAGTTACAGCCTGTTTGCCAAAGCGGACGACGAACGCATCACCCAACGGGAATTGCTCGACGCCAAGCTCCAACCCGATGCGGTCTGGATTATCCTGGACAGTGCCCATGTCCGAAGCAGTTTGTTCTTGGCGTTGCAAGTCTTGGAGATGGGCTTCCCCGCAGCCGTCATTATTAACCGCACCGATGCCACGGATGTGCGCCTCGAAACCCTTGAAGCGTGGCTGGGCGTCCCCGCCTTTTCGTTTCACTTCGAAAAGGAGCGTAAAGACACCTTGAATGCTGCGCTCATGGCTACTGAAGCACGCGTGAGCACCCACAGCGACAATCGGATAGTTCCGCCGGCGTGGAATGCCAACATTGATGCCTTGCGCGCACATTTTCCAAGCGCCCCAGCTACGCAACTCGCCTGGCACCTCAGGACCAGTGGCCTGCCCGATTGGCTCAACGACGCACAAACCAAAGCACTCACAGCCGCCCGTGCACAGCACGAAGAATCGTCTGCGGCACTCCAACTTAAAGAGGCAGGTTGGCGCATGGAGCACATCCGCAACAACGCCCCAGCCCTCATTCCAAACGGCCCGGAATTCCCTTGGGAGGAGGCCTCCGAACGAACCACGCGCATCGACCGTATTTTGACCCACCCCCTGTGGGGCCATGCCATTTTGGCCTGGGTGTTTTTTGGGATTTTTCAGGCCGTGTATGCGTGGTCCGAAGCACCCATGGATGCTGTAGACCGAGCGTTTGGATGGTTGTACCAAGCCGCGGACGGAGCCTTGGCCGAGGGTTGGTGGAAAGGGCTGCTCCTTGACGGGGTGTTGAATGGCATCGCCGGAATCGTAGTCTTTGTGCCTCAAATCATGATTTTGTTCGGCTTGACGAGCGCCTTGGAAGCGACCGGTTACATGGCCCGGGTGGGCTTTTTGGGCGATCGTTTTCTGGAACGACTGGGCTTGAGCGGGCGCTCCGTGGTGCCGCTGATTGGAGGCATGGCGTGTGCCGTGCCGGCGGTCATGGCGGCCCGGACCATCCCCGGCAAACGCGAGCAGCTCATCACCATCTTGGTCACGCCCTTGATGACCTGCGCGGCGCGGCTGCCGGTGTACGCATTCTTGATTGGGTTTGTGGTGCCCAACACAACTGTCCTGGGATTCAAGGTTCAGGGGTTGTTTCTGTTCGGACTCTACGTGGCCAGCTCGTTGTCGGCCCTCGCCTTGGCCTGGGCCTTAAACCGAGGGCTGCCCAACAAAACCGAAGGCCAGTTCACCATGGAATGGCCCGCTTACCGGTGGCCACGGTTCAGTGAGGTAGCGCGGGAAATGGGCAGCAAGGGATGGAGTTTTGTGTCCAGTGCAGGGCAGGTCATCTTGGTCATCTCGATGGTCATTTGGGGATTGAGCCAATTCGGTCCTTCGGATGCAATGGAGGCGGTAGAAGACCGGTATGCCCTGTTGGCGGATGCAGCACCCGAGGACGTGGAGGCGGCCCGCATGGAGGCCTCGTGGCTCGGGCATCTTGGCAGCTGGATTGAACCGGCCGTGCGACCCTTGGGGTACGACGGGCGCATGGGCATTGCCATCCTCAGCTCATTCGCGGCACGGGAGGTGTTTGTCGGAACCATGAGCACTTTGTTCCCCGGCGGCACAGATGCAGGTTCGGATGAAGGCCGCATTCGGCAGTTGCAACAACGCTTGACCCAGGAGGTGCACCCTGCGACTGGGAAGCCACTGTTGAATACGGCATCAGCTGCATCGCTGCTGATTTTCTACATGTACGCCATGCAGTGCATGAGCACCGTGGTCATCGTCCGAAAGGAACTGAAGAGTTGGCCCTGGGCCTTGGCGCAAGCCATCGGGTTTACGCTATTTGCCTATGGATTGGCGTTGCTTGTGTATCAAGTGCTGGCGTAAAGGATCAGGCTACCACCTCGGGCACCATCCACAGCATATCGGCGGCTTGGCGACGGAGG